>JBGASF010000009.1:0-93399 GCA_044229835.1 Polyangia bacterium | reverse complement strand
CGCATCTCGCTGGCCGACGTCATCGTGCTCGGCGGCTGCGCGGCGGTGGCGCAGGCGGCCCGCGCGGCCGGCCATGCCATCGACGTCGCCTTCACACCGGGGCGCACCGACGCCAGCGCGGAGCAGACGGATGCCGACTCGTTCGCGCCGCTGGAGCCGCTGGCGGATGGCTTCCGCAACTATCGCAAGCAGGGGCTGGCGGTGCCGACCGAGGTCATGCTGGTGGATCGCGCGCAGCTGCTCGGGCTGAGCGCGCCCGAGATGACCGCGCTGGTGGGCGGGCTGCGCGTGCTGGGCGCCAACGTGGGCGGCTCGGCGCACGGCGTCTTCACCACGCGCCCGGGCACGCTGAGCAACGACTTCTTCGTCAACCTGCTCGACATGGGCACCACCTGGCAGCCGGCCGGGGACTCGCGCGAGCTGTTCGAGGGACGTGATCGCGCCACCGGCGCGCTGAAGTGGACGGCGACCCGGGTCGACCTGGTGTTCGGGTCGAACGCCCAGCTGCGCGCGCTGGCCGAGGTCTACGCCAGCGCCGGCGCCGAGGCCAAGCTGGTGCGCGACTTCGCGGCGGCCTGGAGCAAGGTCATGCACCTCGACCGCTTCGACCTGGCCTGAGCCCGCTGGCGGCCCGGCGCGGCTGGTCAGGCCGGCGCGTGGGCGCGCAGGAAGGCGTCCACGCGCGGCGTGATGACGGCGCGGTGGGTGAAGAGGGCGACGTGCTCGCCGCCCTCGAGCGCGAGCAGCTCGGCGCCCGGGATGCGGCGGGCCAGCACCGCGCCGTGCTGGGCGAAGGGCACCGTGCGGTCGGCGGTGCCGTGGATGACCAGCGTGGGTACGCGGACCTGCTCCAGGGGCGGCGCCGGGCCGCGACCGGTGCGGACGTCCCGCCGGGTGCCCTCGATGCGCAGCGGCAGGCGGTCGGTGGTGCTGGCCAGCAGGGCGCGAAACAGCGGGCCGGCCTCGGGGTCGGCCAGGGTGCGCGCGCGCAGCGCGGGGTCGAGGATGGCGCGGCGCGCCGGCGCCTCGGGGTCACGCGCCAGGCGGCGGCGCAGGCGCTCGGCGAACCAGCCCTGCCGGCCCAGCCACATGGCCAGCCGGGCCGACAGCGGCAGCGCGCCACGCATGGGCGTTCCGAGGGTCGACACCAGCACCAGGGCCCAGCAGCGCGCGCGGTGGCGCAAGGCGAAGCGCAGCGCCGAGGGGCCGCCGCCGGAGACCGCGAGCACGGCGGCGCGCTCGACGCCGAGGGTGTCCAGCGTCGCGGCGTGGAGGTCGGCCTGCTCGTCGGCGCTGCGCCCGGCGGCCAGCGCGGTGCCGAGGTAGCCGGGGCGTGACGGCGCGACGGCGCGGAAGCGGGTCAGATCGACGGTGCGCGCCAGGATCATGGCCTGGTCCCAGCCGCCCATGGCGCCATGCAGCGCCAGCACGGTGGGCCCCTGCCCTGCCGCCGCGTACTCGACGCGACCGCGCGCGGTGGTCACGCTGGCAGGCGCCGCGCTGGGGCTGGTCGCGGGCTCGGCCATGGCGGTCAGTCGGCGATGACCACGCGGTCGCGCCCCGCGGCCTTGGCCTGGTACAGCGCGGTGTCGGCGCGCCGCAGCAGGGCCTCGGGCGGCTCGTCGCCATGGCGCAGCGCCAGGCCGATCGAGAGCGTGCAGCGCACCGAGGCGCCGCCTGGCGCCGGGACGCTGCTGGCGGCGAAGCTGGCGCGCCACTGCTCGGCGCGCTGGCGCGCGATGGCCAGGCTGGCGCCGACGAGGACGATGACGAACTCCTCGCCGCCGATGCGCCCGACCAGATCGGAGTCGCGCACGTGGCTGCGCAGCTGCTCCGCGAGCTTTTGCAGCACGGCGTCGCCGGTGGCGTGGCCGTGGCTGTCGTTGACCAGCTTGAAGCGGTCGACGTCGAGCATGGCGACCACCAGCGGCTCGCCCGAGCGGCGCACCCGGGCCAGCTCGCGGCGCAGCGACTCCTCGAGGTAGCGGCGGTTGTAGAGGTTGGTCAGCGGATCGCGGATGGCCTGCTCGCGCAGCTGCGCGGCCAGCGACTCGATCTCGCTGACGCGGGCGGCCAGCTCGCGGTGCGCCTGCACCAGCGCCTCGCGGGTGCGGTGGGCGTCGCTGACGTCCTGCTTGATGGCGATGAAGTGCGTCACCGCGCCGCCGTCGTCGACCACCGGCGCGATGGTCTGCTCCTCGTGGTAGAGGGTGCCGTCCTTGCGCCGGTTGACGATGGTGCCGCACCAGGTCTTGCCGGCGGTCACCGCCTGCCACAGCTCGGCATAGAAGGCGGGGTCGTGCTGGCCCGACTTGAGGACGCGGGTGTGCTGGCCGACCAGCTCGTCGGAGGCGTAGCCGGTGATGGCGCACGCCGCCGGGTTGACCCAGGTGATGACGCCGCTGCGATCGGTGATGACGATGCCGTTGGCGGCCGAGCGCAGCGCGGTGGCCTGCACGTTCAGGGTGCCCGTGCCATGCGCGCGCCCGCGCTGGTCACGCAGCGCACAGCCGACCAGCCGGCGCCCGCCGACCACGACGGGCGTCAGCGAGATGTCGACCGGGATCTCGCGGCCGTCGGCGCAGCGCGCGAACAGCTCCAGCCCGCGGCCCATCGGGCGCGGCTCGGGCGCGGCCTGGTAGCCCGAGCGCTGGCGGGTGTGGTGCTGGAAGCGGGCCGGCACCAGGGTGTCGACCGAGCGGCCGTGCAGCGCCGCGGCGCTGTAGCCGAGCATGCGCGCGGCGGCCGGGTTGGAGGCCACGATGAGGCCGGCCTCGTCGACCACCAGGGTGGCGTCGGCGCTGGCCTCGAACAGGGCCACGAGGAGATCGGGCTGGCCGGCACCAGCTGCGTGGCTCATGAAGGCGCCAGGCTAGCACGGCTCAGTGCATGTGCTGCATCGGCGGCGCGCCCGCGGTCAGGCGCTGCCAGGTCGCGGCGTCGACGACCTGCTGCTTCCAGATGGCGTGGCAGGCGGTGCACGCCTGCAGCGTGGTGCCCAGCTCGGTGACCACGCGGGCGCGGTCCTTGTCGCGTGCGGCGGCGGCGATCTTGTCGGCCTGGTGGTGGAAGGCCAGCGCCTGCTCGGTGAAGCCGGGGCCGCCGGCGCCCATGTGGCCGCACATCTGGGCCTCCTCCTCGGAGAAGCCGATGCGACCGGCGGCGCGCTCGATGCCGGCGAAGTCGGCGCCGGCCAGGGCGGCGACGATCTCCTGCACCGCGACCAGGTGATCGCGCATGTTCTGCTTCTGGTGGTGCGCCATCATGGGCAAGAGCGGTAGCGGGCTGCGGGTGTCGAGCGCGTCGAGCGACTCGCCGGCGGGCGGGCCAGCGGCGCTGGGCGCGGGTGAGGCGGCGGGGGCCGCAGGGGACTTGCTGCTGCAGCTGGCCAGCAGCACGGACAGCGCGGCGGCCAGCACGGGGAGATGGCGGGTCATGCGGAGCTCCTTTCTTCGGTGGAGGCGGCGGGCAGCACGTCCAGCGCGCTGACCAGCTCTTGCAGGGCGTCGAGCACGTCGCCGCGACGCCCGGCCGGCAGCGCCGCCAGCAGGGCGCCGAAGCGCGCCGCGCTGGCGGCCTCGACCTCGCGGGCCAGACGCTGGCCGCGCTCGGTCAGGGACAGCAGGCGGCTGCGACCGTCGTCGGCGCAGGGGCGCTGCTGGGCGTGGCCGGCGTCGACCATGCGCGCGCACAGCCGGGCCACGTTGCTCTTGTCGATGCGCAGCTCGGCGCCCAGCTCGCGCTGCGACAGCTCGCCGCGGGCGCGCGTCACCATCAGGGCGTGCGCGTGCGCCATCGGCAGCGGCATGCCGCATGGCGTGCTGTCGGCGGCGAGCGCGCCGAAGCGCCGGAACAGCTGCTGCATCAGGCGGCGCAGCTCGTCGGCCTGGGTGGGGGCGGCACGCCTGGACATGGAGAAGCTGTAGCCGACGATAGTTGCGAGCGCAACTATCTTTCACCAGGGGTATCGTGGCCGGCGTCGGCGTCGTAGGATCACGTCTGGCCGGGGGGACACGTGCACAAGAGACTGCTGGGTTTGCTTGCTGGGATGGCGCTGGTCCTCGGGGCCGGCTGTGGTGACGACAGCGGCGGCAAGACCGACGGCGCCGCCGACAACGACACCGCGGTCCCCGACGCCGCCACGCCCGACGCCGCGGTCCCCGACGCCGCCATCGCCGACGCCGGACCTGACGCCTTCATGTGCACGCCGGGGGCGTTCTTCGGCTGCATCGACGGCAACAGCGCGATGGTGTGCAACGGCGCCGGCACCGCGGTGGCGACCCAGGCCTGCCCGTTCGCGTGCAACAGCACCATGATGCGCTGCGAGCAGTGCAACCCGGCGGTGGCCACCACGTGCAACGGCGCCGCCACCGCGGCCAACCACTGCAGCGCCACCGGCGTGCTGACCACGGCAGCGTGCCCGCTGGGCTGCAACGCGGCGTCGCAGGACTGCAACCAGTGCGTGCCGGGCAGCGACTTCTGCGACGCCAACGCCAGCCACACCGTGTCGTGCACGAGCCGCGGCACCCCGGGCGCGCCCAGCGCGTGCACCTACGGCTGTCAGACCCAGACCGGCGCCGGCCAGACCACCGCGGTCGGCGACTGCAAGGACCTCGTGCCCTCGAACGGCCTGATCCTGGACTGTCTGCCGCCCGGCACCGGAGGCTTCACCCTGACGTTGAACGCGGACGCCACCATCGATCCCGCCACCGGCACGCTGACGCTGGACGCCGGCGGCGCCATCGCGCTGCCCTCGGGCGTCTACGCGGTGGTGACCCAGACCGGCGGCCCCCCCATCGGCGTGTTCCACTTCCAGAGCTTCGCCATCAACCCCGGGGTCACCCTGAGCGTGACGCCGGCTTCGACCCACGCGCTGGCCATCCTGGCCGACGGCAACGTCAACATCGAGGGCATGCTGGACGTGGGCGGCGACCACAGTACCCCGGGGCCGGGGGCGCTCCAGACCGGGACGGGCGTCGGCGGGACCGGCGCCGCCTCGGGCGTCGGCGCCGGTGGCGGCGGCCATGGCAGCCCCGGCGGGCTGGGCGGCAGCGCCACCCCCTCGCCAGGCGGCGCCGCGGGCGCGGTCAACGGCATGCTGACCGTCGTGCCGCTGCAGGGCGGCAGCCCCGGCGGCGGCATGTTCGCGGGCGCCGGGGGCGGCGCAGTGCAGATCACGGCGTGCGGCCTGGTCAACGTCTCGGGCACCATCAGCGCGGTCGGCGGCGGCGGGCTCTTTGGCGACACCGGCCGCGGCGGCCTCGGCGGCGGCGCCGGCGGCGCCATCCTGCTCGAGGGCGAGCTGGTCACCGTGACCGGGACGCTGTCGAGCAACGGCGGCGGCGGCGGTGGTGGTGGTGCACTGGGGGTGGCACTGACGGAGAGGGGCGCGAACGGCACCTTGACCAGCACGCCGGCCAGCGGCGGCGCGGGCGGCGTGAGCCTCAACCCCGGCCTCCCGAACGGCGGCATGGGCGGTGCGGGCGCCGCCGGGACCAGCTCGCCGGGCGCTGGCCAGAACGCCCCTCCCGCGGCGACCGGCGGCGGTGGTGGCGGCGGCGCAGGGCGCATCCGCCTCAACGCCACGCCCCTCATCCCCGGCGGCACTCCGCAGACGGTCACCACCGGGACCATCACCCCGCAGCTCGGCACGGGCGCGACCGCGACCTTCTCCATCGGCACCACCGCCACCCAATAGCCGCCCTGGAGTCGGCCCCCCGACGCACGGCGTTCGCCGCTGGGCCGGCATCCCGCAAATGGTTCGCGTCTGGGCCGGGCGCAGGCCCAGATCCGCGTGAGTCCAGGGCCGGCACCCGCGCCGGGCGGGCACACAAGCTGCACCACCCGGCAGTGTGTGCGCCGCCATCCAGCTGACCCCGAGTGAGCTTCGCCGCACCTGCCGGCCAGCCGACCTGCCGTTCGAGACCACGTCCGAGGCTCCGCCGCTGGCCAGCGCTGGGGGCGTGGTGGGCCAGGAGCGCGCCGTCGAGGCCCTGCGCTTCGGGGTCGGCATCCGCAGCCAGGGCTACAACCTGTTCGCCAGCGGCCCGCCTGGCGTCGGCAAGCAGACGTTGCTGCAGCAGTATCTGCGCGAGCACGCGGCGGGCCAGCCGGTCCCATCCGACTGGTGCTACCTGCACGACTTCGCCGCGCCCGAGCGGCCCCGTGCGCTCCATCTCCCGGCCGGCGTGGGCGGCCGGCTGCAGACCGACCTGGACCACGCCGTGGGCGAGCTGCGTGTCGCCATGCGGGCGGCCTTCGAGAGCGAGGAGTACCGCACCCGCAAGCGCCAGCTCATCGACGCCTTCAAGGAGCGCCAGCAGCGCTCGCTCACCGAGATCCAGGAGCGCGCCAGGCTGCGCGACGTCGCCGTGGTCGAGACCGACACCGGCCTGGTGGTGGCGCCGCTGGGCGACGGGGGCGTGCTCGAGCCGGAGAAGTTCCAGGCCCTGCGCAAGGACCAGCAGGAGCGCGTGCAGGCCGAGATGACCCGCGTCGGCGGAGAGCTGCACGAGCTCCTGCGCAACTTCCATGGCTGGGCCAAGGAGCACCACGAGGCCGTGGTCGCGCTCGACAAGGACATGGCGACCGCCACCGCGCGGCGCATCCTCGACGGCGTGCGCAAGCGCTACCAGGAGTTCCCCGCGGTGCTGGAGCACCTGGCGCGCCTCGAGCTCGACGTCATCGACAGCGCCGACGAGTTCCTGGAGGGCCCGCCCGAGGGGGTCGAGGCCGCCTTCCAGCGCGCCATGCACCGCGATCACGGCGCCGCCAGCTTCCGGCGCTATCGCGTCAACCTGCTGGTCGACCGCGGCCAGCTGCACGGCGCGCCGGTGATCTACGAGGACAACCCGACCTACGCCAACCTGGTGGGGCGCATCGAGCACGAGTCGCAGTTCGGCTCGCTGCTGACCAACTTCACGCTGATCCGCGCCGGCGCGCTGCATCGCGCCATCGGCGGCCATCTCATCCTCGACGCCGTCAAGGTGCTGCAGCAGCCGCTGGCCTGGGACGCCCTGAAGCGCACCATCCGCTCGGGCGAGATCAGGATCGAGTCGCTGGGCCAGGCCCTGGGCCTGGTGGCGACCACCTCGCTGGAGCCGGCGCCGATCCCGCTCGGCGACACCAAGATCGTGCTGTGCGGCGAGCGCACGCTGTACTACCTGCTGGCCGCGCTCGATCACGACTTCCTCGAGCTGTTCAAGGTGCTGGTCGACTTCGAGGAGACCATGGAGCGGCGCCCCGAGGCCGAGGCGGTCTACGCCCGGCTGGTGGCCGCCCTGGTCACCAAGGAGGGGTTGCGCGCCTTCGACCGCGGCGCCGTCGCGCGTGTCATCGATCAGGCCGCGCGCGTCGCCGGCGACGCCGAGAAGCTGTCGGTGCAGATGCGCGGCATGGTCGACCTCCTGCGCGAGGCCAGCCACTGGGCCGGCGAGGCCGGTCGCGACACCGTGCTCGCCGACGATGTCCAGCGCGCCCTCGACGCCCAGCTGGTGCGCGCCGGGCGGGTGCAGGAGCACCTGCAGGAGGCGGTGCGGCGCGGCGACATCCTGCTGTCGACCGCGGGGCAGAGCGTGGGCCAGGTCAACGGGCTGACGGTGTTCCAGCTCGGCGAGCACACCTTCGGCCACCCGGCGCGCATCACCGCGCGGGTGCGCCTGGGCAAGGGTGATCTCATCGACATCGAGCGCGAGGTCGACCTCGGCGGGCCCATCCACAGCAAGGGTGTGCTCATCCTGGGTGGCTACCTGGGCTCGCGCTATGCCCGACAGCTGCCTCTGGCGCTGTCGGCGACGCTGGTGTTCGAGCAGTCGTACAGCGCGGTCGAGGGCGACAGCGCCTCGCTGGCCGAGCTGTGCGCGCTGCTGTCGGCTTTGTCGGAGGTGCCGGTGCAGCAGGGCCTGGCGCTGACCGGCTCGGTCAACCAGATGGGCCAGGTCCAGAGCATCGGCGCGGTCAACGAGAAGATCGAGGGCTTCTTCGACATCTGCAAGCAGCGCGGGCTGACCGGCGACCAGGGCGTGCTGATCCCGAAGAGCAACGTCAAGAACCTGATGCTGCGCGCCGACGTGGTCGCGGCCTGCGCCGAGGGCCGCTTCCAGATCCACGCCATCGAGCACGTGGACGACGCCATCGCGCTGCTCACCGGCAAGCCGGCGGGCGAACGCGACGACACCGGCAAGTTCCCCGATGGCAGCGTCAACGCGCTGGTCGAGACCCGGATGGCGTCGTTCCTGCGCAGCGCGACCCACCTGCCGCGCGGCCTGATGAAGCGGCGCAAGCCGGCCCCGCCGCCCCCGCCGCCGCCACCGGCCGGCCCGGTGCTGCCGCCCACGCCCCGCAAGTGACGGCGCGCCCGTGACCGCTATACTCCCCTCCATGTGGGACCAGCGCTATGCCGAGCCGGGCTTCGCCTATGGCACCGAGCCCAACGACTTCCTGGCCGCCAGCCTGGGCCACCTGCCCGCGCACGGCGACATCCTCAGCCTGGCCGAGGGCGAGGGCCGCAATGGTGTGTTCCTGGCGCAGCGCGGCTTCCGCGTCACCGGCGTCGATGGCTCCGCGGTCGGCCTCGCCAAGGCGCGCACGCTGGCCGCCGAGCGCGGCGTCAGCATCGAGACCATCGTCGCCGATCTGGCCGACTTCGACCTCGGCGCCGCGCGCTGGGACGGCATCGTCTCGATCTGGTGCCACACCCCGACCGCGCTGCGCGCGCGCCTGCACCGCGGCGTCGCCATCGCCCTGCGCCCCGGCGGCGTGTTCATCCTCGAGGCCTACACGCCGCGCCAGCTCGAGTACAAGACCGGCGGACCGCGCGACGTCGACATGCTGATGACCCTCGACGCGGTGCGCGCCGAGCTGGCCGGCCTCGAGCTGGTCCACGGCGAGGAGAAGCTGCGCGAGGTCCACGAGGGCGCCCACCACGGCGGCCTCAGCGCCGTGCTGCAGGTCATCGCGCGCAAGCCCGCCGGCTGAGCCAGGTCACCATCGGCTCATCGCGCCGAGGTCGTGCACCGCGCTGTGGCCCGCGCCCTTCAGCACGCTGGCGGCGCGGCTGCTGCGCTTGCCGCTGCGGCAGTACACCACGATGGGTCGCGCCTTGTCGTCGAGCTCGGCCAGGCGCTGCTCGAGCTCCTGGACCGGGATGTTGACCGCGCCCTCGATGTGACCGCCGGCGAACTCGCCGGGCGTGCGCACGTCGAGCAGGAGCGCGCCCTTGGCGACCAGCGCGCGCGCCTCGGAGCCGCTGACGTCGCCGCCCTTGGGCCACATCAGGTAGACCACTGCCGCCACCAGCAAGACCGGGATGCCGAACCGCTTCAGGAGCTTCATGGCCGTGAGAGCCAGCTGCCACCGAAAGGGTCCACGGTGGCGCCTCGGCCATGGCCTCGGTCAGGACTGGTGCGCGACGCTGCCATCACCAGGCGGACTGCGCAGCTCCTGCGCAGGGGTCGGGGGGGCCGGCGGGTCGTGCGCGCTGCCGCACTGGCGCCGGTCCGCGATGACGACCGTCTTGTTGCGGCCGAGCAGCCCCAGGAAGGGCGAGCCGCTGCCCAGCAAGAAGGCGAACTGGTACCAGCCGCCGTCACGCATCACGTCATAGACCGGGAAGCGCTGCCAGCCCCCGAAGGCATGGATGATGAGGAGCGGCCACGCCGTCAACCCGTTCCAGAGTCCCCACAGGAAGTCTTCCATTGGCCACCTCCAGGCGTGGGCGCTTGCATGCGCCGTGCGCGGACGGTTCAGTTGAACGTCACCGTGAACAGCAGCGACGGTGCGGTTCCGATGGCGTGCTCCCAGCGCACGCCGCTGTCGTCCTCACCGGTCGCCACCGCGACCGAGACCCGGCCCAGGATGCCCAGGCTCCACTGCTCGGCGATCCACCAGTCGTAGCCGACCCCGATCATGAAGCCGGGGCCGAGCGCGACGTTGTCGTCGGCGTTGCGGCCGTCGCGCAGCCCCATGCCATGCACGGTGGCCAGCCCGAGCGCGCTCTGCAGGTGCAGGCCGCGGCGAGAGTTGAAGTACCAGTCACAGAACGGGCCGAAGATGCTGAAGTCGTCGACCTTGCCGACGATCTCGGCGGGCGGCATCGGGTTGGAGTCATCGTAGGTGCGCTCGGAGTTCTGCACCGTCGAGCTGTAGGCGCCGAGGCCCAGGATGACCCCCGGGCGGACCGCCCAGCCCACCGCGAACTCCCCCGCCACCGACGAGCCCTGCACGGTGAGGCCAGGATCATGGCCGTCCTGGTTGATGGTCTCGAAGTGCGAGCCGAAGCCGGTGGCCAGCCGCAGGTAGAAGCCGTCGTGACGGTGCACGTCGGGGCGCTGGGCGCGCACGGTCGGCGGCGCCCACGGGGCGGGTGGGGCGTTCTGGGCGGTGGCCAGCGCTGGTGCTGCCAGCAGCAGGGCGAAGGACAGCGTGGCGAGTGAAGTACGCATGACGACCTCCTCTCTGGCGGTTGCGAATCATTGGACACCCGGAGCCGGACAATCCCTCGGCTCAGGCCGAGGGATTGCTCTCGGCGCGACGCTTGAGGTTGCGCAGCTGCTCGTGCTCCATCACCGCGTGCAGCGACAGCACCGCGGCGCTGGTGATGGTGGCGCGCGGGCCGGCGGCCATGTCGCCGCGCACGCGCACGATGAGGCGGGTCGCGGTCTCGCCGATGGGCTCGAGCACGAAGGCCCAGGTCATCTGATAGCGCGCGCCGAACATGCCGAAGCCGTCCGAGCCGGGCGGGCGCTGCGCGGGCGGCAGCAGACCCGGTGAGCCCAGCACCAGGACGTGGGGCTCGTCCACGCGCAGCACCGCGAAGCCGCCGGGGTCGCTCGGGGTCGCGGGCAACAGATCGCCGACCGCGATGTGCTGCAGCGCCGGGACGATCTCGCGCGCGCTGGGCACCCCGCCGTTGTCGAGCCGGTCATAGCTGTACCAGCCGGCGCGCCGGCAGCCCATCTGCACCAGCCACGGCCACACCGCGCTGATGGGTGCCTCGATGGTGACGGCGTCGGTGCGCATCGCGCTGGCATGCGGCAGGATGTCGTCGCCGGGCAGCGTGCGGGTGAAGTCGGGGCGCCCGGGGTGCAGCCGCTTGCGGAAGTCGGCCAGCACGATGCTGCGGATGAGGTGCGAGAAGCGCCCGATCAGCAGCCAGTAGCGCTTGAAGCGGCGCCACGACGCCGGGTCGGTGGCGCTGACGCGGACGTCGACGCCGATCCAGGCGCCGCCGCCGACGCGCGGGTCGACGCGCAGGCACCAGGCCACCTTGCCGAAGCCGGGCTCGCTGAAGGCGGCGAAGTCGGCGGGCGCGACGGCCGCGAACGGGATCGAGGGCAGCCAGAACTTCCCGATGGCGCCGACCACGACCTCGGTGCCGGGCTGCTCATCGAGGATGCGGAAGCCGGGGCCGTCACCGCTGCGCCCGATGTCGTCAATGGTCGCGCTGGCGGCGCTGTGATGGCGCCGCCCGTGCAGCCGCGCCGCGACGCGATCGGGCAAGGTGCGCAGCTCGAACAGGCCGCGGATGAAGGCGGTCTGGTACAGGTCGACGGCGCGCACGGCCTGCCAGGTGGCCTCGGGGCTGGCCGCTACCGGGATGCGATCGACCTGGCGCAGGGACCAGGCCGGCATGAAGCGATCGATGAGATGCGCAGGGCTGCTGGGTGACATGGGGCACCTCCGCGGGGCCGCTGCTGCAACTGGCACGCCCACGCTGAGGCGCGAATTACCGCGACGCGGTGCGCAATCGGCGCAGTCGGGCCGCCCACATGCGAACGGTTTGCCGAGCTGCTCAGGTCGCCGGGACGGCGCCCGCCCGCGGCCCGGCGCTGCTGGCACGCCCGATGCCCTGCACGAGGACATGCGGCTCGCGTGCATCGTGCTGGTGGTCTGTGGTTTCGTCGGCGTCACCACGCCGGTTTCGGCCCAGTGCACCTCGAGCGCGTCGTCCTGCGTGACCTGCCACGAGACGCAGGGATTGCGCCCGGTGCTGCGCAACCCGCAACCCTGGCACGCCGACCACGCCTTCGCCGATCTGTGCGCCGCCTGCCATGGCGGTGACGCCGCCGCGCCGGGCAAGGCCAAGGCGCACTGGGGGCTGCGCGCGCCGCTGGCCGATCCCGCGCGCACCTGCGCCGGCTGCCACAGCAAGGACACCAGCGCGCGCGCCGAGCGCTACCTGTCACGCCCGGCGCCCCCACCCTCAGCCGCCCCCGGCGCACCCGCGGCCAGCGCGCCCGCACCCGGCACCGCCGACGGCGATCACGCGGCCGCCACCGCCAATCGGGCCCTCGCCGCGCTGGCGCTGCTGCTCGCCGTCGGCCTCGCCTTCGTGCTGGCACGCAAGCAGGCGCGCCCTCGCCGCGCCCTCGCCAGCTGGCTGCGCCAGAAGCTGTGGAGCCCCTACCTCGCCGGCGCGCTGCTCGGCCTGGTGGTGGCCGCCTCCGAGGTGGTGTGGGGCCGTCCGCTCGGTGTCGCCGGCGCGTTCGACAGGCTGGCTGCTTACCCAGGACGCTGGCTGTTCCCGCACAGCCAGTACTACCGCTACGTCATGACCCCGGGCATCACCTGGCAGGTCTGGCTGGTGCTCGGCCTGCTCGGGGGCGCCTTCGCCTCCAGCGCGCTGTCGGGTGAGGCGCGCGCGCGCTGGCTGCCCGACACCCAGTGGCAGCCGCGCTTCGGCCCCGGTCGCGTCCGCCGCCTCGTCGTCGCCTTCGTGGGCGCCATCCTGGTCCAGCTCGGCGCCGGCATCGCGGGCGGCTGCACCAGTGGCCTGGCCATCTCGGGCGGCGCTGCGCTGGCGCCGGCGGCCTTCCTGTTCATGGCCGGCATGTTCGCCGGCGGCATCCCCACCGCCTGGCTGCTCTACCGCGGGAGGCCGCGCTGATGCGCGCCACCATCCTGCCTGCGCTCCTGCTCGGCTTCCTGTTCGGCTGGTCGCTGCACAAGGCCGGCCTGACGCACTATGCGCGCATCGTGAACGTGTACCGCTTCACCGATCTCACCGTGCTGCGCTTCATGCTCAGCGCGCTGGCCGTCGGCGCGGTCGCCATCGCCATTGGCGGCGAGCTCGGCTTCAGCGCGCGGGTGCCGCTGCCCCCCACCGCGCTGCTGGCCAACCTGGTGGGCGGCGTGATCTTCGGCGTCGGCATGGCCGGCGCGGGCTACTGCCCGGGCACCATCGTGGCGGAGGCCGGCGAGGGCCGCCTCGACGCCTGGTGCGCGGGCCTGGCCGGCCTCATCGTGGGCGCGCTGCTGTTCGGCCTGCTGCAGCCGACGCTGATGCCGGCGCTGGCCCGCGTGGGCGCACTGGGCCGGGTCAGCCTGGCCGGCCTCACCGGCGCCAGCCCCTGGCTGGTCCTGCTGGTGTTCGTGCAGGCCGTGGTCCTCACCCTGGTGCTGGTCGCGCGCGCCGGCCGCCCGCACGCCTGACCAGCCAACCGCCTCGGCGGCTCACCCGACCAGGCCGCGCACCCGCTCCAGCAGCGCCTGCGGCGAGAACGGCTTGCGCAGGAAGGCCGTCTCGGGGACCTCGATGCCACGCCGGCTCAGCGTCTCCAGGTCATATCCTGACATGATGATGACAGGCAGCCCCGGGTGCCGCGCGCCGAGCTGGCTGGCGATCTCGGTGCCCGGGACCTCGCCCAGGGTCACGTCGGTGACCAGCAGCCGCAGCCGCGGCGCCGCGCGTCCGAGCTCCAGCGCCTCGGGCCCACTGCTGGCCTGCACGATGTCCTCGTAGCCGCCCGAGCGCAGGATGGTGACCACCAGCCGGCGCATCTGGGGATCGTCCTCCACCACCAGCACCGGGCCGCGCGCCTCGGCCGGGCGCGCGTCGAGCACCTCGCGCACCCGGCGCAGCAGCGCGTCGGGCGTGATCGGCTTCTGCAGGAACGCCACCCCGGCGTCGAGCACGCCATGGTGCACGATGGAGTCCGAGGTGTAGCCCGACACGAACAGCACGCGCATCTCGGGCCGCATCGGCGCCAGCCGCTCGGCCAGCTCGCGCCCGCTCATGCGCGGCATCACCACGTCGGTCACCATGAGGTGGATCTTGGCGCCGAAGCTCTCGCACAGGAGGAAGGCCTCGCCGCCGTTCTGGGCCTCCAGCACGTTGTAGCCCTGGCGGCGCAGGATGGTGCGGGCCACGACGCGGACCTGCTCCTCGTCCTCGACCAGCAGGATGGTCTCGCTGCCACGCAGGGTCGCCGGCTCCGGTGCGGGCCCGCCCGCCTCCAGCGGCGCGTCGGTGCACGGCAGGTAGACCTTGAACGTGGTGCCGATCCCGGGCTCGCTGTAGACCAGGACATGGCCATGGCTCTGGCTGACGATGCCGAACACCGTCGACAGCCCGAGGCCGGTGCCCTTGCCCTGCGCCTTGGTGGTGAAGAAGGGCTCGAAGATGCGCTCACGCGTGGCGGCGTCCATGCCGCAGCCGGTGTCGGTCACCGCCAGCATCACGTGCGGCCCCGCCGTGGTGCCGGGGTGCTCGGCCACGTAGGCGGCGTCGAACGTCACGTTGCTGGTCTCCACGGTCAGCTTGCCGCCGCGCGGCATGGCGTCGCGCGCGTTGACCACCAGGTTCATCAGGATCTGCTCGATCTGCCCCGGATCCGCGCTGACCTTGCCCAGCGGGCGCGCCCCCAGCAGCGCCAGCTCGACGTCCTCCCCGAGCAGCCGGCGCATCATCTTCTCCATGCCGGCGACGACCTGGCCGATGTCGAGCACACGCGGCTGCAGCAGCTGCTTGCGGCTGAACGCCAGCAGCTGCCGGGTCAGCTCGTTGGCGCGCTCGCCGGCGCGCTTGATCTCGTCGACGTCGGCGCGCAGCGGATCGCCGGGCTCGAGCTGGCCGATCACCAGCGCCGAGTAGCTCAGGATGACGGAGAGCAGGTTGTTGAAGTCGTGCGCCACGCCGCCCGCGAGCTGCCCGATGGCCTCCATCTTCTGGGCCTGGCGCAGCTGATCCTGCAGCTTGCGCACGTCATCGATGTCCTGGAAGGCGCCAAACACGCGCGCGATCTTGCCGCTGGGGTCGCGCTCGGCGTTGCCCATCACGCGCACCCAGATGCGGCGCTTCTTCGCCGTGATGGCCTGCATCTCGAGGTCGAAGGGCACGCCGTTGCGCGCGCAGGCCTCGATGGCCTTGACGATGGCGTCGCGGTACTCGGGCGCATAGAAGCCCAGCGCCTCGTCCGCGCCGGGCTGGCTGCCGGGCGGCAGCTCGTAGATGGCGCAGACCTCGTCGGACCAGGCCAGGCGCAGCTCGGGCTCGAGCTCGATGCTCCAGCCCCCCAGGCGGGCCACGCCCCCGGCCAGTCGGCGCAGCTGCTCGGTCTCGGCCAGCTTGGCCTGCGCCTGCTTGAGCTCCTCGATGTCGGTGCCGGTGCCGAACCACTTGTGGATGGCGCCGTCGTCGCCGAGCATCGGCGCCCCGCGCATCAGCCACCAGCGATACACGCCGTCGGCGCCGCGCAGCCGACACTCCACCGCGTAGGCGCTACCGGCGTCGATGGCGGCGTGCCAGGCGTCGCGGTTGCGCACCCGGTCCTCGGGGTGAAAGGCCTGGCTCCAGCCCTGCCCCAGGCTGGCCTCCAGGCTGAGGCCGGTGTACTCCAGCCAGCGCCGGTTGAGGTAGGTCGGGCGACCGTCGGCGCCGCTGATCCAGACCACGCCGGGCAGCGCCTCGGCCAGCATGCCGAGCTCGACCTCGCGCGAGCGCAGGGCGCGTTCGACCGCCTCGCGCTTGGCGATGTCCTGCTGCAGCGCCTGGTTCATGTCCTGCAGCTGCAGCGACTTCTCCTCCAGCTTGCGGATCAGCGTGCGGCTGTACAGCTCGAGCTGGCCCTCGTTGGGCGGCGGCGTGGGGTCGGGGGTGCGCCCGCGCGCCACCTTGACCAGCGCGGCGCGCACGCGGCCGAGGAAGTCCTCGGGCTCGGTGGGCTTCAAGATGAAGTCGTCGGCGCCCAGGGTCATGGCCAGCGCCTCGTCCTCGGGTCGCGTGTAGGTCGCGGTGTAGACGATGAAGGGCACGTCGTGCAGCCCGGGATCGGCCCGCCAGTGCCGGAGCAAGGTGTAGCCGTCCATGATGGGCATCAGCAGATCCGAGATGATCAGCGCCGGCGTGAGCTGGCGCGCCCTGACCAGCGCCTCGGCGCCGTGGTGAGCGGTCTCGACCTCGTAGCCGTGGCCCGACAGCAGCGCGCTGAGGTAGTAGAGGTTGTCCTCCTTGTCATCGACGATGAGGATGCGGCTCATGCGGCGTCCCCCTCGCCGGCGGCGCGCGCGACGCCCTCGATCTCGGTCACGAAGGTCTCGGGGTCGATGGGCTTCTCGATGTAGCCGGTGCAGCCCGCGGCCAGACACTTCTCGCGATCACCGACCAGGGCGTACGACGTCACCGCGATGATCGGGGTCTTGCGCAGGAGCTCGATGGCGCGCAGCGCGCGCGCGACCGCGTGGCCATCCATGGTCGGCAGCTGGATGTCGAGCAAGATGATGTCGGGGCGCAGCGACTGCGCCAGCTCGATGCCGCTCGGGCCATCGAAGGCGGACACCACGCGATGGCCGCGCTGCTCGAGCAGGAAGGTCGCCAGGTAGCGGTTCTGCTCGTTGTCCTCGATGAGGAGCACGGTGCTCATGCGCTCGGCCTCTCCAGGGGCAGGGTCAGCACGAAGCGGCTGCCCTTGCCCCACTCGCTGGTGGCGGTGATCTCTCCCCCGAGCAGCGTCGCGAGCCGGCGACAGATCGCCAGCCCCAGCCCGGTGCCTTCGTGCTGGCGCGCCAGCCCGGTGTCGAGCTGCCGGAACGGCTGGAACAGCGTGGCCAGATCCTCGGCCTTGATGCCGATCCCGGTGTCCTCGACCCGCAGGCGCAGCGCCGGGCAGGCCACCTGGGTCGGCGGGGCCGGCCAGGCCTCCAGCCGCTCGGCGTGCACGGTGACGCCGCCGCGGTCGGTGAACTTGAGGGCGTTGGAGACCAGGTTGAGCATGATCTGCTCGACCCGCCGGCGATCGCTGACCATCTGGCCCAGCGCCGGCGCGACCTCGGCCACCAGGGTCAGCCCCTTGCGCTCGGCCTGCGGGCGCACCGAGCCGAGCACGCGCTCGATCGACCCCGGCAGCTCGAACGGCTCCGCCACCACCTCGAGCTGATCGGCCTCGATCTTCGACAGATCGAGCACGTCGTTGATGAGCTCGAGCAGGTGGCGCGCGCTGCCGCGCACCATGCCGAGCTGCTTGCGCTGCTCCGCGGTCAGCGGCCCGGCCAGCCCCTGCAGCACGATCCCGGTGAAGCCGATGATGGAATTGAGCGGCGTGCGCAGCTCGTGCGACATGGTGGCCAGGAAGGCCGACTTGAGGCGATCGGCGGCCTCGGCGCGCGCGCGCGCGGCCTCGAGGTCGACGGTGCGCTGGTGCACCTTGGCCTCCAGGCTCTCGTTGAGCTCGCGCACCACGCGCTCGGCCTGCTTGCGCTCGCTGATGTCGATCGACAGCACGAAGATGCCCTCGGGCACCGGCTGCGCGCGCACGTCGAACCAGCCCGCGGAGCCGTCGGCGAAGGTGAACTCGGTCTCCTCGTGCAGCGCGACCCTCTCCTCCATGCAGCGGCGCAGCAGCGCGAACACCGGCGTGGCCTCGATGCCCGGCCACACGTCGGGCATGCGCTGGCCCAGGAGTTCGCTGTTGGGGCGCCGGTTCTGCTTGGCCGCGGCGTCGTTGAGGTAGAGGTAGCGCCAGTCGAAGTCCATCAGCTGGCAGCCCTCGAGGATGTTGTCGAGCGTGGTGCGATAGCGCTGCTCGCTGCGCGCCAGCGCCTCCTCGGCGCGGCGCCGCTCGGCCCGGGTCTGGCGGCGCTCCTCGTCGCGCGCCAGGTTGTCGAGCGCGAACGACAGATCCGCCGCGGCCTCCGTCAGCAGCGCCAGCTCCTTGTCCTGGAAGTAGCCGACGCGATCGGCATACACGCTGAGCGTGCCCGCGACGGTGCCGCCGACGTGGATGGGCAGCGCCGCCGAGGCGCGCATGCCGTGCTGCTCCAGCTTGGCGCGCCAGGGCAGCGTGGCCGGATCGTCGCGGAGGTCATTGCAGATGTAGGGGCGGTCGTCGCGGAAGGCGCGCCCGGTCGGGCCACGGCCCTCGGGGCGCTCATCGGCATAGACGCTGACGCCGTTCAGGTAGTCGACGCCGGGGCCGGCCTGGCTCACCGGCACCAGGAGGTGGGTCAGCGGCTCCAGCCAGCCGATCCAGGCCAGGCGAAAGCCACCATCGTTGACCAGGATCTGGCACACCCGCTCCAACAGCTCCTCGCGCGAGCGCTTGCGCACGATGGCCTGGCTGATCTGGGTGAGGGCGAAGTAGAGGCGATTGAGCCTCTGGATCTCCTGGTCACCCGTCCCCGCCACAAGGGCGCCAGTGTACATCAGCGTGCTGCAGGGGTGTCATCGTCGCCGCGCCAGCAGGCCGTCGACGCTGGCCCGCCCGGGGCCACGGCAGGCGATGTACAGGAACACGAAGGCGTTGATCAGCGCCGCCTCGCCCTGGTTGATCGCGGGCAGCAGCTGGGTGCCCAGGCGCAGCTTCCAGTGGAACTGCACGTACGCCACCGCCATGGTGCCGCTGGCCAGGAAGGCCGACCACACGGTGAAGGCGCCCGCGGCGATGGTCACGCCGGTGACCAGCTCGATGAGGCCGCCGATCCAGGCCTGGCTGCCGACCTCGATGGGATAGCTGAACAGCACGTGGAAGATCTTCTGCAGGCCGTGGAACCCGAACAGCAGCCCCATGACGACGCGCATGGCGACGTAGCTCGGCTCGCGCAGGGTGCGCAGGGCGCGGGTCAGCGGATCGCGGCTGGGGGCTTCACTGCTGGCGGCCATGGGGCTTCTCCTTGCGGGCGCGGCGCGGCTTGTGCTGCACCGTCTTCAGGTAGGCGCCCAGGCGATCCAGGCTCTCGTCCCAGAAGCGGCGGTAGTCGTCGATCCAGCTGGCGGCCTGCCCGAGCGGCGCGGCCTCCAGCCGACAGGGCCGGCGCTGGGCGTCGCGCCCGCGCGAGATCAGGCGCGCGCGCTGCAGCACCTTGAGGTGCTTGGAGATGGCCGGCATGCTGATGTCGAACGGGGCGGCCAGCTCGGTCACGGTGGCCTCGCCGCGCGCCAGCTGGGCCAGGATGGCGCGCCGGGTCGGATCGGCCAGCGCCGCGAACACGGCGTCGAGCTGCGCGGCCGGCATCAGCGCCCCGCCAGGTGCGCGCCCAGCTTGTCGAGGGTCTGCTGGCCGCCTTCCACGGCGCCGAACGCCTTGACCCGCTCCAGCTCGGCCACCGAGGGGAACAGCGTGCGCATGGTCAGCTGGGTCTGCTTGCCGTCCCCGGTGGCGACCAGCGTGACGGTGACCTCGAAGGTGGCGGGATCGTCGTCGACGCCGGCGTCGAGCAGGTAGACCAGCCGCTCGGGCGGCACCACCTCGCTGAAGCGCGCGCGGTTCATCCACTCGGTGCCGTCGGGGCCGACCATGAGGTACAGCGACTGGCCGCCGGGGCGCACGTCCATCGAGCGCACCGTGGTGGTGAAGCCGCGCGGCCCCATCCACTGGCAGAAGCGCGCCGGCTCGGTCCAGGCGGCCCAGACCAGCGCGCGCGGGGCGTCGAAGACCCGGGTGACGACGAGCTCACGATCGGCGGTGCTCTCCTTCATGGTGACTGTCTCCTTCGGCCGGGTGGTCGAGAACCATCTGGTTACTTAACCAGATGGTTACTAACAGGCCGAGGCCGCGCTGTCAACCGGGCCCGCGCGGGCTAGATCCGGCTGGCGATCAGCGCGGTGGTGCCGCCGAAGAAGACCACCACGGTGACCGCGAGGCCGATGAGGTCGAGCTTCTTGGCCTTCTCGATCTGCTCGGCGTCGTGCAGCCGCGCCGACCAGATGCACTCCACCAGCGTGATCAAGATGGTGACGTAGGACAGGTTGTAGACGTGATCGAGCAGCACCATCTGGCCGGTCTTGGGCAGATCGCCCTGCGCGGTCAGCTGCAGCGCGACGGCCGAGATCAGGCAGGTGGTGGCCAGGCCCAGCTTGGCCTCGAAGTTCTGCACCCCGAGGAAGAAGACCGAGATCGTGATCAGCATGCAGATGGCGATGGGCACCAGCGTGGTGGCCAGGTAGCCGAGCACCGGGCGGCGCAGGTGGATGGTGTAGCTGAACTGCGAGTAGCGATCCTCGCCGGGGCCGCGCCGCGGGTCGCCCCAGTTGGTCGGGTAGGCGTGGCTGCCGACCTTGGCCGAGATGTGATCGATGAGCCAGCCGTCGACCTTGAGGCCGGGGTCGACCAGGTCGGTGTCCTTGTCGGCGACATAGACCATCTGGTCGGTGGTCTGGTCGTTGTCCTCGAAGGCGATGGTCAGCTCCTGATCGTCGAACGGATAGTCGCGCACGTCGAAGGAGCGGCCGAAGCGGCTCTGGATGCGCATGACCTGGTACTGCCAGCCGTCGCCGACGTCCTCGGCCTTGGGGTTGCCGGCCTCGTCGACATAGACGAAGGTGCGCACGATGTCGCCCTCGAACTGGTTCAGGAGCTCGAAGGTCTCGGTCGGGTTGAAGTCGCCCTTCCAGCGGAACCAGACCCAGAAGTCGACCAGGTAGTTGCTCTCGGCCAGGGCCAGCTGCGGGACCTGGAAGGCGTAGACGCCGACATAGACCGGGACCGGACCGCCGGCCGGGGCGGCCACGCCGGCGCCGGTGCTGGGGGTCGAGGTCACCGCGGTGTCGGGGCTGGCGGGCGCGTCCGGGGTGGCCGGCGCGTCCGGGGTGGCGCTGGCGGCGCCGGCGGGTTCGGCCGCCGCCACCGCGGCGGGTGCGCCGGCGACCGCGGGAGGTGGCGGGACCCGGGTCGCGGGCCTGGTCGTGGGCGTGGCCGGCTTCGGCGCCGCCGAGGGCTGCGCGACGAGGCGGGCGCCCCAGCTCAGCAGCAGTGCGACCCCGAGCGCGATGGGCGCCAGCAGGGCCAGACGGGAGCGCAGGGCGCGTCGGGCGCGTCGGGTCCGCATGCCTGGTCACTTTCGCCCACCTGGGCACGCCCCGCAAGCATCCCGGCCCGGATTGTCGTAGAACCTCCTCATGGCGGGGTCGCCCAGCGAGACCAGCACGACCGGCAAGACCGGCAGCGGCATGATGGCCGGCCTGCTCGCCGCGGCGCTGTTCGGCGCCAGCGCGCCGGTGGCCAAGCTGCTGCTGCCCGGGGTGGGCCCGCTGCTGCTGGCCAGCCTGCTGTACCTCGGCGCGGCGCTCGGGCTGTCGGGCTGGCTGGCGCTGCGCGGCGCCAGCAGCAGCGAGGCGCGCCTGCGCCGCGGCGACGCCTGGCCCATGGTCGGCATCGCGCTGCTGGGCGGAGTGGGCGGGCCGGTGCTGATGCTGGTCGGTCTCGGGCGCATGTCGGGGGTGGCAGGGTCGCTGCTGCTCAACCTGGAGGCGCCGGCGACCATGCTGGTGGCGGTGCTGCTGTTTCACGAGCACCTGGGCCGGCGCGAGATCGCGGCCGCGCTGGTCATCGTCGCGGGCGGCGCGGCGCTGGGCTACCGGCCCGGCGACCTCTCCGCCGACGGCTGGGGCATCGCGGCCATCACCGGCGCCTGTCTGTGCTGGGCTGGCGACAACAACCTGACCCAGCGGCTGTCGCTGCGCGATCCGGCCAAGGTGGTGCGCCTGAAGACCCTCAGCGCGGGCCTCTTGACCGGCACCCTGGCGCTGCTGACCGGCGCCGGCCTGCCGCCGCTGACCACGGTCGGGGTCGCGCTGGGCGTCGGCGCCCTGAGCTATGGCGTCAGCATCCTGCTCGACATGATCGCGCTGCGCCACCTGGGCGCCGCGCGCGAGGCGGCCATCTTCGCCACCGCACCGTTCGCGGGCGCCCTGCTGGCCATCCCGCTGCTGGGTGAGCACCCGGGCGCGGCCGCCGCCGGCGGCGGCGCGGCCATGCTGCTCGGGGTGGTGCTGCTGCTGCGCGCACGCCACAGCCATCGCCACACCCACGCCGAGCTGGTGCACGATCACAGCCACAGCCACGACGAGCACCACGCCCACGACCACGGCGACCACGACGGCCCGGTCACCGAGCCGCACAGCCACCCGCACCGCCACGCGCCGCTGACCCACGAGCACCCGCACGTCAGCGACCTGCACCACCGCCACGCGCACCGGTGACGAGATGAGCGGGTTTCGTGTCTACGTGGTGGCCCCGCTGCTGCGTCACCTGGACCGCGCGGGGGTCGACGTCGCGGCCTTCGTGCGCAAACAGGGCCTGCCCGCGGGCGCGGCCGAGGCGCCCTTCGTCGACCTGCCGCTGCCGCGGCTGGGCGCGCTGTTCGAGGCGGCGGCGCGCACGCTGGGCGATGCCGAGCTGGGGGTGACGCTGGGCCTCGGGCTGCCGCGCTCGACCTGGGACGTCATGCAGCTGAGCTGCCTCAGCGCGCCCGATCTGGGCGCGGCGCTGCGCCGGGCCGCGCGCCTGATGCCGCTGCTCAACGAGCGCGTCGAGGTCGAGGTGCGCAGCGAGGACGACGGCAGCATGGTGTTCGAGCATCGCGTCGCGGGCGAGCCCTCGGCGCTGTCGCGCCATGGCAACGAGCTCATGCTGACGGCGCTCTTGACCCGGGCCCGCGCGGCCACCGGGGTCGCGCTGCGCCCGCTGGCGTGCTGGCTGGCGCACCCGCGCCCGACGCGGACGACACGGCTGCTGGAGGTGCTCGACGTGCGGGACGCCGGGCCGGCCGGGGTGGCGTTCGGGTCGGGCGCCTCGGGGCTGCGCCTGGGCGCGGCCGACGCCGCGCGGCCGCTGCGCACGGCGGATCCGGTGCTGCTCGAGGTGCTCGACCGGCTGACCGAGCCGTCGCTGGCGCCGCTGCGCGGACGGCGTGGCGTGGCGGCCAGCGTGGCGCGCCAGCTCGCCAGCGAGCTCGACGGCCGGGTGCCGGTGCTGGCCAGCGTCGCGCGCAAGCTGGCCATGAGCACGCGGGCGCTGCAGCGCGCGCTGACCGAGGAGGACACCAGCTACCGCGTCCTGGTCGACCAGGTGCGCCAGACCCGCGCGCGCCAGCTGCTGGGCGCCGGGCTGGCGGTGGACGAGGTCGCGGCGCGGCTGGGCTATGCCGAGACCGGGGGATTTGCGCGGGCGTTTGCGCGCTGGACGGGGGGACGGCCGCGCGGCTGAGCGGTTGGCGTGTGCTGCCGTGATCCTGGCGTGTCGTGGTTTGGGCGCCGGGCCGGGCGTCGCTAGTTTGCAGGCATGCGCACTCGAACCGCCGCCACGCTCGTGTTCACGACGCTGTCCCTGCTCGCGCCCATCGTCGCGCGCCCTGCCCGCGCCGACGCCGTCGCCGCGGTGCTGACCCGGCCGCCGCCGCGCCAGTATGCCGGCGTCGACATCATCGGCTTCCTGGGGCTGCTGCGCCAGAACGTGGGCAGCTTCGAGGTCCACTACGAGCGCCTGCTCGGCGACGGTCACCACGGCGTGCAGCTGGCCGGCGACTTCGTGCACGTGCACCAGGCCAAGTCGTACGCCCAGATCCACCAGTGGACCTTCGGGGGCTCGCTGTCGTGGCGCTACTACTTCGGCGGCGGCGGGGTGGGCCCCTTCGCGGGCGTGCGCGCCGGCTATCGCCAGGGCTTCGGCAAGTTCGAGGATCCCGAGGACGGCAGCGGTCGCATCGATCTGACCAATCGCCAGCTGCGCGTGCTGGCCATGCTGGGCCACCGCATCTGGTGGCCGGCCGCGCGCCTGGGCATCGTGTCCCGCCTCGGCCTCGGCTACGGCCGCTACAGCGTGGGCACCAAGGACGACCGCAGCGACGTCACCGCCCGCGACGCCGTGCGCGCGGCCCGCGACAACCTGGGCCCGCTGCCGCTGGGGGTCGAGCTGGAGCTGTCGATCGCGTGGGGGTTCTAGGCGTTTTCGTTTTCCAGGCCGTGTTCTAGCCCGGCGCAGGGAAGCGCGCCGCCCAGGGCTCGAGCTCGATGCCGATGGCGTTGATGACGTAGCTGAGCAGGCGGTACCAGCCGGCCAGCACCAGCAGCTCGAGCAGCTGGGGCGGCGTCCACTCCGCGGCCAGGCGGGTCCACAGCGCGGCCGACACCGTGGCGCTGGCGTCGAGCTCGTCGGCCAGCGCCAGCAGCAGCTGTTCGCGCGGGCTCCAGGTCGGATCGTCGGCGCGGCCGCGCACGGTGGCGGCCTGCTGGGCGTCATCGAGGCCGACGGCGCGGCCGAAGGCGACCGCGTGCACGCCCCACTCGTATTCGGCGCCGGCGCGGGCGCAGGTGCGCTGGATGACCAGCTCGCGCTCGCGCGGGGTCAGCAGGCCGTGGCCCAGCAGCGCGGCGCCCAGCGGGCGCATGCGGCTGGACAGCTCGGGGTGCACCGCCAGGGTGCGGAACAGGGCCAGCGGGGGGAGGCCGCTGCCGGGCGGCATCCACTTCGCGAGCATGGCGTCGAGCTCGGGCGCGAAGGGCGGGGTCAGCGCGGCGATGCGGGGGCTTGGCGCGGGGGCGGCCATGATCTATCCTCCTCGAGGTCTGCTGCTTCGGATTTCGAAGCACGTCACCAGGAGGCTAGCTTTTGATTTCGAAGCAGTCAAGGCGACCGGCAAAAGCCCCGAAGACTCCACGGCCTGGGCAGCCTGCGCGGGGATCGCGCAGCGGTCGGCCCATCATGGCGCTGCTCGATCTGCTGGGGCGGCGCTGGGCGCTGCGCGTGCTGTGGGAGCTGCGCGAGCCCGCGGCGACGTTTCGCGGCTTGCAGGCGCGCTGTCAGGGCATGTCGTCGAGCGTGCTGAGCCAGCGGCTGGCGGACCTGCGGGCGGCGGGGATCACGGCGGGGGCAGAGGGGGACGAGGGAGGCTATGCGCTGAGCGAGGCGGGGCGCGAGTTGCTGGCGGCGCTGGAGCCGCTGGATCGGTGGGCCAAGGAGTGGGCGAAACGGTAGGGGAACAGGCGACAGGCAACAGGCGACAGGCAACAGGCAACAGGCTGGGCGGTCAGGTCGTCAGGAGGCGGCGGAGCTCGGCGAGGCGGTCCTCGGGGGCGCCGAAGCGGGCGCGGTAGTCGGCCTGGCTGCGGGCGATGACCTCGAGGGCCTCGGCGCGGTCGTAGACCTCGGCGATGCGGACGTTGTGTGGGGGGGCGGCGCCGGGGCGCTGCTTGTAGCTCAGGAAGTAGTGCTCCAGGCGCTCGACCAGGGCGCGCGGGCAGTCGGCGATGTCGGCGAAGGCGCCGTAGGCCAGGTCGGCCTCGAGGACGGCGATGATCTTGTCGTCGGCCTCGTCGCCATCGACCATGCGCAGGCCGCCGATGGCGCGCGCGCGGGCCAGGAAGTTGCCGTGCACGATGGTCTTCTCGCTGAGGATGCAGACGTCGAGCGGATCGTGGTCGCCCTCGATGTGGGCCGCCCCGGTGCGCTCGGCGCAGCGCGCGGCCACGCTGTCACCGCAGTAGGTCTGGGGCAGAAAGCCGTACACCGTCGGGCACAGGCTGGAGAAGCGCTGCGGCCGGTCCAGCTTGAGGTGCCCGCTCAGCTTGTCGATCTCGTACTTGACCGGGTCGGTGGGCACCAGCTCGACATAGACCTGCAGCACGTCGGGCGCCGCGAAGGTGGTGACGCCGTGCCAGGGGTGGGCCTGGAACAGGAGACCCACCAGCTCGCTGGCGCGCGACATCGTCGGATCGGCCATGGCCGATGCTACTTGCTGACGCCGGCCGCTTCCAGCAGCGCGTCGACCAGGCCGTCGGCGACCTTGGCCGCACCGGCGCCGTTGGGGTGCGTGAGGTCGGGCTCCCACTGGCCGGCCAGGCGCCACTTGCGCACCGAGCCCTTGCCGCCCATCCAGGTGAAGGCGTCCCAGAAGGCGCAGCCCTTGGCCGCGGCGGCCTTGCGCTGGGCCTCGACCAGGCCGGGGATGACCGCCTTGGTGATGAGCTTGCCCTCGGTGAAGTTGGCCGCGTCGGTCGGCGACATGACCAGGCACGACGCCTTGGGCGCCGCCGCGCGCAGCGCGCCCAGGGTGCTCGCATAGACCTCCTGGTAGGCCGCGATCGACTTCTCGCCGGGCGGATACCAGTCGGCCTCGTTGGCGCCGAGATAGATGATGATGAGGTCGGCGCCGCGGTGGTCGTGCTGTTCGCGCAGGTGGTCGGGGCGGATCGACCCCAGCGCCTTGGCCGAGTTCGACGCCAGCCCGAAGTTGTCGAAGGTCACGCCGGGGCCGGGGCGCTCCATCACCACGCCATACAGACGCACCTTGCCGCCGGTGACGCGCAGCTGCAGCTTGTGCGCCCCATCGGGCACGTCGATGGCGGTGAAGCCGCTCCTGATCTCGGTGGCCGCGGTGTCGATCACCGAGTGCGGCTTGCCGTCCAGCGTGACCTCGAGCTTGCCGGCGCCAGGCTGGGCCAGGTAGTAGACGTCATAGCGCGACACCTTGGAGCCCAGGCCGCTCTTGGTGGTGGTGAAGCTGGCCTGCGCACCGCTGCCGCCCTCGAACGAGGCGCCGCCCACGCCATAGCGCTTGTCGGCCAGGCCCCCGAACTGGATGGCGCGCGTCTTCCAGCCGGTGCCGGTGCGCAGCACGGTGTGGTGGCGATAGCTGTCGGACGGCAGCCCCGCGGGCACGAAGCCGGCGCCGCCGTCGCCGAACAGGGTCTGCAGCCGCTCGCGCGCACGCCGGGTGATGGCGTCGTTCGACGTGATCGAGTCGCCATACTGCGCGATGCGCACGATGGCGCCGGCCTTGCCGGCCTTGACCCGCGCCAGCGCCTCGGCGAAGCGCCCGAGCTGCCGGGTCGGATCGGTGATCTTGGTCGGGGTCAGCGGCGGCGCGGCCGACTCGGCACGCGCGGGCCCCGCCGTGGCACCGGCGCCCAGCAGCAGCGCCGCAAACCACCCGATCATCTTGGCTGTTCCAGTCCTCGTCATCATCACCATCGTCTTTGTGTAGGATCTACCAGACATGACGCGCCTCGGTACATGGATCCTGGTCGGCGCCGCACTGGCCGGCTGTGGTGGTGGCGGGTCCAAGCCGCCGGTCGATGATGGTGGCAACGTGCTGACGCCAGACAGCGCGGTCACGACGGGCGACGGGCAGGTCATCGTCGATGTCGACGCTGGACCCGACGCATCCATTGCAGGCCTGATGGGCACCCTGAGCGGCGACTTCCGCACCGATCACATCGGCTGGCGCCCCACCGACCGCAAGCTCGCCGTGCTGCTGGGCCACGCCGGCGCCTCGGTCGAGGTGCGCCGCGCCGGCGATGGCAGCGTGGCCGGGACCTACACCTCGAGCGCCCTGACCACCGAGCCGGACTCCAGCGACATGGTCAGCACGGTCGACTTCAGCGCCCTGACCACGCCGGGGACCTACTACCTGTACCTGCCCGGCGGCGCGCTGCGCTCGTACCCCTTCTCCATCGCCGCCGACAGCTATGACCTGGTCGGGCGCGCGGCCATGAAGTCGTTCTACTTCCAGCGCTGCAACCACGACAAGGTGATGCCCTACGCCAGCGACGTGCTGCCCGGCGCGGCCGGCCTGGGCGGGCGCTGGACCGACGGCAGCTGCCACGGCACCGACGCCAGTGCGCCGCCGGGGCCGGGCTCGGCGCAGAACGGCAACCTCGACGTGCACGGCGGCTGGCACGACGCCGGCGACTACCAGAAGACGCTGTGGGGCCGCGGCGTGCCCGAGGTCCTGTTCGCCTACGAGGTCAACCCGGCGGCGTGGGCCGACGGTCGCCTGGCCCTGCCCGAGAGCGGCAACGGCATCCCCGATCTGCTCGACGAGGTGCGCTGGGAGCTCGACTTCTACGTGCGCATGCAGCGCCCCGACGGCCACTTCATGTCGTCGGTCAAGGGTCGCGACCCCACCATCGTGTCACCACCCAGCGCCTCCAACGAGAGCCGGGTCTACTTCGACACCACCTCGCCCGACGGCAACGGCTGGTCGGGCGGCGGCGTCACCATCGCCAGCGCCACCGCCAACGCGACCTCGGCGCTGGCCCACGCCGCGGTGGTCTTCCGCGCCGCCGGCCAGACCAGCATCGGCAACGGCTACGCGACCGCCGCCGCCGCCGGCTGGGGCTGGCTGGCCACGCGCACCCCGACCGACGCCGGCGAGCGCCGCCAGCGCCTGGCCGCCGCCGCCGCCGTGTACCGCATGGATCCCACGGTCACGACCGCGAAGACCGTGGTCGAGGGCTTCGCCTGGTCGACCTGGGACGGCATGCTGCCGGGCAGCGTGACCCCGGGCGAGAGCACGGTCTCCACCGGGGCCTGGCACGTGCTGTCGAACGCGGCGGCGACCACCCAGCTCAAGAACACCGTCAAGACGGCGGTGCAGGCCGCCATCGTCGATCGCGCCTTCAGCGAGCCCGGCCTGTATGGCCCGCTGTATGGCGGCCCCGGCAACGGCTGGGACTGGAGCTGGGGCTCGAACCGCGCCCAGGGCTTCTACGGCGCCAATCTCCTGATGGCGCTGCGCTTCGACGTGCGCGGTAGCCACAGCGCGGCCGAGGTGGCGGCGCGCGCGCAGCAGCACCTGCACTACCTGCTGGGGCTGAACCCGCTGTCGATGCTGTACCTCACCAACATGGCGGCCTACGGCGGCGAGCACTCGTCGTTCCAGATCTACCACTCGTGGTGGTCGTACACCGGCAACGACGGCGACCACGGCAACGCCATGTACAACGGCAAGCCGATGTCGGTGGTCGAGCCGATGTACCCCTACCACCCGATGGACACCCAGACGTCGACCTACGGGCCGCCGCCGGGGCTGGTGCCGGGCGGGCCGAACTTCTACTACTCGGCCAGCTACGACCTGCCCAACAAGAGCCGGCCGCCGTACGCCTACCGCGACTTCTCGGTCGGCTGCGACTGGTCGGGCAGCGTGTGCCGGGCGGCGTCGTGGGAGATCACCGAGCCGATGGCTGCCTACCAGGGACCCGTGGTCTGGTTGCTGTCGTTTCACATGCCCCAGTAGAGGAGCCGTCATGCGCGCGCGCGAGGTCGTCGGGATGCTGCCCTTGCTGGTTGCCGTGGGCGGCTGCACCAAGGTCACCAAGGACGGCGGCAGCAAGCCGGGCCAGTCGCCCTCGCCCATCCATGCCCTGCCCGTCGAGGTCACGCTGATCTCGGCGGTGCTGGCCGACGACTGTCACAAGGCGTCGGCCGATCCCGGCAAGTCCGCCAGCGCCGGCGACATGGTCCGGGTCAGGGACGCCAAGACTGCGCGCCGGGACAGCCAGGACGACGCCAAGATGGCGCCGCGCGACAGCGACACCATGGCCGAGCGCAAGGCGCCGTCGTGCCGGCAGTCGACGGTGCAGCTGCACCTGGTCGCGGCCGCGGGCGACACCCCGGCGCGGGTCGAGCTGGCCAAGGTCGAGCTGCTCGACGCCAAGGGGGACAAGCACATCCAGGAGCTGGTCGCGCGCAACCCCCAGCTGTGGTCGGCGAGCGAGGGGCGCTATCTGCCCTGGGATGCCGTGGTGTCGCCGACGCAGGATCTCCGGGTCAGCTTCGATCTGAGCGCGCCCGACTGGGCCAAGATCGGCGGCGGCGATCCCTTCGCCACCGAGGGCATGGGCTTCAAGCTGATCGTGGTGGTGCGCGTCGATGGCAAGGACCACAGCGTCGACGTCGTGGTGCACTCGCCGTACGTGGCGCGCGAGCCCGAGGTCGACACCTGAGCCCGCCGCGCTACTCGCCGTCCCAGTAGTCGAGCGCGGGGCCGGGGCGGCCGCGGTGATTGTAGCTGCGCGCGGCGGGGTCCTCGCCGGGCGGGCTGCCGACCATGACCGCGACCTTGCCGGAGTCGGGGTACTCGATGACGTCGGTGGGCAGCATGGTGCTGACGCTGAGGTAGCGCAGCTCGTGCGCGGAGGTGTTGATGATCTGGTGCGCGCTGGCGCGGCCACCGGCGGGGGCGGCGATGACGTCGCCCTTGCGGATGGCGTGCTCGCGCTCGCCGATGCGCACCACGCCGCTGCCCTCGAGGATGAGGAACATCTCCTCATTGACATGGTGACAATGAAAAGGGACGGCGCGCTTGCCGGGTGGCACCACGTTGAGCGAGTAGCCCAGCTGGCGCGCGCCCAGCTGGGGGCCGATGGCGCCGTCCTGCGTCTCGAAGCGCTCGCCATGGCTGAAGCGCTCCAGCACGACCTCGTCGAGATTGATGATGGGTCTCATGCCGGCGAGGATAGGCGCGCGGTGACGGCCTGCGCCAGCGCCGCGAGGCAGCGCCGCAGCGCGGCGGCGGAGGCGTCGTCGAGGCTGGCGCCCGGGCCCAGCTTGCGCGGCAGGAAGGGCTGCAGGTGCGACGCCTCGGTCAGCACCTCGGCCGACATGGTGCGCAGGATCTCGACCAGGGCGGCGTGGGCGTGCTGGCCCCCGGCCGGGGCGGCGTTGAGCAGGATGATGGGCTTCTCCACCAGTTCGCCGCTCGAGACCACCCAGTCGAGGGCGTTCTTGAAGGCGCCGGGGACGCCGTGGGCGTACTCGGGGCTGGAGATGACGAAGCCGTCGGCGCGACCGAGCAGCGCGCGCAGGACGCGCACCGGGGCGGGTGCGCTGGCGGCGGCGCCCTCGCCGTCGAGATCGGGGTTGAAGGGCGGCAGCTCGCCCAGGCCGGTGTAGTGCACGACCTGCATGCCCGGGGGCGCCAGCGCGGCGGCGGCCTGCAGCAGCGCGGCGTTGGAGGACACCGCGCGCAGGCTGCCCGACAGGGTCACGATGGTCATGCCCTGTCGATGCGCGCCCGGGCCGGTGGGATTCGCGGCTGCGCTGCGGGCGCGGGCGCGGGCGCGGGCCAGCACGGGCGCGGCTGCGCGCGCGTCAGGTCAGGGCGGCCAGGGCGGCGGCGTCGAGCTCGACGATGTGCGGCGCGGCGCCGCGGAAGTCGCTATAGCGCAGCCAGTGCGGGCGCACCCGCCAGTAGGCGATCCCGGGCCAGGCCTTGCGCTCGAGGCCGTCGGGGAAGCGCGCCAGGTAGTGCCCGAGCAGGCGCTCGAGGTCGGCGCCGGCGGGCTGGTCGCAGGTGCCCTCGAGCTGCACGGTCTGGCCGTCGTCCCAGCCGATGACCAGCGCGATGCGCGGGTCGGCGATCAGGTTGGCGTGCTTGCGCGTGCTCGACAGGGTGTCGAAGTAGAGCTCGAGCGTGGGCTCGGCGGCGATGGCGACGCCGATGACCGCGGCCTGCGGCGCGCCGTCGGCGCTGCGCGAGGCCTGGACGGCCCACCTCTGCTGCTGCATGAAGCTGACGAGCTCGGCGCGGGTCATGGGGCGGCGCGTGGCGTGGCGCGGCTACGGCCAGGGCAGCACGGCGGCCTCGCCGTAGGTCTTGACCAGCTGGTCGATGTAGCTGAGCAGGAAGACGCGGCGGCGCTCGAACAGGTCGAGGCGCTGCTGATCGAACAGTGGCCGGCCGGCGTCGATCCAGGGCTGCAGGCGGGCCTGGAAGGCCGGGGTGTCGGCCTTGCGCAGGTTGTCGACCAGGCTGCGCGAGAAGCGGTGCACGTTGCGCAGCAGGCTGGTGTTGGTGCTGAGGTCGCCGAGCTGGGCCGCCTTCCAGCCCTCGTTGTTGTCGCGGAACACGATGCGGCCGTGCTCGTCGGCCATCAGGTTCTCGGAGTTCCGGAAGCGGTCGGTGTTGGCCTGCAGGTAGTCGAACACCACCAGGGTCGACACCTGCTCGGCCAGCGACGCGGTGGCGGGGTCGGTCGGGATGGCGAACTGGATGCCCAGCCAGCGGCCCCAGCGATCCTGGCCCGCCTTCCCGGTCAGGTGGGTGTCGATGAGCACCGGCATCCAGAACGCCGCCGAGCCCAGCGCCAGCCCCGGCGTGGTCTTGGAGTGCACCAGCACCTCGGTGGGATCCTTGAGCAGGTCGTGCGAGACCAGGCGCGCGGTCACCGGCGGTACGCGATCGTGGATGCCGAGCAGGCGCCCGAGCTCCCAGGCCAGGACGTCGTTGCGCCACAGCACCGGGCGCTCGTAGGTCTGGGGCTTGAAGGCGATCTCGAGGCCGTTGCCGAGGTCGAGCTGGTAGATGGGCGCCTTGCGCGAGATCTTGCGCAGCACCTTGACCACCGGCGCGGTGGCCATGGCGTTCAGGAGCTCGTCGACGTTGCGACCGCGGAAGGTGATGGCTGCGGCGGGCGATGGTGATGGCGCTGGCGCCGGGGCCTCGCTGGGCGCGGGTGACGGGGCGGGCGCGTCACCCGGAGTCGCCAGCACACGTGGCGCCGGGCTGGCCTCGCTGCGCGCCGCCATGGTCGGGCGCGGGGACGCCGGGGCCGGGGCGACGGCGCCCGGTCCCGGGGCCGGGTCGGCCTCGGCCTCGCGTGGGCGCACCCCGCCGCGGGAGCCGCTGCAGCTCGCCAGCGCTGCGCTCAGCATCGAGACCCAGAGCTTGCTTCGCCGCCAACCTGGAGCCGGAGCCATGACCACCTCGTCTGGTGCATAGCGTGGCGGAAGCCGCGCTTTGCGGCAAGAAACGCGCTCGCCGCGCCGGCGGTTCCCCCCCGGTTGACGGCGCCCGAACATTCATGTTCGTCATGGTTACATGAATATGCCGAGGCGGCAGTACCGCATGGGCGCGCGCGCCGAGGCCGCCGAGCAGACCCGGGTCCGCATCATGGAGGCCGCGGTCACGCTGTTCACTGACCGCGATCCCGAGGCGGTCACCCTGGAGGCCATCGCGGCGCAAGCCGGGGTCACCCTGCAGACGGTGCTGCGCAGGTTCGGCTCCAAGGACGGGCTGTTCGAGGCCACCGTGGCGCACAAGAGCGCCGAGGTCATGCAGGCGCGGCAGCCCGAGCGCGCCGACGATCCGGCCGCCGCGGTGCGCGCGCTGTGTGCCAGCTACGCCGAGCTGGGCCAGCGCAACTGGCGCATGCTGCGCTACGAGGCGCAGAGCCCGGCCCTGCACATGGCGCTGGTCAATGCACGCGCGCTGCACCGGCGCTGGCTGGAGCAGAGCTTCGCCGCCCTGCTGCCCCGGCGCGGCGCGGAGCGCGAGCGCCGGCTCGACGCCCTGTTCAGCGTGACCGACTTCTATCAGTGGAAGCTGTGGCACATGGATCTCGGGCGCAGCCCGGCCGAGACCGAGGCCATCATGCTCGGGCTGGTGCAGACGCTGGCGGCGGCGTTCGCGGGGGGACGGCGGTGATGACGACGGCGACGACGACGACTGCGACGACGACTGCGGCGGCGGCGGCGAAGCGCTTCCTGTTCGTGATGGTGGAGGGCGGCGGCAACGTGTCGTCGCAGCTCGGCATCGCGCGCCGGCTGGCGGCCCGGGGCCACGAGGTGCGCGTGCTGGGCGATGCCGCCATCGAGCCCGAGGCGCGCGCCGCCGGCTGCTCGTTCGCGCCCTTCGCCACCGCGCCGCACCACAACATGCGCAGCCAGAAGGACGATCTGGTCAAGGACTGGCAGCCGGGCAGCCCGCTGGCCAAGCTGGCGCGGGTGGCGGGCACCCTGATGTTCGGGCCCGCGGCGGCCTATGCACGCGACCTCATGACCGCGCTGGAGAGCTTCCCGGCCGATGCCCTGGCCATCGACTACCTGCTGTTCGGGGCGCTGATCGGGGCCGAGAAGTCGGGGCTGCCCACGGCGACGCTGATGCACACCCCGTATGCGCCGCCGACCGAGGGGGTGCCGCCGTTCGGGCTGGGCTGGCGGCCAGCGCGCGGCTGGCTGGGGCGGCTGCGCGACCGCGTGGTGCGGCGCCTGATGGTGCGCACCTTCGACAAGCAGGGGCTGGCGCTGGTCAACGGCGCGCGCACCGGGCTGGGGCTGCCGGCGCTGGCCAGCGTGTTCGACCAGCTGCTGCGCAGCGCGCGCATGCTGGTCTTGACCAGCCAGCGCTACGACTTCACCGCGGGGGCCCGGCTGCCCGAGCACGTGATCTACACCGGGCCCGAGCTGGCCGACCCGGCGTGGGCGGCCGAGTGGACGTCACCCTGGGGCGACGCCGGCAGTGAGATCGCCCGGCGGCCGCTGGTGCTGGTCGGCCTCGGCACCACGTTCCAGGACCAGGGCGAGGCCACCCGGCGCATCATCGCGGCGCTGGGCCAGCTGCCGGTGCGCGGGCTGGTCACGCTGGGCGGGGTCTTCGCGCCCGGCGACTTCACGGTGCCGGACAACGTGGTCGCGGTGCGCTCGGCGCCGCACCGGGTGGTGATGCCCGAGGCGCGGGTGGTGGTCGCACATGGCGGCCATGGCACCGTGATGAAGGCGCTGGCGCACGGGGTGCCGGTGCTGGCGGTACCGCTGGGGCGCGATCAGGCCGACAACGCGGTGCGCGTCGAGGTCGCGGGCGCCGGGCTACGCGTCAAGCCGACGGCGTCGGTGGCGACCTACCGCAAGGCGCTCGGGCGGCTGCTCGACGAGCCCGGCTTCGCGGCCGGCGCGGCGCGGCTGGCCCGGTCGATCGCGGAGGACGTGGCCGAGGATCGTGCGGTGCGCGAGCTGGAGGCGCTGGCGGGGCGGGGGCAGCGGCGCGCGGTGGCGTGAACGCGCGCGGGGGGCTCAGCGGCGGTGGCGCCGCGACTTCTTGTGCGCCTTGGCGGGCGCCGGGGCGGGAGCGGCGGCGGACAGCCGGGTGACCTTGCCCGGGGCGAGGTCGATGTCGAGCGTGCGCGCGGGGCGACCGGGCTCCTGCAGGACCAGCTGGTGCGGACCGGCGGTGAGGCCGTCGACACGCATGGGGCCGGCGCCGAGCGCGAGGCCGTCGAGCTGGACGCTGGTGGTGGCGGTGAGCCGGGGCAGCTCGAGGGTGGCCAGGACGGGTTCGACGAGGGCGGGGACGGCCGGAGCCGGGGCAGTGGCGGCGGGAGCCGGGGCAGCGGCGGCCGGAGCCGGGGCGGTGGCTGCAGGGGCAGCGGTGGCCGGAGTAGCGACGGCGACGGGCTCGATGACGGGCGCGGGCGGCGCAGCGACGGGCGCGGGCGGCGCAGCGCCGGGCGCGGGCGCGGGCAGCTTGGCGGCGGCCTTGCGCGAGCCGCCGCCGCTCAGCAGCGAGATGGCGACCACGATCCACAGCGCGGCGCCGACGCCGAGCGCCAGCACCAGCCAGCGCCGGCTGCGCTTGCGCGGCGCCAGCGCGGGCGCGACGGCCAGCGCGGGGAACTCGGTCGGATCATAGGGGCGCGTCTCGGCGTTCTCCCAGGGATCGACGCGGCGGCGCGGCTCGTGGTCGACCGGCTGCAGATCATCGAGATCGAGCTCGAGCACCGCGGGCGAGTCGAACTCGTCGAACCAGCGGTCGTGGCCGAGCTCGGCCGGGGGCAGCGGGGTGTCGTCATCGACCGGGATCGCGACCGAGCCACGCGCGCTGACCGGCACCGGGGCCGGCGTGTGCGCGGGCACCGGGGCCGGCGTGTGCGCGGGCACCGGGGCCGGCGTGTGCGCGGGCACCAGGGCCTTGGCGCGCGGCAGCGGCGCGGGGCGCGGCGCGGCGACCAGCGGCGCGCCGGGGCGCGGCCTGGGCAGCGGCGCGCCAGCGCGCGGAGCCGGCAGCGGTGCCCCGCTGCGCGGCTTCGGCAGCGGCGCGGTCGGGCGCGCCACCACGGGGACGGCCACGGGCGCGGGCTGCAGCACGGGCACCACGGGGGGCGGCGTCACGGAGCGCACCACGGGGCGCGCCGCTGGAGCCTTGCTGCGACGCGTGACCTGCGCTCCCTGGTTGCGGTGCGTCTCAGCGATCAGGCGCGTGAACCCGCTGGTCTCGGTGTTCGACATCACGACCTCCGGCGCGAGAAGCAGAACCCGAATTCGCACGCTGGTTCCAGAGTCTTGATTTGCGCGAGTGATCTCACAATTGGATCAAACCCAGAAAGGCCTCGACGGGGCGCGTCACGCGACGCCCTCACGGACCGCCAACCCTGCGCCGGGCTTGAGCCTGGCGCACAAAACCCGTAGCGTACGGGGATGGGGATGCGGCTGTCGGACGAGACCGAGGCCTGGCTGCGTGCCGGCGCCGAGGCGACCATGGCTGAGCCAACGAATGGGGCCTCGCGCCACTTTTTGGCCGGCCTCGAGCTGGCCTATCTGGTGGCGTCGGCCGATGGCCTCGCCGAGTCGGAGCGCGAGGTGCTGGCGCGGGCGCTGGCCGAGGCCACCGGCGACGTCGTCGATCAGGCCAGCTTCGCGCGCCACTTTCGCGACCTCGACGAGGCCGTCGCCATGCTGGGTCGGCGCGAACGGTTGACAGCGGCGGCGGCCGAGGTCGACGACCCGCACGAGCGCGACATCGCGCTGCGCTTCGCCGCGGTGGTCGCGATGGCCGACCAGCACCTGGATCCGTCCGAGCTCGCGGTGCTGGAGCAGCTCGGCTCCCTGTTCGAGTGGCCGCCCGCGAAGGTGCACGCCATGGTGGAGGAGCTGCGATGAGCTTCATCAACCACCTGTCGAAGGAGATCAACTGCAAGATCGTCTATTACGGGCCGGGGCTGTGCGGCAAGACGACCAACCTGCAGTGGGTGCACGAGAAGACCAAGCCCGAGTCCAAGGGCAAGATGATCACGCTCGCGACCGAGACCGAGCGCACGCTGTTCTTCGACTTCATGCCGCTCGACCTCGGCACCGTGCATGGCTACAAGGTGCGCTTCCACCTCTACACCGTGCCCGGCCAGGTCTTCTATGACGCCAGCCGCAAGCTGATCCTGAAGGGCGCCGATGGGGTCATCTTCGTGGCCGACTCGCAGGAGAGTCGCATGGAGGCCAACATCGAGAGCTTCGAGAACCTGGGCCGCAACCTGGTCGACAACGACCTCGAGCTGGCCAAGCTGGCGCACGTCATCCAGTACAACAAGCGTGACGCCCCCGAGGTCGCCTCGGTGGAGTCGCTGCGCGGCCTGCTCAACCCCAACCGCGCGCCCGAGTTCGAGGCCGCCGCCAAGAGCGGCCAGGGTGTGTTCGAGACCCTCAAGGGGCTGGCCAAGCTGGTCCTGCCGCGCCTGTCCAAGCCCGCGCCCTGAGCGGGTCCGCGCGTGGTGGGCCTCGTCGTCATCGCGTCTGTCGTGCTGTTCACGGTGGGGATCTCCCTGCTGGTCAGGGCGTCCATGCGCGCCGAAGCGCGCAAGCAGCTCGACGCCCTGACCATCGCCGGCCGGCGCCTGGGCGGCAAGCGCGTCGGTGAAGCCAGCTTCGTCGACGGCCACCTCGCCGGCCTGCCGATGCGCTTCATGTTGACCTCGCGTGGCATCGGCAGCGGCTCCGAGGCCTGGACCGAGCTGGAGTGTCAGCTACCCAGCGCGACCGCCGCCAACCTGCAGCTCGCGCTGTGGCCGAGCGGCCGCGATCTGGAGCGCGAGGTCGCCGCCGGCCACAGGATCGACATCGTGGTCGGTGACCGGGTGTTCGACACCGCCTACATGATCGAGGGTGCCCCGACCGACATCGTGCGCGCCGTCCTCGACGCCGAGACCCGGGCCGCGCTGCTGGCGCTGGGGCGCTGCGAGCTCAGGTTTCCACGACCGGGGCCGGGCCTGCCCAACCCGACCGATGCGCCGGCCAGCTTCGCCGTGGTGCAGCTGGCCATGCGCGGCTGGCTGGAGGACGAGGCCGGCATCACCGCGGCGCTGAACGCGCTGGCCCGCCTGGCCCAGCGTCTCGTCGCGGCACCCACGGAGGTCATCGAGGCCATCCCGCTGCAGACCAGCGGGACACCCTACCGCGCCATCACCAGCGACGCCGCGCGCACCGATGCGCGCGCGCGCCAGGCCCACGAAGTGCGCGCGCTGGAGGCGCTACGCAAGCGTCGCGCCGCCGATGGCACCACGACCGGGTCTCTGGGCGCCATCACCGCGCTCCTCGTCGTCGGCGGCATCATCATCCTGGCCGCGCTGGCCAGCATGGGCGACTGACTAGCGACTGGTCTGGCGCCGGTGCACCGGCAGCAGCGCGTCGGGGGCGTAGCCGACGAAGTGGCGGATGACCTGGCCATCGGGTGACTGCTGCACCGTGTAGAGGTGGCGGCGCGGGCCCACGCCGAGGTCCTCGATCTTGGTGACCTGGTAGAACCGGTCCTCGTAGCTCAGCGTGGTCTCGCGGCTCCAGCCGCGCTCGCGGCAGGTGGCGATGCGCCACAGCACGCCGCCGGGGCCGCGCGTCAGCTCGTCGGCGACCAGCGCACCCAGGCGATGGCGCGCGACGAGGGCGGCGATGGCGGCGCGCACGACCTCGAGCAGCCACAGCGGCAGCGTGGGCAGGCGAAAGCCACCCGCGACCGCGGCGCCGCGCACCAGCGACTCGCCGAACAGGTACAGGCAGGCCAGGCCCGCGGGGGTGAGCAGGAAGTCGAGGTAGCTCTGCAGCCCGACCACCATCATGGGGCCGTACTCGAGCTGGCCCTTCTCGCCGGCGGCCACGGCGAGCTGGCGCAGGGTGGCCAGGCGCTCGGCGGCCATGCCGTCGAGGAAGGCCTGGTAGAAGTGCGCCCCCAGCAGCACCGCGGCGACGCCGGCGATCAGGCAGCCCAGCACGGTGCCGGGGCCCAGCGCGGTGCGGTCGAGGTGCAGCTTGTGGCGCCATGGCGCGGGCAGGAAGCTGGCCGGGATGGCGACCAGCAGCGACAGCGCGGGCGTCAGCACGCGGCCGACGTGCGCGGCGGCGTCCTCGGGCTCGGGCGTGTGGGTGTAGCGCTCGGGGTGGAAGTGCGGCTCGGGAGGGGCGGCACCCGGGTCGGGGCTGGCCGCGGGGCGGCCCGGGCGGCGCGCCAGCTCGAGAGGGGGATCGTCGGCCACGACCCAGGATATCTCGACCCTGCGGGTTTCGCAGGACGACCTCTGCCGAAGTCGCAGGAGCGCGGGAAGCGCAGGGGCGCACATCGGCGAGGTGCGCGGAATCGCTGCGCCCCCGGGCTGGCCCGACGGCTGCAATAGCGGTGGTTCGCCAAGGAGGCAATCATGGACAGCAAGCACAAGAGGATCGGTTTCTTCGCCATCGCAATCGCCACCGTCGGGATCGGGGGCGTCGCGCTCGCGCATGGCGGCGGCAAGGGCCCGGGCGGATTCGGCAAGGGCGGTCGCGGCGGAGAGCGCCGCGCCGACATGATCGCCGAGTTCGACAAGAACAAGGACGGCAAGCTCGACGACGCCGAGAAGACCGCCATGCACGCCACGATGAAGGCGCGCTTCGAGGCCATGCGCGCCGCGGACCTGGCCAAGTATGACAAGAACAAGGACGGCAAGCTCGACGACGCCGAGCACGCGGTCAAGCGCGAGGATCACCTCAAGGCGCGCTTCGGCGAGATCGACGCCAACCACGACGGCACCATCTCGTACGACGAGTTCAAGGCCGCCAAGCCCGGCAAGGATCACGAGCGCGGCCCGCGCGGCCCGCGCGGCCAGTTCAAGCCCGGCAAGCTGGGCAAGGAGAAGCAGCAGTTCGGCAAGGCCAGCAAGGCCGGCCCCGCCAACCTGCGCGTCGCGAAGTTCGCGCGCGCCAAGTAACTCGAAACCTGGCACCCGCGCACGCGGCAGCTGCAAAAAGCGGCTGCCGCGTCGCGCATTTTCACCACCCGGGTAGAATCGGAGCGCCCATGACCGCCGCGCGCAGACTGTCACCTCTCGGCCGCTGGGCGCTGGTGGCGGCCGTGGTGCTGATGGGCGCGGCGCTGGCGGTCACGGTGTGGCTGACCCACAGCGGCGTGCTGGGCGCCTCCGACACCCTGGTGCGCGGGCAGTCGGACGCGCTGCAGCAGAACGTCCGCGGGGCGCTGGGCCAGCTCGGGCAGCGCGGCCAGACGCCCGACGACGCCGCGCTGGCGGCGCTGCTGGAGGAGCTCGAGGACGACGGCCTGCGCTACCTGGCGCTGCTGACGCCGCGCTACGAGGTGGTGGCCCAGGCCGGCAAGCCGGCGGGCGACGCCGGCGCGCTGCCGGCGCTGCGCAACGACACCCCGCAGCGCGTGGGTGGCGTGGTGCGCGTGCTGGTGCGCGAGCCGCAGCGTCGCGGCCGCGGCCGGCGCCGCGCGGGCGATGACCGCCCCAGCGGCCCCCTGCTGCTGCTGATGGAGTTCAGCCCGCAGCGCGCCGAGGCGCTGCGCCAGAGCGCCCAGCGCACCCTGCTCATCGGCGGCCTGGCCGCGGGCACGCTGCTCGTGATCGCGCTGGTGCTGGTGCGGGTCTTCATGCGGCGCGCACGCCAGGAGCGCGAGCTCGAGCAGGCCCAGCGTCTGGCCAGCCTGGGCCAGCTGTCGGCGGTGCTGGCGCACGAGATCAGGAACCCGCTGGCGTCGCTCAAGGGCAACGCGCAGCTCCTGGCGCAGCTCCTGCCCGCGGGGGAGAAGCCGCGCGCCAAGGCCGATCGCGTGGTCGACGAGGCGGTGCGCCTGGAGGACCTGACCAACGACCTGCTGGCCTTCGCGCGCACCGGCGAGCTGCATCGCCGCGAGGTCGACCCGGCCGCGCTGCTGCGCGAGGTCGCCAGCGCGGCGGCCCCCGAGGGCGGCCCGGCGCCCGCCATCGAGCTCGACCTCGGCGCGGCGCCGCGCAGCTGGTCGCTGGATCCCGAGCGCATGCGCCAGGTGCTGGGCAACCTGTGCGACAACGCCGTCAAGGCCGGCGCCCCGGTGCGCGCCAGCGTCAGCCTGGACGGTGGCCGCCTGCGCTTCCAGATCCGCGACGGCGGCGCGGGGATCGCGCCCGACGATCTGCCCCACATCTTCGAGCCCTTCTTCACCAAGCGCATCCAGGGCACCGGCCTCGGTCTGGCCGTGGCCAAGCGCGTGGTCGAGCTGCACCAGGGCTCGATCACGGCCGCCAACGCGCCCGGCGGCGGCGCACTCTTCCAGGTCACGCTGCCCCCGGCGTAGGCTGGGACAGGACCCACCCACCCATGGCACGCATCCTCATCGCCGACGACGAAGCCGGGCTGCGCGAGTTCATGTCCGACGCGCTGGAGCTCGACGCCCACGTGGTCACCGCGGCCCCCGACGGCCGGGTCGCCGCGCGCCTGCTCGACGAGCGCAGCTTCGACGTCGTCATCACCGATCTGCAGATGCCCGGCATGGACGGCCTGACGCTGCTGCGCAAGGTGCGCGCCGAGCAGCCCGAGGTCGAGGTCATCGTGCTGACCGCGCACGGCACCGTGAACAGCGCCGTCGAGGCCATGAAGCTGGGCGCCTTCGAGTACCTGCAGAAGCCCATCAGCGGGCCCGACGAGCTGCGCCTGCTGGTGGCGCGCGCGGTCGAGCGCCGCGGCCTGCGCGACCGCGCCGCCGGCGCCGAGCTGGAGCAGAGCAGCAGCGAGCCCGCCCTGGGCTACGGCGATCCGGCCATGAAGCCGGTGCTGGAGGCGCTCGACAAGGTGGCGCGCACCTCGGCCACGGTGCTGCTGCTGGGCGAGAGCGGCGTCGGCAAGGAGGTCGCCGCGCGCGCGGTGCACCGTGGCAGCCCACGGCGCGACAAGCCGTTCATGGCCATCAACTGCGCCGCGCTGACCGAGACCCTCCTGGAGAGCGAGCTGTTCGGCCACGAGAAGGGCGCCTTCACCGGCGCCAGCGAGCGCCGCCGCGGCCGCCTCGAGCTCAGCGACGGCGGCAGCTTCTTCCTCGACGAGGTCGGCGAGCTCAAGCCCGAGCAGCAGGCCAAGCTGCTGCGCGTGCTGCAGGAGAAGCGCTTCGAGCGCGTCGGCGGCACCCGCAGCCTGGAGGTCGACGTGCGCTGGATCGCGGCCACCAACCGCGATCTCGGCGCCATGATGGCCGAGGGCAAGTTCCGCGAGGACCTCTACCACCGCCTGGCGGTGTTCCCCATCCGCCTGCCGCCGCTGCGCGAGCGCCCCGCCGACATCGTGCCGATGGCGCGCGCGCTGCTGGTGCGGGTGGCGCGCGACGTCAAGCGCGGCGCCGCGCTGCGGCTGTCGCCCGAGGCCGAGCGCAAGCTTCTGGCCTGGCACTGGCCGGGCAACGTGCGCGAGCTCGGCAACGCGCTGGAGCGCGCCGCCATCCTGGCCGACGGCGAGGTCATCCGGCCCGAGCACGTCTGGCTCGAGGCCAGCGCGGGCGCCGGTGCCGCGGCGGGCAGCGCGACACCGGCTGCTGCCAGCGGCCCGGGCGCGGCAGCGGCAGCGGGCGTGCGGGCACCGGGCGAGATCCGCACCCTGGCCGAGCTCGAGCGTGACGCCGTGCTGCGCGCGCTGGAGTCGGTCGGCGGCAACCGACGCCGCGCCGCCGAACTGCTCGGCATCGGCGAGCGCACGCTGTACGAGAAGCTCAAGCGCTACGGCGTCGACTGAGTCCGCAGTGCGGATTCCGCACCGGGCCGCCGAAAGCGCAGATCGCCAAGTGCAGTGAGCGCACCGCAAGTGCTCGATCCCACGCCCTGCCCCGCCCGGCACGCCGCCTGCAATTCAAGCCCTGCAGGAGGCTACGAAGATGAAGATCCAGTCGAAGCTGATGTTGACCGCGGCCGCGCTGGCCGCGCTGACCGCCGCCAGCAGCGGCGTGGCGCATGCACGCGGGTTCTCGCTGTCGGGCTCGGTGAGCGTGAGCGTCGGCGGTCGTGCCCCGACGCCGCGGGTCGAGAACCCCGGCCGCGCGCCCTACCGCGGCGCGACCTGGGTCTCGGGTTACTGGAGCCAGCAGGGTCGCCGCTATGTCTGGGTCGCGGGCCACTGGGAGCGCCAGCGCCCCGCGCCGCAGCCGGTGTACACGCCGCCGGCGCCGAGCTACCCGGTCTATGTGCCGCCGCCCCCGGGCACGCCGTCGTCTCCGCCGGTCGTGATCAGCTACCCGACCCCGGTGCGCCCGCAGCGCCCGCGCTTCGAGGAGTACCTGGGCGCGCGTCGCAACCTGGTCAAGGTTCCGGCCCAGGTCGCCGCGGGCCTGCCGTCGGCGCTGCCGGAGACCCAGCAGCCGGTGGTCTTCATCTGGACCGCTGACGATCGCCTGTTCCACATCATGGCGGTGTCGCGCAGCGGCGAGACCCGGTTCCAGGGCCGCATCAGCACCACCGGCGCGGGCACCATCGACGTGGCGCGCCGCCTGGGCGAGGGCCCCGACACCGACCGCATCAAGGTGCGCCCGGACGCCATCGCGTTCGACTTCCTGACCACGGGCGCCGACGGCTTCGAGTTCTCGCCCAGCGAGGGTGACTGCGTGAACATCGACCTGCGCGCCGACGCCTACGGTCGCCTGCCGGTCATCATGATGGGCGTGAAGAACGTCACCCCGCCCACCGGCAACCTGCAGGTCTGCCGCTAGTCCCCGGCTCGGCACCCGGCCAGTCCTGCCCGCGGCTTCCGCCGGCTTCCCCTCCCCTCCACGTCCTGCCACCAGTTTCCGGGTGCCTCATGGCATGATCAGGCCATGAGGCACCTTGTCTTTTCGGCGCTGACGCTGGTGGGGGTGGTCGGGTGTGGCGGCAGTGACGGCAAGCACCAGCTGCCCGACTCGGGCCTGGTGACCTGCCAGACCGCGGCCGAGCGCACCATGCCGTGCACGGTCACCGTGGTGCCCGAGCTCTTGCAGTTCGAGACCCAGAACCCGCCGGAGTTCTCGGTGCAGCTGGCCTACAACACCGCCTGGGACGTGCCACAGCGCTTCCCGACCACGTGCGAACCGCTGGCCCTGGCGGTGGCCGACAGCAGCAACGGCTTCCGGCCGCGCCTCGACAACGTGTCGTGCGCGTCGTCCAACCCGCGCATCATCATGCTGATGGCCGACGACGTCATCGGCGGCAACCGCTATGCGCTGTCGATCAACGACAAGAAGCTGCCCGCGCCGGTCGCCGGCGTGCGCACGCTGGATCCGATGCGGATCTATGTGGTCAACCAGGCTTCGCTGGACACCTGGCGCAAGGCGCTCGGGCTGTCGGGCCTGGACTGGACGCACTACGGCATGGCGGTGGTGATCTACCGCGACCGTACCCTGACCCCGGTCGCGGGCATCCGGCCCACCAGGACGGTGCCCGATGGCGCGGATCCCTTCCTCAAGCCGGGCAGCGAGGTCTTCTTCCTCAGCGCCGACCGCGAGCGCGTCGAGGTCGGCGCCACCGCGACCACGGCCTCGGGCGTCGCGCTGTTCCCGCTGGTGGGCAACCGGTCACTCGACGTCTCGGGCACCACCGGCGCGGGCTTCGAGTTCGTCGGCGTCTCGGCGCCCCCGGGCGGCCTGTTCATCGAGACCTGCGACCAGATCTAGCGCGGTCGCCGCTCAGCGCGGCGGATCGATGACCGGCCCGCCAGGCGGCCCGTAGGTGGGATCCTTGTGGGGCGTGTTGGGCAGCGGCGGGGTGGGCCCGTAGTGCGGGCCGGGATCGTAGTAGTTCGGCGCCGGCACCGGCGCGGGCTTGGGCTTGGCCGGTTTCGGCTGTGACCTGAAGCAGCCGCCGAGGCCGCCCGCCAGCATGACCCCCAGCAAGAGCTTGCGCATGACGGGGCTTTGACGCGGCAGGCCCCGGCAGGGTTGCCGGGCCAGGGCGCGCTACGAGGTCCGGCCGGCCGCGCCCAGCGCCGCCAGCACGGCGCGCGCGGCGGCCTCGTGGTCGTCGCTCGCGGAGGTCACCGCCACGCCGTCCAGCGCCAGCGCCGGGCGCGGCACCACCACCAGGGCGATGACCCCGGCGGCGGCCACCGCGGCGGCGCCGACGTCGGGCACCACGGCGGCGATCAGGCCGGCATCGAACAGCACGCGCTCGATCAGGAAGGCGCGATCACGCGCGCTGGCGGCGTCGCTGCCGCCGACGGTGACCACGGCGCCGCTCTGGCCCAGGCGGGCGCGCCGCTCGGCCGCGCTGACCTGGGGGGCGTTGTCGCGCGTCGGGCCCGCACCGGCGGCGCCTGGCGCGCTGGCGCCGGCCTGGATCATGCCGGCGGCCACGGTGTCATTCGTCAGCGAGTCGATCAGGATGAAGGCGCCGGTGCCGCGATTCTTGCGGTAGGCGTCGAAGAACAGCGGCTGGTGGCAGCGCAGCTCGACGCGGCCGATGTCATTGAGCCCCAGCCGCGGCGCCGGGGTCGGCTGCAGGGTGTCGGGATCGACGATGCCGACCACGCGCTCGATGCTGGCGCGCACCATGTGGGTGGTGTGCTTGACCAGGTAGGACTTGTCGGGATCCATCGCGCGCTCCGACATCCACACCAGCATGGCGTCGAGGCGCTGCGACGACTCCGGGCGCGCGCCTTCGCGCACCAGCATGTCGCCGCGGCTGATGTCCATCTCGTCGGCCAGGCGCAGGGTCACGCTCATCGGGGCCCAGGCCTCCTCGAGCGGGCCGCCGTGGGTGTCGATCGAGGTCACCGTGCTGCGCCGGCCCGAGGGCAGCGCGATGAGCTCGTCGCCCCGGCGCACCACGCCGGAGGCGATCTGCCCGGCGAAGCCGCGGTAGTCGAGGCTGGGGCGGATGACGTACTGCACCGGGAAGCGCAGGTCGGTGAGGTTCAGGTCCCCGGTGATGGGGACCTCCTCGATGTGCTCGAGCAGCGTGGGCCCGGTGTACCAGGGCGCCGCGTCGCCGCGATCGACGACGTGGTCGCCGCGCAGCGCCGAGATGGGCAGGCAGCGCACGTCGGGGATGCCCAGCTTGCCGGCGAAGCTGCCCAGCTCGTCGGCGATGCGCTGGAAGGTGGCCTGGTCCCAGCCCACCAGGTCCATCTTGTTCACGCACGCGCACAGGTGCGGGATGCCCAGCAGCGACGCGATGTAGGCGTGCCGTCGCGTCTGCGGCAGCACGCCCAGGCGGGCGTCGATCAGGATGACCGCGACGTTGGCGGTCGACGCCCCGGTCGCCATGTTGCGGGTGTACTGCACGTGGCCGGGGGTGTCGGCGATGATGAACTTGCGCCGCGCGGTCGAGAAGTAGCGGTACGCGACGTCGATGGTGATGCCCTGCTCGCGCTCGGCGCGCAGGCCGTCGGTCAGCAGCGAGAAGTCGATGGCCGCCTCGGAGCCCTCGCCGCGGGTGGCGCCCTTGCTGGAGGCGCGCTGCACCGCCGACAGCTGGTCCTCGTAGATCCCGTGGGCGTCGTGCAGGAGGCGCCCGATCAGCGTCGACTTGCCGTCATCGACCGAGCCGACCACCACCAGGCGCAAGAGCTCCTTGTGCTCGTGGCGGCGCAGGTAGGCCTCGATGTCGGTGCGCGCCAGCTCGGCGTCTTCCAGCTCGCGCATCAGAAGTAGCCCTCGCGCTTCTTGGTCTCCATCGAGCCCTCCTCGTCGTGATCGATGAGGCGGCCCTGGCGTTCGCTGTGGGTGGCCAGCAGCATCTCGCGGATGATGGCGGGCAGCGTGGTGGCCTCGCTGCGGATGGCACCCGACAGCGGGTAGCAGCCCAGGGTGCGGAAGCGCACCACCTCGGTGCGCGGGGTCTCACCGGGCGCGAGGCGCATGCGCTCGTCGTCGACCATGATGAGGGCGCCGTCGCGCTCGACCACCGGGCGCGGCGCGGCGAAGTACAGCGGCACGATGGGGATGTTCTCCAGCCAGACGTACTGCCAGACGTCGAGCTCGGTCCAGTTCGACAGCGGGAAGGCGCGGATCGACTCGCCCTTCTTGATCTTGCCGTTGTAGAGCGACCACAGCTCGGGGCGCTGGTTCTTGGGGTCCCACTGGCCGAAGCGATCGCGGAACGAGTAGATCCGCTCCTTGGCGCGCGAGCGCTCCTCGTCGCGACGCGCGCCGCCGAACGCGGCGTCATAGCCGCCGGCGCGCAGGGCGTCGAGTAGCGCGTGGGTCTTCATGACCTGGGTGTACTTGTTGGAGCCGTGATCGAAGGGGTTGATGCCCTCGGCGATGGCGGCCGTGTTGGTGTGCACGCGCAGGTCGTGGCCGCGCTCCTTCACGAAGCGATCGCGGAAGTCGATCATGGCGCGGAACTTCCACGTGGTGTCGATGTGCAGCAGCGGGAACGGCAGCGGCCCGGGCGCGAAGGCCTTCTCGGCCAGGCGCACCATCACCGAGGAGTCCTTGCCGATGGAGTACAGCATCACCGGCCGGTCGAACTCGGCGGCGACCTCGCGCAGGATGTGGATGCTCTCGGCCTCGAGCTGGCGGAGGTGGGTCAGGCGGCGCGGGCTGAGTGCGTCGACGGGCGCGGTCACTGCGGCTTCTCGTAGCACACTTGCCACGCTGCGTCATGGAGGTCGCGCAGGGCTTGCGCGAATCAGGCTCACCCTTGTCGCGACCGGGCCGCACATGCTAGCCACGGGGCATGCGATCTGGATGGTTCGTGGTCCCCTGTGTCTCCGCGCTGGCCCTGCTGGCGGGCTGCAATGATCGTCGCGCCGCCGCCGACAAGCCGGTGCAGGCCGCGCCCGCTGCCGCCGCTGCTGCCCCCGGCGCTGCCGCTGCCGCGCCGTCGACCGAGGCCTGGCAGGCCGGGCAGGCCATCGACGGCGCCGAGGCGGTCGCGCTGGGCGACATCGCCGCGCGCGCCGGGGAGCTGGGTGAGCGCATGGTCCGCGTCGAGGGCACCGTCACCGGGGTGTGCCAGCACCGCGGCTGCTGGATCGAGCTGACCGACGGCAACACCAAGCTGATCGCCAAGAGCATCGATCACAGCATCGTGTTCCCCAAGGACTCGGTGGGTCGTCGCATGATCATCGAGGGCGCCGTGCGCGTCGGCGCCGCGCCGAGCTGCAGCGGCGAGGGCCACGGCAAGGGTGAGGGCGAAGGCGAGGCCGAGATGCACGCCGGCGCCGCGCCGCACCCGCCGCCCCGAATGCCGCCCCGCGCCGTCTTCCTGTCCCCGCACCACGACGACGTCTGCTACTCGCTCGCGGGCACCGTCGCCGCGATCGGCGGCGGCGACCTCGTCGCCCGCCGAAACGACCTCTCCCTCCCCGCCGCCGTCCGCTCCGCCGCCACCGGCCCGGTGTGCGTGAGCTGCGGCAACAACTGACGACCACCGCGCGCGCGTCGACGTTTCAGCTGAAACGCGTCAGCGGATCACGCTGAAGATCGTCCCATCCTCGTACACGCAGCGGTATCCGTTCTCCGACAGCTGCCGCTGGGGCGACAGGCTGAAGCCGATGGCTTCGCCGATGGGACGCCTCAGCTGGTCGTCGTTCGCGCGCGTCCGCCTCGCGACACACTTCGATCTGACCTCGGCCGACGCCAGCTGGAAGGGGCCCTGCATCACGACCAGTTGCCCCACGTAGGTGCGGCGCTGCGCAGCATCGCCGAGCAACGTCCCCGCGACCACGTAGGGGCTGAAGTTCCCGTCGTTGACCACCCAGTCGCTGCGCTCACCGTCGTAGAACACCTCCAGGGTGGCCGGTGCGTCGCGGTCTGCCGTCACCGACACCTCGAAGGAGTACACCTCGGGCGCCGGCTCCTCGCAGCCCGCCAGCGCGAGCGCTGCCACCACCACCAGCCATCGCACCCACACCACCACCCGTCCAGTGTGGCAGATCCCGCCCGCGCGGGGCGATCAGTCGCCGGTGCCGACCGAGAAGATGGCGGTCAGGCCCTGGGTGTCCTCGCCGATGAGGGCGTAGCGCACCCAGATGGCCAGGAAGACAGGGGCGATCTCGGCCTCCAGGCCGACGCCGGCGCCGGGGCCGATGTGGGAGCGGTCGCCGCTGGCGATCGGGATGGGCTCGGTCGAGCGCAGCAGGTCGACGCCGACCTGGCCCGAGGCGTACATCGGCACGTCCTCGCCGAGGCCCAGCGTGATGCGCGCCGCGAAGGACAGCTGGGCGATCCCGGCGGCGCCACCGAGGGCGGCATCCGAGGTGGCGCCGAAGCTGCCCAGCAGCAGGGTCGAGTGCAGGCCGTACCAGCTGGGCTGGTAGCCGCCCTCGACGCCGTACACGAAGTTGGTCGGGTAGTCGGCGTCGGCCTGGCCCTGGAAGAAGCGCAGGCCACCGACGGCGGCGATGCGCCCCTTGGGCAGCTCGGCGGCGGCGCGCCGCGGCGACGCCAGCGCGGCCAGCACGGCCACGGTCAGCGCGAGGGCGGACCTCACCGGCCCGGACGCCCGGTCACGCTCACGGCACGACGACGGTGTCGCCCCCGAGCAGCGTGATGTTCATCTCGAGGCGCGAGCCGCTGATGACCTGGCTGTACACGAACGGGATCTTGCGCTGCGCGCCGCTGGGATCGCGGCGGATGACGATGATGGAGTCGGTGCGCGCGAAGCGCGTCGGCCCGCCCGCCAGCGCGATGGCGTCGAGCACCGTGATGAAGTCGCGCGGCGAGAACATGCCGGGGTGCTCGACGCGGCCGACGACGTGGATCTTGTAGCTGTTGACCTCGACCACGTTGACCGTGACGATCGCGGTCTCTTCCTTGATGTACTGCGCCAGGCGCGCCACGATGCGGTCGCGCAGCTTCTCGGGCGTCAGGCCGGCGGCCTTGAGCTCGCCGATGAGCGGCATCGTGATCGACCCGTCGGGGCGCACCCGCATGCGGCCCGACAGCTCCTCGTTCTTCCACACGTTGACCTGCAGCACGTCGGTCGGGCCGATGACGAAGCCGCCGGCGCGCGGGTCGGGCTCCTTGGAGTAGTCGTAGTTGACCTTGGGGCCGCAGCCGAACGTCAGGGCGACGAGAAGGCTGCTCAGGGCCGCCCAGGTCCACCACGTCCTACGGATCGCTCGCATGGTGCGCATCCTGCCTTGAGGCGCCGGGCGAGGTCAACCACGGCCGGTCGGGCGGGTCGGGTATGATGCCGGCATGCCAAGATTGCTGCTCGGTGTGCTGCTGTGCCTGGGGCTGGGGCTGGGGGCGACGGCCTGCTCGGAGAAGGGCTGCAAGCGCAAGTGCACCCTCAGCATCATCAAGGCGAACGATCGCGACAAGCGCTTCGAGGGCAGCTGCAGCTCGAAGAAGTCCGAGGAGATGACCTGCCAGTGCGCCATCGAGAACGCCTGCAAGGCGGCCGGCGAGGGCCCCGACTGCGTGCGCTCGGGCAAGTACAACACCGGCTCCGGGCGCGAGACCGAGGAGACCTGCGTCAAGTGACGGCTGCTTTGCCGGCGGCGTCGCGGTAGGCTGCGCGCGTGGAGATCCTGTTCCTGGCGCCACGTCCGCCGTGGCCAACCGACACTGGCGCGAAGATCCGGACCTTCCATCTGCTCGAGGCGCTGGCGCGCGCGCACGAGGTGACCTGCGCCACCTTCATCGATGGCCCCGAGGACGCCGCCGCGGCCGAGGCGCTGCGCGCCAAGGTGCCGCTGCGCCACCTCGAGCTGGTGACGCGCCCGCACGGCCTGCTGGCGCGCGGGCTGGATGCCGCGCGCGGCGTGCTGGGGCCGCTGCCCTACAGCATGCGCAAGTACGAGCGCAGCGCGATGACCAGCGCGGTCAGGCGCGTGGTCGACGCGCGCCGTCCCGCCCTGGTGCACTGCGACCACCTGCACATGGCGCCCTACGGGGCCAGGTCGGGCGTGCCCTTCACGATCGACGAGCACAACGTCGAGAGCCTGATCTGGCGTCGCTATGCGCGCAGCGAGCGCGGCCTGAAGCGGCTGGCCTTCGCCGAGCAGGCCTTCCTGTGGACCCGCGCAGAGGGCCGCGCGGCGGCGCAGGCGTGGCTGTGTCTGATGACCTCGGAGGCCGACCGCCGGCAGCTGCTCCGGCTGGCGCCAGCGCGCGCGGTGGTGGTGCCGAACGGCGTCAACCTGGACTACTTCGGTGATCTGAAGGTGGCGCCGGCCGAGCCAGGGGCCATCGTGCTGACCGGATCGATGGACTGGCAGCCCAACGAGGACGCCGCGGTGTGGTTCGTCGAGGCCATCATGCCCGAGGCCCGGCGCGCGCTGGGCGGGGCGCGCTTCGCGGCGGTCGGGCGCAACCCGAGCAACAAGGTGCAGAAGCTGGCCGGCCCCGACGTGGTGGTGACCGGGACGGTGCCCGATGTGCGCCCCTATCTGCGCGGCGCGCTGGCGCTGGTGGTGCCCATCCGCGTCGGCGGCGGCACCCGGCTCAAGATCCTGGAGGCCTTCGCGGCGCGCGTCCCGGTGGTGTCGACCCGCGTGGGCGCCGAGGGGATCGCGTGCGAGGATGGCCGCGACATCCTGTACGCCGAGACGCCGGCGGAGTTCGCGGCCGCGCTGGCGCGGCTGAAGGCGGATGCGGCGCTGCGCGAGCGGCTGACCACGGCGGGGCGCGCCCTGGTCGAGGCGCGCTACGGCTGGCAGGCCATCGGCGGCGAGCTGGCGCGGATCTATGCGGCTGCCCCCGGGCGCACCTAGTGGCCAGGAAGCGGCCACCGGGGTTCGACTTCGCGAGCGCGGTGCAGGCCGCGGGGTTCACGCCGCGCGAGAGTGACGTCGGCGAGCTGCTGGCGCTGGATGCGCGGGCGGTCGGCGACGACGATGATGCGCTGGGCAAGCTGACGCTGCGCGCGCTGCTGCGGGTGCCGGCGGCGACGGCGGCAGCCGCGGTCGGGGCGCTGGAGGCGGAGCAGGACGAGGCGAGGCGGGCGCGGCTGGTGGAGGTGCTGGGGCGGGCGGTGGAGCAGCTGGCGGAGGCGGAGGCGGAGGCGGAGGCGGAGGCGGAGGGAGAGCCCGGATCGGGCACGGGCACGGGCACGGGCACGGGCACGGGCACGGGCACGGGCACGGGCACGAGTCCGAGCACGAGCCCGAGTCCGAGCGACGGCGACGACCCGCTGTCGAGGTACACCGATCTCCTGTTCTCGCTGCTGGAGGATCCCCTGCCGCGCGCGCGCCGCGCCGCGGTCCGGGCGCTCGAGCGCCTCGACGCCGGCAACCTCGAGGCGGCGCTGCTCGAGGCCTGGGCGCGCGAGGACGACGACGCCAACCGGCGCGCCCTCATCGAGGCGCTCGGCCACACCGGGGGCGAGGCCGCGCAGACCATGATCAAGGCGCTGCCCGCCGATGACCCTGCCCTGGCGCGCGTGCGCGAGCGCGCCCTGCTGGCGCTCGAGCGCGACCGCGTGCGCGGCGCCGAGTCGGCCATCGACATCGACGCCGTCCCGGCGCAGCCCATCCGCGTCCTGCTGCGCACCCGCCGCGGCCTGGAGAGCCTGCTCGCCGCCGAGCTGGCCGCGCTGCCCGCCTTCGTCGCCGCGCGCCCGCCCGGCTCGCTGCCCGAGCTGGCCGCGCACGTCACCGGCCCTGGCCACGTCGCCGCCACCCTGGCCTCGCCGCTGCGCACGCTGCTCGGCTCGCGGCTGTGGGAGTCGCTGGGCTTTCCCCTCACGCGCCAGCGCGTCACCCAGCCCGATGGCGAGGCCGGCGCCCTGGCCGCCGCCCTGACCTCGCCCGAGGCCGAGCGCGTGCTGACCACCTTCACCCGCGGCGCCCTGCGCTATCGCATCGGCTGGACCGGCGGCGGCAAGCGGCGCGCCGAGGTCTACGGCGCCGCCGCGCTGATCGCCGCGCGCCGCCCCGCCCTGGTCAACGACCCGCGCGCCGCGACCTGGAACGCCGCCGCGCGCGACTACGCCGGCTGGCTCGAGGTCGTGCTCGAGCCCTGGCGCCTGCCCGACCCCCGCTTCGCCTACCGCCTCACCACCGTCAAGGCGGCGTCGCACCCCACCGTCGCCGCCGCGCTGGTGCGCCTGGCCGGCCCGCTGCGCGCCGACGACGTGGTCTGGGATCCCTTCACCGGCTCCGGCCTCGAGCTGTGCGAGCGCGGCCTGGCCGGGCCGTTCGCGCACCTGCACGGCTCCGACCTCGATCCCGCCGCGCTGGCCGCCGCGCGCGCCAACCTCGACGCCGCGCTGCCCGGCGCCGCCGTCACGCTGACCGAGGCCGACGCGCGCACGCACGCGCCGCCCGGCGTCACCCTGATCATCTCGAACCCGCCGCTGGGCTGGCGCGTGGCACCCGATCAAGGGCTGGCGCCGCTGTACGACGCCTTCGTGGCCCACGCCGCCCGCGTGCTGCAGCCCGGCGGTCGCCTGGTCTGGATCAGCGCGCTGCCCGAGGTCACCCGCGCCGCCGCCGCGCGCGCCGGCCTGCGCGAGACCCACCGCTCGCCCATCGAGATGGGCTGCCTGCGCACCGAGCTCGAGGTCTATCACAAGCCATGAGCGCCCCCGGCGGCGGCCCTGCCGGTGGTGGCGACGACCGCGGCGACGCCGGTCGGCGCGGCGCCGGCGTCCTCGGCCCGCGCTGCCCGCGCTGCAGCAAGCCGCCCGCCGCCTGCATGTGCGATCTCGCCGCCCCGCAGCCCGCGCGCCACCGCGTGCTCGTCCTGCAGCACCCGCAGGAGTCGCGCCAGCCGCTGTCGAGCGCGCCGCTGATCCCGCTGGCGCTGGCCGGCGCCGTGGTCCGCGTCGGCCTGAGCTGGCGCAACCTCGGCACCGCGCTGGGCCACGACCCCGGCGGCACCTGGGGCGTGCTGTACCTGGGCAAGAAGGACACCCCGCCCACCGGCGCGCTCGGCTTCGTGACCCGTGACGGCGCCCCCGCCGCGCCGACCCCGCTGGCCGGCATCGTCGCCCTCGACGGCACCTGGTCGCAGGCGCGCACGCTGTGGTGGCGCAACCCGTGGCTGCTCAAGCTGCGCCGCCTGGTGCTCGCCCCCGGGCGCACCTCGCGCTACGGCGATCTCCGCCTGGCCGCGCGCGCCGAAGGGCTGTCGACCCTCGAGGCGGTGGCCGAGACCCTGCGCGCCCTCGGCGAAGCCCCCGCCGTCCCCGCCGCCCTCGAGCAGCTGTTCGAACGCTTCCTCGCGCGCTGGAGCGCCGCCCTCAGCGCGCCATGATCGCGCTCTGCGCCCAGCTGCCCGACGGCTCGCGCACCTGGGTCCTGCCGCCCAACCCGATCCCGCCCGGGCGCAGCTGGATCCTCGGCATCATCGGCCTGCGCGTCGAGGCCGGCGCCAGCTTCCTGCGCGCGCACCGCACCACCGGCACGCCCACCCGCATCGACCTCGCGCCCCCCGCCAGCCTCCTCATCGGCTGGACCCGCCTCGACGCCAACGGCGACCCGCTCCCGCTGCCGGTCCCGCCGCTGCCCCCGCCCGCGCCCGTCCTCGCCCTCGCTCCGGCCGCCCGCCCCTCCCGCCTCACGCTCGCCCTGCACGACCCCACCACCGGCACGCTCATCGCCACCACCACCTCGAGCTCCGCCACCGAGCACGCCTACGCCAACATCTTCGCCAAGTGGGAGCCCACCCCCGCCTTCACCGCCGCCACCCGCCTGCCCCGCCTCATCGAGTGCGGCTACGAGCTGACCACCTTCGCGACCCCGCGCACCGGCCACAAGCACCCGCGCTCCGCCCTGGCGACCTTCAGCCCCGACGACCCCGCCTGCCCCGTCGCCGTGCACGTCAGCCTGACCAGGCACTAGCCGAATCACCCTCAAATCCCGCTGGTCCGACCACACAGGCCGGTGGATCTCCCGCGCGGCTCGCGGTATAGCCAGACCATGACGACGCCGAACCGCGCCAGCTCGGCCACCGACGCGCTGACTCGCCTGCGCGAGGGCAACCTGCGCTACGCCCAGAACGTGCGCAGCGTCGACGCGATGATCTCGCACAGCCGCCGCGATCTCATCCAGCAGAAGCCGGTCGCCATCATCATCGGCTGCTCCGACAGCCGCGCCCCCGCCGAGATCGTCTTCGATCAGGGGCTCGGCGACCTGTTCGTCATCCGCGTCGCGGGCAACATCGTGGCGCCATCGCAGATCGGCAGCGTCGAGTTCGCCGCCGAGCGCTTCGGCACCCGCCTGGTCGTCGTCATGGGCCACACCCACTGTGGCGCCATCGACGCCACGCTGGAGGCCATCACCACCCCGGCGGGCGCCAACTCGCAGAACCAGCTGTCGATCGTCAACCGCATCCGCCCCGCCATCGAGGCCCTGGCCGCGACCGATCTGGCCAGCGACCCCGTGCGCCTGCGCCGCGAGGCCATGCGCGCCAACGTGCGCGCCTCGGTCAACCACCTGCGCCACGGCTCCGAGGTCATCGAGCGCCTGGCCTCCTCGGGGGACGACGGACTTCTGGTCGTCGGCGCCGAGCTCGACCTGCTCACCGGCGTGGTCGACTTCTTCGAGGGCGTCAGCGCCGCCCCCAAGCTCGAGCTTGTCGAGCACAAGTAGCAGCCGCCGCGCCGCCTTCACGCTCGCCACCGCCGCGCTGGCGCTGGCCCTCACGCTGCCGCTCGCCGGCTGCTGCCCCGACGACGTCGGCAATCGCGCCTGCTTCAGCGCCGGCCCCGAGACCGCCCCCGCCTACACCATCTCGGCGGTGTCCGACTGTCCCGCCGCCGACGTCGGCATGATCTACCCGCCGCGCATGTTCACCGGCCAGATCAGCGTCGTCGCCACCGGCCCCGACGCCACGCGCAGCGCGACCCCGACCTGGCTGACCACGCGCCTGCTGCCCGCGCTGCGCGCGCAGCACCTCGCCGTCGCCAGCTCGGGCATGGCCGACGTCTGCGCCACCGCCCACGTCACGCTCTTCATCACCATCGAGTCGTGGTTCCCCAGCGATCGTGTGGTGCGCGCCGTGGCCGCCCAGCTGGCCGCCGACCAGCTGCAGGGCGAGGTCGTCGTGGTGGTCCAGCCGCCGTCCGAATCTTGCTAACCTGCGCGGCACCATGGATCTCCAGCTCGCAGGCAAGGTCGCCATCGTCACCGGGTCGACGCGCGGGATCGGGCGCGCCATCGCGCTGGCGCTGGCCGCCGAGGGCGCCCGCGTGGTCGCGTGCGGCCGCACCGCCGCCACGCTCGACGACACCCGCGCCGCGCTCGACGCCGCCGGCCCCGGCCCGCACGCCGCCGTGCTCGCCGACGTGACCACCGAGGCCGGCTGCGCCGCCGTGCTCGCCGCCGCCGCCGCCGCGCCGCTCGGCGGCCTCGACATCCTCATCAACAACGTGGGCGGCTCGGGCGCGCGCCACTTCGACGACGCCGACGAGGCCGACTTCCGCGCCACCTTCGACAAGAACTTCTGGCCCGCGCTGCGCATGAGCCGCGGCGCCCTGCCCGCCCTGCGCGCCCGCGGCGGCGGCGCCATCGTCATCATCTCCTCCATCTGGGGCCGCGAGGCCGGCGGCGCCCCCGCCTACAACACCGCCAAGGCCGCCGAGATCTCGCTGGCCAAGGCGATGGCCCGCGACCTCGCCAAGGACAACATCCGCGTCAACTCGGTCGCCCCCGGCTCCATCCTGTTCCCCGGCGGCGGCTGGGACCGCCGCCAGAAGGCCGACCCCGCCGCCATCGCCGACTTCGTCAAGCGCAGCCTCCCCTTCGGCCGCTTCGGCCGCCCCGACGAAGTCGCCGCCGCCGTGACCTTCTTGTGCTCCCCTCGCGCCAGCTGGCTCTCGGGGATCTGCCTCCCCATCGACGGCGCCCAAGGCATCGCCTTCTGACCCTCGCCTTCTGACCCTCCCCTCCGCCCCTCCCCTCCGACCATTCCCTGTTCCCTGCTTCCTGTGACCTGTCCCCCGTCACCTGTTCCTTTCCATCCCCCCGATTTCCCGCCCCTTCTGACGCATCCCGACAAGGCCACCTGACCCCACGACTGGCCACCCCCCAAGCCGCCCGGCCACCCGTACAGCCACCGCAACCCCTCGTAACTACAGCCCGCCCCCTCGGCACCACGCTTGCTATTCACCCCGGCCATGCGCATCGTCGGCCGCCTCGCCTTCCTCACCACCGCAGCCCCCGCAATCCTGCTGTCGCTGACGCTGGCCGGCTGCCAGGGCGAGACCGAAGCCCCCTTCGAGCCGCCCCCCGTCGTGGTCACCCCCGACGACACCGCGCCCCCGGGCACCCTGCCGGGCACCGAGCCGCCGCCGGCCACCATCGAGCCGACCCCGCCGCCCGCCGACGCCATCGCGGTGCTCGAGCTCGACGCCCTCGACATCTGGGCCCAGCCGCTGCCCTCGACCGCGACCCTCGTCCTCAAGCGCTACGGCCAGCCCGTCGCCACCTCCGGCTTCCCGCTCGCCGCCACCCCGCTCGAGGCCGGCGACTACCACGTCACCTTGTCCGCCCCCGAGCACGACACCCTCGACCTCGACTTCACCTACGACGGCTCCAACCGTGCCGATGCCCTGAAGATCTCGCGCCCCGCCAACATGAAGCACGGCGTCTCCATCGTGCGCGGCCTGCGCCAGATCTCGGCCGGCCACGAGGTCCCGGTCTACACCCTGTACCTCGGCCTGCACCACCGCTGGTTCTCGTCCGAGGGTCGCCCGGCGCGCCGCGCCAACGCCATCCAGCTGCTCATGGACGGCGAGGAGGCCTGGCGCTCGGTGCACAGCGCGCTGACCGCGGCGCAGCGCCAGGTCCTGATCTCGACCTGGTGGTGGGAGTCGAACTTCGAGCTGGTGCGCCCCGCCAACCACACCGACCTCACCACCATCGAGCGCAACCGCAACACCATCATGGGCGTGCTCGACGCCAGCCCGGCCACCAAGCGCGTGCTGGTCGGCCAGTTCCTGGGCCAGGACGGCCTCTTGTCGTCGCTGACCACCGACGCCCCGCTGCGCGCCCACGGTGCCGCCGCCAACGACCACTTCGAGTTCATGGGCCAGGCCAACGAGACCGCGGGCACCTTCGACTTCGTGGCCGACGCCATCAAGTTCGGCGACCGCGTGCGCGCCCGCGTGCCCGGCACCGCGATGAAGCCGTTCGATCCCGAGGCGGTCATCGCCTCGACCATCCCCGGCCACCACGTCGATCTCACCGCGTGGCCGGTCGGCGTCACCATCGAGCACGCGTCGTTCCACCAGAAGTTCATGGCGGTCGATGACGATCTGGCCTTCGTGGGCGGCATGAACCTGCGCCGCGTGGACTGGGACAGCTCGGCGCACAAGATCTTCGAGCCGCGCCGCATGCTGTTCGACGCCACCCGCGACGACCGCATCGCGGTCGCCAACAAGGAGAACGAGCCCGACAACGGCCCGCGCAAGGACTACATGCTGCGCATCCAGGGTCCCGCCGCCGAGGACGTCGCCGACGTCTTCAAGCGTCGCTGGGACGTCGCCCGCGCCGAGGGCGCCGACTACAGCGCAAACAGCGCCGCCTTCACCACCCGCGCCGGCGCCGCCCAGCCCACCGGTTCGCAGGTCCAGATCACGACCACGCTGCCCGAGCCGTACTGGGAGCACTCCATCGCCGAGACCTGGCTCAACGCCATCAACAACGCCGAGCGCTACATCTACATCGAGGATCAGTACTTCCGCGTCCCCATGCTGGTCGAGGCCATCGTGCGCCGCATGCAGCAGGTGCCTGCGCTGCGTCTCATCGTCATCACCAAGCCGGTCAGCGAGTGGACCGACCCGGGCTGCGCCTGGACCCACATCACGCACGGCCAGCTCAAGACGCTGTTCCCGACTCGCTACCTGATGCTGCAGCTGCGCGCCTTCGACTACCACGTGACCTGGGGCTTCGACGAGACCGACGCGGTGTTCGCCGACATGGACGTGCACTCCAAGATGCTCATCGTGGACGACAAGTTCATGAGCGTGGGCTCGGCCAACAAGAACAACCGCGGCATGATCTACGAGGCCGAGATGAACGCCGCGGTGCTCGACCCGCTGTGGGTGCGTGACCAGCGCCGCCGCATCCTGGCCAACATCCTGCCCGCCGGCACCGTGGCCACCGACGACGCGCCCAGCTTCTTCCGCCAGCTGTCGGACGCCGCGCGCTACAACGACACCGTGCGCTCGGCGTGGGACGCCGAGGGCGACGACATCGACCTCGACGGCGACCCGCTGCCGACGCGCTACCAGCCCAAGGGCTTCCTGTACGGCCTCGACTTCCGCAACCTGAGCGACTGCCTGTTCGAGAGCATCGGCCCCGACATGGTGTGACCTGCCAGGGCCCCGAGGCCGCCCCGCCGCGCTTGTGGCGACCGCCGCCACGCCGTGCGAACATGGCGCCGTGAGCCCCCTCTGGATCGGCGCTGCCGTCAGCGTCGCCGCGGCGCTGGTGGTGGCCGCCCTGATCTACCTGGGCGGCAAGGGCCCCGTGGAGTCCGATCGCGTCAGCCTGCGCCACCTCTTGCGCGAGGGTGACCTGGCCGGCGCCCAGGCCCTGCTGCAGTCGCACCGGCGCCTGGCGGCCGACCGCGATCCGCGCGGCAACACCCCGCTGCACACCGCGCCCAGCGCCGCCGCGGTCGAGCTCCTGGTGCAGGCCGGCGCCGACGTCAACGCGCAGAACTCCGGCGGCGCCACCGCGCTGTTCACGGTCGAGACCGAGGACGCCTTCCTGGCCCTGCTCGACGCCGGCTGCGACGCGTCGCTCCCGACCCGCAACGGCACCACCGCGCTGCACCACGCCGCCATGAGCGCCTGGGCGCGCGCCATCGAGCGCCTGCTCGCGGGCGGCCGCCTGACCGCCGACGTGCGCGACCACGGCGGCAACACCGCGCTGCACCGCACCGCGCCGCGCCACGCCGACATCGCCACCTTGCTGCTCGACGCCGGCACCGATCCCAACGCCCGCAACGCCAAGGGCGAGACCCCGCTGCACCTGGCCGCGGGCTGGATCCCCGCCGGCCGCGCGCGCGCCCAGCTGCACGCCGAGCTCGAGGCCAACCCCGACGCCCCGGTGCTCGAGCGCTGGTACGGCGCCGTCCCGGTGCTGGTCGAGCGCGGCGCCAAGCTCAAGCTGCGCGCCGACAGCGGCGAGACCGCGCTCGATCGCGCCCGCCGCGCCGGCTTCGCCGACGTCATCGCCTACCTGGAGTCAGCCGGCTAGCCGGCCGGCGCGCACGCGCTACTCGTCGGAGGCCAGCTTGCGCGGCATGGCCAGCCAGAAGTCGAGATCCAGCACCACGCGCGGGTCATAGGCGTCCTTGCCCTCGGCGTCCTTGATGCGCCGCTGCACGCCCTCCTTGACCGGGTCGACGTTCTTGGCCGCCACCAGCCGGCAGCGCAGCGCGCCGACGCTGTCGTTGTTGCTGAGCGGCTGCTTGTCGGTGATCTCGGTCCAGGCGTACAGCGTGTCGCCCGCGAAGGTCGGCGACACGTGCTGGCCACCGTTCCACGCCAGCATGCCGAGGCCATTCTCGAAGCCGTTCATGGCCGCCGCGTAGGCCACGCTGATGACGTGGCCGCCGTACATCAGGCGGCGCCCGAAGCGCGAGCCCGCCATGGCGTGCTGATCGAAGTGCACCAGCGCCGTGTTCTGGTACAGGCGCGTGGCCGTCATGTGATCCGACTCCTCGATGGTCATGCCGCCGTGGTGATCGATGCGCTCGCCGACCACATAGTCGTCCCAGCGCGCGCGACCGCCGAAGGCCCAGGCCACCTCGGACAGCATCTGCGGCTCCAGCTCGGGGTGAAAGTGCAGCTCGGAGGCCGGCACCTCGGCGGGCAGCGCAGGCGAGTCCTTGGCCCCGGTCGGCGCGCTGCCACGCTTCTGCACCATGACCCAGCGCGCATACGACAGCACGACCTCGTCGCGCTGGTTGAGGCCGGTGGTGCGCACCCACACGATCCCGCTGGTGCCCGACGAGGTCTCGCGGCGCCCCAGCACCTCGCTCTCGGCGCGCAGGGTGTCGCCGGGATACACCGGGCGGCCGAAGCGCAGATCGGCATAGCCCAGGTTGGCCACCGCGTTCAGCGACACATCGCCCACGGTCTTGCCGAACACCAGGTGGAACACCAGCAGGTCGTGCACGCGCTCGCGCGCATAGCCCAGGCTGCGCGCGACCTCCGCCGAGCAGTGCACCGGCCGGCGATCACCGGTCAGCGCGATGTACAGCGAGACGTCGCCCTCGGTCACCGTGCGCGGGATGGCGTGGCGCAGCAGCTGGCCGGTCTCGAAGTCCTCGAAGAAGTTTCCGCGGGTCGCTCGGGAGGTCGCCATGGCGGGGTTATAGCGCACCGCGTTACACTGCGGAAGAAGGAGGGCACCCAGGTGGCCTACCGCGACGATGTCGATGCACTGCGAGCGCGAGTCGAGGCCCTCGAGCGCCAGCTCGCCGAGGTCACCCGCGAACGCGACGAGGCGCTGGCCGCGCTGGCCCGCGGGGGTGGTCGCGTGCCGGGCCTGGTGCCGCGCCCGACGCCGCCGCACGTGCAGGACCCGCCGCGGCCCGTGAAGGTGAAGCTCGAGCGCAGCGAGCGCGACGAGCTGGCGCAGGCCAAGAGCGATCGCGATCAGCTGCTCAGCGCCACCCCGGACGTGCCCGCCCTGGCCAACGTGGCCGAGCGGCTGTTTCGCCTCGGCGACTGGGACGGCGCCCGCACGCTGTACGAGCGCATGCTCGGCATGTACCTCGGCGAACCCAGCCGCATCACGCGCGCCGACGTGTGCCAGCGCCTGGGTCAGGTCCTGGTCAAGCTCGACCGCCGCACCGAGGCCATGGAGATGTACCAGCGCGGGCTGCGCCACGCCCCGCAGCACGCCGGCCTCTTGGCCGCGGTGGCCGACCTCGGCAAGTGACGGTCGCTCAGCTGTAGCGCTTCTGCGCGCGCAGCAGCCCGGGGTGTCCAGGCACGAGCTCGAGGCCGCGCGCGAAGGCCGCCCCCGCCTCGCCGCGCTTGCCCTCGCGATGCTTGACGACACCATAGGCCAGGAGCTGCTCGGCGACCTTGACCCGCTCGGCCTGGCTGCTCGGCGCCGACCGCCCATACAGCGGGTGCGCCGGGTCGGCGTCTCCGACCAGCGCCGCCTTGCGCCGGCGACTGGGAGGCTCGGGGGCGTCCGCCGGAGGCGCCTTGCCGCGGGCCCGACTCAGCTCCTTGCGCAGCGTCGCCAGCTCGCGCTCCCGCGCCAGCGCCTCGGTGTCACCCTGCCCGAGCAGCTTGTCGAGCCGCTCCACGCGCAGCTGGACCTCGCTCAGCTGGGCGTCGCGCTCGGCCAGCTGCGCCTCCAGCTCGCGCACGCGCTGCTCCAGCGCCGTCACCCGGGCCGCGGCGGCGTCGCGATCCGACCGGAACGTCATCAGCTCTTGCCGAGCAGCTTCAGCGCGCGACCGCGCCAGGCCTCGTAGCGCCGGTTGCCGAGCACCTTCTTGGCGGTGTCCAGCACCCCGCCCACCAGCTGATCGCGCGCGTAGGCCCGGGTGTCGCCGCGCGCCAGCGCCGTGAAGCGCCCGAGGCCCAGGTCATCGACCACCGCGACCCGTCGCAGCGCGAATGGATCGGTCCCGCTCGGGTTCAGCCCGACCCGCGAGGTCGCCAGCGAGGCGTAGCCCGCGCGCTTCGCCGCCGCCGCCACCCGGGCATCACCGCGCCCGCCCGGCAGCGCCAGGTGCAGCACCGGCACCCCGGCCGCGCGCTCCAGCACCTCGCGCGCGCCGCGTAGCTCGTCGTCGAGCTCGCGATCATCGATGTCGGTCAGGAAGCGGTGCGTGGCCCCGTGGGCCCCGATGGTGAAGCCGTCCCGGGCCAGCGCGCGCACGTCGGCCGCGGTCAGGTAGCCAGGCGTGTCCATGAAGCCGCTGGTGACGTAGATCGTCGCGCTCCAGCCGCGCGCCGCGATGGCCTCGGCGGCCTGCCGGCACGAGGCCTCGCCATCATCGAAGGTCAGCACCACACCGTCGCCGCCCGCCAGCAGGCGATCGAGCCCGATCACCGGCCGCCCCGCCGCCTCGAGCTCGCCCAGCGCCCCCAGCTGCGCCGCCAGCACGCTGGCCTCGATGTGGTAGCGCGCGCCGGTGCGCTCCGGCCGCGGCGGCGCGCCGATGCCGTGGTACATCAGGATGGCCGCGCCGCGCATGGTCGGTCCTAGAACTTGTTGGACGTGGCCAGGAACGTCATCTTGTCGTTGGTCTCGCGCAGCCGCCCCGACAGCGTGCGCACGAAGTTCCACAGGATCTCGTAGGCCATGTCGCGATCGACGAACAGCAGGTCCTCGAGGTCGGCCTTGCTGATGACGAACAGCCGGCAGGCCTCGTGCACCAGCGCGTGCGCCGAGCGCGGGAAGTCGTCGATCAGGGCCATCTCGCCGAAGTAGGCCCCGTTGCGCAGGATGGCCAGCGCCTCTTCACCCATACCGGGCACGATGCGGCTGATGCGCACGGCGCCGGCCAGCACGATGTAGAACTTGTCGCCGGCGTCGCCCTCGGCGAACACGGTGGCGCCGTAGGGGTGCTTGACCTCGGCGCCGATCTCCGCGATGCGGCGCAGGTGCGCCGGCGGCAGCCCGCTGAAGACCGGGGTCTTGCCCAGCATCTCGAGCAGCTCGGCCGAGGGCTGTCCGCCCACCGGCGCCTCGATGGGCGCGGCTCCGTTGCTCTGGCCGCTGGCGGTCTTCTCTTCCATCACCCCTCCGCCGCGGATGTTATCGCGCCTTCCGCCGGCACGCGAATATTCAGCCCGCGAAGCGCACCGGCCGCGCCGCCATCGCGGGCAGCCGGTCGAGGTACTCGTCGCGCGGGATCTCCACACAGCCCAGGTTCTCGAGGTGCGGGTTCATGACCTGGGCGTCGAGCAGCTCGAAGCCACGCGCGCGCAGCCGGTCGACCAGCGCCACGAAGGCCACCTTGGAGGCGTCGGTGCGCCGGTGGAACATCGACTCGCCCGCGAACAGAGCGCCCAGGGCCATGCCATACAGGCCCCCGATCAGGTCGGGCCCGGCCCAGACCTCGACGCTGTGGGCCCAGCCCAGCCGGTGCAGCTCGACATAGGTGCGGGTCAGGTCGGTCGTGATCCAGGTGCCCTCGGGGCGCGCCCCGGCACACTCGCCCATGACGCGCTCGAAGGCGACGTCGACCGTGACCAGCAGGCCGTCGCTGCGTGCACGGTTGATGGCCTTGCGCACGTTGCGCGGCCACTCCGGCGGCCGGTCGAGCGGGAACACCGCGCGCTCGGCGGGCGACGCCCATGGGATGACCTCGTCCTCGACCGGCCACGGAAAGATCCCACGCCGGTACGCCGACAGCGCCATGCCCGGGGTGATGGCCCGGGACACGCCGACCAGCTGCTGCCCGGCGCCCAGTCGTCGCGGATCCGGGAACACCACCGTGGAGCGGGGCGGCTCGATGGGGGGAAACGGCGGCAGCTGCGGCGCGGTCATGCGAGAGGCCTGGATCGTTGCATGCGCCCCCGGCGGACGCCACAGTGATCGCCCCCACGCAACGGTGCCGCTGCGCCAACTCGTCACGATGTGCAACCCCAGAAGCCGGCTGCAGCTGTCTCCCAGCCCACGCAAGTACGCGACGACGCGAGGCCCGCCCCCTGGCACGAACCCTGCTGAGCGCCGCGCCGAACCATCACCCCAGGAGACCGCCCCTTGCGTACCCGTCACATCCTGTTCGCCGGCCTGATGGCCCTGACCCTGATCCCCGCTTGCGCCTCGGAAGACGCTGCCCCCTTCGACTCGGTCGAGGACGACCAGACCGAGATCTCGACCTCCGAGGCCGCCGCCGACGGCAAGTCGGACCTGGCGCTCGGCCAGTGGACCTACTACAGCGTGCGGCGCGACTTCCGTCGCTGCGTGGCCCCGCTGTGCGGCGGCTGGTACGTCAAGCGCGTCAACCAGACCTGGACCCCCTGCCCGGGTGGCGGCCCCTCGTACGATCCCAACTGGACCACCGGCGAGTGCTACGTGGCCGAGGCGGACTTCAGCGCCGCTGGCCTGGAGTCCGCCGCGGGTGAGCTGTGGCGCGGCACCGTGCGCAGCAAGGTCTACGGCAGCTTCGGCAACCTGCGCAGCTTCCGTGGCACCGAGGCCTGGCACCAGGCCGGCACCACCGCGCCGACCGGCCTGTTCTACCGCGCCACCGATCGCGGCATCAACTGCATCACCTTCCCCTGCCCGACCCACCTCGAGACCAAGCTGAACTCGTACGTCGGTTCGCAGGTCATCGCCGGCGTGGACCTGACCGGCGCGGGCGCCGCCCAGGAGGACATCGACGCCGCCTATGCCGAGATGGCCGCCAATCGCACCGGCGTCCTGGTCGCGGGGCGCAACGTCACCGTGACCGGCCCCGCCGGCCGCGCCACCGCGCTGCGCGCGACCCAGTTCTTCGTCCCGGTCCGTCCCGAGCCGAGCAAGAAGTGCTACAAGGGCGGCTGCTCGGGCCAGGTCTGCTCGGACCGCCCCGACGTCATCACCACCTGCGAGTTCCGCCCCGAGTACGCCTGCTACCAGCAGTTCGGCAGCTGCGAGCTGCAGGCCGACGGCAACTGCGGCTGGACCCGGACCACCGACCTGACCGCCTGCCTGGCCAACCCGGGCACCCCGTAGTCCAGCTCCTTCACCACGCGGGCACGATGGCCTCGGCCGTCGTGCCCGTCGTCATTTTCGGCTGCCGCCGCGCCTCCACACGCCGGACTTGCCGCCGCGCTTCTCCTCGAGACGCACGGTCTCGATGACCATGCCGCGGTCGACCGCCTTCAGCATGTCGTAGACCGTCAGCGCCGCGATCGACACCGCGGTCAGCGCCTCCATCTCGACGCCGGTGCGATCGTGGGCGTGCACCTCGGCGCGGATGGTGACCCGCGCCGGCCGCGTGCGCGGGCCGCTGACCGCCAGCGCCACGTCGACCCCGACCACGCGCACCGGGTGACACAGCGGGATCAGCTCGGCGGTGCGCTTGAGCCCCTGGATGGCCGCGGTGCGCGCCAGCCCCAGCACGTCGCCCTTGCCGGCGCGCCCGCTGCGCACCAGCGCCGCGGTGGCCGCCTGCATGCGCACCGCCCCGCTGGCGACGGCGACGCGCGCGGTCTCGGGCTTGAGCCCGACGTCCACCATGCGCGCCGCGCCGCCGCGGTCGAAGTGCGTCAGCTTGCCAGCCACCGTGCCCGACTTACTCGACGGTGACGGACTTCGCCAGGTTCCTCGGCTGGTCCACGTCGGTGCCCTTGAAGTCGGCCACGTAGTACGCCAAAAGCTGCAGCGGCACCACCGTGAGCAGCGGGCTCAGCACCGAGGCGCACTCGGGGATCAAGATGACCTCGTCGGCGATCGACCCGATCTCCTGGTCGCCGCGGCTGGCGATGGCGATGATCTTGCCCTCGCGCGCCTTGACCTCGGTCAGGTTGGACATGACCTTCTCGTAGCCCGGCCCCTTGGGCGCGATGACCACGACCGGCATGTGCTCGTCGATCAGCGCGATGGGCCCGTGCTTCATCTCGCCGGCGCTGTAGCCCTCGGCGTGGATGTACGAGATCTCCTTCAGCTTGAGGGCGCCTTCCAGCGCGATGGGGTGGTTGATCCCCCGCCCCAGGAACAGGAAGTCGCGCGCGTTGCCATAGCGCCGCGCCAGCACCTGGAGCGGCGCCGCCTGATCGGCGACGTCCTTCATCTTGTGCGGCAGCTGCAGGAGCTCGTCGATGAAGGCCTTGGCGGCGTCCTTCGACAGCTTGCCGTTCTTGCGCCCGAGGTGCAGCGCGATCAGCGCCAGCGCGATGAGCTGCGTGGTGAACGCCTTGGTCGACGCCACGCCGATCTCGGGGCCGGCGTGGGTGTACAGCGCGCCGTCCGACGCGCGCGGGATCGACGAGTCGACCACGTTGGCGATGGACAGGATGCGCGCGCCCTTGGCCTTGGCCTCCTTGACCGCGGCCAGGGTGTCGGCGGTCTCGCCGCTCTGCGACACCGCGATGACCAGGTCACCCGGGCCCACGATGGGATCGCGATAGCGGAACTCGCTGGCCAGGTCGCACTCGACCGGGATGCGCGCCAGCTGCTCGATCATGAACTTGCCGACCATGCCGGCGTGGTTCGAGGTCCCGCAGGCGACGATCAGGATCTTCTTGATGCTGGCCGGATCCAGCTGCACCTCGTCGAGCAGCGCGTCGTGCTGCTCGAGCTCGAGGCGCCCGCGCAGGGTGTCGGTCACCGCGCGCGGCTGCTCGTGGATCTCCTTGAGCATGAAGTGCTTGAAGCCGTTCTTCTCGGCCTGGGTCGAGTTCCACACCACGTTCTTGACCGGCGGCGACATGGTGCGCCCGGCCAGATCGGTGATGGCGACGCGCTGCGCGGTCAGCTCGGCGACCTGGCCGTCCTCGAGGAAGATCATGTTGCGGGTGTGGCTCAGGATGGCCGGGATGTCGGAGGCGACGAAGTTCTCGCCCTCACCGACCCCGAGCACCATCGGCGACGCCACCTTGGCGCACACCAGCCGGTCGGGATGCGAATCCGACAGCACCACCAGCGCATAGGCGCCCTCGACCTGCTTGAGGGCGTTGCGCACCGCGTCCCCGAGCTCCTTCACGCCGGCCTTGAGCTCGGCGTCGACCAGGTGCGCGACGATCTCGGTGTCGGTCTCCGACGAGAACTTGCGCCCGGTCGCCATCAGGCGCTGGCGCAGGATCATGTGGTTCTCGATGATGCCGTTGTGCACCACGGAGACGCCGCCGACGCGGTGTGGGTGCGCGTTGGTCTCCGACGGTCGACCGTGCGTGGCCCAGCGGGTGTGGCCGATGCCGACCGAGCCCACCAGCTTGGTCAACGTGAGCTGCTTCTCGAGGTTGGCCAGCTTGCCCTGGCAGCGCACGACCCGGGTCTCGCCCTTCTCGTGCACCGCGACGCCCGCCGAGTCATAGCCGCGGTACTCCAGCTTGCGCAGCCCCTCGATCAGGATGGGGACGCTCTCACGAGGGCCGACGTAACCGACGATTCCGCACATGGGATCCCCTAACGCTTGCTGGAGGCCGCTGCTTCCCGCGAACCCTTGCCGCCTGCGGGCTTGGCCGCGGGGGCCTTGCTCTCGCCCTCGGGCTCGCTGCCCTCGTCTGACTTCTCTTCCTCTTCCTCGGCGCTGGGATCATCGTTGGGCGCCTGGTAGATCGGCGAATCGACCGGGATGGTGCCGCGCTTGGCCGGGCCGCAGCCACCGAGGGCCATCACCGCGCCTACCGACGCGACCGTCACAACGAGCCAACCCCGAAAACGCATGCTCATGCGAGCCTCCTCGGCGCGAGCCTACCACGAACCCTTGCGGATCGAGGCTGTATCCCCGCCTTAGGACAGGCGTATGATGGACGTGGACCTCGTGCGCACTCGTAGCGACGCCCCACCCCGGGAGGACGCCCATCACCACGGCGCGGATGCCGACCGCCTGGTGGAGGAGCGGCTGTGGGTGGAGCTCATCCTGGAGGGCGACGTCAACCTGTTCCGCCGCCTGGTCGAGCGCTACCAGGGCAGCGTGCGCGGCGTCATCCTGCGCCTGGTCGGCTCGCCGGCCGACACCGACGACCTGGCGCAGCAAGCCTTCCTGCGCGCCTTCCAGGCCCTGGCCGACTTCAAGACCGAGCTGCGCTTCTCGTCCTGGCTGCTGCGCATCGCGGTCAACGCCGCCAAGGACCACCTCAAGTCGAAGAAGCGCGGCGAGAGCTCGCTGTCCAGCGAGCCGACCCCCGACGAGGCCGTGTTCGCCGGCCACATCGAGGATCCCGAGGGCGCCTCGCTGTCGGCCGAGCGCCGCGCCGAGGTGCACGCCGCGCTGTCGCAGCTACCCTGGAAGTACCGTGAGGTGCTGGTCTTGAAGTCGGTCGAGGAGCTGCCCTACGAGGAGATCCAGCGCATCCTCGAGCTGCCGCTCACGACGCTGAAGATCCGGGTGGTGCGCGCGCGCGAGATGCTGCGCAAGCTGCTCGAGGAGTCGAACCGCCAATGAAGATGAACCGTCGCCAGCAGCTCGAGCTGATGCGTCGCCGCCTCGATGGCGAGCTGACGCCAGGCAGCCCCGAGGCGCACCAGCTCGAGGCCCTGTGCAAGGACCCCGCGCGCGCCGCCGAGCTGGCCGCGCTGGAGCGCCTGGCCGTCGAGCTCAGCGCGCTGCGCACCCCGGTGCCCGACGCCGCCCACGACGACGGCGCCGACTTCGTGGCCCGCGTGATGCGCAAGCTGCCCGACCGGGTGCCGGTGCGCCGCAGCGCCCTGGGCTGGCTGACGCGTCCGTTCGCGCTGCGTGTCACCCCGGCGCTGGGTCTGGCCGCCCTCGGCATCCTGGTCGCCACCGGCGTCCTCATCTCGCGCCTGGCCGGCCCGCGCCCGCAGTCGCACACGCCGTCGACCGCCGCGGCCTCCGCGTCGCCCGCCCCCGCGCCCGCGCCTGGGCCGGGCGACCCCAGCGTCTCGCTGGCCCAGGCGCCTGCCGCCGCCAACCAGCTCATCGAGGTGCGCTTCATGCTCAGCGCGCCCAACGCCCGCGCGGTCACCCTGGTCGGTGACTTCAACGACTGGCGCAGCGACGACCTGACCCTGAGTGATCCCGATCACGACGGGGTCTGGACCCTGACCCTGCCGCTGCCCCCGGGCCGCCACGCCTACCAGTTCGTGGTCGACGGTGGCGAGGGCCGCCCCGATCCGAACGCGGTCGCGGTGCCCGATGGCTTCGGCGGTCAGAACTCCGTCCTGACCATCTGAAGCACGCGTCACCATCTGCGCCCTCGCGCCGGCCGCACAATCGTGCGAAAACCACGCCGTGCGCCCTCGGTTCGCGCTCGTGCTCGTCTGCTGCCTGCTGGCGCCCACCGGCGGGCGGGGCGCGGCGCGCGCGGACAGCATCAGCCAGCTCGGCGCGCAGCTCGAGGTCGGCGGCGGCCTCGACACCAATCCGGGCTCCGAGGTCTCCGGCCCCTCGCATGGCAACGGCCGGCCGCGCAGCAAGGCCCTGGGCAGCACCGGCGTCTTCCATCTCAGCCCGCGCGTGCTCGGCCACCTGGCCTCCAGCGGCCATCGCGTCGACCTCGACTACGCCTTCACCCTGCGCCTGCCCGGCAAGGGTGACAGCCTGACCCTGCACACGGGCCTCTTGCGCTACCAGCCGCCCCCGCTGGGCCGCCTCGGCTTCGAGGCCATCCTGTCGGGCGAGCGCAGCCGCGCCGGCGACCTCGGCGTCAGCGCGTTCGGCCTCGAGCTGGCGGCGCGCTACACGCTGGGGCGCTGGGGTCTGACGCTGGGGCTCGGCGGCAGCGCGCGCAACGATCAGCTGGGCAGCAGCGGCTCGGCCAACGGCACCCAGAGCAGCGTGCTGGCCACCCTGGAGGCCCGCCCGCAGCGCAACCTGCAGCTCAGCGGCGGCTACACCATGAGCACGCTCGACTCCGACTTCGCGACCCTCGACGAGACCCGCCACCGCGTCGCGCTCGGGATGCACCTCTTGCGCGGGCGCCTCGAGCTGACGATGGAGTACGGCTTCGCGGCCGCGCGGCTGCCCGATGGCTCGGCCAGCGGGGGCCCGCGCAACGACCTGGTCCACGACGGCAGCGCGGCGCTGGAGTGGACGCTGCTGCCCAACCTCGAGCTGTTCGCACGCGCGCAGGGCTTCGTGCAGCGCAGCGACGATGACAGCAGCGACGATCGCCTGCTGCTCCTGGCCGGCATCACCGCGCACCTCGAGGGCACCTGGGTGTCGCACCGCAAGCCGACGCCGGCGGTGCAGCTGACCGGTCGGCGCGCCCGCTTCCACCTGTATGCGCCCGGCGCCAGCAGCGCCGCGGTGGTCGGCGACTTCAACGACTGGGACGCCAGCGCGGGCGCCATGCAGCCCGGCAGCCGCACCGGTGACTTCGTCCTGGAGCTCGAGCTGTCCCCTGGTCGCCACGCCTGGAGCTTCCAGGTTGACGGGGAGTTACGTGCCCCAGGTGGCGTGGAGCTTTCCCCCGACGGGTTTGGCGGGCAGAATGCGATCTTGGTGGTCGACGAATGATGAGTATCCCGTCTGCCTCCGCACTCGTATTGGGGGTGATGAGGAAGGGCGCATCCATCTTCGGGCTGGTGCTCGCGCTGGGGTTGTCGGCGCTTCGCCCTGGTCTGGCCGCGGCGCAGGACGCCGTGCCCGCGCCCACGCCTGCGACCTCGCCCACACTGCCCGACGATCCCCGACTGGGCAGCGCGCGCGCCGAGCTGGAGGCCCTGGTCGCCAGCCTGGTCGCGGCCGGGCTGCCGGCCGAGCTGGTGGTGACCAAGACCCGGGAGGGGCTGGCCAAGCGCATCCCGGTGGCGCGCATCCTGGTCGCGGCGCGCAAGCTGGGCGCTGATCTGGCCGACGTCGATGCGCTGGTGCGGGCGGGCCTCGGCCTGCGTGGCACCGAGCGTGTGCCGCCCGGGCTGCTGGCGGCGCTGACCGATGCCCGCGCCGCGGGCGCCCCGAGCGACGAGCTGAAGTCCCTGCTGGCCAAGTCGGCGGGCAAGGGTGCGGCGGCGGCGGCGACCCGCGCCGCGGTGGCCCTGGCCGACCTCGCTGTGCGTGGCTATCCCACCAAGGGTGCCGGCGCGCTGCTGGGGTCGATGGCGCGCGCCGATGCCAGCGGCCGCAAGCTGCTCCGGCTGACCGCCGCGCTGGAGACCCTGCGCAGCGCCGAGGGCATGTCGGCGGGCCAGGCCTTCGACGCCGTGCGTGACGCGCTGTCGAACGGCGTCGATCCGGACAGCGCGGTGAAGAAGATCACGGCCGGCAGCAGCCGCGGCAAGTCGACCGCGCCCGGGCAGAACCGCCTGAAGATCCACGGCAAGCCCCGGTAAGCGTATCGCCCGCGCTGGAGTATCGTATTCCAGCCATGCGAACGAAAATCCTCGCCTTCGCCTTCGCGTGCTCTCTCATCCTGGTGGCTGGTTGCGGTGACGACGACAGCGGGGGCAGCGTCGATGCTGCCGCCGGCGACGGGGGCGGCGGTGGTGATGGTGGTGGCGGCAACGTGGACGCCGCCGTGGTGGTGCCCGCGCCGCAGCAGGATCCCAACACCAACAAGTGGATGTGCAGCGACGGCCTCGGCGGCATGCACGTGTGCGCCTGCAACGACGGCCTCGACAACGACAACGACCAGGCCACCGACGCCGCTGACGTGGGCTGCGCCGGCGGGCCCTACGTCGACACCGAGGTCGGCACGGGCGCCTGCGGCACCACGCAGTGCACCAACTGTCGTGACGACGACGGCGACGGCAAGGTCGACAGCGCCGATCCCGAGTGCACCGGCTCGCTCGACAACAGCGAGGCCTCGTATGCCACCGGCATCCCGGGGGACAACAGCGACGCCTGCAAGCAGGACTGCTTCTTCGACGGCAACTCGGGCAGCGGCAACGACGGCTGTGAGTGGAACTTCAAGTGCGACCCGCTCAGCCCGGGCGCCAACGCCGCGCGCGCCTGCCCCTACGACCCCAACTTCCGCAACTGCCCCGGCCCGCAGTCGCAGCGCTGCATCGACTTCTGCCAGAAGTACACGCCCAACGGCTGCGACTGCTTCGGCTGCTGCACCGTGTTCAACGGCACCACCTCGGCCGACGTCATCCTGACGCCGCAGTGCTCGGCCGGCAACCTGGCGAACACCACCGCCTGCCCGCGCTGCACCAAGGTCACCAGCTGCAACAACACCTGCGACCCCTGCGAGTTCTGCCTGGGTCGCCCGCCGCTGATGACCTGCACCCCGGTGGTCAACGACGGCGGCATGCCGGTCGACGGCGGCCCCATCATCGGCCAGTGCCCGGCCAACATCGTGCCCTGCGTCCCCAGCGCCGATGGCTCGAGCTGCGCCGCCGGCTACTTCTGCCTGACCGGCTGCTGCATCCCCAACATCAACTGACCCGCGGTAAGCTCCCGGCATGAGCGCCGAGCGCTACGCCGACGACGAGCTCGACCGCATCCGCGCCCTGCAGCAGCTGGCCTACCGGTGCGCCGAGGAGGTCGCCGCCGGCCTGAGCGTGGGCACCACCGAGCGCGAGGCCGCCAGCCGCCTGGGTGACGCCCTGCGCGCCGCCGGGGCCCAGGGCTTCTTCCACACCCCGTTCGCCTGGTTCGGCGACCGTGCCGCCTTCGTCGATCACCCTGCGCCCAGCCTGCTCCGGCCCTGGCGCGAGGTCGCCTTCGTGCCCCAGTTCTTCCCCACCGAGCGCCGCCTGGAGGCCGGCATGGTCGGCATCCTCGACGTGGCGCCGATCCAGGACGGGCTGTGCGCCGACATCGGCTACGCCTTCGCCGAGGGCGGCAACCAGGCTCACGCCGGGCTGCGCGACGCCCTGGAGGTGCTGTCGGACGTGCGCGGGCTGGTGCTCGCCGAGGTCCGTCGCGAGCGCACCATGCGCGAGGTCTACCAGGCCGTCGACACCCTGCTCGGCGACGCCGGCTACGAGAACGCGCACACGCACTATCCGTCTCACGTGCTCGGCCACAAGCTGGGCCGCCTGCCGCTGGGCCGGCTGCCCGCCGCCATGGTGGCCGGCTTCGACTGGCGCACCTACCTGTACTTCGGCCGCCAGCTGGCCGCGGCCGCGCTGCCCGGCGCCGGCCGGGTCCCGCTGTGGAACCAGGGCGCGCTGGCCAATGCCCGCCCCGACCCCGGCCTGTGGGCCATCGAGCCGCACGTGCGCAAGGGCAGCCTCGGCGCCAAGTGGGAAGAGCTGCTGGTCATCACCGACAGCGACGCGCACTGGCTCGACGACGACCTGCCCCACGTGCGCGCCGCCGCGCGCGCGGCCTGACGCGCGGGCTCAGGCCATCGCGGCCGAGGACACCTGCATGTGCTCGCGGGTGAAGGCGACCATGACCTTGACGTGATCGGCGAAGCGCCCGGGGTGGATCCCCGCAGCCGCCAGCGCGGCGTGCGTCGCGCGCGAGTCGTAGTGGGTCGGGTGCTCCATGTAGTCGACCAGCTCGGCGGGCAGCTGCAGCAGGCGGTGCACGCCGGGCACGCGGCGGATGGCGGCGCGGGCCAGGCCGGGCGACAGCGGCACGCGCAGCACGCGCTTGTCGACCGCGGCGGCCATCAGGTCCAGCACCTCCTCGCAGGTGGGCGGATCGGGGTCGGCCAGCGCGTAGGTCTGGCCCAGCGACTCCGGCAGCCCCGACAGGTAGGTGATGGCGTCGACCACGAAGTCGCACGGCACCATGTTGAAGCGGAAGCGCGACGGATCGCCGATGAAGGGCAGCAGCGCGACGCGGCCCTGACGCAGCAGCCACTTGATGAGGTAGTAGGGGCCGTCGAGCTTCTGCGTCGCGCCGGTGCGGCTGTCACCGACCACCACGGCGGGGCGGTAGATGGTCGCCGGCAGCCCGGCCACCATGCGCTGGCGCACCACCACCTCGGCCAGGTGCTTGGTCGATTCGTAGTGGTTGTTGAAGCGCTGGCCCTTCTCGAGATCGGTCTCGGAGAAGATCCCGGTGTAGCGCCCGCTGACGTAGCAGGTCGACACGTAGTGCACCCGGCGCAGGCCCGGGCAGCGCTGGGCGAAGTCGAGCACGTTGCGGGTGCCGCCCACGTTGACCTTGTCGGCGATGGCGCTGGGCACCGCGAGATCGTAGATCGCGGCCAGGTGGTAGACGTCGCGCACCCGCGCGGCGGCGCCGGCGGGCAGCCCGAGGTCGGGCAGCGTGATGTCCCCGATGGCGAGCTCGATGCGGCCGCTCAGCGCGGGCTGGGCGGCGCTGAGCTCGGCCACCGCGGCGCGGGCCTGGACCATGAACTTCTGCTGCACCACGCACAGCGCGCGCAGCTCGGGCTCGCGGGCCAGGACCCGGGGCAGGAGCTCGCGCCCGAGGAAGCCCGGGAAGCCGGTGAACAGGATGACGGAGGCGTTCTCGTTGGCAGGACCGGAGCTGGAGCTGGACAGCGACATGGCGCACCTCGCACCGACCCACTTCACGGGTCAGCAGTTGTTGAACACACGGTCAATAACATAGTATTGAACACGCGGTCAATATGCGCCAGGATGAACCTCACCATGCCAGGCCGGCGCGCCCCCGAGGCGGAACGACGCGAACAGATCCTGGCCGCCGCCTTCGCGGTGGCCTGCCGGCAGCGCCTGGAAGGGCTGACCATTCGCGCGGTTGCCAGCGAGGCCGGGCTGTCCCCGGGTCTGGTGCTGTTCCACCTGGGCAGCCGGGACGAGCTCCTGCTCGGGCTGCTCGACTGGCTGCTGGCGGGCACCATCATCGGCACCCCCGACCCCGCGGTGCAGGCGCGGCCCAGCGCCCGCGAGCGCCTGCTCGGCCTCATCGAGCAGGAGCTGGTCCTCATCGCCGAGCGCCGCCCGCGCCTGGAGCTGTTCTTCGACTTCTGGGTCGCCGGCATCAGCCACCCGAAGATCCGCGGCAAGATCCGCCGCGCCCTGGCGCGCTACCGCGACGCCGCCCTGCCCCTGGCGGCGGCCGCCATCGCCGAGGCCCCGCGCGCCTTCCGTGGCATCACCGCACCCGCGCTGGCCGGCCTCGCGGTCGCCGTCATCGAGGGCTGCGTGATGCAGGCCGTGGTCGACCCGCACAGCCTCGACGTCGCCGCCGCGATGGCCACCCTGACCACCATGCTGCCGGCGCCGCCCCGCCCGCGCGCACGCCCGCGCGCGCCGCGGGTCAGAACACCCAGCCGAGCGTGAGGCCGATGGTGGCCCGCGGCACCACCGCGCTGGCCAGCCGCCCCGACGGATCGAGCTGGGCCTCGGCGCCCAGGCCCAGCGACGGCGTCAGCTCGACGCTGCGGATGCGCCAGCGCCAGCCCAGCGCCAGCGCCGGCGTGAGGTTGACCGACTCGCCCACGGTGCGGTCGCTGGCGACCTCCGACACCGTGGTGTAGCCAGCCGCCAGGCGCAGCGCGGCGAACGGCCCGCTCCAGCGCGTGCGCGCGAGGAACCAGTAGCGCCCCTCGAGCGCGACGCCCGCCGCGAACGACGCATAGTCGCCGCCCGCGGCGCGCCGCCCGCCCAGGCTGCCCGCGAAGCTCCAGCGCCGCGACGCGCGCTGCTCGTACTGCAGCCCCAGGCCGCTCGAGCCCAGCGACGGCACGTGCACGGACACGGCGCGAAACGGCTGCTCGGCACGCGCCACCCGCGCGCCCACGCCCACGCCCAGCATCAGCACCGCCGCGATGGTCAGCCCGCGCATCACTGCACCGCCTCGCTGCCGATGGTCCGGTCCAGGAAGTCGATGACCACCGCCCAGGCCTCGGGCGACTCGGTCACCATCTCACCGAACCACTGCCCGTTGTCGGCCCCGGCGTTGAGCAGATGGCCGCCCCCGTCCAGGGTCAGCAGGCGGGTGAACACGCCGGCGCCCTGCAGCGCGGCGCGCATCTGCGCGGCCTGCTCGGGCGCGGCGATCCAGTCGTCCTCACCCTGGATCAGCAGCACGGGCGGCAGCCCGGGGCGCACATGCGTGATGGGCGACGCCAGCGCGTACAGCTCGGGCAGCTCCTCGGGGGTGCCGCCCATGAAGTCCTCGACCCACTGGTGGCGCCGGGTGCGCAGGTCGTAGGCGCCCGAGCCCGCGATCACCGCGGCCGGCGGCCCGGTGCGCCCGGCGGCACAGTCGGGCGCCAGCTCGTCACGCTCGGCCGCGACCCCGACCAGGCTGGCCAGGTGCGACCCCGCCGAATAGCCCATCACCGCCACGCGCGCCGGATCCAGCCCGTAGTCCGCGGCGTGCGCGCGCAGGAACGCCAGCGCGCACAGACAATCCTGCACCTCGGCCGGGAACACCGCGGGCACCAGGCGGTAGTCGATGGTGGCCGCGACATAGCCGCTGTCGGCCAGCCGCCGTGCCGCCGCCTCGAAGTGGCCGCGATCACCGCCGCGCCAGGCGCCGCCATGGATCAGCATCACACCCGGCCGGGCCGCGCCGCCACCCGCTGGCAGGTAGACGTCCATGACCCCGGTGGCATGGCGGGCGTCGTACACCACACCCTGGCGCACCTCCGGCGTGCTGCAGCCCAGCACCGCGAACATCAGCAGACCCAGCCAGCGCCCCCGCATGCCCCGGTGTAGAGCCAGAAGCGTGCCGCCCGCGGCGCCCCACAACTCGCGCACTTGCGGCCGACTGTGACCGGCCGTTCGCGGTGCGGTGAGCGGCTTGGTTTACAGGCGGTGGCGGCTATCATCCCCGCATGTGCCGAAACATCCGCGTGCTGTTCAACTTCAGCCCGCCGACCACCGAGGCCGAGGTGCGCGCCGCCGCGCTGCAGTTCGTGCGCAAGGTGTCGGGCTCGACCAAGCCGTCGAAGGTGAACCAGGAGGCCTTCGATCGCGCCACCGAGGAGATCGCGCAGACGACGATGCGCCTGCTCGACGAGCTGGTCGCCACCACGCCGCCGCGCACACGGGAGGAGGAGGCCGAGAAGGGCCGCCTGCGCTGGCAGCGGCGCCAGCAGCAGACCCAGGGCGGCCAGGGCGGCTGACGGCCGCGCCGGCCGGGCGCGCGTGCGCGCCGGGGCGGCCGATTGTCACTGGCCCGCGACCACGAAACAAGCTACCGCGGCGCCCCGCCCAGGTCGAACCTGGGGCGTGTTCATCGAACGCCTGCAGCGCCATCTGTTCCCGACCACCCTGGTTCGCTACCAGCTGCCCGATCTGGAGCTGTGTGGCCGGCTCACCGCGCTGGTGCTGGAGCGCAGTCGCACCCAGCCCTCGGTGCCCCGCGGCGAGCGCACCGGCTGGCAGAGCGGAGACGACCTGCTGACCTGGAACGCGGACACCCAGGCCTTCGGGGAGCTGCTGGCGCTGGCGGTGATGGGCGCGCACGACGAGGCGCCGCTCGACGGTCTCCACCTGGCCGCGTGGGGCAACCTGCTCCGCGCCGGCGACGCCTTCTCGCCCCACACCCACGCCAACGCTGCCTTCAGCGGCGTCTTCTTCGCCGACGCCGGGGACTCGGGCAGCAGCGAGGGCGGCCTGCTGTGCCTGCGTGATCCGCGCGCCGGCGCGGCCATGGTCATCACCGCGGCCAACCGCTTCGACAGCGCGTGCGTGGTCGAGCTGGTGCCAGCCACCGGCGTCCTGTACATCTTCCCGAGCTGGCTGCTGCACTGGGTCAGCCCGTATCGCGGCGCGCGCCCCCGCGTCAGCATCAGCTTCAACGCGCGCTGACCGCCCCGCGCTACGGCAGGATGACGTCGCTGGCCGCCACCTTGATGCTGTCGCGGGTGCCGCCGCCCAGGATGCTGACCTTGCCGCCCGGGCGCCACGACAGCACGGCGACGCGCGCCGCCGAGATCCAGTACGGATCCTTCTGCCCCTTCAGGTAGACGAAGCCCATGTCCCAGTCGACGCGGTCGACGATGCCGATGGCCCAGCTGTTCTCGAACACCGACATCTGGCTGTCCGGGTGCTTGAACTCGAAGGGCAGCGACCACATGGTCGCGCCCGGCACCAGGTTCTTCTGCGTCGCGGGCACGGTGCGATGCGCGGTGTAGGCGGTCTGGCTGGGGCCCCAGCCGCCGTGGTGCGGCTCGACGGTGCCGCCGTCGGGCGTGAAGGCGAACGCCACCCCGCGGCGCACCCAGGTGTCGCGATCGTTGTCACGGCTGCCGTCCTGCTCGACCAGCCAGAGCGGGCGCGTGAAGCAGTGATCGATGGCCGCGGTGCAGGCGTGCTTGTCGCGGCTGGCATACCAGTGGTTGGCGTCCTTCTCGGACAGCCGGCGCGGCTGATCGCCGTCGACACCCGCCCAGGGATCCGCGACCCCGGTCGGATACGGATCGGGATCGAAGTTCGGCGCCGGTGGCAGCCCCGACTCGTCGCGACCGGTCGGCGCGGCCTGCCCGGGTGTGCCTCCCGACGACGACGACGACGACCCGCCGCCGCCTGCCGGCGCCTTGTCGTCACCCGCGCCCAGGCCATAGCTCTTGCCGTTGACCTTGACGCAGCCGCCCAGCAGCGCCGCCGCCACGATGACGCTGGCGAGATTCGCCGCCGACCTCACTGCGCGGCTCCGGGCACGATGACCTCGCTGGCCGAGACCTTGATGCTGTCGCGGGTGCCGCCGCCGACGATGGCGACCTTGCCGCCCGGCCGCCACGACAGCACACCGACGCGCGCCGACGTGATCCAGAACTGCTTGGGCTGGCCCTTCACGAACACGAAGCCCATGTCCCAGTCGACGCGCTCGACCACGCCCGCGGTCCAGGTCCGGTTGAAGGCGTCCATCGCGCTGCCCGGATGCTCGGTCGGGAACGGCAGCACGAAGACCTGCGCGCCCGGCACCAGGTTCTTGCGCGTGGCCGGCACCGAGCGGTAGGCCGTGAAGGACTCGGCGTTGAGGTGGCCGTCGCCGCGGGTGAACACCGGCAGGACCTCGTCACCCTTGGGGTCGATGCCGTGCAGCGCGGCCTGGCTGGTGATGCGCGCGTCGCCATCCTGCACGACCAGCCAGGTCCGGGTCGGGAAGCAGTGATCGACCTTGGCGGTGCACGCGAAGGCGTCGTCGCGGACGCGGAAGTAGTGCTGCTGGTCGTCATCGATGGTGATGGGCTGGTCGCCGGCGACCGCGGCCCACGGATCGGCCGGCTGGGTCGGGTAGGCCTCGGGTTCCTTCTTCTTCTCGTAGGCCTGGCGCTCGGCCTCCTCGCGCGCGGCGCGCGCCGCGTCGCTCTCGCTGGCCGGCGCCCGCGAGCCGCTGCCGCTGCTCGGCCCGCTCGCGCTGGTGCCGCGGCTGCTGCTGCCGCCGCCGGGCGACTCCGCCCCCGGCCCGTAGCTCTTGCCGTTCAGCTTGACCGCGCAGCCGCCGGTCGCCAGCACGGCCACCAGCGCGCCACCCCAGAGGCGACGCATCACTTCACCACCACGCCGCCCACGATCACCGGGGCCGCGGCGCCGCTCTTGGCATAGGCCACCACGAGGACATCCTCGTAGATGGTGACGAACATGCCGGGCTTGAGGCCGCCGGCGTACTTCGCGTTGATCTTCTGCGGCGGGGCCGGGGCGAACATCGCGACCTCGGTCTTCTCGGCGGTGCAGATGTACTGGTAGATCAGCGAGCCGCTCGACGTGATCTGCACCACGCGGTTGGTGTAGTGGCCCTTGGTGCAGATGGTCTGCTTGACCTTCTCCTTCTTGAAGGTGACGGTGGCGATGTCACCGGCGACCTTGACCGAGGCGACCACGCCCTCGCCGCCGCCGCCCGAGCTGCCGTTGCCCTCGATCCAGGGCCGCTCGATGGCGGGGTACTCCAGGCGCGCGTCGCGGTCGTCGAGCTCGATGCCGGCCTGCAGGATCGCGGTGTGCGTCGCGGTGCGCGGGCCGCGGAAGCCCGGCCAGCGCGACAGCGCGCCGCCCATGACGCGCACCAGGTAGTCGTCCTTCTTGTTGAGTGCGTGGCACTGCTGCATGGCCAGCGTGGCCAGGTAGCCCGCGGGCTCGGCCGCGATGATGCCGGCGCCCTTCTGCACGAAGGAGTCGCCGGGCTCGCCGCGCACGGTGCCCCACTGCTTGGCCGGGATGGCGGCGACCGCCTCCTGCCACGCGGTCCAGGTCTTGGCCAGGCAGGCCTCGCCCAGCTTGCGCGACGAGGTGATGCGGGCGTCGTCGACCTCGGCCATCAGGTCGAGGTACTTGGGCTTGGTCGCCCACGCCGTGTGCGTGCTCTTGGCCAGCGCGAAGATCTTGGGATAGCCCGGATCCTTGGCCAGCAGCTCCTTGACCTCCTCGGCGTGCTTGGCGAGGCGCGGCGCCATGTCCCAGGCCACGAAGCGCATCGCCATGCGCCAGAAGCCGTCGCGCGTGGTGTCGGCGCGCAGCTCGGCGGCCAGCGCCTTCGGATCGTAGGCGTCGATGTCGGGCTGGCAGATCCCCCAGCGCACCGCGTGGTCGCCGCTGTCGCCGGCCAGGCAGCGCGTGATGAAGCCCAGGCGCCCGGCCTGGGTCAGCTTGGCGCCGAAGGCGTCGGCCAGGTACGCGGGATCGACGGTGCGATCCGAGCCGCCCAGCATCATCGAGTTGACGATGCCGGCGTACTGATCGATGGCGCCCCAGGTCGACCAGGCCGCCTTGGTGTTCTTGGGGCTGAAGCTGGGGCCGTTGCGCTCCCACTGGCCCTTGTGCGCCCACAGCGCGGCGTCGGCCCAGTCGGCCTCGGTCATGTTCAGCGTCGCCGACCACTTCTTGCGCATGGCCTCGATCTGCTTGCTCTGGCCCTTGGCCTCGTCATCGGGGTAGCAGGTCACCGCGACCAGCGTGACCACGGCGTCGCGGGCGTCGTCCTCGCTGTAGAGGTCGGTCAGGTTGCCCGAGGGTTTCTCGCCCTCGACCTTGCACCAGCCCGGGACGTCGGCCCGCGCGGTGCCGCTGGCAGCGGCGATGATGATGGTGAGTGCGGACAGGGAGAGGAGGCGTGTCTTCATGGCGGCCGCTCGTTGCAGCCGCCGTGCCTCGTCATCGGCTCGACATCACACGCGCTTTGCCAGCTTCGGCCCATGGACCACGGGCGCCGGTCCAGGGCTGGTCCAGTCGGGGTCCGCTACGGCGTGAAGGCGAGGTCGGCCTCGAGCGAGAAGGCGCCGAAGCCCTTGCTGACCGGGTATTGCAGCAGGAGCTGCGCCTTGCCCGGCTGGGTGACGATGAAGGTCGCCTTGCCGATGGCGTCATCGAGCGCCTCGTAGCGCGCGTCGCCCATCAGCACATTGGGGCGCGTCGGATCCGGCGCCAGCGTCGCCGAGTAGGGCGAGAACGACAGCACGAAGCCCCCGGCGTCGGCGGTGTCGATGTCGAGCCGCACCGGCAAAGACGAGCGATCCCCGGTGGCCACGACGGCATAGGTGCCCTGCCCGCGCCAGGTCCCCACCGGCCACGCGACGGTCCCGCCACTCGTGCTCGTGCTCGGACTCGTGCTCGTGCTCGTGCTCGGGTTTGCCTTCTTCTTCTTCTCCAGGCAGCCACTCACCAGCACCACCGCGAGCATCAACGCCGTCATGCGCACCGTCATCGCGGGCATCCTACCCCACACGGCCGCCGTCCATGGAACAGCGCGCCGCCGTCCGCGGCGCACCACCTGGTACAGCCGCGCTTCGCGCGCCGACGCGAAATCTCGTGCGCACCCGACCCGCTCGCCCTGGCATGGGCTCGGCACACGTCGCCGCGCATGACGCGATCAAAGCATGGCAACGTCCTCGGCGCGGTCGGCCCTCGGTGGCCAAGACTGGCAGTCCTCGTCCTGCTCGCAGCTGCACCGGGCTGCCTCGAATCGGAGCCGCAGCAGGGCGTCCCCGACGACCCCTCGCCCGAGGCCGCCATCTCCTCGCAGCAGAGCGCCGTGGTCGCCAACGGCTCCGCGATCAACTGGGCCTACTACGGCACGGCCACGGCGTCGTCGACGCTATCGTCGACCTACGCGGCGTCGCGCGTGAATGACAGCACCCGCTCCGCCCCGGGCTACACCCCGTGGCATGCGGCCGTCGCGGCCTCGAGCTTCACTTGCTACAACAACTCGCAGTGGGTGCAGATCAACCTGAACACCACGCGCATGATCGGCGAGGTCGACGTCTTCAGCGTGCAGGACAACTACGCCAGCCCGATCGCGCCCTACATGGGCCAGACCAAGTCGCGCTACGGGCTCCTGCACTTTCACGTGCAGTACTGGACCGGCTGGTCCTGGGTCGACGTCCCGAACGGCTATGTGACCTGGAACAACAAGGTCTGGGCCAAGGTGACCTTCCCTCAGGTGAGCACCCAGTACCTCCGCGTCACCCTGGAGTGCGGCGACGACGCCTGGGGCCGCATCGCCGAGATCGAGGCCTACGGTGGCAACGGCACCTGGGGCGCCCCGCCGAGCTGCAGCCAGTGTGACGGCAGCTCGTCGTGCTCGCCCGACGCCCGCTGTGTCGACGACAACGGCATGATCACCACCTGCAAGAACTTCGGTGTCTGCGACACCAGCGGCACCTGCGCGACCTCGTGCACCCAGGCGCTGCGCTCGTGCGGCTTCAACTGCACCTCGGGCGGGCTGGCCACCAACTGCGGCAACATGGGCTACGCGTGCAGCGACGCCGCCACGGTGACGTACACCAGCACCTACGATCCGCCTCCCCAGTGCAGCTCGTGCAACTTCAGGAACGCCTGCAGCGCGCGCTGTCTCGACGGCGCCACCATGAAGACCTGCAGCACGTACATCCAGAGCTACCCCAACGTCAGCTTCCCCGCGGGCACCACGGTGACCGGGCAGTTCCAGTGTGACACCGGCGCCATCCGCCCCACCCGCATCAAGTTCTACGTCAAGCGCACGGCCCCGGCGCAGGACTACAGCGTCGAGGTCATGAAGAAGACCCTGCGCGGCTTCCTGAACGACGGCTCGGTGGAGGCCGCCCTGCAGGCTTTCGGGCTGCCCACCAGCGGCGAGATCATCGAGAACGCCGACACGATCTACCAGAACTTCGAGAAGGGGCGCGTCTACTTCCACCATGCCGGCAACCCGATGGACGAATCCTACGGCGTCAGCGGCATCATCTGGACCAACTACAACATCCTCGGCGCCCACCTCGGCGCCCTGGGCAAGCCCATCTCCTCGCCGTCCTCGACCACCAGCTATCCGCGCTTCCAGAAGTTCGAGGGCATCCCCAACGACGGCCTGTCGTGGACCATCACCGCCAGCTCGGCGGGGTCGGCCACGGTGGCGGGCCCTCAGTGCTCGGAGACGCTGTGCAAGGCCAGCTTCACCCAGCACATCGTCACCGCGCAGCAGGCCACCCAGGCGTGTCAGCTGCCCAACGCGGCGATGACCACCTGCGAGGCCTGGGGCGCGTCCCAGGGCGACGCCGATCTCGACGACATCCCCGACGCGCTGGAGGCGCAGCTGGCCGATCGCTTCGCGCCGAGCATGCGCATCATGTACACCACCTTCGGCTTCCTCAACGACGCGCCCCAGGCCTACGGCCATCCCAACCGGGTCTATGGCGGCGCCTTCGCCCCCTACGTGGTGCGCCTGCGTGACAGCACCGTCAACAGCGCGTACGGCTCGACCACCGGCTTCGACTGCCTGGCCAGGCGCTGCATCGAGATCATCTATCTGCGCCCCTACAACTGGGACGGCGGAGATCCCGAGCTGCCCACCGCGATTGGCTCGCATCGCGGTGACACCGAGTTCGTGGCGGTGCTGGTGGCGCGCGAGGACCCCTATACCTACAACGGCAACGTCCCGCGCAGGTGGGGCTCGTCGTGGGCCGAGGCCAGCGCCGACGTGACCCGGTGGCGGCTCATGAAGCGCTTCCTGACGGCGCATCACCTCAACGACAAGAACCCGCTGGGCCCGCCCATCGAGTGGACCTCCTCGACGTTCGAGAACATCAACGGCCAGACCGGCCTGGATCCGGCGCTGTTCCCCGATCAACACCTCGAGGTCTTCGTGGCCCTGAACAAGCACGCCAACTATCCCAGCGCGGCGGCGTGCGACTCGGGCGCCCATGACTTCGACAACTGTGACGGGGTCCCCGCCGGCGTGCTCTACGCCCATCGCAACGCTGGCGAGATCTATGCGCACAACCCGCAGTTCTTCCCCGGCGCCATCATCGAGAACGCCGGCGTCAACTCCTGGGACGTCGCCGGGTCGTCGACGCCCAGCACCTACGCCATCTGGAGCGGTGTGGGGGCCGAGTTCGGCTCCTATGGCAGCTACGCCCTGACTCCCAAGACCCTGCAGTGGAGCCAGAACTCATGGTGGGATCCACGGACGACGACGGTGCCGAGAGACTACTTCGACGGCACCTATCCCTAGGGCCCACCGCACAGGGCGCAGAAACGCCACAGCCCCATCCAGGTGGACTCAATAGCGGTCTGGTCCTACCGTCGAATCGATGGGGCTTCGCTTCACGGCCGTCCTCGCGCTCGCGCTGCTGTCCTGTCAGCGCGAGTCCGCTGGTGGCCCCGATGCCGCTGTGTGCGGGACGCTGAACAGCTGTGCGCAGCCGACGACCGCGGGTGTCACCCGGCTGCCGAGACTCGCCACCACACCGGGGCTCGAGTGGACCCGTGAATTGGCCCAACCAGGATCGGGTTCGCCAGACGCACCTATCCTCCTCGAGGCCAAGCACCAGCTGGCCGTCACCGTCAGCTCCCGCGAGCTCTGGCTGCTCGACACTGCCGACGGCGCTGGCGATCCGATCTTCCGCGTGGGCTGGCACAACTCCGTCGGCAATGCCGCCGCTGACAACGACGAAACCCTCTACGCAGCCACCTCGTCCATGGTGATGGCGCTGACGCCCCAGGGCCAGACACGTTGGCTCTTTCAGGTGCCGACCCGCGAACCCAACGTCGGCCCGCCACCCTCATTCGCAGTGTCACCCGCCGGCGTCTTCGTGGCCTCGCGCGATGGCAACCTGTACAAGCTCGATCGCTCGGATGGCCACGTGCTCTGGAGTGCAGCGCTGGACCTTTCGGGCTACAACTCGCTGGCCGGGAGCCACGACACCGTCTACGTCGGGACCGACCGCGGGGTGCTGGCGGTCGACGCCTCGACAGGTGCGCTGCGCTGGCGTTCGCTCGCGTGTCTCAGTCTCGGCATCAACATGCTGACGCGCAGCCACGCGCTGGTCAGCCGCCATCTCGACGGCATCACCGTCGGCTCGGGGCTCGACGCCTGCGGGCAGCACAGCTTCGAGCTGCCGGCCTGGCACCGGCGCATCCTCGAGCTCAGCGACGGCAGCACCGCCCTGATGGTCGGCGCCCCCATCGGTGCCCGCGACCACCTCGATCATCTGGCGCCCGACGGCAGCGTGCTCGAACGCATCGAGCTCGGCCTCGCCGAGCTGCGCGGCAATGAGCTCTATGCCATCGGCAGTGACGACACTGCCTATGTCCTGGAGTGCTACCGCGACGCCGCCCAGCAGGTCCGCGCCCGCATGCTCGGCCTGCACCTCGACACCGTCCCGGCCACCACCGAGCTGGTCGCCGAGCTCGGCGAGCAATGCGGCACCTACCCCGCAGGCGGGGTCATCGGCCAGGACGGCGTGCTCTACTTCGCCCTCGGCGGCTCCATCGTCGCGCTGCAGACCTGGAGCCAGGGCCCCGCCGTCGGCAGCTGGTCCGTCCCCGGCGGCGACAACCGCAACAGCCACTGGCACCCGTGACGCGCGACACCCTCAGGAGCCTCGGTCTCGCTGCGCTGCTCGGCGTGGCCGCCGGTTGTCACGACATGCAGCATGATCCGCCGCCCGAGCCCGACGCCGCGGTGCGCCCCGACGCTCGCGTGGTGCGCGCGTGCCCCGAGGCGCTGCTGTCGTGCGCCTCGACGCTGGACGGCGTCGACCGGACGCAGCCGTCCACGCGCGAGCCCTTCGAGCTCGCATGGAGCGCCCGGTTCCGGTCTGCCGCGGGGCTGGCCGTCCTCGGCGCGCACCAGCAGCTGGCGGTGCGCAGTGACGAGCGCGCGATCCACCTGCTCGACGTCCGCACCGGTGCGACGCAGCTCTCCATCGATGCCGGCGAGCCGCTGGCCCTCTCCATCTCGGCCGATGCCGACGACAACATCTATGTCGCCGGCAGAACGCTGCACGCGTTCAGCGCCACCGGTTTCGAGCGCTGGAGCGTCGCCCTGGACACCGAGGCCGGCCTTGCCGCCGCCCCGACCATCGGCGACGGGCTGGTCTACGTCCTGACCCCGACGACCCTGCGCGCGCTGTCGACGACGCACGGCGGCCAGCGCTGGGCACGCGCCATCGACAGCGACGTCGGCCGCAGCGCCGGACGCGGCGACACCCTCGTCGTTCCCACCGCGGGTGATGGCTATCTCGCCCTCGACGCCGCCACTGGCGCCGAGCGCTGGCGCTCACGCCAGTGTCCGCACCGCCGCTACTCGGCCGACCCCATCGCGACCCGCACCGGCTTCGTCATGATGGAGTCCGACAAGCTCGGCAGCACCGACCCGCCCACCATCCGCTTCACCATGGACAGCTGCGGCGGCAAGCTGGCCACGCTCCCGCGCACCCAGTCCAGCCTCGTGCTGGAGGCGCCCGACGGCCAGCTGCTGACCAGCCCGAGCAGCGGCGACGGCCTCGATGTCGGTAGCTTCGGCCTGTTCGATGTCGCCACCGGCAAGCCCACCCGCGGACTGGCGGTCGGCAGCGGGGACTACCGCACGCGGATCGACAGCCGCGAGCTGCTCGCGATCGGCGCCGACGGCTACGCCTACTTCCTGCACGACGAACAGCCCTCTCCCTCCACCAGCGGGGAGCCCCGCCTCTTCGTGCGCCGCTTCTCGCTGCGGACTGGCCAGCTCGTCGGCACCGTCGAGCTGGCTGACGCCTTCTTCAGCCACGCCACCGGCGTCACCATGGACGGAAGCGGCGTGCTGTACATCGCCAGGCAGACCTCCGTCGTCGCCGTGCGCACTCCGAGTCCGGGGCCCGCAGCCGGGCGCTGGTCATTGCCTGAGGGGAATATGCGGGGGAGTCGCTGGCTGAACTGAACTGAGGAAGAGGAGAGCGAAGCGGGGCGACACGGAGCCGGATGGGCGCGCCTCGAAGCTGCGCTTCGAGGGGGCCTACTGCTGCCAGCCGATGGGCGGCTTCGAGAACGGGTCGGGCGTGCCGGGGAACGGATTGGCGGTCTCGCGGGTCCAGATCTCCGTCGCGTCGACCGGGTCCTCGAGCTGGATGCCCAGGGCGACCAGGCCGCTGCGGTCGTTGTAGCGCAGGCTGACCAGGCAGCACGGGGCCTCGGTGTCGCGCTCGAAGGTGACGCGGATGACGGCGGAGGTGCGGCGCTCGCCGTACTCGGTGCCCAGGCCGGGACGCTCGCGCATCACGTTGGGCTCCTCGTTGCGCGCCATGTCCTTGTCGGTGGGGCGCATCGGGGGCGCGCCGGTGGCGCTGGGGGCCGACTTCTGTGGGCGGGCCTCGGTGCTGGGGCGCACGTTGCCGCGACCGCCGGCCTTGATCCCGCCGGTGCTGGCGCTCTCGTCGTCACCACCACCGCGCGGCGACGCGCCCGGGGGGCCACCGTAGTCACAGTTGGGGCACGGGTCGTAGACCGGATACGGGATCTGCACCGGCTCGGGCGCCGCCTTCTCGCGGAAGAAGGCCACGCCGACCACGCCGACGTTGCGCGCCTTGCCCTTCGAGGCCGCGTACGAGCGACCCACGCTGCCGAAGCGGAACGCCGCCACGTCGTTCATCGAGACCCGGAAGCCCTCGATGGTGATCGACTGGTAGGCCGGGATGACATAGCCGCGCTTCTTCGGGGTGGCGTCCTCGCCGTCGAGCGCATCGAGGCCGTCGATCGAGATCACCGCCTCCACGCGGGCGTCGGTCGGGTTGGTGATCTTGACGCCGTAGCGCGTGCCCGCCAGCCCCATCACGTAGTAGCGGCTCTTGTGCAGGTAGGTCGGCAGCAGCGCGCCGGTCTCCGACACCAGCTCGACCTTGTAGGTCGGCTGGGCCACCGGGGTCTCGACCGCCACCGCGCCGGGCGCCGGGACCACCGCGACGCGCGCCGCCGCGCCGTGGGGCTTGTCGGCCATGGCCGACGAACAGGCGGACGCCAGCAGGGCGCCGGCAGCCAGGGAAACCGCAGAAGCCATCCGCATCGACATGGCAGAACCTCTCCAGGAGAGCGTGGGAATAACCCTCAAAACGCCCCCGGAGCCGGATCGGTCTATAACTTCAAGCCGCGGAAATCACTGTGGATACAATCGACCTTGACGCCTGATGTGGCGATCGCGTAGATCCCAACCACCCTTGGCGTGACCCAAGGTGCCACTGATCGGGCGTCGACAAGTGGTAAGTCACGGGACTTTGATTCCCGCATTCGAAGGTTCGAATCCTTCCGCCCGAACCCGCCCGAACCGCAGCGACCGAACCGACCGCAACCCTACGCGAGGTCCCGGATGATCAAGGCGCTCACCATCTTCACCGGCAACGCCAACCGCGATCTGGCCAAGGCGGTGTGCAACTACGTCGAGGTGCCGCTCGGTCGCGCCGAGGTCACCAACTTCTCGGATGGTGAGATCTACGTCGAGATCGGCGAGAACGTCCGCGGTGTGAACTGCTTCGTGATCCAGCCGACCTGTTCCCCGGTGAACAACAACCTGATGGAGCTGCTCATCATGATCGACGCGCTCAAGCGCGCGTCGGCCGGCAGCATCATCGCCATCGTGCCCTACTTCGGCTACGCGCGGCAGGATCGCAAGGCCAAGCCGCGCACGCCGATCTCGGCCAAATTGGCGGCAGATCTTCTGACCGCCGCGGGCGCCAACCGCGTCCTCGCGGTCGACCTGCACGCCGGCCAGATCCAGGGCTTCTTCAACATCCCGGTCGATCACATCTTCGCCATGCCGGTGCTGGTCGACTATCTGCGCGGCAAGTTCGGCCCCGACTCGGTGGTGGTGTCGCCCGACGCCGGCGGCGTCGAGCGCGCGCGCGCCTACTCCAAGCGGCTGGGCAACTCGATCGCCATCATCGACAAGCGGCGCGAGAAGGCCAACGTGTCGGAGGTCATGCACATCATCGGTGACGTCGAGGGCAAGGACACCGTCATCGTCGACGACATGATCGACACCGCGGGCACGCTGTCGAACGCCGCGCGTGCGGTGATGGCGGCGGGCGCCCGGTCGGTGTCGGCGTGTGCGACCCATGGCGTGCTGTCGGGCGCGGCCATCCAGCGCCTGACCGACTCGCCGCTCTCCGAGGTCGTCATCACGGACAGCATCCCGCTGCGTGACGAGGCCAAAACCTGCAAGAAGATCAAGCAGCTATCTGTCGCGCGCCTGCTCGGCGAGGCGATCAAGCGCATCCATCACGGGGATTCCATCTCCTCATTGTTCATCTAGTCCAATGTTCTCCAGGCTTGCACGGCGCCCGCGTTTCAGCTAGAACGCGAGCCCCTACGGCCTCTTGGTAAAGGATACGTGTCATGGAAGTCGGCAAGCTGAGTGCGGAAGTGCGCGTCTCGAAGGGCAAGGAAGCCGCCCACAAGCTGCGCGCGAGCGGCAAGATCCCGGGCATCGTCTACGGCGGTGGCGAAAAGGGCGGCGGCGCGCTCGAGCTGACGCTGGATCCGCGCGCGCTGCAGAAGTCGCTGGATCCGTCCAAGAAGCGCAACACCGTCATCACCCTGGAAGTCGCTGGCAAGGGCTCGATGACCGTGATGCTGAAGGACTACCAGATCCACCCCATCAAGCACATGCTGACGCACGCCGACTTCGTGCGCATCGACCCCAACAAGGAGGTCGAGATCACGGTGCCGCTGGTGCTGACTGGCAAGTCGCAGGGCGTCAAGGACGGCGGCATTCTGCACCACACCATCCGTGACATGACGGTCCTCTGCAAGCCGACCGACATCCCGGTCAAGCTCGAGATCGACGTCACCACGCTGCTGGTCGGCAGCGCGCTGCACGTCAGCGACCTCAAGCTGCCGGCGGGCGTCAAGTCGGTGCTCGATGCGCAGGAGACCGTGGTCACCTGCGTGGCGCCCCGCGCCGAGAAGGTCGCCGCGGCGACCACCGAGGAAGCGGCCGAGGGTGCTGCGGCCGAGGGTGCTGCTCCGGCGGCTGGTGCGGCTGGTGCCGCGGCCAAGCCGGGCGATGCCAAGGCTGCTGCCGGCGCCAAGCCGGGCGACGCCAAGGCGGCTCCCGCCAAGGCTGCTCCGGCCAAGAAGTAATCCCGGTCGGAGTTTCGTCCGGAGTGCACGATGTGGCTGGTGGTGGGGCTCGGCAATCCGGGCCGCGAGTATCAGGACAACCGCCACAACATCGGCTTCATGGTGGTGGACGAGCTGGCGCGGCGCTGTGCCGCGCCGGCCTTCCGCGCCAAGTTCGGCGCCGAGCTGACCCAGACCGTCCTGCCCAGGGATGGCCAGCCGGCGATCCTGTGCAAACCCCAGCAATTCATGAACCTGTCGGGTCAGGCCGTGGCCAGCGCGGCGGGCTTCTACAAGGTCGCGCCAGCCCAGATCGTGGTCATCCACGACGAGCTCGACCTGGAGCTCGGCCGCCTGCAGGTCAAGGCGGGGGGCGGACATGGCGGCCACAACGGGCTGCGCTCGATCACCCAGGTGCTGGGGTCGCCCGAGTTCGTGCGCGTGCGCTGCGGCATCGGCCGGCCGCGGTCGACCGAGCGTGACGCGGTGGCCAACTATGTCCTGGCCAACTTCGCCAAGGCGGACCGCGCCGTCGTCGAGGCGCTGATCGCCGAGGCAGCGGACGCCACCGAGGTGGTCTTGAAGTCGGGCCTGACCCCGGCGATGAACCGCTTCAACGTGAAAAAGACCTTGCAAACCTGACGGATCTGACTAGATTCGGCGGACTTTTCCACCTCGCTCCGCCCATGAGGCGGGGCAAACCCAAGAGGGAGCAAGCGCATGGCAGCACAGATCAGCAAGCGAGATCAGCCCGGCACGCAGCGCGACTACGAGACCATCTTCATCCTGCGCCCCGACACCCAGAACGACGGGATCGCGGCGGTCAACGGCAAGATCAAGTCGGTCATCGAGGGTCTGGCTGGCAAGGTGCTCAAGCTGGACAACTGGGGCAAGCGCAAGCTCGCCTACGAGGTCAAGGGTCAGCTCAAGGGGATCTACCTCTACTGGCGCTACCTCGGCAACGCCGGCACGGTCGACGAGCTGGAGCGCAACCTGCGCATGCAGGACGCGGTCATCCGCTACTACACCGTGAAGGTCGACGAGGACGTCCTGCCGGACGCGCGCCCCACCGAGGTCACCGACGAGACCTGGGCCAAGGCCGCGACCACGGGCCCCGACGAGGAAGAGATCGTGACTGGCCAGGCTCCGCGCTTCGCCAGCGACGACGACGAGGACGACTATGTGGCGCCGGGCGCCGAGGCCATCCTGGCGGAGATCCCGCCCGAGGAGAAGGCCCTGCTGGAGAAGCCGCCCGTGAAGGAGGAGGTCTAAGCCATGGCGCTCGATATGGACGAGGATTTTGGCGACGACTACGGTCGTGGCAAGGGCAAGGGCGGCAAGGGCAAGGGCGGCGCCGGCGGCGACGACAAGCGCGGCGGCCCCGCGCGTCGCAAGGTGTGCCGTTTCTGCGCCGACAAGAACGTCGCCATCGATTACAAGGACCCGCAGACGCTGAAGTACTTCATCACCGATCGCGGCAAGGTCATTCCGCGTCGCATCAGCGGCAACTGCGCCAAGCACCAGCGCAAGGTGGCGGTCGCCATCAAGCGGTCACGCATGATCGCGCTGATGCCGTTCACCGTCACGGGGAAGTGAGGACGTCATGGCAATGCAACTGATCCTTCGCGAGGACGTCGCCAACCTGGGCAAGTCCGGCGAGCTGGTCAACGTCAAGCCCGGCTACGGCCGCAACTACCTGCTGCCCCGTGGCCTCGCGGTCGTCGCGACCAAGGGCAACGTGGCGCGCATCGCGCACGAGAAGCAGGTCGCCGAGACCCGCGCCGCCAAGGCCCGCAAGGAGGCCGAGGGCCACGCCGCCACGCTGCAGGGCGTCGAGATCGTCATCGCTCGCCCGGTGGGTGACGAGGACAAGCTGTTCGGGTCGGTCACGGCGCGCGACATCGCCGAGGCCCTGGCGGCCAAGGGCCACAAGGTCGATCACAAGAAGATCGCCCTGCCCGCCCCCATCCGCACCCTGGGCAAGAACGAGCTGACGGTGAAGCTGGCCGGCGGTGTTTCGGCCACGATTGTTGTCGAGGTCACCAAGAAGGAGTAGTCTTCGTTCTGCGCCCGGCTGGTTGGACGCAGCGTTCAAAGTCAGAGTCAGATGTCATCATCGAGCCCGTCGGTCACCAGCCGCCGGGCTCGATGCGTTTCGGGGTCGGGGCTGTGGAAAAAGTGTCGGAAAGGCTGTTCTGAAGCTGTCGAAACAAGGGTGATTGGATGGCTGAACGTCGCGTACCCCCACAGAACCTGGACGCCGAGGCCTCGGTCATCGGCGGGGTGCTGCTGCGCGCCGACGCCATCCACCAGGTCGAGCGCCTGACCCCGGAGGACTTCTACGACCCCCGGCATGCGCACGTGTTCAGGGCCATGCGCGAGCTGCAGGCCAAGAACCTGCCCATCGACATCATCACCCTGGAGGAGCAGCTCAAGGTGATGGACAAGCTGACCGCCATCGGCGGCGTCAGCTTCATCGGCGAGCTGGTGTCGCGGGTCGCGACCACCGCCAACATCGCCTACTACGCGCAGCTGGTCAGCGAGAAGGCGACCGCGCGCAAGCTGATCGAGGCCGCGGCGGAGATCGCCGACAAGGGCTACGAGTACGGCGAGGTCAAGGAGTACCTCGACGAGTCGGAGCAGAAGATCTTCTCGATCACCGAGCAGCGCGGGGCCAGCTCGACGCAGCCCATCAAGCGGCTGCTCAAGCAGGTCTTCACCAACCTCGACAAGCGCTTCGAGAACAAGGGCGACGTCACCGGGGTGCCCAGCGGGTTCACCGATCTGGATCAGCTGACCGCGGGGCTGCAGCCGTCGGACCTCATCATCGTGGCGGCGCGTCCCGCCATGGGCAAGTGCGTGCGCGAGGGCACGCTGGTGCCGCTGGCGGATGGCCGGCTGGTGCCGATCGAGGACATCGTGCGCGGCCACGCGGTGGCGCGCGTGATGTCGCTGGAGGTGGGGCCGAGTTTCGGCGAGGGCGACCAGACCTTCCGGGCCGCCGACGTGTCGGACTGGGTCGATGACGGCAGGAAGCCGTGCTTCAAGATCAAGACCGCGCTGGGGCGCGAGGTCGAGACCACCTGGGTGCATCCCTTCCTGACCCCGGACGGCTGGCGCCAGCTGGGCGAGCTGAACGTGGGCGACCGCATCGCGGTGGTGCGGCGCATCGAGGTGTTCGGCGCGCTGGAGACCTCGCACGCGCGCGTGCGCACGCTGGCGGCGGCGCTGTCGGGCGCGGCGGGTGACGGCAAGGGGCTGGGGCGGGCGCTGTCGGCGGTGGCGGCGGAGGCGGCGACACCGGAGGCGCGCGCGCGGGTCG
>JBGASF010000099.1:0-29654 GCA_044229835.1 Polyangia bacterium | reverse complement strand
GGGAACAGGTCACAGGTCACAGGCAACGGGGAATGAACGGAGGGTGGGGCGGGTCGGGCGGGGGGCGAGACTAGCGTTTCTTGGCGGGCTTCTTGGCCGCGGGCTTCTTGGCGGCGGGCTTCGGCTTGGCGGCTTTGACGGCCTTCGGCTGGGTCGGCTTGGCGGGCTTCGCCTTGGTCGGCTTGGCGGGCTTGGCGGGGGGCGGGGTCACCAGGGCGATGACGCTCTTGCGGGGGTCGAGGTAGGTGCGGGCGATGCGGCGGACGTCGGCGGCGGTGACGGCCAGGATGGCGGGGGCGTAGCGCAGGTACTCGTCCCAGCCCAGGCCGTAGCACTCGTTGAAGGCGATGATCGACGACAGGGCGCTCTTGCGCTGCAGGCCGATGTCGTGTGAGCCGACCAGGTAGCGCTTGGCGCGCGCCAGCTCGTCCTCGGGCACCAGCTCGTCACGCATGAGGCCGAGCTCGCGATCGATGCCGGCGCGCGCGGCCGGCAGGTTCTCCGGCGAGCACGCCATGTAGACCGCGAAATAGCCGGGATCCAGCCCCTCCAGCGAGAACGCGCTGACCCGGTAGGCCAGCCCCTGCTTGTCGCGCAATTCGAGGAACAGGCGCCCGCCCTGCCCCGACAGGATGGTCGACAGGACCTCCAGCGGGTAGCGATCCTGCGCCGACACCGTGGTGCCCGGGAAGCCGACCACCAGGTGGGCCTGCTGCTTGGGCAGGTGGCGCACCACCTCGACCGCGCCGGTCGCGGGGCGCGGCGGCTCGACCGGGACCTTGGGCGGCTTCGACTTGCTCGCCGGCACGTCGAACAGCTTGCTGGCCTTGGTCACGAAGGCGTGCGGATCGACGTCGCCGACCACCGCCAGCACCATCTCGCTGGGCGGGTAGTAGCGCCGGTAGAAGTCGGCCAGCCGGCGCGGGGTCAGCTCCTTGACGGTGTCCTTGTTGCCCAGCACGTCGAGGCGATAGGGGTGCTTCTTGTACAGCTCCTCGTTGAAGGCGCGGAAGACCACGGCGCTCAGGTTGTCCTGCTGCGCGTGCAGCTCGTCGAGCACCTGGCGGCGCTCCTTCTCGAGCTCGTCCTCGGCGAAGGCGGGATCGAGGATGCACTCGGCCATCATCTCGAGGCCGCGCTCCCAGTGCTTGGCCAAAAGCTCGGCGCGACAGCCGAACGAGTTGCGCCCCGAGAAGCCGGCCAGCGCGCCGGCCATGCCCTCGACCTCGTGCATGATCTGCTCGGCGCTGCGCTTGGAGGTGCCGCGCGTCAGCAGCGAGGCCAGCAGGTTGTTGGTGCCGCTGGTGCGCGCGTCCTCATAGCGGAGGCCGCCGTTCCAGACCGCCCGCACGGCGATCAGGGGGACGGACGCGTCGGGCTTGATGAGGACGGTGGCGCCGCTGGGCAGCTTGTGGCGCACCACCTCGGCGCCCGGGCCCAGGGTCGGGCGGCGCTTGCGGCTCGGCGCGTTGTGCACCTCGGTGGCGACCGCCAGCAGCTCGGCCTCCAGCTGCTTGGCGCGCGCGGCGCCGCGCTCCTTGTCGGCGTCGGGCCACAGGCCGGCGAAGGTCAGGTTGTCGACCCGGATGTACTTGGCGAGCGTGCGCTGCAGGATGGCGGGCGTCAGCGCCTGCACCCGGCGCAGGTACTCGTCCTCGAAGGCCAGGCCACCGGCCACGGTCTCGTAGAAGCCGAGCTTGCGCGCGAAGCCCTGCACGGTCTCCTTCTGGTAGACCGCGTCGCTCTCGACCACGCTGCGCGCCTTGCTGAGCTCGGCCTCGCTGACCGGCTCGTCGGCCATGCGCTGCAGCTCGGTCAGCATGGCGCGCGTGGCCTCGGGCAGCCCCTTGGGCGGCAGCGTGGCGCCGACCACGAACAGGCCGGTGTCGCGCGGCGTGTAGGTGTAGCCGTAGACGTCGGTGACCAGCTGGCGGTTGCGCTTGACCTCGAGGTTCAGCCGGCACGAGTCGCCCTGGCCCAGGATGATGGCGGCGATGTCGAGCGCGGGCACGTCCTCGTGCAGCAGACCCGGGATGTGGTAGGCGAAGGTCAGCTGCGCCTCGCGCACGTCCTGCGTCACCATGGTGCCGCGCGCGCCCTTCTGCGGCGGCTCGTTGCGGGTGGGGCGGTTGACCGGCTTCGGGGCGCCCTGGCCGCCCTGTCCAAAGGCGCGCTGGATCTTCTGCAGCGCCTCGGCCTGATCGAAGTCGCCGACCACCACCAGCGCCATGTTCGACGGCACGTACCAGCGCTGGAAGAAGTCGAGCAGCTTGTCGCGGGTGAAGCCCTTGACGATCTTCTCGAAGCCGATGACCGGGCGCCGGTAGGGGTGCTCGGTGTAGGCGGCGGCGAACAGCGCCTGGGTGACCACGCGCGCGGGGTTGTCCTCGCCCTGCTTGATCTCCTCGAGCACGACCTTGAGCTCGCGCTCGAGCTCGATGGGATCGAACGACGAGTTGAAGATGGCGTCGGCCAGGACATCGAGGCCGGTGTCGAAGTAGCGGCTGGCCAGGACCAGGTGGTAGACGGTCTGGTCGAACGAGGTCCAGGCGTTGATCTCGCCGCCGGCGCCCTCGACCTCCTGGGCGATCTGGCCGACGCGACGGCGCGCCGTGCCCTTGAAGAGCATGTGCTCGAAGACGTGGGCGATCCCCGCCTCGTCGGGCTTTTCGTCGGCAGACCCGGTCTGGACCCAGGCCTGGAAGGCGACCACCTTGGCCGCGCGGTTTTCGTGCAGCAGGACCGTCAAACCGTTGTCGAGAGTGGCGCGCAAGCGAAAAACCGTCGCATTCGTGGCAGTGCAAGTCAAGGAGAGCCAACCGAAGGTTGGTTCTCCTTGTCCGGATCCGTTCCAGTCCAGCTCCCGTGTTTTTCCGCCGCTTTACGCGATTCGCTCCACCATGTTACGGTTTATCGCCCTGGGGTTCCGCGCTGGCCTTCCACCTGGCACCAGCCGCTCAGGATCAGCGATGCCCGACAAGCCCGAGCGCGAGCGACCCACCGGTGCCAAGCCCACGCGTCCCGGCGCGCCCACGGGCTCCAGTCCCGCGTTGCCTGTTCCGCCGGGAGCCCATGGCCCCAGCGCCGGCAGCGACGAAGGCGAGCTGCGCAAGCGCCTCCTGCACGACCCCTCCGACGCCGCCGCGGTCAACTCGCTGGCCACCCGCTATGCCAGCGCCCAGCGCTGGGCCGACCTCATCGAGCTGCACGAGCAGGAGGCCGCCGCGCTGGAGAAGCACGCCTCGGCCAGCTCGCCGCGGGTCAAGCTGCGCCGGGCCGGCGTGCACCTCGAGCTGGGCAAGCTGTGGGAGAAGCAGTTCGCGCGCATCGATCGCGCGCTGACGCACTACCAGCGCTCGTTCCAGTGCGACCACGACGCCGCCACCGCCATCGAGGCGCTGGAGGCCGCGCGCCGGATCTACCGCAGCCTGGGCGACGACGAGATGGTGGCGCGCCTGTACGAGCTGGAGCTCGAGGTGCACCAGCCCGAGGAGGGCAAGGCGCCACCGCCGCCGACCTCGCGCGAGGGCAAGGCGCGCCTGGGCCGCATGGTCGAGCTGCTCACCGCGCTGGGCCGCCTGTATGGCGAGCGCCTGGGCGATCTCGAGGGTGGCGCGCGCCGGCTGGTGGCGGCGGCGCAGCACGCCGACGAGGCCGGCCTGACCGCGCAGGCCGACAAGGCGCGCGAGGCGCTGGCCGAGGTCTACGCCTCGCCCGACTATCCCGATCCGCGCGGCGCGGTGCAGGCCGTCGGCCTGCTGGTCGGGCTGTCGCGCGCGCGTCTCGACGCCAAGGAGCTGCCCGCCGCCGAGGCCGCGCTGCGCCGGGCCCTCGGCGTCGATCCCACCTACGGACCCGCCGCCGAGACCCTGCTCGAGGTGCTGGAGCGGCAGGAGCGCTGGGACGATCTCGAGCGCCTGCTGCGCCAGCGCGCCGAGCACGCCCCCGACGAGTTCGAGCTGGCGCGCATCACCGGCGTGCGCGCGCGCGTGCTCGACGAGAAGCTGGGCCGCCGCGAGGGCGCCAAGCGCTGCTACGAGGCGCTGCTGCCCTACGAGGAGCCCTTCGGTCCGGCGTCGCGCCGCCTGCGCGAGCTGTACACCGCCGACGGTGACCACGCCGAGCTGCTGGCGCTGGCCGAGCGCGAGACGCCGCACATCCAGGATCCCAACGCGCGCATCCAGGCGCTGCTCGAGCTGTCGGCCATCGCCAAGGAGAAGGTCGGCGATCGCGACAAGGCGGCCGAGTACCTGCACGAGGTGCTGGCCATCGATCCAGGCCATCCCGAGGCGCTGGCGCGCTACGCCGATCACTTCCGCGACAAGCGCGACTGGCGCGGCCTGGCCGATCTGTCGGAGTTCGCGGTCGACGCCGCGCGCGACGCCGGCGCGCCCGCCAGCGAGATCATCCGCCGCCTGGAGGAGCTGGCCCAGGTCAGCGAGCTGCGCCTGGGCGACGTCGAGCGCGCCATCGGCGCCTGGCGCCGCGTCGAGGAGCTCGACAGCGGCCACGCGCGCGCGCGCGAGTCGGTGCGCCGCCTGCTGGCCAAGGCCAAGATGTGGGAGTCGCTGGTCCGCGTCCTGGAGAAGGAGGCCGAGGGCGCCACCGGCCCGGCCGAGCGCTCCGAGGCGCTGAAGCGGATCGCGCAGGTCTATCGCGAGCGCCAGGTCGATCCGCGCCGCGCCATCGCCTTGTACGAGGAGGCGCTGCAGCTGGCGCCGCTGGATCCGCCCACGCTGAAGGCGCTGGCCGAGCTGTACGAGCGCGAGGGCGACGACGCCGGCCTGGCCAGCGCGCTGCGCCGGCAGGTCGACCTGGAGGCGTCGCAGGCCGACTCGACCGATCGCACGCAGATCGCGCCCGAGGAGGCCGCGCGCGACTCGCAGAAGCGCGCCCAGGCCTCGGCCGCGCGCGGCGAGCGCATCGCCATGCTGCGCCGCCTCAGCCTGCTGTACGACCAGCGCCTCAGCGATCTCGAGGGCGTGGTGTGGGCGTGCTCCGCGATCCTGGAGCTTCTGCCCGGTGATCGTGACGCGCTGGATCGGCTGGAGCGCGTGCTCACCGAGGCCGAGGACAGCGAGCGCCTGGAGCAGACGCTGGAGTACCACGTGCAGGCGGCGTCGGGCGCCTCCGAGCGCGCCAAGGTGCTGCGCCGCCTGGCCGAGCTGGCGTCGTCGCGCGAGGTCGCCGGCGACACCCCGAGCCGCAAGGCGCTGGAGCGCTGGGAGAAGGTGCGCGAGGCCTCGCCCAACGATCTCGACACGCTGGATCGGCTGGCCACGCTGTACGAGGGGCTGGGCGCGTTCGCCGAGCTCAGCGAGGTGCTGGAGCGCTCGCTCGACATCGCGACCCGCGGCGCGCAGCCGGTGCGGCCGGGGCCGCTGGGGCCGCGGGGCAAGGCGGGCCCGCCGCCCCCGCCGCCGGGCGCCAACGTGCGCGAGGTCTCGGATCCCGCGCTGGGGCCGCTGGGCACCAACGCCGGGCGCCTCGCCCACCTGCGCCGGCTGGCGCGCGTGGTCGACACCGAGCTGGGTGACGACGGGCGCGCGCTCAAGTACTGGCAGCGCGTGCAGGAGGCGGCGCCGGCCGATCGCGAGGCGCTGGAGGCGCTGACGCGCCTGTACGAGAACAAGGCCATGTGGCGCGATCTGGCCGAGGTGCTGGCCCGGCGCGCCTCGCTGGAGACCGACAAGACCATCGCCACCGAGCTGGCGCTGACGCGCACCGACATCCTGGAGGAGCGCCTGGGCGCGCCCGACGAGGCGGTGCGCGCGCTCGAGGTCGCCATCGCGGAGGTCGATCCGCAGCACCTCGGCATGCACGCGCGGCTGCGCCGGCTGTACGAGATCCGCGGCGACATCGCGGCCGCGGTGCGCATCGCCGAGCGCGAGCTGTACCTGGCGCGGGTGCCGCAGGTGAAGGTGGCGCGCGGCCTCGAGATCGGCGTGCTGTGTCGCGATCGCCTGGGTGATCCGCGGCGCGCGCTGGGGGCCTTCGAGCGCGTGCTCGAGCTGGATCCGGGCAACCTGGAGGCGCTGCGCGCCAGCGCGGACCTGTACGGCAAGGTGACGGCCTGGGACAAGCAGGTCACCGCGCTGGAGACCTTGCACCAGGCCGAGCCGGCGGGGCGCGAGCGGCGCGCGCTGGGGCTGCGCATCGCGGCGGTGCTGGAGGAGCAGGTCGGTGACCCCCGGCGCGCCTTCGAGTGGCTGCGCAAGACGCACAAGCTGGATCCCGACCCGCAGACGCTGGCCGAGCTGGGCCGCGCCGCCGACGCCCACGGCCTGTATGCGGCGCTGGCCGACGTCTACGAGGAGGAGCGCAACAACGCGCGCACCCCGGCGGCGTTCGTGGCCGCCTGTCGCGAGCTCGCCACCATCGCGGTGCACAAGCTGCGCGACCCGGAGCGCGCGCTGGAGGTGCTGCAGGACGCGCTGGATCGCACGCCCGCGGACGACGCGCTGCTGGCCGAGGCCGAGAAGATCGCGCAGGCCGCGCCGGTGCCGGCCAAGGGCAAGGACGATGGCCCCGCACGCCTGCTGCTGGAGATCTACGGGCTGCTGCTGACCAAGCGCAAGACGCTGGAGGCGCGCCTGGATCTGCTGGGGCGGCGCGCGCGCTGGTACGAGGATCGGCTCAAGCATCCCTCGGGGGCGCTGGACGAGTACCTGCGCGCCTTCGCGCTGGCGCCCGATCGGCCCGAGCTGCGCACCGAGATCCTGCGCCTGGGCGAGGCCAGCAAGCGCATGGAGGAGGCGCTGGCCTGCGAGGCCACGCTGTTCGCGCGCGCCCCCAGCGCGCCCGAGCGCTTCGCCATCGCGCGCCGCGCGGCGGCGCTGGTCGAGGACAAGGTCGGCGACAAGGTGCGGGCGTTCCGCGCCTACCTGCGCGCCTTCCGGCTGCGCCCCGATGACGACGAGGTGACCTCGCACCTGTGGCGCCTGGCCAAGGCCATCGGGCCGTACCCGCGCCCGGCGCCCGGGACGGTGCCGGCGCAGCGCGTGCCCGCGCCGGCGCCGCCGCCCCCGTCGATGCTGGCCGCCGCCGACATGCCGGTGCTGTCGTCGCCGCTGGAGGCGCGCGGGCCCGACACCGCGACCGACATCCCGCTGTTCGTGCCCGAGGCCGCGGTGCCGCGCGCGCGCCCGGCGCCGGCGCCCGAGCCGGAGCCCGACACCACCCAGTTCGCCAAGGACGAGCCGACCGACGAGGTCGACGACGAGCAGATCTGGGGCGACGGCCTGACCCCGCCGCCGATGGATCCGACCGACCTCATCCAGCCCCGCCGCCCGGCGCGCGCCGACCAGACCATGGATCTGTCGCCGTCGGATCTGGCCAGCATGATCGTGCCGCCGGGCCAGGGTGGGACGTCGCCACTGCGCATGCCGGGCGTCAGCCCGCAGCTGCCCAAGCCGCCGCCGGCGCCGATGATCCTGTCGACCGGGCGCCCGCGCGAGGACGCCACCCAGCCGCTGTCGCTGGCCGATCTGATGCCGACCGGCGCGGGGCGCCCGCCGCCCGCGCCGATGGCGCCGCTGATCCCGCCGCCGCCGCCGCTGGGCAGCGCGGGGATGCGCAGCGCGCCGCCGCCACCGCCGGCGGCACCCTTCGTCAAGGAGCTGCCGCCGCCGCCGCGGCCGGCCTGGTTCGAGTCGCCGTGGGAGGAGTTCGCGCACGCCTACGAGTCGCTGCCGGTCGGTGACCTGGGCGCGCGCCTGCGCATGGCCTATCGCGCCGCCGAGCTGTGGGAGCGCGGCCCCGGCGACATCTCGCGCGCCTTCGAGACGCTGGAGCGCGCACTGGCGGCCCGACCCGGTGACGCCGAGACCCGGGCGCGCCTGGAGCGGCTGGCCGAGCAGCACGAGGCCTGGAGCCGCCTGGCCGCGCTGTACGAGCGCCTGGTCGAGCACGCCGGCTCGGTCGACGTCGCCGCCGAGCTGCAGCTCGAGGTCGGGCGCATCCGCGAGATCGAGAACCTGCCCGCCGAGGCCGAGGAGCAGTACCGCAGCGTGCTCGGGATCCGGCCCGGCGACCCCCAGGCGCGCGCGCGCCTGGAGACCCTGTTCGTGGTCCAGGAGCGCTGGGCCGATCTGGCCGCTTCGATGGAGGAGCGCGCCGATCCGCGCAGCGCCGAGAGCTCCGACGAGGAGCGCCCCAGCGTGCTGCGCGAGCTGGCCGAGATCTACGACAGCAAGCTGGCGCGCCCCTACGAGGCGGCCTCCGCGCTGGAGCGCCTGCGCGATCTGGCGCCCGACGACGAGTCGACCGCGCAGGCCATCGCCGCGCTGTACGAGCGGCTGGGGCGCTGGGCCAAGGCGGTCGAGGCGCTGAGCCGCCTGAGCGAGATCACGCCGTCGCCGGCACGCGCCTACGCCGCGCGCAAGCGGGTCGCCGAGATCTACGAGCACGAGCTCGAGCTGTCGGATCGCGCCATCGAGGCCTGGGCGGCGCTGGCCGAGCCCGAGGCCGGCGGCGCCGCCGCGGGCGCCGATGCCCGCGTCGCGCTGGAGGCGCTGGATCGCCTGTACGAGGCCAGCGGGCGCTGGGCCGAGCTGGAGAACGTGCTGGCGCGCCGGGTCGCGCTGGCGCCGCGCGACGAGCGCCCGCAGATCCTGAAGCGCCGCGCCCTGGTGCAGGCCGAGCGGCTGGGCCGCCCCGACGACGCCGCGGCCACGCTGCGCGAGGCGCGCGCCCTGGTGGTGGCCGACAAGACGGCGTCACCCGAGCTGGGCGAGGAGCTGGGCGAGGAGCTGGTGCGCATCCTGATCAAGGCTGGCCGCGCCGAGCAGGCCGCCGAGGTGCTGGCCGATCGCGCCCGCGGCCTGGCCGCGCGCAAGGCGCCAGCGGGCGAGCAGGCCGCCATCTGGGTGCGCCTGGCCACGCTGCGCGCCAGCGAGCTCGACGACGCCGACGGCGCGCGCGCCGACATCGAGCGCGCGCTGGCCCTGGTGCCCAGCCATCCCAGTGCGCTGGCCGAGCTGACCCGGCTGTCACGCGCCAAGCAGGATCCGCGCGCCTTCGCCGAGGCCCGCCTGCGCGAGGGCATCCAGCTGGTCGATGACGCCGGCGCGCTGGCCGCGCTGCTGGAGGCCGGGGCGACGCTGCGCGATGAGTTGAACGACGCCGAGGGCGCCAAGCAGGCCTTCCAGCGCGCGCTGAGCCGCGATCCCGGCAACGCCGAGGCGACCTGGGCGCTGGCCGCGCTGGCCGGCAGCGGCGGCAACGTCGAGGAGGCCGCACGCATCCTGGAGGCCCGCCTCGACACCGAGCTGGAGCCGCCCGAGCACGCCCGCATCCTGACCGAGCTGTCGGCGCTGGCCGCGCGCGCCGGCGCGCCCACGGTGGCCGAGCGCCGCCTGGAGCAGGCCCTGGCGGTGCACCCGCACCTGCCCGCGGCGCTGGCGATGGCGGATCTGCTCGACGGCTCGGATGGCGCGGCGCCCGATGCCGGTGGCACCGAGGCGCGCGAGCCGCGCTGGCAGGATCTGGCCGACTGGGCGCGCACCTGGCTGCCGCGCATGGCGGCGCAGCCGGGCATCGACACCGCGGCGCTGGCCGGCCTGTACCGGCGCGCGGCGCGCGCCTTCGAGCAGCTCGGGCGCGACGACGACGCCTACTCGTACCTGCTCGACGCCGACCGGCTGCACCACGGCCAGGTCCTGCTCAAGCTGGCCATGGGCGAGAATCGCTATCGCGCGCGGCGCTGGCGCGAGGCCGCGCTGCACCTGGGCGCGCTGGCTGAGCTGCCCGGCGCGACGCGCTGGCCGCGCGAGGTCGCCGAGGGGCTGTGCCACGCCGCGCTGGCCGAGGTGCGCGCCATGCGCGCCGATCGCGCCCCCGGCCTGTACGAGGCCGCGCTGCGCCTTTCGCCCGAGTGCATCCCGGCGCTGCGCGCGCTGGCCGAGCAGGCCCTGGAGCGCGGCGACGACACCCGCGCCATCGAGCTGATGCGCCGCCAGGCCGACGCCACCGCCGACGGCGGCGAGCGCGTGCGCCTGTTCGAGGCGGTCGGCGATCTGACCCGCAGCAAGCTGCACGACGAGGCCGGCGCGCTGGCGTGCTACCAGGCCGCGCTCGACGCCGCCTCGCCGGTGGAGGCGCGTCACGTCTCGTTGCTTGACAAGCTGTCAACAGTTGCGCGCCAGGCGGGCGAGCTTCCTGCGGCGGCGCGCGCGCTGGAGCTCTTGGCCTCGTTCGCGGGCGACGCCGCCACGCGGGCGGCGCGCCACCGCGGCGCCGCCGAGCTGCGCATGGCGGCCAGCGATCTCGCGGGGGCGCGCGAGCAGGCCGCGCGCGCGCTGGAGGGCGCCCCGCCCGAGACCCTGGAGGCCACCCTCGAGCTGGCGGTCGAGATCGAGGAGCGCGCCGGCGACGCCGAGGCGCTGGCCCAGCTGCTCGGGCGCATGCTGCCCGCGCTGCCCGCGGTGACCCCGGGCGCCGAGGTCGGGCGCGCCCAGCTGTGGGCCACCCTGGGGCGCGCGCGCATGAAGCGGGGGGACAGCCGCGGCGCCGCCGCCGCGCTGGAGAAGGCGGCCGAGCTGGAGGGCGCCGATCTCGCGGTGCGCCGTGACCTGGTCAAGCTGTACGAGGCCGGCGCCGGCGACACCGGCGCGCTGCTGCCGCACCTGATGGCGGTGGTCGAGGCCGATCCGCTCGACGCCAACGCGCTGCGCACGCTGGCGCGGGCCCAGGTCGCGGCGGGCCAGGTCGCGCGCGCGCGCGTCGTGGTCTCGGTGCTGGAGGCGCTGTCGGCGGCCACCGCCGAGGATCGCGCCCTGGTCGGGGGCGCGCTGACGCTGCCCCCGGTCGGCACCCTGGGCGGCGACGAGCCGCTGGGCACGCTCGACGCGGCGGCGCGCCAGCGCCTGCTCGGCGAGCCGCTGCTGGCCGCGGTCGAGGACACCCTGGCCGCGCTGTTCGAGGCGCCGGCGCCGCTGTTCCCGCATGGCCTGGGCGACGGCCTGGGCACCCTCGGGGTGGCGCTCGACGATCGCATCCTGCCCACCGCCGATCACCCGCTGGCGCGCGCCTACCCGCACGTGCTGCGCGCGCTCGCGGTCGACAAGGTCGTGCTCTACGTCGCCCACATGGGCGAGCCGCCCGACGTCGCGGTGGCCTGCGCGCAGCCGACGCCGATCGCCTTCGGCGCGCGCCTGACCGCGGCCACGGTGCCCATCGGCGAGGTCCGCTTCGCGCTCGGCCGCGGCCTCGAGCTGGCGCGCCCCGAGCACGTCATCCTGGCCGGCACCGCGCCGGCCCAGCTGGTGCAGCTGTTCGACGGCCTGGCGCTGGCGCTGGATCCGCGCGGCCCGGTCAAGAAGCCGCCCAGCAAGGAGGTCGAGGTCGAGGCCGCCCGCCTGCGCAAGGCGCTGCCGCCCAAGGCCAAGGTCAAGCTGGAGCAGCTGTGGAACCGCCCCGACGCGCCCACCCTGGACGCCCGCGTGCTGGCGCCGCTGGTGCAGCGCGTGGCCGATCGCGCCGGCGTCCTGATGTCCGACGACACCGGCGCCGCCCTGCGCGCCGCGCAGCGCCGCCTGGCGCCCGAGCGCGACGGCGACGCCAAGGTCGACCTGGCCAAGGCCTGCGTGCTGACCATCGAGCTCAAGGAGCTCCTGTCCTGGGCGGTCTCGGCGCGCCACTTCGAGGCCCGCGAGCTGCTGGGCATCGACAAGCGCAAGGGCCCCGGGTAGATTCGCGGTCGCATGTATCTCGGACGTGTCCTCGGCACCGTGGTCGCCACCCGCAAGGTCGCGGGGCTGGAGGGCCGTCGCCTGCTGGTGGTCGAGCCGCTCGATCACAAGCATGTGCGCACCGGCGAGCCCCAGGTCGCGGTCGACACCGTGGGCGCCGGCCCCGGCGACGTGGTCAGCCTGGTCGGCTCGCGCGAGGCCGCGCTGGCGCTGTCGCCGTCGTTCGTGCCGGTCGACGCCGCCATCGTGGGCATCGTCGACAGCGTGAACACATGAGGCTGTGTCGCGTGCTCGGCAACGTGGTGGCCACCGCGCACCACCCGTCGTACGACGGCCACAAGCTGCTGGTGGTCGAGCCCATCGACGAGCGTGACGTCGCCACGGCGCCGTCGTTCCTGGCCATCGACACCGTGCAGGCCGGCCCCGGCGACCGCGTGCTGGTGCTGACCGAGGGCACCGGGGTGCGTCAGATCCTGGGCTTCCAGAAGACCGACGACGTGCCCATCCGGTCGCTGATCGTGGGCGTGGTCGACGCGGTCGACAGCACGGGCGCATGAGCGGCCTGGGCGCCGAGCGCGCGCTGCGCGCCGAGCTGGTCGAGATCTCGCACCGGCTGCACCGCAAGGGCTGGGTCGCCAACCATGACGGCAACGTCAGCGTGCGCGCCGGCGCGGGCCGCTTCCTGGCCACGCCGACGGCCTTCTCCAAGGCGACCGTGACGGCCGACGACATCCTGACCGTGGACGGCGCCGGCAAGGTGGTGACCGGCAAGCACCGCGTGTTCTCGGAGTGGAACCTGCACGCGACCGCCTATGCGCGCCCCGACGTGATGGCGGTGGTGCACGCGCACCCGCAGATGGCGACCGGCTTCTCGATCTCGGGCGCGCGCTTCCTGGACAAGCCGTTCATCGCCGAGGCCGTGGTGTCACTGGGCCCGGGCATCCCGACGGTGCCCTTCGCGCTGCCGGGCGCTGCCGCCGCCGCCGCGCTGGCGCCCTTCTGGGCCGAGCACGACGCCGTCCTGCTGGGCAACCATGGCGTCATCACCGTGGGCGCCGACCTCGAGCAGGCCTACCTGCGCATGGAGCTGGTCGAGCACCTGGCCAACATCGCCTACTTCGCGCACCACACCGGGGGCATCAAGCCGCTGCCCGAGAGCGCGCTGGCCCCGCTGCTGGAGGCGCGCAAGAAGGCCGGCCTGGGCCCCGCCGCGCGCGCACCGGGTAACCCCGCCGTGCTGGCCACCGCGAACACCCCGGCACCCAGCGCCGCCGGTCGCCCCGACGCCGCCGCCCTGGCCCAGATCATCCGCGACGAGCTCTCCAAGGCGCTGCAGAAGTAGCGCCCGCACCAGCTAGCGCGGCGTGCCCTGCCCGTCCCCGCGCGGCCGCTGCCGGCGCTCCTTGGACAGCCACACGATCCGCGAGCGCCGCTCCGACCAGAAGGTCAGAAGCTCGTCGCGCGACGGCACCTCCAGCGAGCGCTGATCATGCAGCGGCGCGGCATGATTCCGGCACAGCATGACCGGCTCACGCCCGCCATCCGCCTCCAGCGGATAGCTCGACAGCAGCACTGGATCACGCTGCCCGCACACCTGGCACTGCGCATCACCCGGGATGGTCACATCGAAGACAGCTTCCATCCCTCGATGCTCGACCCGCCATTCCCAGGGGGCAACTTTTCCCCGCTCCGCCATTCCCCGTTGCCTGTGACCTGTGACCTGTGCCCTGTGACCTGTTTGTCCGGGCTCCGGGCTCCGGACACTAGAACCCGCTACGCGGCTTCTAGTGATCCCGGATGAACAGCAAATACTGGTCTTCCAAATCGTCCACTTCCATCTTGCCGCCGCACTTGGGGCACTTCACGTCGGGCAGCTTGGCGCCGTTGCGCTTGACCTCGGCGACCTGGAACAGCTGGTTCGACTCGACGTCGCACTTCTCGCAGGTCATCGGCGCGTAGAACGACACCACCTTGCCCTTGCCCAGGAAGCCCGCGACCATGTTGATCTGGTCGATGACCGGGGGCGGACACTCGATGAACTCGAGGTGGGTCGTCTCCGGCACCTTGCGGATGGCGTCGATCCACGAGCGCACGCCGAACGAGTTGATGCGGCGCACGCCCTTCAGGCTGACGTGGACGCGGCCCGTGAGCCTGGACAGGAACGACAGATCAGGGTGCTCGTCGATGACGCCATGCAGGCGGATGAGGCCGCCACCCGCCAGATCGAGGCCATCGACGCGGAACGCGGGCAGAGGCTCAGCCACGGCGGGCCTCGTCGGCGATGAAGATGTGGAACGACTTGGGCAGCTGCCGGAACTGTTTCATGCTCAGCCTGAGATCGATGAGAGTGATGACCTCGGTCCGTTTGCCGGGGTCGATGTTGACGACGAACTTCGACAGCGAGCTGAAGATGCGGTAAAGGCCCAGGCCCGCGCCACCCGAGGCGTCGCTCAGCTGGGCCTCGCTCTTGACCAGGCACCGGTTGAGGTAGGTCACGATGGTGTCCTGGGTCAGCGCCCCGAAGGGATCGACCTGCGACATGCCGATGTAGTTGCCGTCGCAGGCGAACTCCAGCTTGCCGACCTCGTGATCCTCCAGCACCACGGTCTCGCGGCGCGACAGCTTGGCGTACTTGGCATTGCCCTCGGCGTCGCGCGGGGCGTTGTAGATCGCGTTGGTGACCAGCTCGTCGACCACGGTCTCGATGTTCTCGACCACGCGCTCGCTGCAGCCCAGGCGCTCGGCGTAGGCCGAGACCTCGCGCACATAGTCGGCCTTGAGCCGCGAGTCGCGCACCTCGATGCGGTACGGCGCCACGCCCCACTGCATGTACTTCTCGAGGCCGAACAGATCGCGGCGCAGGATCTTCTCCGCGGTGACGATCAGCTCCTCGGGCTCCAGCGGGTCGTCGTTCTTGGCGATGAGGTTGCGCACATAGCGGTGCTCCGCCAGCAGCGGCAGGTAGTCCTCGGTGCGCGCGGTGGCGTGCAGCACCAGCCGGGTCTTGGGGAAGCGGGCCCGGAACTTGTTGAACATGTCGCGCCACAGCGGGTTCTGCCGCATGGGCGGATCGAAGTTGATCATGTTGAGGTCGTAGCCGTCGACCTCGAGGCGCTCGAGGAGGACACCCTCGTCGCCCGCCACATCGACCTCCGAGCCGGTTGCCAGCAGCGCCCGCTCGGCGGCGCGCTGGGCTTTCGGATCGGGGTCATAGAAGAGGATCCGCGCGCCTTTCATCGAATCCCAGATTACCATCACGGCGAGCCACCCGGAGCATGACTTTGCGCCTGCGCCTGCGCGTCACCTACCACCGCCCTGCCGACCTGGTCAGCGATCACGACCAGCAGTTCAAGCATGGCGGCCTGTTCGTGCGCATCGCTCAGGGGGTGGATGGCGCCGAGCGCGGCGGCCCGGTGGAGCTGGATCTGGTGGTGCCAGGCGGGCAGGTGCTCCCGGTCGATGCGACGGTGCTGCAGGTGCTGCCGGGCGGGGTCGCGCTGGAGTTCAAGGTCGCGAGCGTGCCCGGGCTGGCCGACGCGGTGGCCGAGGCGCGCGCGGCCGGGGCCGGCCCGGGGCCGGCGCCGCTGCACGAGTGGCTGGATGCGCCGGAGATCGAGGGCGGGTTCGAGCTAGTGGACGCGGCGCAAGCCGAGGCGCCCAGCGAGTCCGTGTACGAGGGCGAGAACGAGGCCGAGAACGAGGCCGAGGCCGAGAACGAGGCCGAGGCAGCGGCTGAGAACGCGGGCGAGGGCGAGACCGAGGCCGGGACGGCCGCGCCCGCGCGGGGCACCACCGCGCCGGCCCGCGTCGCCGGGGCCAACAACACCAAGAAGATGCACCTGGCCATGCACGGCTCCAAGGACGAGCGCGCCGCCATCCTGCGCGATCTCAACAAGCAGCTGCATCCGCTGGTGCTGCGCAATCCCAACCTGCAGCTCGACGAGGTCGTGGCGATGGCCAAGATGACCACGGTGTCGCCCGAGGTCCTGAAGGGGATCGCCGACCGCCGCGAGTGGTCGCAGCGCCCCGAGATCGCGCTGGCCCTGGTGCGCAACCCCAAGACGCCGACCTTGATCGCGGTCAAGCTGCTGGCCTGGGTCTCGAACGCCGAGCTGCGCCAGCTCGCCAAGGACACCCGGACCAGACCCCAGGTCCAGCAGGCCGCACGCAAGAAGCTGCTCGGCCCCTAGCCAACCTTCGCGCCACGCACCCCACACGCACCCCACACGCAACCCCACCCCATCGTCCCCACAAGGAGCCTCACTCATGGATCCCGCAGGCAAGGTCGCCCTGGTCAGCGGCGGCGCGTCAGGTCTCGGCGCCGCCACCGTACGCGCGCTGGTCGCCCGTGGCGCGCGCGTCGCCATCCTCGATCGCGCACGTGACACCGGCGAGGCGCTGGCCCGCGAGCTCGGCGCCGCGCACACGCTGTACGTGCCCGCCGACGTCACCGACGACGCCGGCATGGTGGCCGCGGTGGCCGCCGCGCGCAGCGCCTTCGGCGCCGTGCACATCGCCATCGGCTGCGCCGGCATCGGCTTCGCCGGCAAGGTGGTCAGCCAGGGCGCGCCGATGCCGCTGGGCAACTTCGCCATGACGGTGCAGATCAACCTGGTCGGCATGTTCAACTTCGTGCGCTGCGCAGCCGCGGCGATGGCCGAGAACCCGCCCGACGACGGCGGCGAGCGCGGCGCCATCGTGATGACGGCGTCGATCGCCGCCTTCGACGGCCAGATTGGCCAGGCCGCCTACACCGCGTCCAAGGCCGGCGTGGCCGGCATGACGCTGCCCATCGCGCGCGAGCTGGCGCGCCACGGCATCCGCATCAACACCATCGCGCCCGGCACCTTCGACACCCCGATGCTGGCGCAGCTGCCCGAGCCGGCGCGCGCCGCGCTGGGCCAGATGGTGCCGTTCCCCAACCGTCTGGGCCGCCCCGCCGAGTTCGCCGCGCTGGCGCTGCACATGGTCGACAACGCCATGCTCAACGGCGAGACCGTGCGCCTCGACGGCGCGCTGCGCATGGCGCCCAAGTGACCGCGCGGCAGAACTTCGCCACCGGGACGCCGTGGGAGCCCCTCGTCGGCTACTCGCGCGCGGTGCGCATCGGCCCGCACGTGCACGTCTCGGGCACCACCGCGACGGTGGCCGACGGCAGCCTGGTCGGCCGTGGCGACGCCGCCGCGCAGGCCCGCCAGACCCTGGACAACCTGGTCGCCGCGCTGGCCCGCGCCGGCGCGACCCCGGCCGACGTGGTGCGCACGCGGATCTATGTCATCGACATCGCGCGCGACTGGGAGGCCATCGGCCGTGCCCACGGCGCGCTGTTCGCGGATGTCCGCCCCGCGACCTCGATGGTCGAGGTGCGCCGGCTGATCGATCCCGAGATGCTGGTGGAGATCGAGGCGGACGCCTACCTGCCGTAGACGCCCGCCCCGCGCGGGAGGCTCGCGGGAGGCTCGCGGGAGGCTAGTTAAACTGGATGTAGACCTGGTAGGCGGCGATGACGGCGTCGTCGCCGTACTCGAACACGTGCGCGAACACCGTGGTCATCGCCGGCACGCTGTAGGTGACCTTGGAGCAGTTGCCGTCGGCGCTGTCGTCGTCGCTGGCCAGGCTGGCGCCGGCCATGTCGCGGATGTGCACGTAGGTGTCCATCGAGCCGCACTGCATGGGCCCCAGCGTGGTCACGGTGACCGAGCGCGCCGCCCCGGTGGTGTTGCGAATGGCGAAGACGTCCTCGTCACCCACCGGCATGATCTTGGCGTCGATCAGGCGGTCGGCAGTGATCGGCGTGCCCGCCATCGCGCTGGAGAAGTCGTTGCCGGTGGTGCTGCCACCGCCGCTCGACACCGCGCCGTCGTCGTTGGGCTCGCTCTCCAGCACCGACGGCAGGGTGCAGGTGGCCTGGCAGCCGTCGCCGTCAGTGGTGTTGCCGTCGTCGCACATCTCGGTCGACTCGCGCACGTTGTTGCCGCACTGCGCGACCACGCGCACGCGCAGGTGGTACGCCGTGGCGGTCGACGTCGTCGAGTACAGCCGCACGCGCACGTAGTAGTCACCGCGAGCCAGGCCGCGCGCCAGGGTGTTGGTGGCGGGGTCGATCAGCGAGCAGGCGCCCACGCCGCCGTCGTCGTCCGAGGTGATGACGGTGGTGCCGTCCATGGCCCGCAGCTCGACCACGGTGTCCATGGTGGCGCACTTGCCGGGGCCCATCTCGTCGAAGGTCTCGATCAGCACGTCGGAGCGCGCGTCGATGTGGAACTTCCAGAAGTCCTCGTCGGCCGCCGGCATGAAGGCGCCGCGGGTCAGCTTGTCGGGGTTGCCCATCGAGGTCGCGGTGGCGGAGGTCGCGTTGGGCTCGACCTCGTCGACGACCTCGTACTGGCAGGTCGCGCTGCAGCCGTCGCCGGCGCTCACGTTGCCGTCGTCGCACAGCTCGGTGTCCTCGAGGCGGCGGTTGCCGCACACCGGGATGAAGCGGCACGACGCGCTGCAGCCGGCGCCGCCGTCGCACTGCTCGCCGCCCTCGCGCACGTTGTTGCCGCACTGGGTCAGCGCGGTGATCTGCAGCCGGTAGCCCGGGATCACGGTCGAACCCGAGTAGTGCATGACCTTGACGAAGTAGGTGCCCGCGACCAGGCCGGCGGCGCCGGGGTCGGGGAAGGCGCCGGCGGGATCGATCAGCGAACAGTTGCCCACGCCGTCGTCGTCATCGGACGCCAGCACGGTGGTGCCGTTGGGCGCGTAGAGCTCGATCTCGGTGTCGGCCGAGGTGCAGTTGGGGGCGCCGGTGCCGTCGAAGGTCTCGATGCGGATGTCGCCGCCGGCGGCCAGCACGAACGAGTAGTAGTCGCCGTCGCTGCCCGGGTTGATGCTGCCGTGGGCCTGGTTGTTGATGCTGCCCAGCGGGGTCGCGGTGCCGAAGGCGTCGTTGGGCTCGAGCTCGAAGACGTGGCCGGCCTCGGCGGCGCAGGTGGCGTTGCAGCCGTCGCCTGCCATGGTGTTGCCGTCGTCGCAGCTCTCGCCCGGGGTCTGCACCTCGCCGTCGCCGCAGCGCGGCTCCTTGCGGCAGGCCATCGAGCAGCCGTCGCCATCGACGCGGTTGCCGTCGTCGCAGTTCTCGGTCGGCGCGTCGACCACCATGTCGCCGCAGCGCGGCTCGCGCACACAGCGATCCGAGCAGCCGTCGTTCGACACCGTGTTGCCGTCGTCGCAGGTCTCGTTGAGCGGGCTGCCGGTGTCGCGCACGCCATCGCCGCACTTGGGCGCCTTGCAGTCGAGGCGGCAGGCGTTGGCGGCGGTGTTGGAGTTGGCGGCGCCGGAGTCGCACTCCTCCATGCCAGCCCGGATGTTGCCGTCACCGCAGCGCGGGTTGCGGCAGGTGTTGAGGCAGTTGTCAGTGTTCGACATGTTGCCGTCGTCGCAGTCCTCGCCGGTGTCGACCATGCTGTTGCCGCACAGGCTCATGCCCTCGCGCTGGCACGACGCCGAGCAGCCGTCGCCGCCGGCGGTGTTGCCGTCGTCGCAGACCTCGCCGGGGTCGACCGCGCCGTTGCCGCACAGGCTGCGCTCCATCAGGCAGCGCGCCGAGCAGCCGTCGCCACCGGTGGTGTTGCCGTCGTCGCAGATCTCGCCCGACTCCAGCTTGCCGTTGCCGCACGCCGGAGCGCCGTTGCCCGGGTCATCACTGGAAGCCGCACATCCCGCCGCCGCGAAGCCCAACCCCACCACGATCACCGTCGCCCAGTACTTGAAATTGCGAGCCATGAAAATCACCTCAGGTCGTGCCAGTTGTTACCAGGCGCGCGTCTTAGCACAACCACATGTCGGGCCGCGAGCGACCTTTGATGCACGTGCATTTGCCAAAAGACTTCGTATACTTGGCTCCATGAAGCGTCGTCGGTGGCTGGTTCTCGGTGTGGTGGCCTGCGTACTGATCGTCGGATTTCGGTGGTGGCGCGCGCGGACGTCCACAAGGCGCGCCGGCGCCTCCGCCGCCGCCAAGGCCGAGGATCCCCGCCTGATCCTGGAGCGGCCCTGGATCGATCGCATCCCCGACAAGGCGACCGAGCACATGAACGCCTTCCTGATGCTCGACCGCGATTCGCTGGGCATCTTCCAGAAGGGGTCGCAGTACCAGATCTTCCTCGAGCTGTTCCGCCACAAGCGCGGCGGCACCACCGCCAAGCCCGAGGTCGGCTTCCACTTCCCGCAGACCGGCAAGCAGGCCAAGGTGAGGTATCGCATCTGGTCTTGCGACGAGCTCGACGGCTTCGACCTGTGCCTGGAGCTGTCCAAGAATCCGTGGGGCGGGCCGACGCGCTACCACTCGGCGCGCGAGTGGGAAGGCAGCGGTGCGCTGCGCGACGTGCAGGCGCGGCTGCTCGAGGCCACGCACTAGCAGGAAATTTGCCCCCACACCTACATCACCCTACCATCACAGGATGATGAAGAAACCTGCGCAGAAAGAGCGGCGCCACCGGCGCGCCACCGACATGAGCAACGCCATCCACTACCAGCTCGACGCCTGCGCACGCGAGGCCGGGCTGGAGGCCATGCTGGTGTCGGACGAGAACGGCCTGTGCCTGGCCGCGACCGGCGCCCGCGACGCCTGCGAGGAGCTGGCCGCCGAGCTGCCCATCATCGGGCGCAAGACGCGCGAGTTCGAGGGCGTCCTGCTCGCCGCCGGCGGCGGCCGCCACGTCACCGTGCAGCGCTTCCACATCGGCCCCGACGAGCTGTACGTGTGCGCGGTGGGCGGTGATCAGCGTCGCATCCCGGCGCAGATGGCGCGCTCGATCAGCGGGCTGTCGCGCATCCTGACTGCGTAGCAGTCGTCACGGGGGTTGAAGTCCCCTGGGCCGGGCCCGTCCGAGTGGCGTGGCCGTCCGCTGGGAGAACCGATGCGAGCGCTCGTGAGAGTCACCATGCTGGCCGTGGTCGTGAGCCTGGGCCTCTGCGCCACCGCCTGCCGCCTGAACCCGATGGAGCGCCCCACCGTGAAGGTGACCGGGGTGACGGTGGGTTCGATCAGCTTCACCGGCGTGGACGGCGTGGTCGACCTGTCGATCTACAACCCCAACGCGGTCGGCCTGCCGCTGGAGGCCATGGCCTGGCGCCTCACGGTGTCGGGGCAGTCCGCGGTCACCGGCCGCGCCGAGCTGGCCGAGACCATCCCGGCCAGGCAGAACGCCAGCGTGCGCGCGCGCATCCACATCGGCGCCGGCGCCGCCCCTGCCCTGGCCTCGGCCCTCGCGGGCGGCGCGGTGACCTACCACCTCGACGCCACCTTCACCTTCCGCACCCAGATCGGCGCGCTCTCGGTCGAGACCTCGACCGACGGCACACTGCGTCGCTGATTTTTCGGGTTTGCGGTGCGGCGCGGTAAGATGCGCGCCATGTCTTGTCGCTCTGGCTTGCCCTCACACCTGCGCGCGGTCGCGCTGCTCGCCGTGCTGTCGCTGTCCACCGCCACCGGCTGCTCCTGGCTGTTCGTGCCCAAGCCGGTCGAGCCCGACTACGAGGCCGCCGACCTCGAGGAGCCCGACTGTGTGCGCAGCATCAGCTACCCCGCCATCGACGGCCTGACCTCGCTGGGCGCCGCCATCCTGGGCCTGGTCTTCGTGGTCAGCGACGCCAGCAACAAGGACTCGTCGAACATCGGCACCACCGCGGGCGTGCCGCTGCTGGTGGCGTCGATCCCGTACGGGCTGTCTTCGTGGACCGGCTTCTCGCGCGTCAACCGCTGCAAGCGCTACTACCGGGTGTTCGCCCGCCGCGAGCGCGCGCGCGAAGACTGGGAGAAGCGTCGCGAGGCCGCCGCCGGCGACGAGGGCGGCATGTGCCTGTCCTCGGGCGACGACTGGACCTGCCACCCCGGCCTGGCCTGCGAGAACTACCACTGCGTCAAGGCCAAGCCCGGCAGCGTGCCGAAGAAGAAGCCGCCCGCGCCCTCACCCAGCCCAACGACGACCCCGGCCGCCCCCGCGCCGAGCCCCTCCGCCAGCCCCTCCTCAGGCCGCCCCGTCTTCTAACCCACGGTCACGGTCACGGTCACGGCCCACGGCCCACGGCCCACGGTCCACGACCCTACCCTGCGCTACGGGATATGCCCTACGGGATATGCCCTACGGGATATGCGCGACGTTACACGTCGCCGTCCCGGTGGTCTCGAACGGCGCCCACAGCACCGTGTACTGACCGCTGGTCGGACACGTGAAGCTGACCGCCGAGCAGTTGGTCCCGCCGGCGCAGTCGTCATTGGTCCCCAGCCCCGGCCAGGTGCAGCCCGCGGTGGTGGCGCCGTCGCAGATGCGCATGATGGTGTCGCCGCTGCAGGTGGCGCCGCCGACGTTGCAGCGACTGCCGCAGCCGGCGCGCACCGAGGTGCCCGGGGTGCAGGTGAACGTGCCGCCGTTGGTGTAGCCGCACTCGCGCTGGATGCCCTCGATGCGCCCCATGCACGGCTGCACCGGATCGGTGAAGTCGGCCGGGATGTCGATGGTCGCGGTGGCCACGTTGTTGTCGTAGCGCAGCTCCTCGAAGTAGTGGTCCGGGTTGACGCTGACCTGCAGCGTGTAGCGCCCCGCGGGCACCCCGGTGATGTCGATGAACTGGCAGGTCAGGCCGTTGGCGTAGGTGTCGATCCAGCCCATCGAGATGCCCTGGTTCTGGCAGGTGTAGCGCGGCGTGGTGCGGCCGCCCAGCGGCGGGTTGTCCTGGGGCTCGAAGTCCTCCAGGCAGAAGGCGCGCTTGCGGCCCTGCAGGACCTCGTTGCCGCTGCCGTCGAGCAGCCGATACAGCGCATAACCGGCGAAGTGGTAGTGGTTGTGGCAGGTCGCGAAGGTGAAGCGCGGGTTGTTCTGCGGGCTGCCCAGGTGCAGGTCGGAGGTGCCCAGGTTGGGCGTCACCACGCTGAAGTGCAGCAGCTTGCGCGTGCCCGGACCGCTGGTGCAGCCCTCGTCGACCGAGCACGAGCCGTCACCGAAGGTGGTCGGGCCCAGGCCGACCTCGGCCTGCAGGCGGGTGGCATCGACGGCCAGATCGGGGAGCGGGCACTGTCCGACGCCGATGTTGGCCGCGTTGGGCGGGGTCGGCTCGGTGCACACCGCGGGGCGACCGTCGCAGCACGGGGTGCAGCACAGCAGGCCGTCGGCACAGCGCAGGGTGCCGGCATCGACCCCGGCGTCGGTGGAGGGATTGACCCCGCAGTTGGCACCCAGGGGCAGCCCAGGCGCGGCATCGATCATCTGCGCGTCGGGCACCGCGGTGTCGGCCACCGCGGCGTCGGGCGCGGCCGCGTCCACGACCCCGCCGTCGTCGTTCATCTTGTTGCCGCTGTCACCGCCACAGCCAGCCAGCCCCCACGCCACCGCGCTCGCGAAACAGACAAAGCGAAAAATGCCGTTCAAGGGGCGCCTCCTGAAAAACGACGCCTGGAGGGTCCCAAGCGTCTCGGGACCCTACGCTTTGTCTATTTTCGGGTCAAGCAACCCCAGTTTAGGTATGGGATATCGCTGATTTCGGTTGGACTGAGGATCCGGAGACGGATCCAGAGTCAGCCTCGGCCAGCCTGCGGCTGGCTGGGGCTGGCTACCTGAAGACGACTCCGAAGTAGTAGTTCCCGACCACCGAGAAGTCGTTGTAGCGCATCACGTGGGCATAGACCGTGGTCGCCGCCGGGATGACGTAGGTCAGCTTCGAGCACAGCCCGACGCCCTCGTCGTTGTCGAACCCCAGCGAGACCCCGAAGGCGTCGCGCACATGGACCACGGTGTCGACGATGGGGCAGCTGCCGTCCAGGTTCTCGAAGGTGACCAGGTCGACCGTGACCGGGCTGCCGCCGGGGTTCCTGATGGCGAAGACGTCCTCGTCCCCGGCCGGGCTGATGGCGGCCTGGACCATGCTGGTGGTGGTGAAGGGCCCCTGGGCGTTGACCACCGAGAAGTCGTTGCCGACGGTGCCGCTGCCGCCGGTGCCCGGGGTGCCGTCCTCGTTGGGCTCGATCTCGGCCTGGGTGGCGGGCTGGCAGCTCATCTTGCAGGCGTCGGTCTCGACGACGTTGCCGTCGTCGCACAGCTCGCGCCCCTCGCGGATGCTGTTGCCGCACTGGGACGTGCGCATGAGCAGGCGGTAGGCCGCCGCCGCCGCGGTGGCGCCGACGCGGACATAGTAGGTCCCCGGGGTCAGGCTGCGCAGCGCGGCCACGTTCTGCGGGTCGAGCAGCGAGCAGTTGCCGATGCCCAGGTTGTCGTCCATGGCCACCACGGTGGTGCCGTCGGTGGCCAGCAGCTGCACCGAGGTGTCGAGCGGGGTCGCGCATGACAGGCGACCGGTGTTGTCGTAGGTCTCGAGGTAGACCTCGTTGCTGCGCCCGCTCAGCGCCAGGGTGTAGAAGTCGAACGCGCCCACGGCCTCGATGGTGCCGCTCATCAGGCGCTCGGGCGGGGTCAGGGCGGTGCCGGCGGTGAAGAGGTCGTTGGGCTCGATCTCGCTGCTGAGCGGCGGGGTGCACAGGTTGGTGCAAGCGTCGGCGTCGGTGGCGTTGCCGTCGTCGCAGATCTCGGTGGACTCGCGCACGCCGTTGCCGCACAGCGCGGTGGCGCGCACCACCAGCTGGTAGCTGGCGGCGGCGGTGGCCGAGACGCGCAGGTAGTACATGCCCGGGCTGAGGCCGACCACGGCCACGTCGGCGGTCAGCGCGGGATCGAACTTGCTGCACAGGTCGATGCCGTCATCGGGGTCGGTCAGCAGCACGGTGGTGCCGTCGGCCGCCAGCAGCTGCAGCGTGGTGTCGAGGCCGGTGCAGGTCATGCGCCGCGGGCTGGCGTCGAAGCTCTCGACGTGCAGGTTGATGGGGCGCGTGGTGGTGAAGGTGTAGTAGTCCGACGCCGCGGCGTTGGTGATGGCGCCGGTGATCAGGCGATCCAGGGCGCCGATGGGCTGCGCGCCGCCGATGGTGTCGTTGGGGCCGCTCTCGGCCAGCACCGGCGGGGTGCACAGGTTGGTGCAGCCGTCGCCGTCGCTGGCGTTGCCGTCGTCGCACAGCTCGATGCCTTCCTTGATGTTGTTGCCGCAGCGCGCGGTGGCGCGCACCACCAGCTGGTACGCGGTGGCGGCCACGGCGGCGCTGACACGGACGTAGTAGGTGCCGGGCTGCAGGTTGACGGCGTTGGCGTCGGCGGTGAAGGCCGGGTCGATCTTGGCGCACAGATCGAGGCCGTCATCGAGGTCGCTGACCAGCACGGTGCTGCCGTCGGCGGCCAGCAGGGCCAGGCTGGTGTCGGTCATCAGGCAGGTCATGCGCGCGGGATCGGCGTCGAAGGTCTCGATGGCGATGGTCATCGGCCGCGTCAGCGTGAACGAGTAGAAGTCGAAGCCGCCGGCGCTCTCGATGACGCCGGTGGCCATGCGCTCGGGCTCGCCCAGGGCGGTGGCGCTGGTGAAGAGATCGTTGGGCTCGACCTCGGTGGTGGCCGGGTAGTCGAGCACGCACAGGTCGCTGCAGCCGTCGCCGTTCACGAGGTTGCCGTCGTCGCACTGCTCGTAGGGGCCCTTGCTGCGATCGCCGCACACCGCGGTGGTGGCGATGCGCAGGTAGTACGAGGCGTACATCATGTTGAGGGCGCCGGAGACGCGCACGTAGTAGGTGCCGGCCTTGAGGCGGCGCGCCGCGACGTCGAAGTTGCTCTCGATCGACGAGCAGTTGCCGATGCTGCCGAAGGTCTCGTTCATGAGCACGTTGAAGCCGTCGGGGGCGCGCAGCTGCAGGTCGAGATCGAGCGGCGACGGGCACGCCGGCGGGGTCAGCTCGCCCAGGGTCTCGATCTTGACGTCGGACAGCGCGGTCAGGGTGAAGGAGAAGAAGTCCTGCTCGTTGACCGGCGAGATGGCGCCCTTCATGAGCACGCCGGCGGGGCCGACCACGCCGAGCGGCTGCGCGGTGGCCGGGGTGTCGTTGCTCTCGACCTCGGCGCGGAACTCGTAGTTGCAGCTGCCGTCGCAGCCGTCGCCGGTGGCGGTGCCGCCGTCGTCGCACTGCTCGGGCGGCTCGATGCGGCGGTTGCCGCAGGTCGGCTCGATCAGGCACAGCGGGGTGCAGGTGTCGCCGGTCGACAGGTTGCCGTCGTCGCAGGTCTCGGTGCCCTCGGTGATCGAGTTGCTGCAGCTCGACAGCTGGGTGACCGTGAGGCGGTAGTCGTTGACGACCGTGGCGGTGGAGTGGCCGTAGACGCGCACGTAGTAGACCCCGGCGGGCAGGCGCTGCGCGGCCTTGACCCCGGTGGGCGCGGGCAGCGGGTCGATCATCGAGCACAGCCCGTCGCCGGCGTCGTCGTCGGTGGCCAGCACGGTGAAGCCGCCGGCGCCGCCCGCCTTGATGAGCTGGATCTCGGTGTCGCCGGCGCCGGTGCAGGTGGTGTTGTCGGGGCCGGTGGTGACGGCGCGCAGATCGCCCGGCGTGGTCAGCGTGACCTGGTACCAGTCGCTGTCGCCGGCGGTGACCGCGCCGTGCACGCGCAGCCCGAGCGCGGGCAGCACGTTGGCGGTGGCCAGGGTGCCGTTGTCCTCCAGCTCGTAGAAGTGGTTGGCCTCGAACTGGCACGTCATCGAGCAGCCGTCGCCGTTCAGCACGTTCATGTCGTCGCACTGCTCGCCGCTGTCGACGCGGCCGTCACCGCAGCGCGGCTCGCGCGTGCAGGTGGCGCTGCAGCCGTCGCCGGGCGTCATGTTGCCGTCGTCGCAGGTCTCGTTGGGGGCGTCGATCACCATGTCGCCGCAGCGCGGCTCGCGCACGCAGGTGGCGCTGCAACCGTCGTTGGACACCATGTTGCCGTCGTCGCAGGTCTCGTTGAGCGGCGAGCCGGTGTCCTTGACGCCGTCGCCGCAGCGCGCGGCGGTGCAGTCGAGGCGGCAGGCGTTGGCGGCGGTGTTGGAGTTGGCGGCGCCGCTGTCGCAGGTCTCCATGCCCATGCGGATGTGGCCGTCGCCGCAGCGCGGGTTGCGGCAGGTGTTCAGGCACTCGTCGGTCTGCAAGAGGTTGCCGTCGTCGCAGTCCTCGTTGCCGTCCTTCATGCCGTTGCCGCACACCCCGGCGCCCTCGAGCAGACAGGCGCCCGAGCAGCCGTCGCCGGCCATGGTGTTGCCGTCGTCGCAGGTCTCGCCGAGCTCGGTGCGGCCGTTGCCGCAGGCCGCGACCTCGAGCAGGCAGCGCGGACCACAGCCGTCGCCGCTGACGCGGTTGCCGTCGTCGCACAGCTCGCCCGCCGCGGTGTCGAGGCGACCGTCGCCGCACCCCGCCATGACGTCGTCATCGCCGCCGCTCGCGCCGCAGCCACCAAGCAGCAGCGCCAGCGCGCTGCACATGAGAAGGCCCCTGCTTGCCGACCCCATCTGTCCACTCCAGCTCATTGGGAAAAACGGCCCTACCTACCACGAGGGTGGTGGGGCGCGATGTGATTTTGTGCAGGGCCGCGTCATTTCTGCCGCAGCGCCCGATTAGCGTTATGCTTTCGGCAAGATGTCCGACCGGGGAATCGGACCATTGCTGCCCACGGTGAGCGAGCGCGCGGTCTCGGCGCGTCTCGGTGGCGTGGCTCCGTCCCTGGACGGCCTGACCACCCAGGCCGAGGACGCCGACCACAACGCCAACGTGCTGCGGGTGCGCCGCGTCATGGTGGCGGCGATCGTGGCATGGACGGCGTGTATCGGCCTCGACGTGGTGGTGACCACGCTGGTGCAGCCGGGGCCGCTGTGGCCGTTCCTGGCGCTGCGCGGCGTGGAGTGCGCCATCCTCGGCTTCTCGCTGTGGCGCATGCACCGGGTGCCAGGGCCGAGCCCGCGCGAGCTGCGCGTCCTCACCATCACCATCTACACCAGCGCGTCGGTGCTGGTCGGGCTGATGGCGCCGTTCAACATGGGGATCCTGAGCCCGTACGCGCACGGGGTCTCGGCCATCATCGTGGTCGGCGGCATCACCATGCCGGACCGCTGGCGGCGCGGCGCACCGGCGCTGGGCGGGCCGGCGCTGGCCTATCCGCTGACCGTGCTGCTGAGCGCGCTGTGGTCGCCCCGGGTGGCGGCGCAGCTGCATGACAGCGCCGCGCTGGGGGTGTTCGTCCAGCACGGGGCCATCATCGCCATCGTGTGGGTCATGCTGGTGGCGGGCGGACATCTCATCTGGTCGCTGCGCCGGCAGGTCTTCGAGGCGCGCGAGATCGGCCGCTACAAGCTGCGCAAGCGCATCGGGGCCGGCGGCATGGGCGATGTCTGGATGGCCAGCCACGCCACCTTGAAGCGCGACGTCGCCATCAAGATCTTGCGCCCGGATCCGACCACGTCGGGGGCGGCGCTGGAGCGCTTCGAGCGTGAGGTCCAGGCCACCAGCGAGCTGACCCACCCCAACACGGTGCGCGTGTTCGACTATGGCAGCACCGAGGACGGGCTGCGCTACTACGTCATGGAGCTGCTGGAGGGCGAGAGCCTGGGCGGCGTGGTCGAGCGTGACGGGCCGCTGCCGCCGGCGCGGGCGCTGCACCTCGTGCACCAGGCGGCGCGCGCCATCGCCGAGGCACACGCCAAGGGGATCGTGCATCGCGACATCAAGCCCGAGAACCTGTTCGTGACCCAGCTCGGCGGCGAGCCCGACTTCCTGAAGGTGCTGGATTTCGGCATCGCCAAGGTGCTGGCGCCGGAGAAGCGCGGCACGCTGACCGGCGAGGGGCTGGTGGTGGGCACGCCAGCGTTCATGTCACCCGAGCAGGCGATTGGCCAGCCGCTGAGCCCGCGCTTCGACGTGTATTCGCTGGGCGCGGTGCTGTACTACCTGCTGGTGGGCAAGCCGCCGTTCGAGGGCGGCAACGTCGCGCAGGTGATGTATGCGCAGACCAAGCAGGCGCTGGCGGCGCCGTCGGCGCGCGGGGTGCGCGTGCCGGCGGATCTGGAGGCGGTGGTGATGCGCTGCCTGGACAAGGATCCCGAGGCGCGCTTCAAGGACGCGGGGGCGCTGGCGGATGCGCTGACGGCGTGTGAGGGGTTTGGCAGCTGGCGGGCGGGGGGTGTCGGGGGGGCGGCGGCGCGGGCGGGGTAGCCGGAACCGGACGGAACAGGTGACAGGTGACAGGCAACAGGCAACAGGGAATGGCGGAGGGGAGCGGATCAGGTTTGGGTGCGGAGGCCGATGGGACAGGAGACGCCGGTGCCGCCGAGGCCGCAGTAGCCAGAGGGGTTCTTGTCGAGGTACTGCTGGTGGTCGTCCTCGGCGTAGTAGAACTCGGGCGCGGGCAGGATCTCGGTGGTGATGGTGCCGTGGCCGGCGCGGGTGAGCTCGGCCTGGTAGGCGGTGAGTGAGGCGGTGGCGGCGGCGAGCTGCGCGGGGCCGTAGGTGTAGATCCCGGAGCGGTACTGGGTGCCGACGTCGTTGCCCTGGCGCATGCCCTGGGTGGGATCGTGGTTCTCCCAGAACACGCGCAGCAGGTCGGCGTAGCTGACCTTGGTCGGATCGTAGACCACGCGCACGACCTCGTTGTGGCCGGTGGCGCCGCTGCAGACCTCCTTGTACAGCGGGTTCGGGGTCAGGCCGGCGGCGTAGCCGACCGCGGTGGAGATGACGCCCGGGGTCTTCCAGAACTTGCGCTCGGCGCCCCAGAAGCAGCCCATGCCGAACAGGGCGAGCTCGCTGCCGGCGGGGAACGGCGGCTCGAGAGCGGCGCCGGTGACGGTGTGGCGCGCGGCGACGCGCATGCGGGTGGCGCGGCCGGGCAGCGCCTCGGCGGCGGTGGGCAGCTTCAGCTTGCGCGGGTCGGTGCGGTAGAAGAGCGACATGGAGGGAGTTTGACGCATGTCGGGGCGGACGGCACCATGGGGCATGCGAAGGGGTGGAGCAGCGGCGCTGGCGGCGCTGGTGGTGATGGTGTGCGTGGGGGCGGGCGCGGCGTCCGGGTGTCGGAAGAAGAAGCAGCGGGC
>JBGASF010000098.1:16289-29697 GCA_044229835.1 Polyangia bacterium | reverse complement strand
ACCAGCGTCGGCCGCGCAGGCCGACCAGCTGGCCGGAGGTCCGGGGCCGGGACGCTGCAAGGTGGAGCGACCACGGTGGGAGCCAGCCCTCGGAGCGCTCCGGATGAGCCAGTTGTGATGAATCACAGAGCAGCAATACTACGGCGGATCGAGCTCGCGTGGTCCCGCCGCGCGCGCCAGCGTCGACGACGCGTGGGTCACGGCGTCGATGTCGACGTGGACCTCGAGCTCGCGGCCGCTGACCGAGCCATGGCAGCCGCCGCACATCGAGTTGAAGGACGCCGCGGGGACGCCGACGCCGATCGACTCCGAGGGGCCGAAGGTGTTGTCCTCGCGCTGGCGGAACAGGACCTGGCCGCGGGCGTCGAGCAGCTCGAGCAGGACCGGGACGCCGGCGGGCACCTTCACGAACAGCGAGCCGTCGCCCTGCAGCGGCGCGCTGCCGACCTCGCGACGGGCTTCATACACGCCCATCGGAGCGGCCATGGCGCCGGAGCACGGGGCGTCGGTCGGGGTCAGGCAGCTCAGCGGCGGCGAGGCGTGGGTGAAGAAGCGCGCGCGCGTCGCGGCGCGTAGCGGCATGACGTCGCGGCCGTGCCGGCTGTTGGAGTCGAGCAGCGTGGCCAGCAGCGGCAGATCTGGGAAGTGCACCAGCGCCGTGGTCGCGGTCGCGCCCGCCGCGATGGGGCGCACACGGAGCGGCTTCGGCGCCGGGCGCGCGGTGGCCAGCACGGCCTCGACCTCCGACGGCGCGCCGGCCAGCAGCACGCGGCGGTCGCCCGTGATGGGGTCGACCACGACCAGGTCGTAGCTGACCGGCGTGGCGGCGCCGACGTCGACACCGGCGGCGTACGACGCCAGGATCATGCCGTCGGGCAGCGACACCGGTGAACGATAGGCGCCGGTGGCCTGGCCGCGACGGCCGGTCGGCCCGGGCAGCACGCGCAGCGACTGCACGAAGGCCAGGTCGCTACGCCCTTGCTCGAACGGGCCGATCGAGCGGTTGAAGATGCCCAGCGCGCCGCCCTCGCCCAGGGTGCCGCTGTCGGCCAGCACGACCAGGAAGTTGCCGTCCATGGCCTCGCGGATCTCGGTGGCCTGGTCATAGCCCATCGAGGGCCTCAGGCTGGCGGTGGCGGGCGCGCTGCCGGGCAGGTAGCCGCCACGGCCGAGGTAGTTGTCGCGGCGCTGCGCCAGCAGCGGGTGGTAGTCGCTGAGGTCCCAGTTCAGGCGGCGGCCCGCGACCTGGTAGAAGTCCGCGGTCTGCTTCTCGGCCGTCATGGTCAGCTGGCCGACCGCCATCAGCGCGGGCTGCGACTCGACGCCGCGCACGAAGGTCATGCGCTCGGGAGTGCCGCCGGCGACCGGCTGGCGCCACAGATCGGCGTCGACCGAGGTCAGGCGCGGCGTGCGCACCGGGCCGCCGCTGCCGCCGCGCGTGGAGGCGTAGACCACCCACTCGACTCCGGCGTCGACCACCCACAGCGGGTCGAAGTTGTCGATGGCCTGGGCGCCGCCGCCGTCGGTGGTGACCTTGTGACAGTTGCTGCCGTCGAGGCCGACCATCCAGACATCGAGGCCACCGCTGGCGCCGCGCAGCGCGAACAGCACGCGGGTGGCGTCGGGGCTGACATCGGGGGCGCGCACGTCGAGCGCGCCCCCGGGGCCGGCCGCGCCGACGCCGCAGCCGCCGAGCAGGCTCTGGCGGCCGCCGGGCGCGCTGGGTCCACCGGCGCCCAGGGTGACGTCGACGCGCAGCAGGTCGGCTCCGGGCCGGTAGCGCGCGAAGTCGGTGTAACCGACGGCGTCCGCCGGGCGCTCGACATAGACCAGCGGGACGCGCTGGCCGGCGGCCAGGTTGGTGAACTCGCTGGCGGGCAGCTCGGCGCGCTCCAGGCGGTGCCACTCGGCCAGCGTGCACAGCGGGCTGGCGGTGGCCGGATCGTACGCGCCGCAGGGCACGTCGGGCTCCAGCAGCGCGCCGGCGCGGTGGGCGATCCCCCCATGCGCCGCGGTCAGGTTCTTGGCGCCCGCGCGCGACTGGCGCACGTCGCTGGCGCCGCGGGCCAGGAAGAGGTCGCGCACCTCGTGATAGTTCTCGTCGAGCGCCAGCACCGAGAAGAAGCCCAGCGAGCCGCCGCGCAGCTTGAGCTTGTTGGGCACCAGCGGGCTGTGACAGCCGGTCAGCGCGCAGCCCTTCTGCACCAGCACCGGCATGACCCGGGTGTCGAAGAAGGTGCGCGCCGGCGTGCGCGTGCCGGCGACCAGCGGTCCGGCGGCGACCGCGAAGGCGTGCAGGCGCTGGTAGTCGGCGTCATCGCGCGATGCCCACAGCGCACCGCCGCCATGGGCGACACCGCCGCGGGTGGGATCGAGCGGCCGGATCAGGAGCTCGCTGTCGTCGACCTTGCCGGCCACGAAGGCGCGCGCCATCAGGTAGTTGGCGCGGGTCTGGGTGTCGTCGCTGCCGCAGGTCAGCGCGAAGTCGGCCAGCGGATGGCCGTGACACGAGCCGGCGCCGCAGCTCTCGACCAGGCGCGGCTGCAGGTCACGGAAGGCGGCCAGGCCGGGGGCGTCGGAGGCCACCGTGCTGGTGTCGACGCGTTCGGTCGCCACCGGGTTGCAGGCGCCGCTGCCGCGCGCGCTGGTGATCTTGGGTGGCGCGCCGTCCTCGGTGGCGCCGTTGTCGAGCCAGCGCTTGAGCTCGAAGTAGGCCTCGCTGCGCACGTCGAGGATGGGGCCGCCGCCGTGGTCGATCAGCAGGGGCAAGGTCTGGTCGCCGATCTGCACCGCCTGGTCGACCGAGCCCGCCGCCTTGATGAGCAGCAGCGCCTCGGGGTACGAGCCCGACCGGGTCAGCACGTCGCGGCGCTGGGTCGCGGCCTTGAACGACGACAGATCCAGGTTGCCCAGCGCCTCGCCGTTGCCGTTGTCACGGTGGCAGCCGGCGGTGTTGCCGACGCAGGAGTTGGTCAGGATGGGCTGGATGCGCCGCTCGAAGAACAGGTTGTTCTCCGGTTCGGGGTTCTGGCAGCCGAGCTGCGCCAGCACGAGAGCCACTCCCAGGGACCACCCGCAAGCCGAGGTTCGCCGCATCGTCCCAGGTTGCATGGGCGACCATGCATCGACTTGACGGCGGTCAACTCGGTTGCGAACAAGTGCCAGGGTCACAGGCGGTCACCGCGCGCCCGAGATCGGCCCTCATGCTCCAACACGGTCACGGTCACGGTCACGGTCACGCATCACGGTCCACGGTCCACGAGCTCACGTGCTCTTCAGACTCATACCCCAGCGCTCCTGCCAGGGCATGCCCAGCTATGGCACCTGTCAGCGATGTCCTGAGACAGGCACGCACAGCGCGTGGCCTGTGGCTGAGACCTCGTGGACCGTGGGCCGTGGGCCGTGACCGTGACCGTGACCGTGACCGTGAGGCTGGGGAGGGTGGCTCAGCCCGGGTGGTGCTGGCTCTCGCCGAGGTAGGGGTCGTGCGGGGGGGTCAGCGGCGCGCGCCCGAGAGCGCGCAGGACGGCGAGGCCGAAGCAGGCGCCCACCGCCAGCAGCGCCGACAGCTCGGGCAGGCTGATGCCCTGGTGGGTGGCGTCACCCGACGGCGCCACCATGAGGTAGACGTCGAGCCAGCGTGCCGCCAGCAGCAGGATGGCCACGCGCAGGGTGTGCTCGGGCGAGCGCTTGGCGGCGCGCGGCATCAGCAGCACGAACGGCAGGCCCCAGTTGAGCACCAGGTTGAGCCAGAACAGGAAGCCCCAGCCGCCCGACGTGCGCGCCAGGTAGTAGGTCGTCTCCTCGGGCAGGTTGGCGTACCAGATCAGCAGCCACTGCGACAGCCACAGGTAGGCCCACAGCGTCGAGAAGCCGAACATCAGCTTGCCGAGATCGTGGATGTGGTTGTCGGCCACGCCGGGCAGCCGGCCGCGGCGCGACAGCAGCACCACGCCGATGGTGATCGCGGAGACGCCCGCCACCAGCACGCCCGACAGGCTGTACAGGCCGTACATGGTGCTGTACCAGTGCGTCTCCAGGCTCATCAGCCAGTCGAACGCCGCCACCGACCCCGAGATGCCGATGAGGAGCAGGCCGATCGCGCTCAGCGCCACCGTGCGCCGGGTGTGGCGCAGCGCGGCGTCGCGATCCTGCGCCCGCGAGCTGCGCGTCAGGATGAAGGCCAGGCCGATCCACAGCAGCAGGATGCCGCCCATGCGCGCCGCGAAGAAGGGCAGGTTCAGCCACGCCCCGCGCCCGTGCGGGTGCTCGACCCAGCCGAACAGCAGCGCCGCGCCCGGCAGCACGCCGAGCAGCGCGACCGCGCCCACCGGCAGCGCCGCCGCCAGCGCCTCGGGCACGCGCTTGAGCGCGGTGGCCCAGCCGGCGTTCGACACCGCCATCAGCAGCGCGAACACCAGCCCGCCGAGCCCGATCATGAGCACCGTGACCGCCGCCGCCAGCAGCCCCGAGAAGGCGCGCTGCGGCCACAACAGCAGGCTGACGCCCATGCCGGCCAGGCCGAGCAGCGTCAGCACCACCAGCACCGGCTGCGCCCCCAGCGCGACCGGGCTGGCCTTGGGCGGCGCCGCCGCGTGGCCGTGGCCGTCGTCATGGCCATGGCCATGGCCAGCCTCGTGACCGACCTCGACGACGCTCATGGCTGCACCCCCGCGTCGCCGCCGTCAGCCGTGCCGGGCTCGTCGAGGACCGCCCCCAGACCGCCATCGCCGGTCGATGCCGGCACCACCTCGGCCGGCACGGGCGCCGGCGCCGGCGGCGCCGATCCTCGAGGCGGTGGCCGCGTCGCCGCACGCGGTGCTGCGTCGCGACGTCGCGTGTGCGCTGTCGAACGACGCGCTGGAGTCGGTCGCGCCGCAGTGTGCCGCGCTGCTGGCCAGGATGCTGCGCGATCGGGACGCCGAGGTCCGGCGGCTGGCCGCGGTCGGCCTCGGCCTCATCGGTCGCGCTGGCCGCGCCCATGTGGCGGCGCTGAGTGCGCTGCTCGACGATGCAGAGCCCAAGGTGGTCGAGGCGGCACGGCATGCGCTGGCTGCGCTCACGGCACGGGGGTGAGGCGGGGCGGCCCGCCGGACGTTCGACGCGCGTGATACGCTGGGCTGGCGCATGGGGCGGTTCGATCACGTGGTGCGGGTGGTCAGGCTGGTGCAGCTGCTCGCCGAGAAGCGGGCGGGGGTGCCGGTGCGGGGGATCGCCGATGCGCTGCAGGTGACGGAGCGGACGGCGTATCGGTACCTGGAGGCGCTGGAGCGCGAGGGCTATGCGCTGGAGCAGGAGGGCGGGCGCTATCGGTTGCCGCGCGCGGAGGCGGCGGAGGCGCGGCTGACCGAGGACGATGAGCGCCAGCTCAGGCTGCTGGAGGTCGCGGGGTATCCGCTGGCGGGGTCGCGGATCTTGCCGCGCATCGAGGCGCTGCTGGCGCGGCTGGGTGGGGCGGGCAAGCGGCAGGGCGAGCTGCTGGCGCGGGCGGCGGTGCCGATGTCGGGGCCGGGGCGGCTGGCGATTGACTATGCCGCGCATGATGCGGTGGTGCAGCCGCTGCTGAAGGCGGTCGATGAGCGGCAGACGGTGAAGGTGCGATATTTCGCGGCCGGGCGTGGTGAGGAGACGGAGCGCGAGATTGACCCTTACCACTTCCACTATGACGCTGCGCTGGAGGCGCTGTATCTGATTGCCTATTGTCACTTGCGGGGGGGATTGCGGATCTTCGCGGTGCATCGGTTTCGGGAGGTGACGCTGACCAGGCGGGGCTTTCAGCGCGCGGCGGGCTTCGATGCGCGCAAGTTCCTGAGCGGGGCGTTCAGGGTGTATCGCGGGCAGCAGGCGGTGACGGTGCGGCTGAGGTTCGCGGCGGCGGTGGCGCCGCGGATCGCGGAGCGGGTGTGGCATCGCTCGCAGCGGGTGACGCAGCTGCCGGGCGGCGCGGTGGAGCTGGCGCTGACGCTGGATGGGCTGGAGGAGATCACGTCGTTCGTGCTGTCGCATGGGCCGGATGTCGAGGTGCTGGCGCCGCGCGAGCTGGCCGAGCGGGTGAGTGAGCTGCACCTGCGGGCGGCGGCACTGGGGCCGCGCAAGCCGGCGCGGGGGCGCGGGCGGGTCGTGTCGGGCGCGGCGGCCGCGCTGAAGGCGGCGAAGCGGGTGCGACGCGGGGGCGTTTGACCACTGGTGACAGTGGGGTGCGAGACAAGGGAGGTGCCGGGGCTCCGGTGGGGGATGGCCTGTGAAGCAGCGCGAGCGCGGACGGAAGCGGGTACGGCGGGGGCGTGACGCCGAGGCGGTGCTGACGTCGCGCGAGGTGCGAGCGGCGGCGCGCGAGCTGGTGCGGGCGGGGACGGCGGCGGAGCGCGAGGTGACCGCGGGGGCGCGGCGGCTGCTGCGTGCGCTGGGGCTGGCGGGGAGCGATGCGGCGGCGGACGTCGTGGCGGCGCTGCTGCGCTGTGACGAGCAGCTGCTGCCGCGGCCGCTGGGGCGGCGGCTGGCGCGGCTGGACATGGCGCTGCTGGATCTCAGGCTGCTCAGGCGGGCTCACCTGCGGCTGGCGGAGCTGGCGAGCCCGGGGCTCGCGCTGGGGCGCTGTGTGGCGACGGCGCGCGCAGAGCTGACGGCGCTGGCGGGGACGCCGCGTGGGAGTGCGGGCTGGCGCGCGCTGCGGGCGGTGGTCACGGGCGAGCTGGGCGCGGGGGTGGTGCGGTGAAGAAGCGCTATTCGGCGTCGGCGCTGGCGGACTACTACGCTTGCCGGCACCTGCCCGAGCTGGTGCGGCGCGAGGCGGCGGGCCTGGTCAAGAAGCCCATGTTTCGCGATCCCTTCGCCGACGCGCTGGCCCAGCGCGGGGCCGAGCACGAGCTGCGCCAGCTGGAGCGGCTGACCGGGGCGGTCGCCGGGCACACCGGGATCGAGGGCGGCGGCAGGCACTTCGACTGGGACGAGGGGACGGCAGAGACCACCGTGGCGATGCGCCGTGGCGTGCCGCTGATCTACCAGGGCACGCTGATGGACGAGACCTGGTGCGGGCGGACCGACTTCCTGGTGCGTGTGGAGGAGCCCAGCGCGCTGGGTGCCTGGTCGTACGAGGTGGTGGACGCCAAGCTGTCGCTGCACGCCAAGCCGCGCGCGCTGGTGCAGCTGTGTGTGTATTCGGACCTCCTGCGCCAGGTGCTGGGGCGGCCGCCGCGAAAGATGCGGCTGCTCCTGGGCGACGACCGCGAGGAGGCCTTCGCGACGGCCGACTTCGAGGCGTATTTCCGGCGCCTGCGCGCGGCGTTTCTGGCGGGTGAGCTGCAGCAGGAGGCCGAGCCGGTCGAGCACTGCAAGGTGTGCGACTGGAGCGCGGTGTGCCGCAAGGGCTGGCGTGACAGCGACCACCTGAGCCTGATCGCGGGCATCACGCGCGGGCAGCGCAAGGGGCTGGTCGAGCGCGGCATCACCACGGTGGCGGCGCTGGCGGCGCAGCCGGTGCCGCTGGTTCCCAGGCTGGAGCGCGGTGGGGTCGAGGCGCTGGAGCGGGTGCAGCGCCAGGCCCAGCTGCAGGTGGCGGGGCGGGTCGAGGGGCGGGTGCTGCACGAGCTGGTGCGGCCGGTGGAGGCCGAGCGCGGGCTGGCCAGCCTGCCGGAGCCGTCACCGGGCGATCTGTTCTTCGACATCGAGGGCGCGCCGTTCGCGGGTGAGGGCGGGCTGGAGTATCTGCTCGGGGTTGCCGACGTGGACGGGGTGTACCGGGCCTGGTGGGCCGACGACGCGGCCAGCGAGAAGGCGGCGTTCGAGGCCTTCATCGACGATGTCGTCGCGCGCCTCGCGCGCTGGCCTGCGCTGCACGTGTACCACTACGCGCCTTACGAGCCGATCGCGGTGAAGAAGCTGATGGGGCGCCATGCCACGCGCGAGGCCGAGGTCGATCGGCTGCTGCGCGCGGGCGTCTTCGTCGACCTCTACCGGGCGGTGCGCCAGGGCGTGCGCGCCTCGGTCGAGAGCTACTCGATCAAGCGACTGGAGCCGCTGTACGAGTTCGTGCGCGCAGTCGACCTGGACATCGCGTCACGCGCGCGCATGACGCTGGAGGTGGATCTGATGATGGGGCGCGGCATGCCGGATGCCGCGGTGCGCAGGGCAGTCGAGGGCTACAACAAGGACGACTGTGTGTCGGCGCTGCGGCTGCGCGATTGGCTGGAGCAGCGGCGGGGCGAGGCCGGCGAGGTGCCGCGACCGGAGGCGCGCAGCGGCGAGCCGTCAGAGGGGGCCGCGGCGAAGGCTGGCAGGATCGGGCCGCTCTACACCCAGCTGATCAAAGACGTCCACACCGACGAAGCAGCGCGCACGCCGGTGGAGCAGGCGCGCTGGCTGCTGGCACAGCTGCTGGAGTGGCACCGGCGCGAGGACAAGTCGACCTGGTGGGAGTACTTCCGACTTCTCGATCTGACGATGGACGAACTGGTCGAGGAGCGCGCCCCGCTCGCGATGCTCGAGCTCCGGAGCGACCTCAGCAGCGTCGTGAAGCGATCAACCGTTCACATGTATGCCTTCCCGGCCCAGGAATACGACCTCCGGATCGAGTCCAAGCCAATCGATCCAGCAACCAAGAAGGTCGCGGGCACCGTGCACCTGATCGATGATCGCGCCGGCCTGATCGGGCTGAGGCGCGAGACGAAGGGCTCCGTGCCTCATCCCCGGGCGCTGGTGCCGCGCGACATCGTGCCGTCGGATGATCTCGAAGGCAGCCTGTTTCGGCTGGGCACATGGGTAGCGGCCCACGAGGCAGATGGACGCGGCAAGTTCCGCGCGGCGCGGGATCTGCTGCTGCGCAATCCACCACGGGTAGGCCAGGCCGCAGGCAGCGCTCTGATGCGGGATGGGGAGGAGGTCCTCGCGGCGGCGGCGCGGCTGGCGCTGCGGCTCGACCATGGCGTGCTGCCCATCCAGGGGCCGCCGGGGACGGGCAAGACGTTCACCGGGGCGCACACCATCATCGAGCTGGTGAAGGCGCACAAGCGAGTGGGCATCACCGCCAACAGCCACAAGGTGATCACGAACCTGCTCGACGAGATCTGCCGGTTGACCACAAGGCCCTTGCGCATCACCCAGGTCGGCAAGGAAGAGGGTTGCGCCGACCCGCGGGTGACCCACATCAAGGAGGCCGCGCAGCTGGACCTCGACGACGGGGCGCAGATCATCGCGGGCACCGCCTGGCTGTGGTCGCGCGAGGCGATGGCCGAGTCGGTCGACGTCCTGGTCATCGACGAGGCCGGGCAGATGTCGCTGGCCAACGCGGTGGCGTGCGCTCCGGCGGCGAACAGCGTCATCTTGCTCGGTGATCCGCAGCAGCTGGATCAGCCCCGCAAGGGTGTGCATCCGCCCAAGGTCGCGGTGTCGGTGCTGGAGCATCTGCTCGGTGATGACGCCACCATGCCGCCCGACCGCGGGCTGTTCATCGGAGAGACCTGGCGGCTGCATCCACGCATCTGCGCCTTCACGTCGAGCGCGTTCTATGACGGTCGCCTGACCGCACGCGCCGACCTCGGGCGCCAGAGCATCGTCGGCCGCGGCAGCGGGCTGCGCTTCCTGCCCACGCCGCACGAGGGCCGCCGCAACCGCGCGCCCGAGGAGGTCGCCGCCATCGAGGACCTGGTGCGCGAGCTCCTGCGCGCCGGCCGGTACACCACCCGCGACGGCGAGACGGTGCCGCTGACCCGGGACGACATCCTCATCGTGGCGCCCTACAACGCCCAGGTCGGCGCCCTGGCCGCCGCCATGCCCGACCAGCGCGTCGGCACGGTCGACAAATTTCAAGGGCAACAGGCGCCGATCTCGATTTACTCCCTGACAACCTCCAGCGCCGACCTGGCGCCGCGCGGCATGGACTTCCTGTACAGCCCGAATCGGCTGAACGTCGCGACCTCGCGCGCCAAGGCGCTGACCATCCTGGTGGCGTCCCCTGCCCTGCTCGACCCCACCTGCAAGACCATCGAGCAGATGAAGCTGGTCAACGCGCTGTGCCGCTATGTCGAGCACACCTCCGGCGACTGACGCGTGAGTCTGGTCAGGCCTCTTCGGCGCCGCGCTCGAGCCAGAGCGGGCCGCGGGAGGCGCCGGTGAAGAGGCGGGTGTCCTCGTCGGCGGCGGGGTCGAGGCCGGCGAAGAAGTGCGGGATGCTGAAGCGGCGGGCCAGGTCCTGGGCCAGGGTGTGCAGGTCGGCGGTGAGCTGCTCGGGGTCGAGGACGTCGTCGAGGTCGAGGCTGAGCTCGAGGTCGTAGGTGGTGGCGTCGCGCAGGAGGTGCAGGCGGACATTGCGGGTCGGGCCCAGGGTCGGGAGCGTGAGTTCGCCGAGGCGCAGCAGGGCGCGCTCGGCGGCGGCGAGGGCGTCGGCGGCGGGGTGCGCGAGGCGGCGGGCGACGCCGTCGATCTCGGCGGAGTCGAGGCGGGCCGCGGCGAGCAGCTCGGTGAGGACGGCCTCGGCGGCGGGCGGCGGCATGGCCTCGAGGACCAGCTCGACCAGCTGGCCCATCAGCGGGTCAGCGTCGCGGTGAGGACGCCGCTCTCGAGGCCGAGCAGCTCGCGGCGCAGGTCGGCGGCGGACTTGCCGCGGCCGTCGCTGATCGCGAGCGGGGCGTCGCTCCAGCCCAGCTCGATGTCGACCTGGCGGGCCTGGTGGATGGGCCAGCCCTCGAAGGCGACCTCGCCGGTGCTGCTGGGGAAGACCAGGTGGTTCAGCGTCGCGGCGAGGTCGACGTGGACCACGGCGGCGAGGCCGGCCGGGACGGTGATCGAACGCAGCTGGCTGAAGTGCAGGTCCGCGCTGGAGGTGGCGACGCCGGTCAGGTCGGCGTCGCGCAGGGTCTGGTGCATGACCAGGCGCAGCGTGCGCGTGGACTGGTCATAGAGGATGCGCTCGGGTTCGGCGTAGACGTGGAGGGGCAGCGCGCCGGGGTTGTCGACCCGGATGGCGATGGCGACGCGGTCGCCGGTGACCGACATCGAGGTGGCCCCGATGCTGGGCGGCGGGGTCTCACCGCAGCCGGCGGCGGTGGCCGCGGCGACGACGGCGACGAGGACAGCAGCGGCGGCGGCGACGAATCTGGCGGCGGTCGGCATGAGGCGGCGCATGGGGCGCAGCATCGCTGGAACCGGGCGCCGGGGGCAACCTGTTGGCGCCTCAGTTGTGCCGATTGACGGCAAGCTGTACCCCGTCAGCCGACCAGGTCGGTGACGTTGGCCTTGCGCAGGATGGCTTGCACCAGCTGCTCGAAGTCGGGGGCGCGGGCGCGGTCGACGGTGACGGTGCGGGCGACGCCCTTCAGGGTGTGGTGGGTCAGGGTCTCGCGGCGGCCCTTGCTGGCGGCATCGTCCACCGACAGCGGCGGCATGGCGGTGAACCGGTACTTGCCGAGGAGCTTCTCGATCTCCTGGCGGGCGCTGCGCAGCGTGGTGGTGGGGCTGGCGGCGTAGTCGCCGGTCCAGTCCTGGCCGCCGGGGGGCTCGCCGACGTTCTTTTGCACGAAGATCTGGCCGCTGTCGTCGATGCGCACGCGGACGTTGCCGCGCTTGGTGGCCACCAGCGCGACCTGGGTCATCCGGATGTACTCGAGCAGCATGTGACAATCCTACGCCTTTCGCGCCGCCAGGCGCGCGCGCGACACGGGCTTGATGTAAGCTCGCCTCATGCGTTCTCTGAGCCTGGTTATCGCCTTGCTGGTGGTCGGCGGCTGCTATTCGCCCGACAAGGCCAAGTGTGCCTTCAAGTGCGGGGCGTCCGACCCACAGTGCCCCAGCGGGTACACCTGCGGCGGTGACCAGTACTGCCACCAGAAGGGCAGCGAGGCCGAGATGTGCGACTTCCCGGTCAACACGCCCGATGGCGGCGCGGACACCGGCACGCCGGGCCAGCCCGAGCTGCGCGTCACCCCGGCCACGCTGACCGCGACCGAGGGCGGCGCGGGGTCGACCTTCGCGCTGGTGCTGAGCAAGGCGCCGGCCGCCGACGTGGTCGTCACGCTGGCCTCGAGCGACGCCACCGCGGCCACGGTGACGCCCGCGACGGTGACCTTCACGACCGCGAATTTCGGGCTGCCGCAGACCATCACGGTCACCCCGGTCAATGATGACGACCTCGCCATGGAGTCGGTCACCGTCACCGCCATGGGCACCGGCGTGACCAGCGCCAGCGTCAGCGTCACCATCACCGATGACGACACCCAGGCCATCACCACCTCGCCCGCGACCACCGTCACCGTGACCGAGGGGCTGACCTCCACGCTGGGCGTACGCCTCGCGTTCCAGCCTGCGGCGGACGTCACCGTCACCGTGATGTCGGCCGACACCAACACCGCGACCGCCACGCCTGCGTCGCTGACCTTCACCGCCGCCAACTACGCCACCCCGCAGGACGTCACCGTCACCGGCGTCGACGACGCCGACACCACCGATGACAGCACCATGATCATGCTGATGGGCACCGGCGGGCTGACCAAGGCGGTCACCGTCAACGTCACCGACAACGACGTGCAGAACATCTCGGTCACGCCGGCCACCCTGAACCTGACCGAGCAGGGCGCCACCGGGACGTTCTCGGTGACCCTGACGCAGCAGCCGGGCGCCGACGTCGTGGTCGCGGTCGTGTCGGCCGACGCCGCGCGCGCCACCGTCGACAAGGCCTCGCTGACCTTCACCAGCGCCAACTACAACGTGGCCCAGGTCGTCACGGTCACCACCCTGAATGACGTCGATCTGGTGATGAACACCGTGGCCATCGATCTGACCTCGGCGCCGCTGACCGCGCGCGCCGTCAGCGTGATGATCGCGGACAACGACACCCAGGGGCTGACCATCGGCGGCACCCCGGTCACCGTCGCCGAGGGCGGCGCCACCACCTTCACGGTGCGCCTCGACTTCATGCCCGCCGCCGACGTGGTGGTCGCGGTCAACAGCCTGGACACCACCGCGGTGACCACCACCGAGACCATGCTGACCTTCACCAGCGCCAACTACGCCACGCCGCAGACGGTCAACGTGCAGGGCGTCGAGGATCCCGACGCCGCCACCGAGACGGTCAACGTCGCCCTGACCAGCGCCGCGCTGGCGACCGCGGTCAACGTCGCGGTGACGACGACCGAGAACGACACCCAGGCCATCCAGGTCACGCCGATGACGGTCAGCCTCAGCGAGGCCGCGGGCGCCAGCAACATGGGTGTCGTGATGGTGCGGCTGGCCGCGATGCCGCTGGCCGACGTGACCGTCGCGCAGGGCACCTTCACCCCGGGCAAGCTCAGCGCGCTGCCCACCTCGATGACGTTCAGCGGCATGAACTACTCGGCTGCGCAGAACCTGACCATCACAGCGATGCAAGACGGCGACAGCAGTAACGAGAGCGTGATCATCCCGCTCAACGCCACCGGCG
>JBGASF010000098.1:0-16279 GCA_044229835.1 Polyangia bacterium | reverse complement strand
GGCGTGCTCACCTGCCTCGCCTGCGGCCTGAAGTTCAAGTTCGGCTATGACGATTCGCTTGATGTTGTCGGCGTCCACGGCGTCGGCGGCTTCACCGGCACCGTCAACGTGACCGCGACCATCGTGGACGACGACCTCATCACGCCCGACATGGCGACGCTGACCATCGCCAACGGCACCGACGGCACGCTCAACGTGCACCTGGCCGACAACCCCGGCGCGGCCGGGCTGACGGTCAGCATCGCCAGCTCCAACATGGGCGCAGTGACGGTGGCGCCGGCGTCGCGCATGTACACCGGCGGCGGCGGCGGCAACTTCGCCACCCCGCAGGCCTTCACCATCAGCGCGGTCACCGGCATGGCCGGCATGACCTCGATGCTGACGCTGAGCGCGCCCGGTCAGGCCGACAAGATCGTGATGGTGACGGTCAACTGATCGTCGACCTGCCGCGCGGAATCGGCTATAAATGAGGGGAAAGCCCGACTGCCGGGTACGTCAGGAGCGTTTTCTTTTCCCTACAAGCTAAACCCAGGGAGTTGCCGCTGGCCGCGGCGAGCACGCCCGCTCAGTCGGGAAGCCCATTTCGGCTAATTGCGACGCCCACCTACTCAATCGTAGGGGTTTAGAAAACCATCTCCAACGGCCAGGGCGGGGGTTTTCATTTTTTCGGCTTCGGAGGCGCCAGGGGGGCGCCCTCCGGGTACTCGACATAGGGGATGCGGTCGCGCTCGACGAAGGCGCGCACGCTGGGGCGGGCCCACTGGGTGTCGAAGAAGGCGCGCAGCGCGGGCGGCACCGCGATGTCGTTCAGGATCAGGCGCCCGAGCATGAAGGCGAGGTCGGCGTCGGCCTGTGACCAGGCGTGGAACAGCTGGGTGCGCCCCTCGAGCACGGTCTCGGCGACGCGCAGCAGCTTGGCCACGGCCTTCTCGCAGGCGGCGCTGAGCGGCGCGCTGGAGTGGTTGTAGAACATCGTGGTGGTCGGGCGCTCCTCGCGCAGCGGGCCGAGGTCGGAGCGCAGCCAGGCCATCAGCTGGCGGGCGCGCGCGCGCTCCTTGACGGACTCGGGCAAGAGGCGCGGGCCGGGCAGCGTCTCGTCGAGGTACTCGATGATGGCGGACGACTCCGACAGCCAGAAGAAGCCGTCCTGCAGCGCGGGCACGCGCGCGGTCAGCGAGTGCTGGGCGAACTGCGGGTCGTGCTGGGCGCCGTCCTGCAGCGCGACGCTGCGGGTCTCGAACCTGGCGCCCTTCTCGTGCAGGGCGACGAAGCAGCTGTAGACGTAGGGGCTGATCCAGTGGGCGTCGGTGTACAGCACGAGTGACATCGGAGCCTCCTCGGGTGGTCGGTGGGTCGCGGCTACCAGCGCGTGGGCAGGCCCCCGGTGTGCGCCATGGCCAGCAGATCCATGGTCACCGCGACGCAGACGTGGATGACGACGCCGGCCCAGATCGAGCGCGTGCGCAGCGCCAGGGTGCCCAGCACGGTGCCGGCCAGGATGGCGCCCAGGACCTCGGCGATCGGCTTGTGGTAGTGGATCATGCAGTACGGCACCACCATGGCGAAGATGCTGTAGGCGCCCAGCGAGCGCTTGGTGCCGTGCAGCATGAAGCCGCGGAAGAAGAACTCCAGCGAGAAGAACTGCGCCGCGTAGAGCAGCTCCCACTGGATGAGGTAGGACCAGTTGAGGCGCGCGAACTCGGCGAAGGGATAGGTGTGCTGGAAGGCGCGCGTGGCCGAGGCGGCGATGACCGCGGGCAGCACGATGAGGAACAGCGTGATGTAGATCGGCGCGTGCGCGATGAAGCCCTCGCGGCGCAGGCCGTAGTTCGACAGGTTCTGGTCGCGGTTGTCGGTGCCGGGCGCGGCGGGGGTCAGGCGGAAGGCCCAGATGGTCAGCACCGGGATGATGAAGTAGCCGAACACGCGCCAGCCCGACCACCAGGTGAAGGCCCACATCTCGTAGCGCGGGTCGTAGCCGTGATCGGGCGGCGGGAAGTAGCGCGCGAAGTCGGAGCGGTCGCCGTAGTATTCCTGCAGCGTCAGCGACACCGCGACCACCACGAAGACGATGAGCGGGCGGAAGTCGAAGGCGGCGCGCGCGCCGGGGCTGGTGCTGGCGGGGGCTGCTGCGGCGGCGGCGGCCGCGGCCTGCTTGCCGCGCTTGCGCGGGGCGTCCCCCTCGGGCGCGGCGTCGGCGCCGAGGTAGCGCGGGTCGATGGCCTCGGCGTTGATGGCGCGCCACTGGTCGAGCAGCAGGCGGCGCGGCAGCTCGAGGATGGGGATCTTGCGCAGCACCCGCCACAGCGCGATCAAGCCAGCCACCACGGACAGCGCCAGCAGCGGCGCGAACCAGGCGTGCAGCTCGATGGCGCGCTGGATCTGGCGGATCACCTATTTTTTCCCCAGCAGATGCTTCACATAGGCGCGAATGCGGAAGCGCACCAGCTCGAGGCCGAGGGTCGCCATCACGTCGGTCAGCGGCGGGGTCGCGGGGGCGTTGGTGACGGCGAGGCGCAGGTGTGAGAACAGCTCCTTGCGCTGCGGCGGCTCCAGCTGCTTTTCGGCCACGAAGGCCTCCAGGGCGCGCCCGAGCTCGGCGCTCTGGAAGGTGCGGGCGGCGCGGTCCTCCTCGAGCTTGTCGAGGAACTCGAGCATGCGGTCGGCCAGCTCCTTGCGGCTCTTCTGCGCGAAGCTTTCGTCCAGCTTGGCGTAGGGCAGCTCGCCGGAGAAGCAGTAGCCGACGTAGGGGAAGAACTCGTCGAGGCGGCGCACGCGCTCCTTGACCAGGGGGATGACCGTGCGCAGGTGGGCGTCGCCGAGGCGCCACTGCTTGAGCCGGTCGATGAACTGGTCGACGGTCAGCTCGCGCAGGTAGAGGCCGTTCAGCCAGCCCAGCTTGTCGACGTCGAACACCGGGCCGCCGAGCGAGATCTTGTCCCAGGTGAAGGCGGCCTCCATCTCGGCCAGGGTGAACTTCTCGCGCTCGTTGCCGAACGACCAGCCCATCAGGCCGAGGAAGTTGACCAGAACCTCGGGCAGGATGCCGGCGTCGCGGTAGTAGTCGATCGAGACCGGGTTCTTGCGCTTGGAGATCTTCGACTTGTCGAGGTTGCGCAGGAGCGGCATGTGGATCCACTCGGGCGCGGTCCAGCCAAAGGCGTCGTACAGCACGACGTGCTTGGGCGTCGACGACAGCCACTCCTCGGCGCGGATCACGTGGGTGATCTGCATCAGGTGATCGTCGACCACGTTGGCCAGGTGGTAGGTCGGGAAGCCGTCGGACTTGAGCAGGACCTGGTCGTCGACCTGCTCGTTGGCGATGGTGATCTCGCCGCGCAGGCGGTCGACGAAGGTGGTGTTGCCGGTCTCGGGCATGGCCAGGCGGACCACGTGGGTCTCGCCGGCGGCGGCGCGGGCGGCGGCGTCGGCGGGCGCCAGCGCGCGGCAGTGGCCGTCATAGCCGGGCGTCTTCTTGGCGGCGAGCTGCTGCGCGCGCACCTCGGCCAGGCGCTCGGCGGTGCAGAAGCAGCGGTAGGCGCGGCCGCGCTCGATGAGGAGGCCGGCGTGCTCGGTGTAGATCGCGGTGCGCTCGGACTGGCGGTAGGGGCCGAAGGGGCCGCCGATGTCGGGGCCCTCGTCCCAGGTCAGACCCAGCCAGCCGAGGGCGCGCAGGATGGCGGCCTCGGACTCGGGGGTGCTGCGCGTGCGATCGGTGTCCTCGATGCGCAGGACGAAGCGCGAGTCGGGGTGGCTGTGGCGCGCAAACACGCGGTTGAACAGGGCGATGTAGGCGGTGCCGACGTGGGGATCGCCGGTCGGGGACGGGGCGATGCGCACCCGCACGGGCGATGGTGCGTGTTCTGACATCCGCGGGGGATAACACTGGGCGGGTGCGAGGGTCAATGCGGCTGCAGGCCGCGTTGTCCGCCTCCTGTATAATCGACCGATGAAACGACTGCTGCGCCGGGTGACCGGCATCACGCTGGGGTTGGCGGTGGCCCTGGCGCTGGGCTGGACGGCGCGGCCCGCGAGCGCGACGATCTTGCGCGAGCTCGGCCTCGGCGAGCTGGTGCGTCAGGCCGATCGGGTGGTGGTCGCGCGGGTCGAGGCGCGGGCGTCGCGCTGGGAGGGCGGGCGCATCGTCACCGACGTGACGCTGCGGGTGGAGGACAGCGCCAAGGGTGATGCGCGGGTCGGCGAGCGGGTGGTGGTGACCACGATGGGCGGCAGCGTCGATGGCATCGGCATGAAGGTGGTCGGCGAGGCGGCCTTCGTGAAGGGCGAGACCGCGCTGGTGTTCCTGACCGCGCTCGATGCGACCTGGGCCGGGGTGCGCACCTGGGAGGTCGTCGGCATGGCGCAGGGGCGCATGCCGGTGACGGTGGATGCGGCGACCGGGCTGCGCCAGGTGCGCGCGGATCTGGCGGGGGCGTCGCTGCTGGTCAAGGACCGGCGTGGCAAGAGCGTGGTCACGGCGGCGGTGGGTGCGCGGCTGCGGCCGCGACCGCTGGCGGACGTCGTGGCCGAGGTCCGGGCGCTGGTGAGCCGTTGAAGCGCGGGGCGCGCGCGCTGCGGGCGGCGGCGATGATGGTGGGGGTCGTGGTCGCTGGTGCGGTGCTGGGGGTCGGCGCGCGGTCGGCGCAGGCCTTCGTGCGCACCAAGGCGTCGTCGGGCAAGCCGCTGTACTGGTCGAGCGGCTGCGTGCACGTGGTGGCGGCGGCCGAGGGCAGCCCCGATGTGCCCGAGGATCTGGAGACGCCGGTCATCCCCAAGGTGCTGGCCAACTGGACCGCGGCGATCGCCGGGTGCGGCTACATGAAGCTGATCTATGACGCCAAGCCGGTGGCCAACCACGAGGTCGGCTATGACGGCACCAACATCGTCAAGTTCAGGCAGGACAAGTGGTGTCGGCCCAAGACCGAGGACGCGCCCGAGAAGTGCTACCCGGCGGCGGCGGTGGGCATCACCACGGTGTTCTATGTCGACAAGGCCGACGCCAAGGACGACGGGCGGCTGCTCGACGCCGACATCGAGCTGAACGGCGTCAACTTCAGGTTCGCGGTCGAGGGCCAGACCACGGACCAGACCCCGAACCAGATCATCGCCGACGTCGAGAACACGCTGACCCACGAGGTCGGGCACCTGCTCGGGCTGGACCACACCTGCAACGACGACCCGCAGAACCCGACCTTCGATGGCGCCGGCAACCGGGTGCCGACCTGCGGCACCGTGGCGGTGACGCAGACCATGCAGGACGCGACGATGTTCGCCTTCCAGGAGGACGGCGAGCTCAAGAAGAGCTCGCTCGAGCCCGATGACGTGGCGGGCGCGTGTGACGCCTACCCGATCGCGAAGGATCCCAAGCAGTGCAAGCGGGTGGACGTCGGCGGGGACGGCTGCGGGGTGATTTCTGGGGGCCGCGGTGGGGCCGGGTCAGGGGGCGCGCTGGTGGTCGGATTGGGCCTGATCCTGGGGCTTTTCTGGCGCCGGCGCCGGCGGGGCTGAGGCCGGGTCGCAGAATCTCGGCTTGCGCTGCCCCTGTCGATGTGATAGGGAAGCGGACAGTCGAGCCGCGTTCGATTTCCCCTTGAGAATCGCCACTTTGACGGCGATTGGTGCCTTGTTCAATGGCCGCGATGGACTTCATCTTCGAAGACGACGTGGACGAGGTGGGAGCCGAGATCGAGGCTTTCTGCCCGAAATGTAAGGCGGATACCACTCACGTCGTGGTCTCGAAGTACGAGGACGAGATCCGCCGGGTGCAGTGCAACCCGTGCGGGGACGTCCACGCCTTCAGGAAGCCGCGCGGCGAGGCCGAGGAAGAGACGCCCGAGCCGGCGGCCGCCAAGAAGCGCGCCTCGGCCAAGAAGCTGGTCTGGGAAGAGGCCATGCAGAAGGGCGAGAAGAAGCCCAAGCGGCCCTATTCGCCCAGGGATACCTATCGCGAGAACGAGCTCGTGAACCACTCCATCTTCGGGATGGGGTTCGTCAGCGAGGCGGTCAGCGAGAACAAGGTCGAGATCACCTTCCAGGACGCGCGCCGCGTGCTGGTGCAGGGTCGCAGCGACGTCGTGGGTCCGCCCCCGCCGCCGCCGCCCCCGCCGTCCGAGAAGGGCATGAAGAAGGGCGCCAAGGGCAAGGCGGGCGCGGCGGTCGCGCCGGCGCCGGTCGCGCCGGTGGCTGCGGCGCCGGTCGGCAAGGGTGGCAAGGCGGCCAAGGGCAAGGCGGGCGCGGCTGCGGCGGTGGTTGCGCCGGTGGCGCCGGCCGCGAGTGCTGCTGGTGGCAAGGGTGGCAAGGCGGCCGCGGCTGCTGGGGCTGCTGGGGCCAAGGCTGGCAAGGCCGCTGCGGCGGCGCCGGTGGGGGCGCCCAAGGCTGGAGCCGCTGCTGCCAAGGCTGGCAAGGCGGCGGCCGCGGCCAAGCCGGTCGTCGCCAAGGCGGCGGCGAAGCCGGTGGCCAAGCCGGCGGTGAAGGCGGCGGCGAAGCCGGTGGCCAAGAAGCCGGCGCCCGCCAAGAAGCCGGCGCCCGCGAAGAAGCCCGCGCCCGCGAAGAAGCCGGCCGGCAAGGCCAAGAAGAAGTAGCCCGACGCCGCGGCTCGCGGCTGGATCACGAGGGAGTCGTCGGGGGGCCGAGAGGCCCCCCGCTGACGTTTCGGGGCAGCTCCCGCGCGGGGCGCGGCGGCTACTCCTTCGCGATCGGCAAGCTGACCGTGAACTCCGTGAAGGTGCCCTCTTCGCTGGCGACCACGATCTTGCCGCCGTGGAGCTCGACGATCCCCTTGGCGATGTAGAGGCCGAGGCCGGCGCTGTCGGGGCCGTGGGAGGTGTGGTGCTTGGCGGTGTTGACGTCGGAGAAGGGCTCCCAGATGCGGTCGAGGAGGTCCTGGGGGATGCCGATGCCGTTGTCGCGGACCAGCAGCTTGACGAAGCCGCCGTCGGCGAGCGCGGTGCTGAGGTGGATGCGGCCGCCCTCGGGGGTGTACTTGATCGAGTTGGCGAGCAGGTTGGCGACCACCTGGTGCACCTTGCTCTCGTCGACATCGACGCGGGGCAGGCCGGCCGGGGCGGGCTCGACCACGATGGTGTGCTGCTTGAGCTGGGCGAACGGGCGCAGCTCCTCGACGGCGGCCTCGACGATGACCTGCAGGGGGCGCGCGCTGCGGTGCAGCACCATGCGGCCGCCCTCGAGGCGGCTGATGTCGAGCATGTCCTCGATCAGGCGCTTGAGGCGGTTGGCGTTGCGGTGCAGCGAGGCCAGCGGGCGCACCAGCGTGGACGGCAGCTCGCCCATGCGGCCCTGCGAGATCAGATCGAGGTAGCCGATGATCGACGTCATCGGGGTGCGCAGCTCGTGCGCGGCGATCGAGATGAACTCGCTCTTCATGCGGTTCAGCCGGTCGAGCTCGGCGTTCTTGCGGCGCAGCTGGACCTCGGACTCGGCCAGCGCGCGGGTGCGCTGGCGAACGATCTGGTCGAGGTTGGTCATCAGGTTGGTCAGCTCGCGGTTGGCCGCCTCCAGGGCGTCGGATTTCTCCGCCAGCTCGCGCGTGCGCGTCGAGATCTGATCCTCGAGGCGCGCGGTCTCGTCGCTGATCGGCGCGCGCGCGTCCTTGGCCCCCATGCGCTGGATGGTGGCGTGCGCCTGCGCGAGCTCGGCCTCGAGCTCGGCGATGCGCCGCTGCTCGCGGGCCGGCGGCCCGCTCTCCCCACTCCTGGTCACCCCCCGAGTCACAGAGGGGAAGGTAGCACAGCTGCCTTCGACACTGTGTCCGGCTCCGTCTCCGGTCGGCTCACCCCGCGACCGCCACCACACCCGCCTCCAGCAACCTCGCGAACGCCGCCGCATCGACCCCGCACAGCTCCGCCAGCAGCGCCGCCGAGTGCTGCCCCAGCAGCGGCGGCGCCACGCGCACACTGCCCGGCGTCTCGCTCAGCCGCACCGGCACGCCGGTCATGGTCAGCTTGCCCGCGGTCGGGTGCTCGACCTCGGTGACCATGCCGCGGGCGCGCACCGCGGGGTGCGCCAGCGCCTGGCCGACATCGAGGATCGGCCCGCACGGGATGCCGGCCGCCTCCAGCGCGGCCAGCCAGTCGGCCACCGGGCGCGCGCGCACCAGCGGCGCCAGCCAGGCCAGCAGCTCGGCGTGACGCTCGACGCGCGCGGCGTTGGTGGCGTAGCTCGGGTCGGTGGCCAGCTCGGGGCGGCCCAGGATGTCGCGCGCGAAGGTGCGCCACAGCGAGTCGTTGCCGACCGCGATGTTGAGCCAGCCGTCGCTGGCCTGGAAGGTCTCGTAGGGCGCCACGCTGGGGTGCGCGTTGCCCAGCCGGCGCGGCGCCTCGCCGGCCATCAGGAACGACGCCGCGTGGTAGGTCAGCAGCGAGACCTGGCCGTCCAGCATCGAGACGTCGACGTGCTGGCCGCGCCCGGTGCGCGTGCGCGCGTGCAGCGCGACCAGGATGCCGATGAGGGCGTACATGCCGGCCACCATGTCGGCGATCGAGGTGCCGACCTTGCTGGGCGGCCCGTCGGCCGGGCCGGTGATCGACGGGATGCCGCCCAGCCCCTGCACCACCAGGTCGTAGCCGGGGCGCGGGGTGTGGGCCGGGTCGCCGTGGTGGCCGAAGCCGCTGATCGACGCATAGATGAGGCGCGGGTTCAGCGCCAGCAGCTCGGCCGGCCCGAGGCCGAGCCGCGCCAGCGCGCCGGGGCGGAAGTTCTCCAGCACCACGTCGGCGCGGGTCGCGATCTGGCGCGCCAGCGCCAGCCCCTCGGGGCGCTTGAGGTCGAGCGCCAGGCTCTCCTTGTTGCGGTTGACCGAGAGGAAGTAGCAGGCCTCGCCGGCCACGAAGGGCGGCCCGTAGCCGCGGGTGTCGTCACCCTCGCCGGGGCGCTCCAGCTTGACCACGCGGGCGCCGAAATCGCCGAGATACATCGAGCAATAGGGGCCCGACAGCACCCGGGACAGGTCGAAGACGAGCAGATCGTCGAGCGGCAGCACGGGGGGGCTTTTAGCACGCCCGCCGGCCCCAGGGCCGGGAGGCGTGTCCGGTCCGGTCGGTCAAAAAGTTGCCCCCCCTGATCACAGCGCTGTAATGGCCCCATGGAGACCTGCACGACGTGTGGCCGCACATTCACGCTCGAGTTTGCATACCAGGTCGGGATGGTGGGCGCCGAGCGCCGCACCTTCTGCCATCTGGACTGCCGGCGCGCTGGCCTGGGTGAAGCCAGCTACTCGACCGCACGCCGCGCGCGTGTGATCGCGGTGCTCAACCAGAAGGGCGGCACCGGCAAGACCACGACCTCGGTCAACCTGGCCGCGGGCGTCGCCGAGAAGGGCTTCGACGTCCTGCTCATCGACATGGACGCCCAGGGCAACGTGGGCGCCAGCCTGGGCGTCAAGGGTGAGCACACCCTGGCCTCGGTCCTGGTCGAGGGGCGCAACCCGATGGACGTCGCCGTCCCGGTGCGCGGCCACCTCGACGTCATCACCGCCGACGAGTCGCTGGCCGCCGCCGAGGTCTGGCTGGCGCGCCAGGACGACGCCCTGGCGCCGCACGTGCTGGCCTCGCGCATGACCGCCGCCATGGTGCAGCGCAGCTACCAGTACATCGTCATCGACTGCGGCCCGTCGCTCAACCTGCTCAACCGCAACGCGCTGACCTACGCCGACGAGGTCATCATCCCGGTGACCTGCGACTACCTGGCCCTGGTCGGCGTGCGCCAGGTCCTGCGCACCATCCGCGAGATCGACAAGCACGTCGGCCACGCGGTGCGCATCGCCGGTGTGGTGCCGACCTTCTTCGATCCGCGCACCCGCCTGGCGCGCGAGTCGATCGCGACGCTGCAGGGCCACTTCAAGGAGCGCTGCCTGGAGCCGATCCGCATCAACACCCGGCTCGCCGAGGCGCCCACGCACCGGAAGACCATCTTCGAGCACGCGCCCGAGAGCCACGGCGCCGAGGACTATCACCGGCTGGTGGACTGGCTGGTCACGCACCAGGCGGCGGAGGCCGGTGTGGCGACGGGGGCGACGCTGTAAGAACCCGGACCGGAGCTCGCTGTGCTCGATTCACTTTCTGCCCCGCGAAGCGGGTCAGAAAGTGAAGTCGAGCACTAGCTCGTCGCAGCGTTCCTTCAGGATCTTCACGATCACGTCATTGATGGTGTCGCCGCGCTCGAGGATCTGCGCGTACGACTTGCTGATCTGCAGATACTCGCGCCACTTCACCTCGAACTCTTCGTAGCGCAGCTTCTTGACCAGGCGGCCGTTGCGCTTGGTGAAGGCGCCGAAGTCGACGCCCGGCCCCACCACCTCGAAGCGCTCGAGATACTGGCGGTACTCCTCCACCAGGTCGGTCGCGGGCGCGCTCATGCCGGCATCCTAGCGCGCCGGACACCGGCCCTTCAAGAGGTCAGCCGCGCACCAGCAGCACATAGATGTCGTACAGCGCGTGCGTGTACACCGCGGTGGCGAAGCTCCGGTAGTAGAAGATGGTCGCGAACACCAGCCCCGACAGCAGCCGATACGTGAACACCCCGAACTTGAACGGCTCGCCGAAGGGCCCGATGTGGTGCGCCGCCGAGAACAGCACCGACGACAGCAGGAAGGCCACCGCCAGCGCCGCGCCGCGCTCGAGCTTGAACACCCGCGACCCCAGCCAGGCCAGCCCGACCATCAGGCCCATGCGGAAGACCAGCTCCTCGTGCACGCCGGCGCCGATCGACATGATGAGCTCGTCGTACGCCCCCGACCCCGCGATCGACAGGTGCGGCGACAGGTGCAGCACCTTGCTCATCAGGAACAGGATGAACGACCCCATCAGCAGGGCGTACACCGTGCTCTCCACGATCATCATCGGGAAGCGCTTCAGATCCAGCTTCTGCTTCTTGCGCAGGTACAGCACCGCGCCCACGAACAGCACCAGGATGCCGAGGTTGACCAGCAGGTACAGGTTGCGCTGGTAGCCGACCGCCCAGAACAGCAGGCGCGTCACATAGTCGACGCCGTTCCTGAAGCCCGACGCCAGGATGCCGAGCTGGTACGCCAGCATCAGCGGCAGCACGAACAGCACGCTGGTGAGCAGGCTCTTCTCGCGCGTGGGCAGCACGAGGCGGGCCCCTGCCCCACCCTGGCCCTGGCCCCTGCCCTTGCCCAGCCCGCCGCCGCCGCCACCGTCCTTGCGCTTGGCCACCGCGGTCGCCATCAGCCGTCCTTGTCCGGGCTCGACTGCGCCGACGCCGACAGCTCCTCGATCAGCGCGGTCAGCTCCTTGCGGAAGCAGGCGTTGGGATCATTGTCGAAGCGGCCGCCGCGCCGCCCCGCCAGCTTGCGCAGCGTCTCCAGGGTGCGCGGATCGCCGCGGAAGTCGGTCACCAGCTTGCGCGTCAGCGCCGCCCGCGCCTTGCACTTCACGGCCTGCTGCAGGTCGAGGATCAGCGCCCCGGCGCGGTCGATGCCCGCCTCGGCGCCCAGCTTGGTCAGCGCCGCGGTGGCCCCCGCGCGCACCTTGGCGGTGCGGCCGGCGCTGGCCAGCGCGGTCAGCCCCGGGATGCCGGCCTTGCCCTGCTGCCCGAGCAGCAGCAGCGCGCTCTCGTCCCAGGCCCGCACCTTGCCGACCGCGAGGCCGGTCAGGTTCTCGATCAGCTTGGTGTCGGCGACCGTGGCGTCCATCGCCATGGCCTCCTTGTAGGCCGCCAGCGCGCCCTTCAGATCGCTGTCCCACTTCTGGTGGCCCTCGGCCAGCGCGGTCCTGGCGTCGCGCGGCGGCAGCACCACCGAGGGCGACGGCGTGGGCGACCCCGCCGGTGACACCCGCGCGCTCGGCGACGGCGACGGCTTCGGACTCTTGACCGGCTTGCCGGGCTTGACCGAGGCCTTGGGCGACGTCGCCAGCCCACCATGCTTGCCGCCGCCCGAGGCCAGCCCGACGATCATCGCGATCAGCACGATGGCGACCGCGCCCACCATCACCGCGGCCCACGGTCGCGCCCGCGCCGCGTCGCGCGCCCAGTGCCAGGCCGCGCCCGCCAGCGTGCGCACCGCGCCGCTGGGCGCCGCCGGCCCCATCCCGGTCACCGTGGTCGGCCGGCCACCGCCCAGCGAGGTCACCGGCAGGGTGCCGTCGCTGCTCAGCAGGCGCCCCGCGCCGGCGGCCGGCAGCGCGTCGAGCGCCGACAGGAACGCGGTCGCCGACGGGAAGCGCTCGTCCTTCTTCTTGGCCATCGCCTTGAGGACGATGGCCTCCAGCGGCACCGAGATGCCGGCCTCGGGCGCCACCTGGCGCAGGGGCCGCGGCGCCTTGGTCAGGTGCATCGAGAGCAGCTCGACCTTGTCGCGGCTGACGAAGGGGCGCCGCCCGGTCAGCATCTCGTAGAGCACACAGCCGAACGAGTACAGGTCGGAGCGCGCGTCGGTCTCGTGGCCCAGCGCCTGCTCGGGCGAGATGTACTCCGGCGTCCCGAACACCGAGCCGACCTGGGTCAGCGGCTTGGCCAGCGCGACGCGGCGCACCCGGTTGGTCGGCCCGTCATCGAGCGCGTCCGCCCCCGGGCCGTCGCCGTCATCCTCGTCGGCCTCGGCCATCAGCTTGGCGATGCCGAAATCGAGGATCTTGACCAGCTCGCGGCCGTCCTTCTGCACCAGCATGATGTTGTCGGGCTTGAGATCGCGATGCACGATCCCCAGGCCGTGCGCGTGCTCCAGCGCGGCCAGCACCTGGCGCGCGATGTTGACCGCGCGCTCCTGCTCGATGGGCCCGCGCTCGAGCAGGTCGCCCAGCGACTCGCCCTTCAAGTACTCCATGACCAGGAACAGCGAGCCGCCCTTGGTCTGGCCGAAATCGGTCACCGCGATGCAGTTGATGTGCTCGAGGCGACAGGCCGCCTCGGCCTCGCGCTTGAAGCGCTCGGCCAGCTCCTCCAGGCGCCCCAGCTCGGGGTGCAGGAGCTTCACCGCCAGCTCCTTGGACATCATGGTGTGCTCGGCGCGATACACCGCGCCCATGCCACCGACGCCGATGCGCTGCACCAGGCGGTAGCGCTCGCCGACCACGGTGTCGAGGTAGGGGTCGTCGACCTCCTGCCCGCACGCGACGCAGTAGCGCACCTCTTCGGGCACCACCGTGGAGCAGGCGAGACAGGAGCGCGGCACGCGGGAAGTGTACCTGCGCGGCGCCGTCAGCGCTTGCTCAACGTCCAGCGCGACCCGCCGCCACGCACCACCATCGACCCGCTGGAGCAGTTCATGCGGAAGGTGCCACTGAGCGGAATTCCCGACAGATCTCCGCCGCGATACCGGCATCCATAGCTCACCGTCAGCTCGTCACCCTTGATGGTGCAGCCCGACAGCGAGCCCGAGCAGCGGTCGCCGGTGTCGCTGGAGAAGGTGTACGTGCCGCACTTGGACTCGACCCCGGTGATGTTGACGGTCAGGCCCTCGCCCGACCAGCGCCCAGGGCCGCACAGGGCGAAGCCGCTGGGCTCGATGGGGGTCGGATCGGGCGTCGGCGCGGCCGCGCCCGACCCCATGCCGGTGCCCGGCGACGGCTCGGGCGCCGCGCTGGCGTAGCCCTCGCTGGCCAGGAAGGCCACCGCGTTGGCGGGGTCGGTGGCGTTGGCGGTGATCCAGGCCGTCTCCCGGCTGGCCCACTGGGTCTGGTACTGGATGAAGGTGTCGAAGCGCTCGGTCGGGCTGCCGCCGCTGTCGAAGACGCCGATCGACTTGCCCACCGCGGCGACCAGGGCGCCGTCGTTGCTGGCGCTGGCGGCCTGGAACAGGCGGTGATCGCGGTCGCTGAAGGGATCGTCCGCGCCCGGCGCCGATGGCGATGGGGAGGACGAGGGCGCTCCGGACGGCGAGCCGCCCGGGTCGACCGGGCCGGCCACCGTGGGCGATGGGCTGGGCTTGGGCGTGGTCTTGCGCGACAGCGCGATCGCGGTGGCCGCGCCGCCGGCGCCGACCGCGCCCAGGATGAGGACGAGGGGCAGCCAGCGCCGCCCGCCGCTCTTGGCAGCCGGGGCAGCGGCGACCGCGATGCTGCCCGAGGCCGCGGTCAGCGCGCGCGACGACCCGGTCTGGCCGCTGCCCACGGCGGTCATCGCGCCGCTGGCCTTGCTGACCGGGATCTCGCCCTTGAGCGCGCGCGCGAACTCGTCACAGCTGGCGAAGCGGTGCGCGGGATCGGGCTGCAGCGCCTTGTTGATGCAGGCGGCGACGATGACGTCGAGGCCGGTCGAGCGCCGCTCTGGCGGCTCGTAGGCGCCGCGCACGATCTTCTCCATCACGTCGAAGTCGCTGTCACCGTCGAACGCGGTGTGGCGCGTGGCCAGCTCGTACAGCAGCGCGCCCAGGGAGAAGATGTCGGAGCGCGCGGTGACCGACTTGGCCTTGCGGATCTGCTCCGGTGACATGTACGCCAGCGTGCCCATGCGGGCGTCGGCGTGGGTCGACTTCTTGCTGGCGGTGCCGGCGCCGGTGGCGTCGCCCTCGATGACCTTGGCGATGCCGAAGTCGGTCACCTTGGGGATGAAGTTGCCCTCGCCGTCGCCCTTCTGCAGGAGGATGTTGGCGGGCTTGATGTCGCGGTGCACCACGCCGCCGGCGTGGGCGTGGCCGACGCCGGCCAGCACCGGCAGCATCAGCTTGCGGATGGTCTCGGCGCTGGGCGGTGCCTTGAGCTCCTGGATGAAGTGATCGAGGCTGGCGCCATCGATGTACTCCATCACCAGCGCGGCGACGTCGCGGGTGGCAACGATGTTGGTGACCTTGACGATGTTGGGGTGATCGAGGTGCTTGGCCTGGATCTTGGCCTCGTCGAGGAAGCGCTTGCGCACCTCGGGGTTGGCCCGGTACTTGGGGTCGAGGATCTTGAGGGCGTGCACGGTCTCGAGGAAGCTGTGGCGGGCCTTGTACACGCGCGCCATGCCACCGGCGCCGAGCTCCTTCTCGATCTCGTAGTCGCCTACGTGCTCCCCCGGACTCAACATCTCGGCCATCCCGGAAAGACGCTACGCGACAAGTCGGCATGATGTAAAGTGAAGCCGATGCGGGGGAAATGGTTCTGGATCGGGGCAGCATGCGCCCTGGGTCTGCTGACGAGCTGTGGGCCACCCAAGCTGGCCGCCAACGGCGATCTCGACGGCGACGGCGTCATCAACAAGCTCGACGAGTGTCCCAAGGAAGACGAGGACCGCGACCGCTTTCAGGACAGCGACGGCTGCCCCGACTATGACAACGACCGCGATCTGATCGTCGACCGCAAGGACAAGTGCCCGATGGACCCCGAGGATCGCCTCGGGGGCAAGCCCGGCGACGGCTGCCCCAGCGGCGGCGGTCGCGTCATCGCCAGCAACGACCCCGACGACGTCCCGCTGCCCAGCGCGGAGCCGGTCGGGTCGGCGGGAGATCGCGACGGCGACGGCACCAACGACGACAGCGACAGCTGCCCCGACGACCCCGAGGACAAGGACGGCTACCAGGACGACGACGGCTGCCCGGACCCCGACAACGACGGCGACGGCGTGGCCGACTACGCCGACAACTGCCCGACCGACGCCGAGGACAGGGACGGCTTCAAGGACGACGACGGCTGTCCAGAGCTCGACAACGACGGCGACCGCGTGCCCGACAGCCAGGACAAGTGCCCGACCGAGAGCGGCGCGCGGGGGTCGACCGACGGCTGTCCCGACAGCGACAGCGACGGCATCGCCGACAAGGACGACAGCTGCGACTTCAGCAAGGAAGACATGGACGGCTATCAGGACGGCGACGGCTGCCCCGACTATGACAACGACGGCGATCGCATCCCGGACGACAAGGACAAGTGCCCCGACGAGAAGGAGAACTTCAACGGGAAGAAGGATGGGGACGGCTGTGCTGATTAGATCTGCTCAGCGAAGCTGAGCAGATCTATCCGGACGAACAGGTCACAGGGAACAGGTCACAGGTCACAGGCAACGGGGAATGGTCAGAGGGCGCGGAGGCGGGCGGTGTCGGCGGTGTCAGAGGTGTTGGTGGTGTGGGAGATGAGTGAGAGGAGGCGGCGCAGGGTGGCGAGGTCGGTGGGAGAGGTGCGGCGGGTGAGGCGGCGCTCGTAGGCGGCGTGGAAGCGGCGGGCGGCGGCCAGGGCGGCGCGGCCGCGGCGGGCCAGGACGAGGGTCTTGCTGCGGCCGTCGGCGGGGTCGGGGCGGCGCTCGACATAGCCGCGGGCGGCCATCTCGTCGATGATCTTGGCGGCGCCCTGATCCGTCATGTCGAGCTGGCGGGCCAGCTGGCGCAGGT
>JBGASF010000097.1:0-30025 GCA_044229835.1 Polyangia bacterium | reverse complement strand
GCAAGCCCGTGGTCGCCTCCGGGGTGAAGCGGGCGATCAACGAGCCCGCCAAGATGGTCGCCGAAGCCGTTGCGGCGGCGGATCATCCGAACGCGCCTCGGGTCGAGGGGTCGGGCGCCGGTGCCGCCGCGAGCTCGGCGCCGGCACGTCGGCCTTGGCCGCCATGGTGAGCAGCTCGAGGTCGCCGCTGGCGCGATACATCCGCGTCCCCGTGGTCAGCTCGAACAGCAGCACCCCGAGCGCGAACACGTCGCTGCGCCGATCCACCGGCTGGCCCACGGTCTGCTCCGGCGACATGTAGCCCGACTTGCCCTTGATGACCCCGGTGCGCGTCTCGCTGCAGCGCCGCGCCGCCTTGGCCACGCCGAAGTCGAGCACGCGCGCGACGCCGTCGAAGCCGATGATGACGTTCGACGGCGACACGTCGCGGTGCACCACGCCGAGCAGCTCGCCGTCGTCGTCGCGCAGCTCGTGAGCGAAGTGCAGCCCGCGCGCCGCGCCACACACGATCGACAGCGCGACGTCGAGCGGGATGGGCCGCCCGCGCCCCGCCGCGCGCAGCAGCTTGCGGGCGTCCTTGCCGCGCACGTACTCCATCACGTAGTAGGGCGCGCCCTCGTCCTCGCCGGTCTCGCACGCGCACACCAGGTTGGGGTGCTCGAGGCGCGCCGCCAGCCGGGCCTCGTCCTGGAACATGTTGATGTAGTCGCTCTGCCCCAGCAGCGCCGGCAGCACGCGCTTGATGGCGACGCTGCGCTGCTCGCGGTGGCCCAGGAACAGCTCCGCCATGCCGCCGAACCCGATGCGCTCGGACACCGCGTACCCGCCCAGCTCTGCGACCGTGTGTGCCATCGTGCTCTGCTTCCCCCCAGGTAAGTGATCTTGGCGAATCTGCTAGGGAAACATTGCAATGACGGGACCTGTACCGGGGTGGCGTTACGAGTGTGGGCGACCTGACCTCGGCGCGGCCCACCCCGGGCGCGCTTGCATCGCGATCAGGCCCCCCCTCTGGGGGCGTCCCCCCCGGTCGGAACCTCGGCCCCCAGTGGGCACACGTGGGCAACGTGGGCTGGATCCCCGCCAGCGCCGCGGACTCGTGCCATGGTGACGTCCATGCGATCGAGGCTGAGCTGCCGCAGCGTGGCCGTGCTCCTGCTCGCGCTGGCGGGCAGCGGCTGCGACGGCGACAACGGCGCCGCTCCCGCCGGCGTGCGCCAGTGCGAGCGCGACGGCTGCGACACCGGCACCATCTGGGTCAACCCGCTGAGCTGGAGCGCCGATGAGAGCGCCGTCATCCTGGCCGGCGCGCAGCGCTGGCACAGCCTCGGCTTCGACGTGCAGCCCGCGCCCGACGAGGCCCCCGCCGAGCGGCGCATCGACGTCGTGCCCGGGGACGATCTCCCGCTCGAGGTCTCGGGGCGGGTGTCGCAGCGCCCCGACGGCACGCGCTACATCCGCATCCGCACCGGCCTCACGCTGGCGTCCCTCCGCGCGGTGGCCAGCCACGAGATGGGGCACGTCCTCATCAGCTCGCGCCACCTCGCCAAGGGCGAGGCCGGCATCATGGTCAGCGACATGGCGGGCGAGCCCGCGCCGGCCTTCAGCGCCGACGACTACGCCTGGGCCTGTCGCCACGGCAAGCGCTGCGTGGCCCGCCTGGCGGCGCGCGTGCGCGGGCGCGTGGTAGACCAGAGCGGCGTGCCCTTCGTGGGCGCCAGCGTGACCATCAGCGGCGGCCCCTTCACCAGCCGCGAGTCGCAGCCCAGCGATTCGCTGGGGGACTACCAGACCGGCTATCTGGCGCTGGGCACCTACCAGCTCGCATGCGCCGCGCCGCGCTACATCGGGCAGTCCGTCGCGGTGACGCTGGTCGTGCCTGACGAGGTGCGCGACGTCGCCTGCACCGTCAGCGACCTGGCCGAGGTCGAGGGCACCGTGCGCGACCCCGGCGGTCAACCCATCGAAGGCGCCACCGTGCGCGACACCGCCGGCGGCAGTGGGGCCGTCACCAGCACCGGCGCCGATGGCGGCTACCACCTGGCCGGGCTGCACGCCAGCCGCCTGGTGGTGATCGAGGCCAGGCGTCCCGGCTACGAGAGGGTGGCCGCGAGCCTCACGCTCGACCCCGGCACGCGACTCCGGAGCGACCTGGCCATGTTGCCCGGCGGACGGGTGCAGGTCCACGCCAGCAGCCCGACCGGGGTCGCGCTGGATGGCGTCCAGATCCAGGTCACGACGCCCGGGCTACCCTATCCCGGCGGCGGCCCCACCATCGGCGGAGGCAACTTCCTCAGCGACTGGACCCGCGCCGGCATCTACTCGGTCGAGTGCCGAGGCCTTGGCGACCCGGCCCTCGACCTCATCACCGGCGTGGTGGTGCGCGCCGGCGAGACCACCGAGGTGACCTGCGTGGTCGGCCCTTGGCCTGGCGCGCCTTAGCGCCAGCGCCGACTCAGTGCCCGCTGCTGGTGGTCGGGAACGGCTCGCGCCTGGGTCGCTCGAGCCCGGGGGGTCGCGTCCAGGCGAACTCTTCACCGGCCGTGCTCTCGACGAAGGGGCCGCCGCGCTCCTCGGGCACCTCGACGGCGCGCGCGTCGGTGCCGGCATCCTCGCCCGAGGTGGCTGCCTGCAGGAACTCCTGCGCCAGCTCCTCGGCGAGCTCGTCGGGTGCGTGCGCGGGGCCATCCCCAGGATCGGGGATGAAGGCGTTGCCATCATCCGAGCGCCCGCGCTGCGTGGGTTGCCAGGCCTGCTTTCCGTGCTGGGTCGTGTGCGTGTTCCTCATCCTGCACCTCACTCCACTCCCCCACTGCACACACCGTGGCACGCTTCGGCCGAGGCGCCAGGTCCGCGTCAACACTCGCCCGCGCAAAGGCGCCGCAGCCGACTTACAACTGCGCTGCGTTTTTCTGGAGACCAATTTGATCCCCGTCAAGAACTCGTTCTGATAAAGGTGCAGGCTGCGACCTGAGGCCACAGCTGACGGGACTCCGCCAGGGTCCGTGGTCCAAATGGGGAGGGACGACAACATGGAATCGAGCGGACGAAGAGCCAACCTCATCCTGGGCGTGCTGGCCTTGTGGCTACCCGCGTCAATCCAGCTGGGCTGCGAGGGCTCCGCGGGACCAGCTGGCGATCCCGGTACACCCGGCCCCACCGGCGTCAGCACGCTGGTCACCACGACGGTCGAGCCCGCCGGCGCCAACTGCGCCAACGGCGGCACCAAGATCGAGGTCGGCCCCGACGCCAATCGCAACGGCATGCTCGACGCAGCCGAGATCGACGCCGCCGCCACGCGCTTCATCTGTAGCGGCCCCGTCGGCACCCCCGGCCTGGCCTCGCTGGTCAAGACCAGCGCCGAGCCCGCCGGCAGCAACTGCCCCACCGGCGGCGTGAAGATCGAGACCGGCATCGACGCCAACAGCTCCGGCGTCCTCGATGCCACCGAGGTCAACGCCGCGCTGACGACCTACGCCTGCAACGGCCCGACCGGGATCTCGTCGTCCAGCAGCGGCCTCACCGTCTCGGTCAAGAGCGTCAGCACCACCGCGCCCATCGCGGTGCGCTTCACGCTCAAGGACAGCCGTGGCAACCCGGTCGACAAGCTCGGCGTGTACTCGCTGAACCTGCCCATGAGCATGCGCTTCTCGCTGTCGTACCACGACAAGGACGCCGCCAATAACGTGCTGCCGTACACCGTGCTGACGGCGGCCAACTCGACCTCGGCGCTGACCACCTTCCAGCCCACGACCTACAACCCCGACCCGTCCACCAGCTCGACCACCAGGACGCCCGGCCAGGGCACGCTGGTCGAGAACGGCGCCAACGCGGGTGACTACACCTACACCTTCCCGGCCGCCGACGTGGCGCAGACCAACACCGCCGGCACCGCCAACGGCGTGCTCTACAAGGCCGTCGCCTACGACGCCGCCAAGACCGGCCTGACCCACACGGTGTGGATCCAGACCTCGCGCCAGACCGACCTCAACAACGCCACCAGCCCGGCCGGCTTCACCGCCGTCAACGCCGAGCACAACTACATCCCCAGCGGCGTCGGCACCCCGACCCCGCGCGAGCTCACGCTGACCGCGAACTGCAACAACTGCCACCGCGGCTTCACCGCCGAGGGCACCACCTCGGCCGGCTTCCATGGCAGCGGCCGCATCGACGCCAACTTCTGCGGCGTCTGCCACAACCCCGCGCGCACCAACCAGGCCGCCAACGCCAGCGTCTTCGTGCACCGCATCCACGCCGGGCACATGATCCAGCCGACCAACGCCTTCCACAACCTGGTGGCGACCTACCCGCAGGACATCCGCAACTGCGACGCCTGCCACAAGGGCGCCGCGCAGGGCGCGCAGTCCTGGACCCGCCCCACGCAGCAGGCCTGCGGCTCGTGCCACGACCAGGTCGACTTCGTCGGCACCTCGCTGCCGAACTGCGAGCACCCGCCGACGATGGTGCCCGCGCTGACCGTGACCGGCGCCGCGAGCACCGGCGGTGTGACCAAGGTGATCACGGACAGCACCAAGGCCTGGACCGTGAACCAGTTCCTCAGCGGCCTGCTGACCATGACCTCGGGCCCCAACGCGGGCCGGGTGTGCAACGTGATCTCCAACACCGCGACCTCGGCGACCTGCGCGCGTGACTTCCCGAAGCCGATCTCCGCGGGCGAGACCTACTCGCTGAGCGCCCGTGCCGAGATCCCCGCCGCCTGCAAGCACCGCCTGGGGCCGCAGCCCGACAGCGCGTGCTCCATGTGCCACACCCCGGCCCTGACCGCGGTGCACCACATGCCGGTGAACCCGCCTGATCCGAACAACTCGCTCAACGGCGGCACCAACTCCAACACCAACGCGGCCTATCTGGCGGCGTCCGGCTTCGTGCCCCCCGGCGCGACCGTCATCAGCTACGTCATCAGCAGCGTGTCCGCGGTCGACGACGCGACCATCACGCCGGACAAGCGGCCCCAGATCAAGTTCAAGTTCCAGGAGAGCGTCAACGGCGCGGCGCCGACCGACGTCATCTTCCAGACCTACGCCGCCGGCACCGTCACCGAGATGATGCCCAACTTCGTGGGCTCGCCCAGCGCCTACTTCGCCTTCGCGGTGCCGCAGGACGGCGTCAGCAAGCCGGCCGACTTCAACGTCACCGGCAGCGGCTACCTCAAGACCATCTGGACCCAGACCGCCCCCACCACCGGCACCATGCCGATGACGCGTGACGCCAACGGCTTCTACACCGTGACCTTGACCAACGTGCGCATCCCGCCCAACGCCACCATGCTGACCGGCGGCATCGGCTACACCTACTCGCTGAGCTCGGCCATTCCGCTCACGCAGACCAACGTGAACGGCTTCCCGTACAACCCCACCACCAAGCAGGGCGGACTCATCGTCCCCACGCCCGACGCCTGGAAGGTGGCCACCGGCTACACCGGCCGTCGCGCCGTGGTCGACCAGAACAAGTGTCTGACCTGCCACGTCTCGCTGGGTGCGGATCCGCAGTTCCACGCCGGCCAGCGCAACGACGCTCCCACCTGCTCGTTCTGCCACAACCCGAACCGCACCAGCAGCGCCTGGTCGGCCAACGTGAAGGACTTCGTGCACGCCATCCACGGGGCGCGCCGGCGCACCGTCGACTTCAACTGGCACGCGGCGCAGCCCGGGCTGACCTTCGGTGAGGTCGAGTTCCCGGGGCCGCTCAACAACTGCTCGGCCTGCCACGTCGCGGGTAGCCACGACTTCAGCCTGGCCGCCAACGCCGCCGCCATCCCCAACATGCTGGTCAGCACCGCGGCGCAGGGCTTCTACAAGACCAGCCCGATCTTCAACCCGACCGGCTGGTTCTCGATCTCGCCCTATGTCGTCGGTGACAACCAGACCGACTACGGCTTCGGCTTCGCGACCAGCAACCGCACCCAGACGCTGCCCGACGGCAACAGCGGCACCCAGGGCGCCACCGTGTGCACGCCCGCCGCCCCGTGCCTGTGTACCGCGGCCAACCCGTGCACCGTGGTCAGCACCACCGGCAGGCAGGGCAGCACCAACTGCACCGCGGGGGCGCCGTGCACCTGCGTGACCCAGAACCCCAACAACCCCGCCACCACGACCTGCAGCGTGACCCTGGCCACCTGCAGCGTCGGGACACCCTGCGAGGCGACCGGGAACACCCTGGTCAAGAGCCCGATCACCGCGGCGTGCTCGGCCTGCCACGACTCGTCGATCGCGCTGGATCACATGCGCGCCAACGGCGGCCAGTTCTACGCGCCGCGCGCCACCGCGCTCAGCGTGATGACCCCGAAGGAGCAGTGCATGCTCTGCCACGGCCCCGGCAAGGTCGCGGCCATCAACGAGGTCCACAAGTAGCACCCCACCCACCTGGCACTGCCGGTCGATGGCGACCGGCAGTGCTTGGCTTCGTCCTGCCGGCACCCTCCCGTATAGTGATCGCATGGCTCTCGCTCGCACGCTGTCCCTCGCGAGCGTGGTCACGCTCGTGGTCGCGCTGTCCTTGCAGGCCGGCTGCTACTTCGAGGGCGGCATCGCCTATCACCCCAGCCTGAGCCAGAAGGTGGTCACCCCCGGGAGCACCGACACCGTGGTCGAGGGTGGCGGCGCCGGCTGGTCCCTGGGCGTCAAGATCGGCTTCTACTACGACATCCCCGCCAAGGTGACCAACATCGGCCTCGGGCTGTCGCCGGGTTCGTTCAACGCCGACGGCATCGCCCCCTTCGACGAGGTGGTGCGCATGTCGGGCCAGGGCACCGTGTTCCGCGCCGACGTCATCATCCCGTCGGGCTTCATCTCGCCGAAGCTGCAGAAGCGCGTCACCGTCAGCTACAGCTGGCTGTACCAGGGCGGCGGCCGGGTCGCCCCCGAGAGCAAGAACACCGACGCCCGGAAGACCGACATCCGCGTGCTGTTCGCCGGCGTCAGCGTGGGCGGCCGCCCGACCTGGCTGCGCCGCAGCCTGGCGCTGTTCAGCCTCGGCGTCGAGCGCTTCAGCGGCCAGGTCGACAACGAGGACGGTCGCGAACTCAGCGTGACCTCGACCGGCGTGGGCGCGCGCCTGATGATCGCGCCGCGCTTCATCGGCACCTACCAGCCCGGCTGGTACGGCGGCCTGCCCGGCGAGGGCTCGCCCGGCGGCAGCAGCAACGCCGGCTGCCACTACATCGACGTCCCCGACGGCGCCGGCGGCACCAAACCGAAGTGGCACTGCGAATAGCGCGGTCTGCGCCACGCCGGCGCTCAGCGCCGTGCGGCCAGGGCCTCGCCGAGGCGCTCGATCTGTGCCCGCAGCTCCAGCTCGGTGCGCTGCATCGCGTTCAGCGTGGCCATCAGCTTGGCGACCTCGCGTGAGGCGGCGAGCGTCTCGGCGCGGGCGTCGTCGCGCGAGCGCGCCAGCTCGGCGGCGGCGCGCTCGAGCTGCTTGACCTCGCGCTGCTGGCCCTCGATGACCAGGCGCAGCTCCTCGATGGTCTCGCTGTGCGCGGCGTTGCTGGCCTTGAGCTGCTCGGCGCGCTCCTCGGCGGCCTGGCTGGCGGCCTGGGCGGCGCGCAGCTCACGCTCCAGCTGCTCGAGGCGCGGGCGCAGCGCGGCCAGCTTGGCCTCGAGCTCCGCGCTGCTCCCGCGCAGCGGCGCCAGCTCGGCCTGGCTGGCCTCGACCCGGGCGTCGGCGCTCTGCCAGCGCGCGCGCTCCGCCGCCACCTCCTGGCGCAGCTCGGCCAGCTCGTCCTGGACCTCGACGCGATGGGCCCGCTCGGCCTCGAGCTCACCGCGCAAGCGGTCCTCCAGCCGCTCGGCGTCCTCCACCCTGGCCAGCGCCTGGGCCAGCCGGGCGCGCACCTCGGCCAGCTCGCCAGCGGGGGCCGGCGCCGGCTCGGGCGGTCGCGGCGGCTCCGGCGCCCTGGGGGGCGGCGGCGGCTCCTCGGGCCTGATCAGCGGCAGCGTCACCGGCGCCTTCAGCTCCAGGCGCACCTCGAGCGCACCCTTGGGACCGCAGCGCACCTGGTCACCATCGCTGAGCTTGAGCCGCCCCTGCAGGCGCGCCCCGTCGTTCACGAAGGTGCCATTGGTCGAGTTCAGATCGACCACCCACCAGCTGCCCTGCTGGAACTCCAGCCGACAGTGCTGCTGCGACGTGCTGGCGTAGGTGGCCCGCACCGCGGCGACCTCGGCGCGCCCCACGATCACTGGCTCGGTCCCCAGCGCGACGACCCAGGTCCGGGCCCCCTCGCGCGCAACCAGGCGTCCGCTCATCACCTCATCTTGAACGTGAGCGTCGCCTCGGAGCAGAATTTTCGGGACGATCTTGGTAGCAGGGGCGGGAGTCGAACCCGCGACACCACGAGTATGAACCGTGTGCTCTAACCAACTGAGCTACCCTGCCAAAGGCCCGGATCTGGTAGCAAACCTCGGCGGGCGCGTCAACTGCTTCGCGCAACCGCGGCGACCCGGCGCCGGCGCGCGGCCAGCCGCAGCGCGAGCACCCCGAGCAGCAGCGCGGTCGGGACCGCCGCCAGGGGGACGCCGCGCGCGGTGCGGCCGCCATAGGTGACCAGGAAGGTCAGCGCCAGCATGTACATGCCCGCGCGGTGCAGGATCCGCCAGCGCTTGCGCCCCAGCCAGCGCGTCGGCCCGTCGAACGAGGTCACCACCATCAACATCATCAGGACGTAGGTCAGCAGGCCGCCCACGGTGCCGAGGCCGAGGCCGCGCCTGAAGCGGACCGGGTCGAGGTTGGCCAGCATCACGATGGCCGCCGCGTGCACGAGCTGCGACAGCGCCATCGCCAGCCCGAGGTGGCGGCGGTTCTGCACCGCCCAGCGCGACAGCCGCGACGGCGCCAGCTTCTGCCACGACGAGGCCGCGAACACGACCAGGAACAGGCCCAGCGACAGCCGGGCGGTGAAGCGGATCAGCGCGCGGATGCCCCCCTCGGGGTCGTCACCCGCGTCAGGCGCCGCCAGCGTCAGCGCGCTCGCCGCCGCCAGCACCACCGCGACCCAGCCCACCAGCGCCCAGCGCCTCAGCATCAGTATGGGTGATGGTGGCCGAGCTGGCCGGCGATGTGCGGGTGCACGTGGGGGTGATGGTGGTGGCCACCCGAGCCATGCGGGTGCCGGTGCTTGTGCTCGTGCCGGGCGTGGCGCGACCCCGTGCCACGGCGCCGGGTCGATGACCGGTCGGGCTTCACGCAGCCCACCGAGACCAGGGCCAGCCCTGCGAGTGCAATGAACAGGAGAACGATGCGCACGACAGGAGCCTAGCAGCACCGCATGCTATCTTCGAATTCGTGCGCACCAGGCTGGCAATCGTCACCACAATTCTCCTCGCCAGTCCCGCGTACGCCGGGCCCACCGCGAAGGTTTCGCCGGCCCCGGCCGCGGCGGCACCGCCCGCCTCCCCCGCCGCGTCGGCCTCGCCCGCGCCGTCGGCCGCGCCATCACCGTCGGCCTCGCCGTCGCCGTCGCCGTCGCCGTCGCCGTCGCCGGCCGTGCCGGCCGACCCCTTCTACGGCGGCAAGTCCATCTCCGGCTTCAAGGCCGCCAACCACGTCACCTTCACCTTCGACGACGGCCCCGACTACCACAACACGCCGGCCATCCTCGACGCCCTCGACGCCTACAACATCAAGGCGACCTTCTTCGTGTGCGGCTATCGCTTCGGCGGCAAGTCGGAGACCGCGCAGAAGAACCGCGCGACCCTGGCCGAGATCGTCAAGCGCGGGCACCTCATCGGCAACCACACCTGGAACCACCTGGTGCTGCCGCAGACCCAGGAGCCCAAGCTGTCGTGGGAGATCGACAAGAACGCCGAGCTCATCGAGCGCGAGACCGGCCGCTACCCCTACCTGTTCCGGCCCCCGTTCGGGTCCCTGTCGCCGCGCATCTCCAAGGCGCTGGCCAAGCGCGGCCTGACCAACGTGCTGTGGTCGTCCGACTCCGCCGACACCAAGAAGCCCTTCAAGACCGAGAAGGTCCACAAGGCCGCCATCAAGGGCATCCTCAAGAACAGCGGCGGCGTGGTGCTGTTCCACGACACCCACAAGTGGACCGCCAAGGCCATCCCGCTGGTGCTCGCCGATCTGCAGGCCGAGAACTGCCGCCGCCTGGCCGCCAGCGAGCCGGTCATCGAGGTGGTGAACCTGGATCACTTCTTCGTGCCCAAGGTGGGCGAGCCGGCGGCCAGCCCGACGCCCGAAATCAGCGCCCAGCGCCAGGCCTGGCGGGCCCAGCTGGAAACCGCATGCAAGGCCGCATCTGCTCGTAACAATTGAGTTCCGGTTGACAGCGGGTCTGTTCAAGGGTAGCCAGGGGGCCGGATGAAGTGTCCTTCGTGTGAGAGTTCGAACCGTCCCGGCGCGCAGAAGTGCAAGCGCTGCGCGGTGGCGTTGCCGAGAAACTGTCTCGGCTGCGGCACCGTGCTGACCGGTGACAACGATCTCTGCCGTGACTGCCGCACCGAGCGCGTGCCCGCGGCCCTGGGCAGCGAGGAGCTGCTCGACGAGAAGGATCTCATCGAGGAGAACCCGATCTTCACGCTGCGCCCGCGCTTCGTGGGCCGGCGCACCACGCTCGACCGCCTGATGCGGATCTGGAACGGCTGTGCGGCAGCGCACGAAGTGGCCTTCATCTCGCTGATCGGCCCGCCCGGCGTGGGCAAGTCACGCCTGCTGCGCGAGTTCGCCGAGACCGCGCTGGCGCAGACCCCCGAGGCGCGCATCCTGACCACCGAGGCCTTCGGCCCGCAGGAGCCGCCCTACGCACCGTTCGTGCGCGTGCTGTCGGCGCGCTTCGGCATCGGCGCGCTCGACTCCATCGCCAACGCCCAGGACAAGATCCTGGCCGGCGTCGGCGAGGTCATGCCGGCCGCGCGCGTGGCCGAGGTCGGCCACCTGCTGGCGCACATGCTGCGCGTGCCCTTCGCCAAGAGCCCCATCGTGGAGCCGCTGGCCGAGAGCCCGCAGCAGCTGGAGGCGCGCACCTTCATCGCGCTGCGCCGCTTCCTGGGCGCCGACGCCGCCAAGACGCCGCTGCTCATCGGCATCGACGACGTCGAGCGCGCCGGCCCCGAGACCGTCAACCTGTTGCAGTACCTGGCCGCCGGCCTGGGCTCGGCGCGCGTGCTGCTGGTCGCGGCGGCGCGCCCGGCGCTGTTCGAGGCGCACCCGACCTTCGGCGAGGGCGACGTCACGCTGGAGCGCGTCGAGGTCGGCCCGCTCAGCCCCGACGAGTCGGAGAAGCTGCTCACCGAGCTGCTCACGCCGACCGAGCAGCCGCCGCCCGCGGACCTGGCGCGCCACGTCAAGGATCGCCTGGGCGGCTCGCCGCGCTCGATCTTCGAGCTGGTGCGGCTGCTGCTGGAGAGCGACGTCATCCGCTATGGCGGTGGCAGCTGGCTGGTCGACAAGGCGGCCATGCGCCAGCGCGCGCTGCCGGCGTCACACGACGAGATCCTGGCCGCGCGCATCGCGGCGATGGCGCCCGCGGAGCGCGACCTGCTCGAGAAGGCCGCGGCCTGCGGCGACTCGGCGTTCTGGCTCGACGCCGTGGTCGCGCTGGTGCGCGCGGTCGCCCTCGGCGGCGATCCCGACGGCCCCACCCTGGGCGAGATCGCGGTCGCCGGCGACGCCACCCGCGTGGCCACCGCCGAGGCCTTCGGCAAGCTGGTCGAGCGCGAGTTCATCGCCGAGAACCCGACCTCGCAGATCCCCGGCGAGCGCGAGTACCGCTTCGCCTACCCGTCGCTGTGGGAGCTGGTCTACAGCGGCAAGGGCTCGGCCGGCATGTCGGGCATCGACGAGCAGACCCGCCGGCGCTACCACCGCCTGATCGCGCAGTGGCTGGAGCTGCGCCCCGAGGGCCGCGGCGAGGAGGCCCAGGAGGAGGTCGGCCGCCACCTCGAGCGCGCCGGTGACGGCGAGTCGGCCGCGGCGCGCTACCGCCGCGCCGGCGACGCCGCGCGCGCCCGCTTCTACAACGAGAAGGCCATCCGCCTGTATGCGCAGGCGCTGCAGTGCCTGGGCGAGGGTGACATCGCGGCGCGCGTGCACCTGTGGCACGACCTCGGCTCGGTGTACGCCATGCGCGGCGACTACGAGGCCGCGCTGGGCGCCTTCGAGCGCATGCTGCGCCTGTCATGGGTGGTGGCGTCGCGCAGCAAGGGCGCCGTCGCCTTCAACAAGATGGGGCGGGTGTGGCGGCAGAAGGCCGACCTCAACCTGGCCCTCGAGTACCTCACGCGCGGCCTCGAGCTGTTCCAGCAGGCCGGCGACGAGCGCGGCGTGGCCGGCAGCCTGGACGACATCGGCCAGGTGCTGTGGCTGCTGGGGCGCTACGACCAGGCGCTCGATCACAGCCTGCAGGCGCTGGAGAAGCGCCGCCGCTTCGGTGACAAGTGCTCCATCGCGCTGTCGCTGTCGAACGTCGGCAACATCCAGAAGGACCGCGGCCTGTTCACCGAGAGCCAGGGCTGCTACGGCGAGGCGCTGGAGCTGCGCCGCGCCATCGACGACAAGGCCGGCGTGGTGACCTCGCTGAACAACCTCGGCGTGCTCGGCTTCGAGCGCGGGCGACAAGGAGCAGGCGCGCAAGTACTGGGAGCAGGCGCTGCAGGTGTCGGAGGAGATCGGCGCGCTGCCGCTGCAGGCGCTGGTGCTCAACAACCTGGGCGAGCTGGCGCTGCACGAGGGCAAGACCTCGGAGGCGCGCCAGCGCCTGGAGGAGACCCTGGCCCTGGCCAAGGATCTCGAGGATCGCCGCCTGACCAGCGAGGCCACGCGCAACCTCGGGCTGCTCGAGCTGCGCTCGGGCCAGACCGACAAGGCGCGCGAGATGTGCATCCAGGCGCTCAGCGTGGCCGAGACCGCGGGCATGCGTGACTATGTCGGCCGCGCGCTGCTGGCGCTGGGCGAGGTCCACGCCGCGACGCTGTTCGACAGCACCGAGGGCGGCGGCAAGGCCCCGGCCGAGGACTTCTTCACCCGCGGCATCAGCCTGTTCCGCGAGCTCGGCAACGAGGCCGAGCTGGCCAAGGGACTCGCGCGCTTCGGGAGATACAAGATCGAGCGCGGAGAAGTGCCGAACGGGCGCGGGCTGATCACGGAGGCGCGCGGGATTTTTCAGCGGCTGGGGATGAAGGGCGAGGATCTGGAGAAGATGCTGGGAGAGCTCGGCGCCTGACCCGGAACCCCGGACACACAGGTCACAGGGTACAGGTCACAGGCCACAGGCAATTAGCAATGGGGTGGTGTGCGGGGGGCGGCGCGGGGGCCGCAAGGCCGCGGCCTGCATCAGAACGTAGGAACGAGCAAGAGAGGCCCATCCCCTCCGTCATTGCCTGTTGCTCATGGCCTGTGACCTGTGGCCTGTAGCCTGTGTGTCCGGGATCTACTCGCTGCCGCGGTCGCGCAGGCGGGAGCTATACGTGAGCGGCCGCCGCGTGCTCCCCGTCGCATGCCGCACGCCCGTCCCCGCGCTCGGTGACGTGGTGCCCAGCCCCGACTGCGTCCCCGTCGGGACGTTGCCGACCATGCCGCCCGGGGGCGCGGCGGCGCCGGGGGCCTGCGAGAACGCCGTCGGATCGACCGGCATGTCGGGATCCTTGGGCGGCGGCTCCTTGAACTTGAGGTCGCTGAGCGGGCTCTTGGCGAACAGCACCGCGCTGCGCGGCTCCAGGAACTTGTCGATGCCGTCGGCCTTGTAGATCTCCTCGAGGATCTCGTCGGCGCTGGTGAAGCGCTCGGCGCGCTCGTCGCGGGTCATGCGATCGAAGATGTCGTCGAAGGCCTTGGGCAGCACCGGGTTGACGGTGGACGGCATCGGCGACCGGCGCCCCGGCAGCTTCCGGGTCAAGAGCTCATAGAAGATGATGCCGAGCGCATAGATGTCGGTCTGCGGGCCCGAGCCCATGGGATCGGTGAACAGCTCGGGCGCCATGTAGGCCACCGCGCCCATGCCGATGTAGACCTGCCGGATCACGGCCTGATCACGCTCGACCACGCGCGCGATGCCGAAGTCGGTGATGCGCGCGTTGCCGTACAGATCGACCAGCACGTTCTCGGGCTTGAGGCCGCGGTGCGGCACGCCCTGGGCGTGCGCGGCGCGCAGGCCGTGGAGGATCTGCACCAGGTACTTCACCACCAGGCCGACCGGGATGTCCTCGGCCAGCGCGATCAGGCGGCGCAGGCTGCCGGCGGGCTCGTAGTCGGTGATGACGTAGGGGTGCTCGCGCTCCAGGTTGACGTCGTGCACCGCGACGATGTTGGGGTGCGACAGCCGGGCCGCCGCGCGCATGGCCTCGCCGAAGCGGCGCACGATCTCGCGGCGCTGATCGTCGGCGAAGAAGGAGAACAGCTCGCGGATCTCCTTGAGCGCGACGTCGCGATCCAGGTGCACCTGGCGGGCCCGGTAGACCGTACCGATGCCACCCGATCCGATGATGTTCTGGCGCTCGTAGCGGCGATCCATGGCCTCTCCTCGGGCGGCTTCGCCGCGCTGGGGTGCTGCACCCGCTGCTGCTGCCAGTGCCGCCGCCGCCGCCGCCGTCGACACGGGCGGCACCGAGGCCGCGCGCTCGACCCGATCCTGCTTCTCCAGCCGCTCGCCCGACGCGGTGCGATCACGGGGATCGAGCTTCTCGATGCCGCCGGTGCGCTCGCCGGCGGGGACCGGGCGGCGCTTGGCGGCCTCGGCCTTGCGTCCGCCGAAGTGGGCCACCGCGCGCTCGGTCAGCTCGTTGGAGCGCTCGCCGGCGACCACGCGCTCGCCCTCGGCGGTGACGTCGAGGGCGTCGTTGGCGCGGTCGTACATGAGATACCCCGACGACTCCAGGAAGCCGAGGTACTCGGTGAAGGCCAGCGAGATCGACCCCTCACAGATCCGCCGGATGTCCGCCAGCCGGTTCTGCTTGCCGTAGCGCCCCTCGGCCAGGACGTTGGCCAGGATGAAGCGGGACTCTTCGCACAGGACTTCCTTCGTCACCTTGGGGCGGGGGTCCATTTCGCGGGATCGTAACCCTGCCAGACTTCTGGGGTCAAGGAAGTCGCGGAGATTGCGGCGGCTGCGGCACGGGCGGAGCGCCGTCACACCTCAGACGCGCAATCAACGGCGCGTCGGCCGGGAGGATCTCGACGCTGGCCAGCGCTGCCGGCGACAGCCAGCGCATGTCGGCGACCTGCAACGGCTGCGGCGTCTCGCCGGGCGGCAAACCGCAGGTGTAGACCACCATCAGCAGGTCGAACTGCGGATAGCGATGGAACAGCACGTCGTACACCGGGCCGACGATGAGAGCGCAGCCCAGCTCTTCCTTTATTTCACGGAGTAGTGCGTCGGTTGGCGATTCGCCCTCCTCGAGCTTGCCGCCGGGGAACTCCCAGAAGCCCGCCATGGCCTGGGTGGGGCCGCGCTGGGTCAGCAGGATCCCTCCGGCATCGTTCACGATCAGCGCCGCGGCCACCAGCTTGGTCTTGACCGACATCGCGCGTCAGCATACACCTCCCGGCAATGAAGCTGTTCACAAGCAAGGTCGTCCCCATCGCCTCGGAGCTGGTACGTGCCCTCGGCGAGGCCGGCGACATCGAGCTCGACAACGTCCCCGAGACCGAGCTCGACGTGCAGTCCGTGCTCAAGGAGTACATCCGGGTCGATCGCGACTTGACCGACAAGGCCAAGGACATGGTCGAGAAGCGCGGCCTGCCCTACGGCGAGTTCACCAAGATCAAGCGCCGCCTGGCCGAGGAGAAGGAGTTCGGCCTGGGTGAGGAGGCCCTGAACTGGATCTGCACCCAGCTGCAGGAGACCTTCATGCACTCGCCGCACGTGGCCGAGGTCTTCGCCGACGACGCCACCCTGCGCCGGCGCATGCGCGAGGTCCTGAAGAAGCACATGAGCGTGGACGAGGAGCTCGACGCCGAGGTCCGCCAGCGCATCAAGAACCTGCAGGAAGGCACCAACGCCTGGGAGACCGAGTACGCCAAGGCCATGGACCAGATCAAGCGCAAGCATGGCCTGAGCGATGGCGGCAGTGGAGGCGGCGGGCGGTAGCTTTCTTGACCCGGCCCCGGGCCGGGGACTACGCTCGCTGATACCGAGGTCTGGCGGCGTTGGCCAACGTCCTGGTTTACATCGAGCTTTCGGGCGACCGCCCGGTGGAAGCCTCCCTGGAGGCGCTCGGCGAGGGACGCCGCTTGGCCACCACGCTGGGCGCTACGCTGGATGCGCTGGTGCCGTGCGCCAAGCTGCCCGAGCCGCCGGAGCCGGATCTCATCGAGCTCCTGTCGGCGCTGGGCGCGGACCGCGTGATGGTGCTGACCGCGCCGCACCTGGGCGGGCCGCCGCTGTATGCCACGCATGGCGATGCCGTGGCCGCGACCTGCGAGGAGGAGCGCCCCACGCTGGTGCTGCTGGCGGCCACGCCGGGCGGCCGTGACGTGGCGCCGCGGCTGGCGGCGCGCATGGGCGCGGCCTTCGTGCCCGAGCCGGCCTTCGAGTGGGGCGCCGGCGGCGATCTGGTGCTGGCGCGGCCGGTGTATGGCGGGCTGTTCAGGCGCCGGCTGGCCATCGACGACCTCGAGCGCCCGGTCGTGGTGACGCTGCCGCCGGGTGTGCATGCGCGCGAGCGTGGCGACGAGGAGGCCGAGGTCGTGATGCTGGCGGCCACCGCGGTCGACATCGCGCCGGTCGAGGAGCTGGCGCGCCGGGTCGAGTCGTCGGCGCTGGAGCAGGCCCGCGTGGTGGTGTGCGCGGGCGCCGGGGTGGGCTCGCGCGAGGGCTGGCAGCTGGTGTGCGAGCTGGCCGACGAGCTGGGGGGCGAGGCGGTGGCGACGCGCGAGGCGTGTGCGCGCGGGTTCGCGCCGGCCGATCGCGAGGTCGGGGTCGGCGCGCGCCGGGTGTCGCCGCGGCTGTACCTGGCCTGCGGGGCCTCGGGGTCGCCGCAGCACCTGGCCGCCATCTCGGGCGACGCCGAGATCGTGGCCATCGATGAAGATGCCAGCGCGCCCATCTTCCGGGTCGCGCAGTACGGCCTGGTCGGGGATCTCCACACCGTCGTGCCCGAGCTGCTGCGCGAGCTGCGCGCGGGCAAGGCGCTGGAGGCGGCGCTGGCGGGCGCGGCGGCCGACGCCGCGGTGGAGTCGGCGCGGGCCGCGGCGGCGCGCGCCAAGCGCGAGGCCGACGCCGGCATCGTGGTGGCCGAGCCCGACGCCGGCGCCGAGGTCGACGATGACGGCGAGACGCCCAAGCCGGCGGTGACCGGGTGACAAGATGAGCGGCGGACCTGTGATCGATCGGCGCCGTGTGCGCTCGTTCATGAGCAGCACGCAGGACCGGCGCAAGCAGCGCGAGCCGGTGCGCGTGGTGGTGCTGCTCAGGGCCACGCGGGCGGCGCCCGCGGCGGGCACCACCGGCCCGACCCCGGTGCAGCGGCTGGCCCGGCGCAGCGAGGAGAGCGCCAGCATGCTGGAGGATCTCCTGGGGCCGTGCGACGAGGCCGCGCTGACCACCGCGCTGGCGCTGCGCGGCGAGGCCTCGAACCCGGTCCAGGTCACCACGGTGTCGGCCAGCGGCGTGCGCGACGACGCCGCGCTGATCCACTCGCTGGCGCGGGGCGCCGATCGGGCCCTGGCGGTGGTCGATCCGGCGCTGACGGTGGTCGACTACCACGGCGTCGCGCGCGTGCTGGCGGCGGCGGTGAAGCACGCCGGGTTCGATCTGGTGCTGGCCGGGCAGACCTCGCTCGACGAGGTGCAGAGCGTGATCGGCCCCGCGGTGGCCGAGCTGCTGGGGATCTGGCACCTCAGCGACATGTACCAGGTGAGCGCGGATCCCGAGGTGCCGACCGCGGTGCGCGGCGAGCGGCGCGAGCTCGACCTGGTGCGCACGCTGCGCCTGCCGCTGCCCGCGCTGGTCGCGGTGCGCTGCGACGAGCGTGGCCCGGAGCGCGACGCGCGCCGGGTGGTCAACGCGGCGCGCGGCCCGGGTGAGCGCTCGGTCGAGGTGCTGGGGCTGGAGGATCTGGGCATCGCGCCGCAGGAGATCCAGCATCGCGATCGCTTCCTGGGCCGGACCTACCCGGTGCGCGTGCAGCGCAACGCGACCATGGTGCGCAGCGCCCGCGAGCTGGTGGGGCGGTTGCGCGACGACCGCCTGATATGAGCGGCGCGCGCCGGGGTGGGCGCCCGGGCAGCGCGAGCGCGGGTGCGGGCAGCGCAGGCGAAGCCGGGGACGGCGGCGGCGGCGGGAGCGGCGGCGGCAAGCGCGCTCGAGCCGGCGCGGGTGCGGGCGGGCTCGCGGGGGCGACCGCGGAGGCCGAGCCGGAGGCCGAGACGGTCGCGGATGTGGCGCTGATGAGCGGGGCGCCGGCGCCCGATGTGACGGCGTTCGTGGCGCCGACGCGGGTGTGGCTGCCCGTGAAGGCGACCGGTGCGCTGGTGGCCGCGGTGGCGACGGCGACGCGGGCCCGGGGGGTGGAGGTCGCGAGGTACGACGATGCCAAGGGGCTCGGCGCGGCGCTGGCGGGCGGACGCGGGGCGCGCGCTGGCGAGCTGGTGCTGTGCGATGTCGCGAGCGCGGCGCGGGTGCGCGCGGCGCTGGCGGGGCTCGCGGGGGCCGGCCTGCTGGTGCTCGGTGAAGCCGAGCGCGGCGAGCGCGGCGAGCGTGGCGAGGGCGACGAGGTCCCGGTGCTGGGGCCGACCCCGTTCGGGATGTGGACGCGCGGGCGCGCGCTGGAGCTGCTGGCGACGACCGTGGCGCCGGCGCCCGCGCAGCCGCTGCTCCCCGCGGAGGATGTCGCGGTGCTGGCGACCTCGGCGGTGCTGGCGCGCGAGCTGGCCGGGCTGCTGGCGGCGCGCGGCGTGCTGCCGGGGTCGCTGCTGGCCACTGGACCGGGTGGCCTCGACGTCGGCGCGCTGGCGTGGGGGCTGGCGGCGCATGGCGCGCGCCCGCCCCGCGTGATCGGCATCCTGGGCGAGCTCGAGGCCGACTGGCTGGCGCCGCTGGCGGCGGCGGCGCGCCGCACGCGGGTGGTGCTGCTGGCGCCGCCTGCGCGTAGCCGTGGCAGCGCGGGCGCCGTGGGCTCGGCCGGCGACGCCCTGCTGCGTGCGCTGCTGGAGGCGCACGGGGTCGCGCTGCCGGCGGCGCTGGAGGACTGGGTCGAGTGTCTGGTCGTGATGGGCGCCTATGACGTGCCCGCCGGCTCGCGCCGCCGCGTCGACGCCGAGCCCGGCAGCGCCGTCGATCTGGCAGCGCGCGCCGCGGGCGCGCCCGACGTCAAGCCGCCGGTCGACGTCACCCTGCGTGCGGTCGGCCAGGACGAGGATGGCCGGCACGGCGCCGCGCAGGCGGCCGCCGCCGGCCCCAGCGACGGCCTGGTCATCCCGCTGGTGGCAGGCCCCGGCGCCGCGCCGGCCGCCGCGCTGACCCGGCTCGCCGCCGCGGGCACGCCGGCGCTGCTCGGGGTGTGGCCCGCGCTGGAGGCGGTGCACGCCGCCGCCGACGTCGCGACCCGGCGCCAGCGCGGCCTGGGCCCCGCCCCGGCCGACACCCGCGGTCGCCCCGGCGCCGACCGCGACCATGTCCTGCGCACCCTGGAGCGCGCGGTGCGCCTGCGCCCGCGCTGGCTGTCGGATCACGACACCAAGATCATCCTCAAGGCCTACGGCCTGCTGCCCACGCGACAGGCCATCGCGCAGAGCGCGTCAGCGGCGGCGCGCCTGGCCGCCCGCGTGGGCTGGCCCTGCGAGCTGCGTCCGCACGGGCCCGATCTGGCCAGCGAGGCCGACGGCCTGCTGGTGGTGCGCAACGTGCGTGGCGTCGCCGAGGCCCGCCGCGCCTTCCTGGCCTGCGCCAAGGTGTCGCCGCTGGAGCAGGCCATCGTGCGCGAGACCCCGCCGCCTGGCGTCGAGCTGCGCGCCCGCGTGGTCACCGGCGGCGCGCTGGGCGCCTGGCTGGAGCTGGCCGTCGCGCGCGAGGGCGCCGGCGCACCGCTGGTCGCGGCCCCTGCCCCGCTGCGTCGCGCCGACGCCCAGGCGCTGGCCGAGGATGAGCGCATCCTGCGCCGCGGCCGCGGCGAGCTCGACCTCGTGGCGCTGGGCGACACCCTGTTCCGCCTGTCCTGGCTGGCCTTCGAGCTGGGCGATCGACTGGAAGAGATCCGCCTCGAGCGCCTGGTCGTGACCGCCAAGGCGCGTGGCGGCGCCGGCGCCGGCGCCATCGTCGTCGACGCCCGCGCCCGCATCCCCGCCCGCCGCTAGACCCACTCAGCCTCGTGCTCGTGCTCTCTTGTGCCCCGGCCGGGCCTCGGCTACCATGTCTCCACTGGAGACATGAAATGGCCAGCTGTGACTTCCTGTTCGACTACGCCAGCCCGTGGGCCTACCTGGCCGACATCCTGCGCACGCGCCTGCTGCCCGGGGTGACCATCGACCTGCAGCCGATCTACCTGCGCGGGCTGGCCTCGTTCTCCACCGGCATCCCCTACGGCTCGGCCAAGCTGCAGTACATCATGCAGGACCTCGGGCGCTGCGCCGCCCACCACGCCATCGCCATCCGCCCGCCCAGCAACTTCCCCATCAACGGCCTGTACGCCCTGCGCGGCGCCCTGTGGTGCCAGCAACACGCCAGCGCCGCCGCCCCCGCCTTCCACGCCGCCGCCTTCGCCGCGGCCTGGCGCGACGACCGCAACCTCAGCGACCGCGCCGTCGTCGCCGAGCTGGCCCGCGAGGTCGGCCTGGATCCCGCCGCCTTCGCCGCCGGCCTCGACGATCCCGCCATCAAGGACGCCCTCAAGACCCGCACCGCCGCCGCCGCCGAGCGCGGCGTCTTCGGCGTGCCCAGCTTCTTCGTCGGCCAGCAGCTCTTCTGGGGCCACGACCGCCTCGACTACGTGGCCCGCGCCCTGGCCGCGCTGTAGTCCCGCTCAGTAAATCAGCTTGCCGATGCGGCCCAGGCGGTCGAGCGTGATCGACTCGCCCATCGACCACCACACGATCAGCGCCTTGCCCTTGATGTTCTCCAGCGGCACGCCGCCCCAGTAGCGCGAGTCGTGGCTGTCATCGCGGTTGTCGCCCATGACGTAGACCTGGCCCTCGGGCACGCGGATGAAGCTGTCGCCCGGCGTGTGCACGTCGTCGAGGAAGCGCGACGCCTCGTGCGACAGCGTGGACGGGAAGTCGCGGTGCGACGGATCGCGCGGGTGCGGCAGGTTCATGGTGTAAAACACGTGGCCGCCCAGCGTCTCGCGGTACAGGAAGCAGCTCTGGTGGTAGCGCCAGCGCCCCTCCTCCTTGTTGTAATCGGTGAACTCGCAGTGCTCGCCGTCGACCAGCTCGCGCGGCTGCAGCTTGCCGTTGACCACCAGCTGGTTGCCGCGCACCTCCAGGGTGTCGCCCCCGACCGCGACCACGCGCTTGATGAAGTCCTGGCTGGGGTTCTCCGGGAACATGAAGACGATGATCTCGCCGCGCTGCGGCTTGCGCCAGGTGAAGAAGCGCGTCTTGGTCCACGGGATGCGCACGCCATAGAGGTACTTGTTGACGAAGATGTGGTCGCCGACCTCCAGCGTCGGGATCATCGAGCCCGACGGGATCTTGAAGGCCTCGACCACGAACGCGCGCAGGAGCAGCGCGAACAGCACCGCGATCGCGATCGACTCGGCATACTCGCGCAGCGTCGACTTGCGCGCGAAGCCGAGGTGCCGGTCGGCCTTGTCGTCGAGCGCCGCGATGGCCGCCTTGATCTCGGCCGGCTTGCCCGAGCCCAGCGCCTTCTCCAGCCCCTGGGCGTCGCCCTGCAGCTCCTCGCGCAGCGCCGGCGTCAGCTGGCCCTGGTCCCCACGCTGCAGCCCGCCGCGCACCTCGCCGAGCAGCAGGCGCGCCTCGCGCACCACGCGCTTCTCGTGCTTGCGCCGCCGCCGCGCCGCCAGGAACCCCGCCCCGCCGGGTCCGTCTCCCCCTGCGCCCGGCTCGACGGCAAGGCCGACGCCACCCGAGGCAGGCGCGCTCATTCGACCTTGAGGACGGCCAGGAACGCCTCCTGCGGGATCTCGACGTTGCCGACCGCCTTCATCCGCTTCTTGCCCTCTTTCTGCTTCTCGAGCAGCTTGCGCTTGCGGCTGATGTCACCACCATAGCACTTCGCGGTGACGTTCTTGCGCAGGGCCTTCACCGTGGTGCGGGCGATGATCTTGCCGCCGATGGCGGCCTGGATGGCGACCTCGTACATCTGCGTCGGGATGAGCTCCTTCATCTTGACGCACAGATCGCGCCCGCGCTCGAAGGCGCGGTCGCGGTGCACGATCAGCGACAGCGCATCGACGCGGTCGCCGTTGACCAGCAGATCCATGCGCACGAGGTCGGCCTCGCGGTACTCGGCCAGCTCGTAGTCCAGCGAGGCGTAGCCGCGCGACAGCGACTTCAGCTTGTCGTAGAAGCCGAACACCATCTCGGCCAGCGGCAGGTCGTAGCGGATGAAGACGCGGTTGTTGGGGCCGTAGTCGATCCCGGTCTGGGTGCCGCGGCGGTCCTGACACAGCTGCATGACCTGGCCGACGTACTCGCCGGGCACGTGCACGGTGGCGTGGATGATGGGCTCTTCCAGCCCCTCGATGGCACCGGCGTCGGGCAGCTTGGCCGGGTTGTCGATCTCGTAGGTCTCCTTGCGGGTGCGCACGCGGTAGCGCACCGTCGGAGCCGTGGTGATGAGGTCGAGGTTGTACTCGCGCTCCAGCCGCTCCTGGATGATCTCCATGTGGAGCAGGCCCAGGAAGCCACAGCGGAAGCCGAAGCCCAGCGCCTCCGAGGTCTCGGCCTCGAAGGTCACCGAGGCGTCGTTGAGGTGCAGCTTCTCCAGCGCCTCGCGCAGCGCGACGTAGGCCGACGGATCGGTCGGGAAGATGCCCGCGAACACCATCGGCTTGACCAGCTTGAAGCCGGGCAGCGCCTCCGGGGTCGGGCGCTCGGTCTCGGTCAAGGTGTCGCCGATCCGCGTGTCGGCCACGTCCTTGATGGCGGCGTGCAGGAAGCCGACCTCGCCCACGGTCAGCTCGGCGACCTCGCGCGCCTTGGGTGAGAAGGTGCCGACCCCGGTGACCTCGTAGTCCTTGTTGGTCGCCATCAGGTGGATCTTCATGCCCTTGCGCACCGAGCCGTCCTTGATGCGCACCAGGACCACGACGCCGCGGTAGGTGTCGTACCAGCTGTCGAAGATCAGCGCCTTGAGCGGCGCCGCCGGGTCGCCCTTGGGCGGCGGCAGGTGCTTGACCACCGCCTCCAGGATCTCCTTGGTGCCCAGGCCCGTCTTGGCGCTGGCCAGGATGGCGCCCGAGGCGTCGATGCCGATGACCTCCTCGATCTCGCTGCGCACCCGCTCGGGCTCGGCGCTGGCGAGGTCGATCTTGTTGAGCACCGGCTGGATCTCGAGGTGGTTGTCGAGCGCCAGGTAGACGTTGGCCAGGGTCTGCGCCTCGACGCCCTGCGAGGCGTCGACCACCAGCAGCGCGCCCTCGCAGGCGGCCAGCGAGCGCGACACCTCGTAGCCGAAGTCGACGTGGCCGGGGGTGTCGATCAGGTTGAAGACGTAGTCCTTGCCATCATCGGCGGTGTAGTCGAGGCGGACCGTCTGCGCCTTGATGGTGATGCCGCGCTCGCGCTCCAGGTCCATGTTGTCGAGGAACTGGTTGGTCTTCTCGCGGTCGCTGAGGGCGCCGGTGAACTCGATGATGCGATCGGCCAGCGTCGACTTGCCGTGGTCGATGTGCGCAATGATGGAGAAGTTGCGGATTCTTTCGGGGGGATGCGGCATGAGGCGGGCGGAGTCTACGCGAGGAGGTCAGAGCTGCAAAGCTACTTGGGCTGGCCGCCGGTGCCGGTCCCGGTCCCTGGCCGCGACACCGCGGCGCCGAGGAAGCTGAGCTGGCCGGGCAAGCGGTCGTGGTACTGCTCGAGCACCAGGTCGATGCCCTGCCGGATGTACTCGGCGACCGGGACCTTGGTCTTGTCGTGCAGGAGCTTGAGGCGCTCGTTCTGCTCGGGCGTGATGTAGACCGTGGTGGAGATCTTCTTGCGCGCCATCGGGGCCTGCCTGCCGGAGTGCCGGAGTGGATGATGAAGTGAGGTTAGTTACAGTAGGTGACAACGCACATATCGTCAACGCGAATGGCGCAAGTCCACGGCTTGCTTGGCGTGCGTGGGCGCAGTACCCTCCCCAATCATGAAGAGACTATCTGTGCTGATCGCGCTGGGGGCGCTGGCGGCCGGCTGCGGTGGCAGCTCGAAGAGCAAAGCGGCCAAGACCACGACCCCGACCGGCGGCAGCATGTCGGCGGCGGCGGACAAGTCCATCAAGGTCGACCTGACCCGGTGCAAGGACGAGGGCAAGCGGGTCATCCGCATGGACATCAACCACGACGACAAGACCGACGTCTGGAAGCTGGTCGCCAGCTCCAAGCAGAAGGGCACCAACGTCGACGTCATGACCTGCAAGAAGGTCGACTTCAACCATGACGGCGTCATCGACATGGCGACCGCCTACGACGATCGCGGCGTCATCGAGATGGAGCAGTTCGACCTCGACTTCGACAACAAGTTCGACCAGACGACCTACTACGAGCGCTCGACCAAGATCCGCGTCGAGTGGGACTCCGACTACGACGGCAAGCCCGACGTGGTCGACAAGTACAAGGGCGGCCAGATCGAGATCCGCGAGCGCGACACCGGCGGCGTCAGCGGCAACCCCGATGGCAAGGCCGACTACTGGGAGCGCTTCAAGGACGGCACCGTCGAGGCCATCGGCTATGACGACGACTTCAACGGCTCGGTCGATCGCTGGGAGCAGGCCGAGCGGCCCGACAGCGGCAAGACCGAGATCATCCCCGACAGCGAGAAGACCGAGGCGACGCCCGAGGCCTCGCCGTCGCCCTCCCCGTCGCCCGCCGCCTCGCCGGCCCCGACCGGGACCAAGCCCAAGTGAGCGGCCCCCGCATCGTCGACAAGCCCTGGGGCAACGAGCTCATCTGGGCGGTCACCGACCGCTACGTCGGCAAGATCCTGCACATCAAGGCGGGCCAGAGCCTGTCCTTGCAGTACCACGTCAAGAAGGACGAGACGGTCATGGTGCTGACCGGGAAGATGAAGTTCGAGCACTACCGGGACGGCGAGCCGCCCCAGGTCACGGTGCTGGAGCCGCGGGTGCCCTTCCATGTAACCCCGGGCCTCCGCCATCGTATGACTGCGATTGAAGATACCGACGTGGTGGAAGTCTCCACCACGGAGCTCGACGATGTCGTGCGGCTGGAGGATCGCTACGGCCGCGCTGGCACGTCGAAGGCGTAGCAGTTCAACTTCACAGGTAGGGGGAGATACACATGAAGAAGCTGATGACTGGCGTGGTCCTGGGTCTGGCACTGGCGGTGGGCGGGGCGCAGCTGGTGGCCGGACCGGCGCAGAACGTGAGCGCCAGGAAGCACCCGAACCTCGCGGCCGCGCAGGGCTTCCTGGCCAAGGCCGCCGCCAAGGTGACCGCGGCGCAGAAGGCCAACGAGTACGACCTCGGCGGCCACGCCGCCAAGGCCAAGGACCTGATCGACCAGGCCTCGGCCGAGCTGAAGCTGGCGGCCGAGACGGCGAACCAGAACAAGTAGCGCTTCAGCGCGGTCGGTACAGCAGCCGCAAGAGCTTCAGACTCCGCTCGAACACCTTCTGCGAATACGGATACCACCAGGGATCACGCGCCAGCGCCAGCCGGTCATGGTTGACGTGGCGGGTCTGGCACATGTCGCGCAGCCCGTCGTCGGAGTGCGTTCGCCCGAGGCCGGACTGCTTGATCCCGGCCCACGGCGTCTCGGGCGCGCCGAAGGTGGCCAGCACGTCGTTGACCATCACGGTGCCCGCCTCCAGGCGCTCGGCCAGGCGGCGGCCCTTCTTCTTGTCGCGTGAGAACACGTAGCCGAGCAGGCCGAGCTGGCTGTCGTTGGCCAGGCTGAGCGCCTGCTCCTCGCTGTCGACCTTCATGATGGGCAGCACCGGGCCGAAGATCTCGCGGCGCATGATGTCCATGTCCTGCTTGCAGTCGGTCAGCACGGTGGGCTCGTAGAACTGGCCCGCGCCGGGGCGGCGCCGCCCGCCGAGCAGGATCTTGGCGCCGGCGGCCTGGGCGCGCGCGACCAGCTCCTCGACGTGGGAGAGCTGGCGATCCCAGGTCATGGCGCCGACGTCGACGTCACCACCTCCGGGGCCTGACGGATCGCCCTGGCGCAGCTTGCGGGTCTTGTCGAGGATGCGGCTGACCAGCTCGTCGTGCACCGAGGAGTGCACATAGACGCGCTCGACCGAGGCGCAGACCTGGCCGCTGTTGGCGAAGGCGCCCCACACCAGGGCGTTGGCGGTGCGCTCGAGGTCGGCGTCGGCGCACACGATGGCGGGCGCCTTGCCGCCGAGCTCGAGGACACACGGGATCAGGCGCTCGCCACAGGCGGCGGCGACGCGGCGGCCGGTCGCGGTCGACCCAGTGAAGATGCACATGTCGATGCCGGCCTCGACCAGCGCCGCGCCGGTGGCGCCGCGGCCATTCACGACCTGGAGCAGGTCGGGTGGCAGCCCCGAGGCGTCCCACAGCCGCTTGACCTCCAGCATCACCAGCGGCGTGACCTCGGACGGCTTGACCACCGCGGCGTTGCCAGCCAGCGCGGCCATGGCGGCCTCGATGGTCGGGATCGACAGCGGGAAGTTCCACGCCGAGATGATTCCGACCACGCCGCGCGGCACGAAGTGCAGGTACGACTTGCGGTGCTTGTAGAGGTGCAGCGGGATGGGCTGCGGCGCCAGCAGCTTCTCGGCGCGGCGCGCGAAGTAGGTGATGGCGTCGATGCTCGGCGTCAGCTCCATGGCCAGCGCCTCGACGCGGGTCTTGCCGTTCTCGCGCTCCAGCGCGGCGCTGAGCTCGCGCGCGCTGCGCACCAGCACGTCGCGGAAGCCGAGCACGCGGCGGGCGCGCTCGGCCAGCGGGGTGTGCGCCCACTGCTGCTGGGCGGCGCGCGCGGCGGCGACCTTGGCGCGCACCGTGGCGGCGTCGTCGATGGCGACCTCGCCCAGCGGCGCCCCGGTGGCGGGGGCGCGCACGACGAGGCGGCTCTCGGGGTCGGAAGCAGTCGCAGGGCTGGTGGTCGGGGCTGCGCTCATGCGGGAAGGATGCGCCGGGAGGTGGGACCGTGCCAAGCTCCGCGTATGCGCCTGCATGTGGTCGACGGCACCTTCGAGCTGTACCGCGCTCACTATTCCAAACGGCCTTCACACGAGGCGGGCGGCCGCGACGTCAAGGCCACGGTCGGGGTCTGTGCCTCGATGCTGGCGCTGCTCGACGAGAGCGCCGAGGCGTGCACCCACCTGGCGATCGCGTTCGACAACCCGATCCGGTCGTTCAGGAACGACCTCTGGCACGGCTACAAGAGCGACGAGGGGGTGCCGCCCGAGCTGCGCGAGCAGTTCGACCTGGTCGAGGAGCTGGCGCGCGCGCTGGGGCTGGTGGTGTGGAGCATGGACGAGTGGGAGGCCGACGACGCGCTGGCCACCGCGGCGGCGCGCTGGAGCGGGGTCGCCGAGGTGCGCATGATGACGCCCGACAAGGACCTCGGGCAGTGCCTGGGGCCGGGCGTGGTGCAGGTCGATCGGATCCGGCGCAAGGTCACCGACGAGGCGGCGTTTCGCCAGCGCTGGGGGATCGCGCCGAGCAGCCTGCCCGACTGGCTGGGCCTGGTCGGTGACGAGGCCGACGGCATCCCGGGGCTGCCCGGCTTCGGCGCCAAGACCGCGACCGCGGTGCTGGCGCGCTGGCCGCACCTGGAGGACGTGCCGCGCAGCGCGCCGTGGGGGCTGGGCCGGCCCGGCACCGACGAGCGGCTGCGCGCGACGCTGGACGCGCAGTGGGACGAGGCGCAGCTGTGGCGCAAGCTGGCCACCGTGGTGCGCGACGTGCCGCTGCCCGAGGAGCTCGCGGCGCTGGCCTGGCGCGGACCGCGGCCGGAGGCGAGCAAGCTGTGTGCGCGCCTGGGCGCCAGCGACCTCGAGGAGCGCGCGCGGCGCCGCGCCGAGGCTGCCGGGGTTGGTTGACGGCAGGGCGATATCGGGGTAAGTACGCGGCCTTGGCGTCGTAGAAGTGTCCGTATGCGGGTCTCCCTGGGTCATATCGTGGTGCTGGCGCTGCTGCTGGGCGGCTGCGCGGGGGACGATGATGACGACCAGCCGCAGGATGCCGGGCCGCGCGACGCGGCCTGGGTCGATGCGGCGCCGCGTGATGGCGCGCCGAGCGACGCCGAGGTGGCGGTCGACGCCGCCGTGGTGACCACGGCTGACGCGGCGTTGCCGGATGCTGCCATCGCGGACGCGGGCCCCGATGTGCACATGCTGCTGGGCGTGGATGCCAGCGCCAGCGCGGACGCCGATCTCGGTGACGGCGGAGCGGGCGATGACGCCGCCCTGCCCTGCATCGCGCTGCCGCTGAGCGGCGTGCTCAACCTGGCCGGGGACAGCACCTCGGCGCCGACCTGGAACCGGCCCGACCGCGGCAGCGCGCCCAGCTGTCCGTACACCGCGCGGCACCCGGCGCACACCGCGGTGCATCGCGACGTCTGGGTGCTGTGTAACCCCAGCAGCAGCGCCCGGCGCTGGGACATCGCGATGGGCGGCGCCGACGACGACGTGCGCCTGACCCATCCGGATCCGCTGCTGTTCGTGTACACCGGCGCGCCCATCGCGCCCGACGACGAGCTCAGCTGTCTGGCCGACGCCGACGACTTCGGCTTCAGCACCGGCGCGCTGATCCCGAACCTGCAGATCCCGGCCGGCGGTCGCATCAGCGTGTATGCCGGGGGCTACGCCAACGACTCGTTCGGCACCTATCGCTTGCAGCTGGTGGCGCGTTGAAGTTGTAGTAGAACCCTGGACTCAATCGTGGAGGCGGACGTGAAGAAGCTTGGATTTGCGATGCTGGTGATGGGTGCGCTGCTGGCGGGCTGTGGCGGTGACGGCGATGGTGGGGCGGCCGACGATGCCGGCGCTGGCGCGGACGCTGCGCTGGCCGGTGACGGCGCGCTGGCGGGGGATGGCGCCGTGGTTCCGGCCGACGCCCGCGTCGGCATGGATGACGCCGCAGTGGTGAACCCGCTGACCGGCATCGGCGCCGTCACCATGGTGCCGGGCGGGCCCTACCTGTTCGTCGAGGGGCCGGTCTGGCTGGGGGATCGCCTGCTGTTCTCGGACATCGACGGCAACATCATCCGGCAGCTGGTGCCGCCCAGCACCATCACCACGTTCCGCATGCCATCGGGCAACTCCAACGGCCTCGCCGTCGATGCGCAGGGGCGCCTGCTGGCCTGTGAGCACGGCAACCACCGGGTCTCGCGCACGCTGGCCGGTGGCACCATCGAGGACGTCGCGACCAGCTTCGGCGGCAGCCGGCTGAACTCGCCCAATGACATCATCGCGCGCAGCGATGGCAACCTGTACTTCACCGATCCCGACTATGCCGCGCTGCCCGGCGACCGCCAGCCGACCCAGGGCATGTTCCGCGTCAGCCCGACCGGGGCGCTGACGCGCATCGCGATGTACAGCACCCAGCCCAACGGGATCGCGCTGTCGCCCGACCAGGCCACGCTGTATGTCGCCGACGCCGCGGCCAACCTGGTGCGCAAGTTCGCGGTCGCGGGCGACGGCAGCACCGGCGCGGCGCAGCTGTTCGTCAACACCGCCAACACGCCCGACGGCATGGCCATGGACGACGCCGGCAACCTGTTCGTGACCACCCAGGCGGGCGTGCAGGTGTATGCGCCGTCGGGGACGCGGTGGGGCGTCATCACGGTGCCCGAGCAGCCGGCCAACTGCACCTTCGGCGATGCCGATCGACGCACGCTGTACATCACGGCGCGCACCCGGCTGTACCGCGTGCGACTGGTCGGTCCGGGCAAACCTTGAGGCTGCGGCGGGCGGGCTGGCTGGTGCTGGCGCTGGCGCTGGGCGCCGGCTGCAAGCGGGC
>JBGASF010000096.1:0-30052 GCA_044229835.1 Polyangia bacterium | reverse complement strand
CCCGGCACGCCGCTCCCCGCCGCGGCGCCCGGCTGGATCAGGCCCGCCAGGACGCCGCCCGCCACGGGCGCCGTGTCGGACGGCGCGGCCGCGGAGTCGCCGCCCAGCAGCGACTGCACGGCGCTCGGCGCGGCCTGCCCCGCCGCGGCGGCGAGCGCCTGCTGCTCGAGGAGGGCACCACCGTCACCGCCCGCGATGGCACCACCGTGCTGCTCGCCTATCGCAACCACAAGCACGCGGTCGACGGTAGCACGCTGGGGATCTACGGCTTCGTGCTCGGCAAGGGCGCCGACAAGCTGGAGTTCGAGGTGCGTACCGAGGAGGAGATCTATGCCGAGGGGGTCTTCGCCGGCCGGCTGTGGGCCGTCGCGGGCGACTATGGCCGCACCGAGGTCCTCCTGATGGGGCCGGCCCCCGCGGCCGCGATGACCGAGGAGGCCGCCGCGGACCTGGCGCGTACCGAGGCCGCCGCGCAGGGGCTGGTCACCGAGGGCAGCAGCAGCCGCGGCAGCGACAATGGCACCATCGAGCTGCATGTCCGCCCCGACCGCACGCCGCCCTGGCGCGCCGTGGTCGGCCTGTGGACTGGCGAAGTGGTGTCGTTGCGCGTGCTGCCACCGCCGCCGCCGCCGAGGCCGCCGAGGCCGCGCGGCTGATGCTGCTGCCCGCCACCGCCGACGTCGACCTGGCCGCCCCGCTGGCGCACTTCGCCGAGCACGGTTGGGCCCGCCTGGGCCGCGCCCTCGACGACGACGGGCTTGCCGCCCTGCGCGCGCGCGCCGACGAGCTGATGCTGGGCCAGCGCGTGATCGACGGCCTGTTCTTCCAGCCCGACAGCGCCACCGGCAGCTATGACGACCTGGAGTTCGGGCGTGGCTATGTCGGCCCCTCGCTGGCCTACCGCAAGATCGAGAAGCTGGAGAAGGACGACCTCTACGCGGCCTGGATCGGCAACGCCTTCTTCGAGCGCGTCGCGCGCACGCTGATCGCGGGCGACATCGCGATCTACCGCGCCTGCCTCTTCATCAAGGCGGCCAGCGGCGGCACCCACCTGGGCTGGCACCAGGACGGCGGCCGCTTCTGGGGCATCGATCAGTTGCCCACGCTGCAGATCTGGACCGCGCTCGACGACTGCCCGGTCGAGTCCGGCTGTGTCGAGGTCCTCAGCGGCACCCACCACGCCGGCCTGGCCACCCCTGGCGGCGGCAACGTCCCCGCGGCCATGGTCGCGGCCGCGGACGCCGAGGCACGCGCGCTGCCGCTTCCGGCGCGCGCCGGTGAGGTGCTGCTCATCCACAACCACCTCTGGCATCGCTCCGGCCGCAACAGCACCGGCCGCCCGCGCCGCGCCCTCACCATCTGCTACATGAGCGCCACCGCGCGTTGCCTGCGCAAGAAGCACGCCCCGCGGCAGTTTCACCGCCCGTTTGCGCCGCGCCCGTGAGCGCGGCGACGGGCAACGCCGGCCCGGCGCGACCTACCGGGTGGCCTGGATCGCCGCGGTGATGCCGTCGTCGCCGGCGGCCATCGGATCCAGCGAGCACGGCGCGTAGTCGCGCACCACCACGTTGGACTCGGGCGGCTCGCGAAACGGCGCGAAGTTGCGCTTGAGGTCGACCTGGCCGGCCCACGGGAACAGGCGGGTCGGCGTGGTCCCTGCCGCGGTGACCAGCGCGATCACCGCGCAGCCGCCGTTGGAGTGCAAGAGCAGCGCCCCCACCGACAGCACCTTGCAGCCCGAGCGCGGACACACCCGCTCCGGCTGCGGCCTGAGGTCGATGGTGCGCCCGGGAAACGCCGCCATCGCCGCGGCGCGCACGCGGGCCTGGATGTTGCCCGCGAGCTGCGTGATCTTGGCGTCGGTCGTCTTGGGCACCACGCGCGTCCACAGCACGACGATGTCGTTGGGCCCGCCGACGCTGCGCGAGATCTCGGGCGAGTCGTTGGGCGAACCGCCGACCACGGGCCCCTTCGGCCCCGCGATGGCCTGCGACGCATCGGGCGTCCCGGGCGTCGTCGAGGGCGCAGGCGACGGCTCGACCGTCCCCCGGGTCGCACCACCTTCGTCGACAGGCACGAAGTTCGTCGTGGGCCTGGACGACGAGCCTCCACCGCAGCTCGCCAGTCCCCACGCCACCACGAAGCCGATCACCAGCCGCCTGGACGCCATCTGCTGCCTCCTCACCGCAGTCTACCTCACGGCGCTGGCGCTCCGTTGCGAGGCTCCGGCAGCTCCAGCGGCCTGACCGCCGGCGGCGGCACCATCAGCTCCTGGGGCGGGAACTTGCCCGGGTCCAGCGACGACAGCTCGGCGCTGCACCTGTCGAACCAGGTCACCGACCGCAGCTCGCGCGCCACTCGCACACAGCCCTCCAGCGCGTCCACCGACTTGGCCTGCATCGGCTGCTGGAACTTGTCGAGCGCCTCGCAGAACGCGCGCTCGCCCTCGGCGCCCAGCCCCTTGGGCGGCGCTGCCTGCGCGATGGCCTCGTCCAGCATCGAGAAGCTCTGCGCGACGCGGTACGCCGCCGCCGCGCGCGCCTCGCCCTGGGTGTCGGAGATGACGCGCAGGTACTGCTCGATGGTGGGCTGGGTGGCCTTCTGCAGCGCGTCGATCCAGCGCGCATAGGCCGCGGCGCCGGCGCCCGCGGCCGCCAGCTTGGGCGCAGGTCCCGGCGCCCCCGGCCCGGCCTTGCCGCCGTCGACCGAGATGCGCACCGGCTCCAGCGCGGCGTCGGCGCGGGCCAGCAGGACGAAGCCCTGGGTCCGCCTGAGCAGGGCCACCCGCGCGTCGTCGGTGGTGCCCGGCAGCGCCGCCGCGAGCAGCTGCTGCGCGCGCCCGAGGTGCACCAGGGCCTCCTTGACCACGGCGGGCTTGCGCGCCAGCGTGATCGGGCTGGTCAGCTGGCGCCCGCACGCCGTCTGCACCGGCGGCTTGCGCCGCGCCAGGCAGCTGCCGTCACTCGACGGCACCGGGCAGGCGCTGCGCCACAGCGCCAGCCCCAGCTCGGCCTCCGCCACCGCCAGCCGATCGCGCGACGCTGCGGTGGACCACTGCTTCAAGAACCTGGTCAGCAGCGTGATGCGCTCGGCGTCGCGCGCGCCCTCGAGCAACGCCAGCTGCAGGTCGACGACCTCGGTGCGCTTCTTGGCGCCGAACATCTTCGTGAAGAGGTCGATCGCGGCCTGCGCCGCCGGCCGGTCGCCCAGCGCCAGCAGGAGCTGGATGGCGCGCCGGCTGGCGTCGAAGCCATCCTGCTCCGCCGCATACTGCCGGGCGTAGCGCAGATAGTCGGCCGCGGCCTCGGACCAGCGCCCCAACCGCTCCAGCAGCATGGCCTTGCGAAACAGGGCGGCAGGACGCAGGGGAGATATTGGCTGCTTGTCAATGATCTCGCCGAGCAGGGTGAGCTCGAGCCCACTCTGGCCGGCGAGCGCCGCACACACCGAGCCGTTGTACAGCAGCTCCGCGGTCTGTCGCGGGTCGAGCTGGGGCACCCGGCGCGCCAGCCCGAGGTAGGCCTCGGCGCACTCGTCGAAGCGCCCGGCCTGCTCCGCCTTCTCGGCGGCCAGCCGCGCCTTCTGGTACTCGAGCAGCGCCTCCTGCGACGGCTCGTCCGCACCCGCCGTTCCGGCATCACCCACGCCCAGCGCCAGCAGCGCCAGCAGCACCGCAGCCAGCGCCCGCCCGCGCACGCGCACGTGTCCGCGCCTCATCGCGCACCCGCCTTGCCACAGGCCGCGATGCGCGCGCGCGCGTCGGCCAGCTCGCTGGCGCTGCCCTGCCCGGTCTTCACGAAGCTCTCGAACGCCGCTGCTGCGGCGTCACAGTTGCCGCGGCCCTGCTCCAGCACACCGAGGTCGAAGTATGCCGGCCCCCAGGTCGGCTTCATCCTGATCGCCTTGCCGTAGCTCTCCGCCGCCTTGTCGAGACTGCCGCGAGCGGCGTAGGTCAGCCCGAGGATCATGTAGCTGACGTAGGCGTTCCTGGGCGCCTGATCATCGGGACGCACCAGCGCCGCCGCCTCCGGGAAGCGACGCAGGCGCAGCTCCAGGCGCGCCAGGTTCAGCGCGGGCGCGTCCCACGACTTCGACAGCTCGGCGGCCCGGCGCCAGCGCACCTCGGCCTGGGCGTGTTCGCCGCGCGCCTCGGCCACCAGCCCCAGCGCGTTGAGCACCGCGGCATCATCCGAGCGGAGCCTCAGCGCCTCGCTCAGCCCGAGCTCGATCAGCCCCAGCGGGACGTCGACCCCCGCGCGTCGCGCCGCCAGCCCGGCCAGCCCCAGCACCACATGGGCGCGCACATCGGGCAGAAGGTCCGGCGGCGACGGCGTGGCCAGCACCAGCCCGAGCTCGCTGCGCGCGGTCTGCCACAGCCCGGTCGCCTCCAGCTTGCCGGGCGCCGGTGTGCTGTCGCCCTCCAGCAGCAGGTACGCCGCGACCCCACGCAGATAGTGCGCGTCGCCATCGTACGGGTTCACCGCCAGCGCCGCCGTGAGCAGCTTGTCGGCCTCGCGGGGATCGCTGTCGAGCAGCAGCGCCGCCAGCGCCGTCAGCGCCTCCACGTAGCGTGGCGCCGCCGCGATGGCGCGCCGGTAGAACGGCGCCGCCAGCCGGCGCAGGTCGCAGCGCTCGGCCGCGACGCCCACGAACTGGTTGTCCTGCGCACTGCCGCCGGCCGAGAGCCGCTCGGCGTCCTGCACCGCGGCCGCGCACTCGCTCTCACTGATGTCGTCGCTGTCGACGATGGCCGCGACCCGCTGCACCGCTTCGGCGAAGGTGCGCGCCGGCACCGGCCCGGGCGCCGACGACAGCGGCGCGCCCAGCGTCGAGCGACTGGCGGCGCCGCCCTGGGTCGCGACCGCCGGCGACGCCGAGGGCGGAGGCGCCACCTCGGCACCCGCGGGCCCCTTGCCGCGACCACTCGCCGCACACCCGGCCACGCCCGCCAGCATCACCAGCAAGAGCGGCCACCCGCACCGTCCATCTCGTGTCGTCATCGCGATGACCTCGCCACGACGATACGCGCCCGCTCCGCGCCGGCCAAGCGCACGCAGCTCGACCGTTGCCCTCTCGAATAGAGAGTCCATCCAGGCAAATCGGGTCACGCGATTTTGCATTTTTTCCCCTGCAATTCAAAGGTTTTACACCCCAGGACCGAGACTCCAGACCCCGCCCTCGCGGAGCGAAACCCGCGCCTTCACATGACCGCTCGCTGGCCTCGCAGCTGCAATCGTCGCCCGGCATGAGCTCAGGCAAAGACATCTCCCGTCGCACCTTGTTCCAGTGGCTCGGCGCCAGCGCGCTGGTGGGCCCCGCGCTGCTCGGCGCCGCCGCGCGCCGCGCCGAGGCCCAGGTCACCGGCAGCGGTCGCCCGCGCCGCCTGCTCGTGCTCTACACACCGCACGGCGCGCCCGCCGAGCTGTTCTGGCCGCGCAGCGCGACTGACCTCACTTCAGCGGGTGACGTCTCGATCCTCGCTCCGCTGCAGCGCCACGCCGCGCGCCTCAACATCCTGCGCGGCATCGACTATGTCGGCTCCGACAACCACTACGCCAACAAGGACGTGCTGACCGCCAAGGGGCCCGACAGCCTCGACACCGTGGTCGCGCGCAGCCTCAATGTGCGCCCGCTGCGCCTCGGCGTCGTCCCCGACTATGCGCAGAGCTTCACCGTCGACGGCTACTTCACCATGGACGCCGGGCGCGCCGTGCAGGCCAACCCGGATCCCGTCGCCGCGCTGGCCGCCCTCGGGGTCGCCGCGGCTGGGGGCGCGGTCCCCAATCCGGCGCCGCAGCCCCAGGGGCCGTCGGCGGCCGCGCTGCGCCGCGAAGCGCTGGCCCCGGCCGTCGCCGAGCTCGGCGAGCTGCGTGCCAAGGTCGGCACCAGCGCTCCCGCCGCGCGCCTCGACAAGCACCGCGCCGCGCTGGCGCGCATGACCGCCGCGCCGACCACGAATCCCTCGATGCCGACGACCCCGGTGGCCGGCTGCAGCGCGACCCCGACGCTGCCCGCGGTCGCCGCGATGCGCGGCAAGAACGTCTGGGCGCACGAGAACTTCGCCAGCGTGATGGACGCCCAGGTCGAGGTCGCGGCCTATGCGCTGCGCTGCGGCCTGACCCGCGTGGTCACCCTCCAGGCCGGCTACGTCAACCACGGCGTGCCCTTCACCTGGCTGGGCATCGGCGCCGGCCACCACGGTCTGTCGCACGGCGTGCGCCGCGAGCACGCCCTGTGTCAGCAGTGGTTCGCGCTCAAGTTCGCCGCGCTGCTCGACCAGCTCAACGTGCCCGACCCCGAGGATCCCGGCCGCAGCATCCTCGACAACACCACCGCGCTGTGGACCAGCGAGATCGCCGACGGGCAGAACCACGACTGCAAGTCGGTCCCCATGGTCCTGGCCGGCGGCGGCAGCGGCACGCTGCGCACCGGGCAATACCTGCAACTCGGCAGTGTCAGCCACGCCACCGTGCTGACCGCGATGGCAGAGGCGATGGGCGTCACCGGGCAGTCCTTCGGTGGCCCCGGCGCGCTGCGGGAGATCAAGGCGTGATGCGCAAGTCAGCCCTCACCATCATCATCATCGTGCCCCTGCTGCTGGCCGGCTGCATCGGCGAGCTGGCGCCCCAGCCCGGGCCCGACCCCGGCCCCAGCCCGAGTCCGACCGACGCGCCCGATCCCGGCCCGGTCGTCACCACGCTGCCCGACGGCGCCATGGTCGGCCAGCGCGAGCTGCGCCGCCTGACCACGCGCGAGTACGACGCCACCGTGCGCGACGTGTTCGCCCTCGGCGCCGACTGGGCCGGCGCCGGCCTGCCGCCCGATCGCAGCTCGGTCGCCGGCTTCGACAACGACGTCGCGCTGCTGGCGGTCGACGACACCCGCGCCGAGGATCTGGCCGCCGCCGCCGAGCGCGTGGCCGACACCGTGATGCAGCGCGGCCTCGCCGCCGCCGGCGTCGGCGCCTGCGCGACCCCCGGCCGCACCTGCGTCGCCGCGCTGCTCGACGGCCTGGCCCCGCGCCTGCTGCGTCGCAGCGTCCCCGCCGCCGACAAGGAGCGCTACCTGACGACCTACGATCGCATCATCGCGCTGGGCGCCACCCCCGCCGACGGCGTCAAGTGGTCGCTGGTCGCGCTGCTGTCGTCGCCCTACTTCCTCTATCGCAGCGAGCTCGGCGAGCCCGCCGGCGACGCCTACCAGCTCACCGGCGAGGAGATCGCCACCGCGCTGGCCTACGACTTCAGCGGCGCGCCACCCAGCGACGACCTGATGGCGCGCGCCCGCCGCGGCGAGCTCGCCGATCCCGCCGCACGCCTGACCGAGGCCCGCCGCCTGCTCGACAGCCCGCGCGGCCACCAGGTCGTCGAGCACTTCCTGGAGCGCTGGCTGAACTATGCCGAGGTGCGCACGCTCGCGAAGGACGAGCGCCTGGTGCCCGGCTTCGCCGCCCTGCGCGCCGATCTCGCCGAGGAGACCCGGCGCTTCCTCGAGCACATCTTCTTCACCCGCAAGGGCAGCGTCGCCGACCTGTTCACCTCGGCCGACACCTTCGTCAGCCCCGCGCTGGCCGCGCACTACGGCCTGGCCGCGCCCGCGCAGCCCTTCGGTCAGGTCCAGCGCCCCGCCGAGCAGGCCCTCGGGCTGCTCGCCCAGGGCTCGATCCTGGCGCGCTTCGCGCTCACCGACAGCACCTCGCCCCCGCAGCGCGGCGCCTTCATCCGCCGCCGCTTCATGTGCCAGGAGCTGCCCCCGCCGCCGCCCAACGTCGGCCAGGCCCCGGTGCCGACCCCCGGCGTGACCACCCGCGAGCGCTACCAGCAGGTCACCGCCGCCCCGACCTGCGCCGGCTGCCATGCCTTGATCAACGACGTCGGCTTCGCCCTCGAGAACTTCGACACCGCCGGCCGCTACCGCACCACCGAGGAGGGCAAGCCCATCAACGCCAGCGGCAAGCTGGTCGGCTTCGGCCCCACCGAGCTGACCTTCGCCACCGGCCGCGAGCTGGCCCAGCACCTCGCCGCCTCGCCCGACGTCGCCCACTGCGTCGGCAGCAAGATGGCCGTCTACACCTTCGGCCTCGCCGAGGCCAGCGCACTGCCCACCACCGCGCAGCAGACCGCGCTGGCCAGCGGCGCCAGCAGCCTGTACGAGTTCCTGGCCCAGCTGACGGCCGCCCCGCACTTCACCCGTCGCGCGCCACCCCGCTGAGCCACGTAATTCCGGGAACTTGCCAGTCATCACCACGGCTTGCCACAGTTCGCCCTGGGCAGTTGGGTGCGGGAAAACCCGTACAATGCAGGTCTCATGCTGCCCTCCGAGCGAACCACGTCCGCGCCCGAGCGAGCCTTCCAGCTCCGCGTCGAACGTGCATACCTGCAGCTGCTCGGCCTGGTCCTCGCCGATTCGCCCAAGGCGCTGCCCCAGCTGCAGGGCCAGCAAGCCAGCAACGAAGAGGAGCTGACGCGGCTGGCCGGCCACGAGCCCATGACGCAGCTGGCGACGCGACTGCAGCTGGCGCCCTGGCAGGTCGACTTCATGTGGGCGTGTGCCGCGCTGACCTGCGATCCGCGCATGGTTCCGCATGCCGAAGCGCTGGACGGCCCGGTCGGCCGCCGTGGCCTGACGCCCGCCCTGTATGCGCGGATGGCCCGCCTCGACACCCACCGGGGCCGAGCGCTCGCGGTGTGGCTCAGCCAGCGCAACCCGCTGGTCGACAACGGGCTGCTGGTGGTGGCCGACGAGCACCTCCTGGCGTCGGCACGGCCCTACCTGGTGCCGTCGCGTGTGCTCTCCCATCTGGCCGGTCGCGATGCCCCCGAGCCACCGATCGAGCGCGTCCCCAAGGTCGACGCCCAGGAGTTGCTGCATGACGATGAGCAGAAGCGAGCGCTCGCCGAGCTGGCACGCGCGCTCTCCGGCAACCGCCGCCTGGTCATCGCGGTCGAGGGGCTGACGGGTTCCGGGCGGCGAACCGCGCTGGCGACGGCGGCGGACAGGCCACTCGCCACCATCCGCGCGCGTCACGACAACGTGGCCCAGCAAGAGCACGCCCTGCAGATCTTGCGTCGCGAGGTCGTGCTGAGTGATGCGGTGCCGGTCCTGGCCGGCCTGGAGCTGCACAGCGACCCGAGCATCGCCATCGGGATGCGCCGCTCGCTCGAGCGCTGGATCGCGAGCATGGATGGTCCGGTCTGCATCACCACCGCGACGTGGAACCTGGATCTCGACCTGGAGCAGCCGCTGATCCGCGTGCGCTGGCCGATCGCGGAGCCCGACACGCGGCGCAACCAGTGGCAACAGATCGCGGGAGCCCTGACCGGCGACGTCGACGGGCTGGTGATGCGCTACCGGATGGGCCCCGGAGGCATGCGACGGGCCATCGCCTCGGCTCGCACCAGCGTCGCGAGCGCCGCGCTCCCGGTCGAGGCCGTCGAGGACGGCATCCGCCACAACATGGCCGAGCGGCTCGGTGGGCTGGCGCAGCGCATCGACGTGCACCAGACCTGGAGCGATCTGGTCCTGGCCGACGACATCTTCGATCAGCTCAGCGGGGTGCTGGCCCGCGTGCGCCACAAGTACAAGGTGCTGCACTCGTGGGGGTACCGCAGCAAGATCGGCCGTGGTCAAGGTGTCCCGGTGCTGTTCTCGGGGCCGCCAGGGACGGGGAAGACCATGGTGGCGGGCCTCATCGCCAAGGACCTCGGCCTCGACCTGTACCAGGTCGACCTCAGCCAGGTCGTGTCCAAGTGGGTCGGCGAGTCCGAGAAGCAGCTGTCGAAGGTCTTCGAGGCTGCCGAAGAAGGCCATGCGCTGATCCTGTTCGACGAGGCCGACTCGCTGTTTGGCCAGCGCTCGCAAGAGATGCGCGGCGCCACTGACCGCTACGCCAACATGGAGGTCAACTACCTCCTGCAGCGCATCGAGGCCTTCGGCGGCATCGTGATCCTGACCAGCAACCTCGACAACAGCATCGACAAGGCCTTCAAGCGGCGGCTGGCCGGTCACGTGGTGTTCGCCGCGCCCGACGATGAAGAGCGCGAGCGGCTCTGGCGCACGCTGACCTCGACCGGCACGGCGCCAGTGGCGCTCGACGCCGACTTCGCCGAGCTGGCGAGGGCGTTTCCCACCATGACCGGTGCCAACATCCGCAACTCGGTGCTGGCCGCGGCCTTCCTGGCGGCGGCCGCCGACAGCGGGTCGATCACGCTCGAGCACCTGATGCGGGCTGCGCGCGCCGAGTACCGCAGCATGGGCCACGTCCTGTCAGACCGCCCGCTGAACTCGCCCAGCAGGCGACCCGGGATCGCCCACAGCTAAGAGGGAGCACCATGTCCAAGGCCCAGGTTCGAACCTCGAGTGAAACCCAGGAGTCCGAGCAGCGCCCCGAGGCCGAAGCTCAGCCCTTCGATCGGCCGGCGGCCCAGGCGCGCTCGCTGGCCTTCGCTCGCAGTGACGCGGCGGAGCTGGGACCTCGCGAACAGACCCAGGCGACGGCCGATCGCGGCGTGGATGGACCTGGACGAGCCCTGCCCCATGGCGACGTGATCCAGGCCTCGTTCGGGCGCCACGACGTGAGCGGGATCCAGGCGCACGTGGGCGGCCAGGCGGCGGCGGCCAGCAGGGCGCTTGGCGCCGATGCTTACGCCACCGGTGATCAGGTGGCCTTCCGCGACCAGCCCGACCTGCACACGGCGGCGCACGAGGCCGCACACGTGGTGCAGCAGCAGCAAGGCGTCCAGCTGCATGGCGGCCTGGGCCCGAGCGATGCGGCGGCCGAGCAGCACGCCGACCAGGTCGCGGACCGGGTGGTCAGCGGCAGCTCGGCCGAGGAGCTGCTCGATCAGGCGCCGATGGTGAGTGGCGGCATCCACCGCAAGGAGGCCGACGCCGGCACGCTTCTCCCGCAGCTCGAGATCACGCCACGGACGGTCGCCTTCGGCTCGCAGGTGGTCGGCGAGGTGAGCAACAAGTACGTGCAGGTGAAGAACACGGGCGATCACGACGCCCACATCACCAACGCGACGGTGTTCGGCGGCGCCGGTTTCATGGCCTTCCTCGCCGGCAAGCACGTCCTGGCGCCAGGCGAACAGACCCTCGTCCAGGTGACATTCCGGCCCGCGGCGCCCGGCACCACCAGCGGCATGGTGTTCGTCCACACGGCGAATGGAACCGCGGTGTCGTTCCAGGTCACCGGCACGGCCAACAACGTGCAGCTGCCACAGCTGCCGGGCGCCCCTGCGCCCGGGCCGCAGCTGCAGCCCGCGGGGCTCGGCCCGCTGCAGGGCCCGCAGCTCGACAGCAGCCCGCAGATGGATGCCGTGGACGATCCCTCCGAGCTGGTGTCACGACCGGAGCCAGCACCGCTGGAGGCCACCCCGGGCGAGCTCAAGTTCGGCGAGAACATCCAGGGCGACGTGGGCAACCTGATCGAGATCCGGAACACCGGCAGCGACGTCGTCTACATCGATGACATCCACACGCTCGGCCGCAGCACCGCGGTCACCGTCGAGCTGCTCGACGGCATCAACCGCGTGGACCCCGGTGACTCGGTCAGAATCGCGGTCACCTATTCGCCCGACAAGTATGCGGGCGCGCAGTCGACCATCGACGTCATCACCCAGGACGGGCAGCACCTGTACATCCCGGTCTCGGGCCCCCCCGCGCTGGATCTCAGCTCGGGCGATGCCGCGCTGGACGTCGAACCAGCGAAGGTCCAGTTCCCGGGGACCAGCATCGGTGACATCAGCCCGGCCGTGGGCCTGCGCATCCGCAACCGCAACCGCCTCCCTGCGCGCCTCGACAAGGTCGAGATCCCGCTCAGCTCGCCCTTCCACGCCTCGCCCCTCAGCACCAAGGTCGTCCCGGGCGGCGAGACCGCGTTCGTGGATCTGAACTTCCTGCCGATCGAGGTCGGTACCAAGAAGGAGACCGCGTTCTTGCTCGCGCCCGACGGCGCCGCGGTCGGGTTCTTCGACATGACCGCCGAGGGCATGGAGGCGGTCCCCGAGGTGGGGCAGCAGCGCGCCCAGGGCGACGACCAGCAGGGGCCCGACGCCGCGCCGCCGGTGGCGACCTGTGGTCAGAAGAACAAGGACGAGCTCATCGAGGTCATGTCGGCGCGTGCCGACGCGGACAAGGCGTTCAAGAGCTGGCAGGGCGCCGCGACCAAGTCCATCAGCAGCCACAGCAGCGTGCTCCGGAACGAGTGGACCAAGTACCTGGGCATGGCGGGCAGCAACCCCTCGATCACCAGCGTGCAGGCGGGCGGCCCGAGCTTCCTGCGCGGCATGATGAGCAACGCCTTCGGCAACATCCTGGCAGCGGCGCCCGAGAACCTGGCCGAGAAGGCTGCCGGCAAGATCGCGAAGAAGGCCCTCAAGCGCGCGGGCGGCGCGGCGGCTGGCGGTGGCGCCGGCGCGGCGGTGGGGTCGGTGGCTGGCCCGCCCGGCGTGGTCGTCGGCTTCGTCGTGGGCGTGCTGGTCGAGACCGCGGCCTCGCTGCTGTTCGACGCACTGTTCCCCGACGACTCGGTGAATCAGGCCATCCAGGAGGCCTTCGAGGAAGGCGCCACCCAGGGCGAGAAGGCCGTCGCCGACCTGATCCTGTCGAAGCACGTCGAGATCGACACCGCGGAACAGGCCGCCGAGATGTACCAGGTCGACAAGCAGGCGGAGTGGCAGGCGCGGATCAACGCCAGCTGTGACCCCTACGAGATCGACGCCCTGTCCGCCCAGATGGAGGTCCTGGCGGAGGACTTCAACAAGGTCAAGCCCAAGGCCGGGCTGGCGGACAAGCTGCTCGCGCTGTGGGTCAAGAACCATGCGGCCTCGCCCACGAGCGCCGCCAAGGACGTCTACAAGGCGCAATGGAAGGCCGCCACCAAGCATCTCTCGGAGAGCAAGACCCTGTCGAAGGAGGAGAAGGCCCAGTTTGGCGAAGGCAAGATCAAGTCCGAGCCGGACCTGTTCGTGTCCCAGTTCGCCAACGAGCTGACGCGTCGCGGCCTGCCCTTGAACCCGGCGCTGTTCGCCTCCATCCGCTCCGAGCTCGGCGTGGGCGAGGAGCAGTCGGTCTCGGCCGACGCCGCGACCAAGCTGGCGCAGAACGCCAAGACCCGCTTCGGCGGCCGCGAGTTCGTGTTCTCGAACCTGAAGGACCTCGACGCCGCGGCGCTGCCCATGGGCGTCCCCAAGGACGGCACCCTGGCCTGCACGCTCGAGCTCGATGTGAAGGACGGCTGCTGCTACGTGAAGAACTTCTTCTGGGCGGCCAAGCAGGATGGCGGCTGGGTCAACACCATGAAGAACGTGCCGGGTGGCAAGTCAGGCTATCCGCACGTCGACGACCGCGAGCCCTCTCACTTCGCCCGGGGCGGCGACGTCTACGGTGTGATGAGCCAGCTCGAGGCCCTGGGCGCGGCCGTGCGGCGCGACCCGGATGCCGCCGAGCACAGCTGGCTGCAGGACACCTTCGGCAAGGGCGTCGCCATCCCGATCACGCAAGGCGCCGAGGGCGGCGTGGAGAAGATCTCCGTCTTCCGCGCCACCACGAAGCTGGGCGTGTCGGACGCCTACACGACCCAGGGCTCGTGCAAGGGCTCGCTCCAGGTGCCCGATGAGCAGTGGAAGGCGCTCCGCGCCAAGTTCCCCTGGGCGGTGTCGACCTCGAAGGGAAACTACGAGATCTGGCGAGCGGGCAACACCATCCTCATCCTCGAGCTCTGCTCGAAGTACCAGTACGAGCCGTAGCGGCGAGCTGGTGCAGGATCAGCGCGTTGCCCTCGCTGTCGAGGATGTTCGACATGCGACAGCGCGGGCCGTGGATGACGCCGCCCTGGTAGACCACGCCGGCGGCCTGCAGGCGCTGGTTGAGGGCGTCGAGATCGGCGACCTCGAGGGCGACGCTGGCGCCGCCGGGGCCGCGGGCGAAGGCCGGGTCGGGGTGGCGGAACAGCGCGAGGCAGCCGCCGCCGGGCAGGTCGTATTCGGTCCAGGTGCCATCGGGCGAGGCCAGGCCGCGGGTCAGGCCGAGCACGTTCTCGTAGAAGGCGCGCGCACGCATGGGGTCGGTCACCGAGAACATGGTGAAGGCGACCCTCTCGAACATCGGCCTGGCGGCTGCGGGGCGCGCGGCGGCCTGCGCAGGCGTGGCACGCTTCATGGCCTTCGCGGGCTTCGCCGGCTTCGCGGCCTTCGCAGCCTTCGCCTGCGCGCGCTTCGGAGCCTTGGCCGTCCGCTTCTTCCCGCCGCTCGCCTTCGTCTTGCTCGCCATCCCGGTCTCATATCGCGACCCGGGATTGTGCGCCAGCACGTGCGCTAGCGACTCTCCCCGAAGGTCAGCCCGGCCTCGATGCCCAGGCCGCCCAGCGGCAGATCCACCCCCGGCCCCAGCGCGTCACGCCAGTTCGCCAGGGTGTAGCCGAACGACACCCACGGCGAGACCCGCGAGGCGCTCATGACCACGCGCATCTCGGCGCGCGCGAAGGGGACGATCTCGCTGTCATGTTCCCCGCGCAGCGAGGTCGTCGCCAGCAGCACGCCGGTGCCGAGCTGGAACGTGATGGGCGCGCGTCGCGACGGGCGCAGGCGGACCATGCCACCCAGCTCGGCGACGTCGAGCGACAGCTCGGCGGCGTCGGCGTCGCCGCTGGTGGGATCCCAGAAGTTCATCGCATAGCCGCCGCGCACCACCAGGTCGGTCTGCGGGCGCACCTGCCAGGCCAGATCGACCAGGGTCTCGAACAGGAAGCCGAGGCCGCCCTCGTCATAGCCATAGGCCTGCAGCGCCTCGCCGACCTGCTTGCCGCCGGGGCTCAGCATCGGCACCCGATAGCCGAGGCCCAGCGCCACCTGTGGGCCGGTGCGCCGCGACGGCGCCGGCGGCGGCACCACCTGGGGCTCGCCGGGCTGCACCAGCACGGGCACCACCTGCATCGGCGCACCCGGCTCGGACGGCGAGGTCGCCACCGGCACCGGCGACGCTGTCGGCGCCGGCTCGGTCGCCCAGGGCGTCGTCACGTCCTGCGCCCACGCGCTGCCCGCACCTGCGCCCGCCCCCACGCACCCGGCCACCACCAGCGCCGCGGCCCGCAGCCACACCCGCGCGCGCATCAACAGTAGTTCTCCGTCGACACCAGCTGCAGGTTGTCGATGATGCAGCTCGCGCTGCTCTCGATGACCAGGAAGCGCGGGCTCACGCGCACACCGCCGTCACTGGTCTGGCGCTCCAGGTCGGGCAGGTTGCCGCCGGCGCTGACGAAGGTGACGTCGCCCGCGCCGCGGCTCAGCAGCACCGGCACCACCGGCGACTCGGCGTCGATCTGCACCCCGACGCGCAGCGTGGTCGGGCAGTTCGTGGTCAGCCCCAGCGCCACCCGCTCGTGGAAGCGCAGGCCCTCGCCGAGGTCCCAGCGCAGCTTGGTCCCGGGTTCCAGCTTCATGCCGTGCTCGCCGGGATGGATGGTCGACACCAGCTGGATGCGCCCTGCGGTCACCTCCAGGTCACAGTTGCCCTGACAGTCCTCGAAGCCCTTGCGGGCGACCACGGTGGTCGCCCCACCGCAGGGACAGCCCGCGACCTGCGTCAGCGACGCCAGCACCATCAGCCCGAGAGCCACGAGATTGCGCACGCCGCAGCGTACTGCAAGCCGCGGGGCAGCGCAGGACTGCAGCGAAATGCGCGGAATCTCGTGGAGGATGCAACCGACGACGTGACACCGGCGTCACGGGTGTGCCGGAGCGGAACGGACCGACGGGCGACCTACTTCTTGAGGAAGGTCTCGCACATGGCGGCCAGGCGCTTGCGCAGCTGGGCGTGGGTCCAGCCGCGACGACCCAGCAGGTCCTCGGTGACGCCGGCCGAGGTCATGACCCAAAGCAGGTCGGCGACGTCATCGGCGGCCCAGCCGGCGGCCAGGCGCTTGTCCTTGGCCAGGCGCTCGGCCAGCGCGCCGCACAGCTCGCGGCGGTCGGACTTGCGCGCCGCGAAGGCGGCCTCCATGGCGGGGTCGCGCACGCGCTCGGCCTCGAGGGCGCGGGCGGCGCGCATGAAGCGCGGGGTCAGCTCGACGTGGGCGTCGAGCAGGGCGCTCAGCGCGGCGTCGGCGGTGGCGGCGCTGGCCACGCCGGCCACGAGGTCGTCGTAGCCCAGCTTGTCGCGCATGTGCGCGACCGCGCGCAGCAGGAGCTCGGTCTTGGTGCCGTAGTGCAGGTACAGCCCCTGGCGCGACACCTTGGCGACGCGGGCCACCTCGTCCAGGTTGAAGGGCGCGCCCTTGCGCTGGCCCAGCACCTTCCAGGTCGCCTCGAGGATCACGCGACGCGTCTCTTTTCCCTGCTTGGTCATTGTCATGGTGACAAGGACCCTAGCTTGTCAGTGCGTCAAGATGCAAGCCCGGCCGGCGTCAATCGCGCGCGGCCCAGAACGCCGCCATCTTGGGCCACAGGGTGCGCGTCGCGCTGCGCGACACGAAGCCGCCGACGTGGCCGCCGGGCTGGTGGATCTGCAGTCGCTCGGCCTCGGGCGTGCCGACCCGGTCCAGCAGCACCGCGGCGCTGCGCCAGGGCACGATGCCGTCGTTGGCGAAGGTCACCGCCAGCGTCGGGCACTTGATGGCGCCGAGGTCGACCGGCAGCCCCGACAGCGTGAAGCTGCCCGCCAGCAGCGCGTCCTGCTGGTACAGCTCGCCGACATAGCGGCGGTAGAACTCGCCCGGGAAGGCGACGTTGTCGTTGCCCCAGGTCTCCAGCGCCAGGAAGCCGTCGGCGAACTCGTCGAAGCCGGCGGCGTCGGCCTTGCCGACCTTGTCGGCCAGGTGCACCAGCTTGGACAGCGTCAGCGTCGGGCGCAGCAGGTGAAACGCGCCCTGCATCAGCTGCCAGGGCACGTTGCCACAGGCGTCGACCAGCGCGCCGACGTCGAAGCCGCGCGACCGCGTCCACGACGACAGCAGGCCGTCGTCGTGAAAGCCGATGGGTGCCGCCAGCGCGGTCAGCGTGGCCACGCGCTCGGGGCGCACCGCGGCGTGGATCGCCGTCAGCGTGCCGCCCAGGCAGTAGCCCATCAAGTGCGCGCGCCCGCTGGGCCCGCTGCGCGCACACAGGCGCAGCGCCCGCCCCAGCGCGCGATCGCAGATGTCGTCGAACGTGACCAGGCGATCCTCGTCGCCCGGGGTGCCCCAGTCGATGACCCAGACGTCCCAGCCCTGCCCGACCAGGTACTCGGCGAAGCTCTTGCCCGGGATCAGATCGAGCACGTAGTGCCGGTTGATGAGCGACGGCACCAGCAGGATCGGCGTCGCGAAGGCGCGCCCCGCCGCGCGCGGGCGATAGCGCAGCAGGCGCCACTTGTTCTCGCGGTGCACCACGTCGGCCGGGGTGACCCCGACCGCGGGCTTCTTGCTCAGCAGGCGCGTGATGTTGGCAAACAGGCTCACGCGTACATGGCCTCGAACTCGGCCGCGAAGGCCTGGTACACCGCCTTGCGGCGCACCTTCAGGGTCGCCGTCAGCAGGCCCCCCGCGACCGTCAGCGGGCGCGGCATCACGGTCCACTTCTTCAAGGTCTCGTACGAGGCCAGCTCGGCGTTGACGCGCGCGATGCGCGGCGCCAGCAGCGCCTCGATGGCCGCGGCGCGTGCGGCCGGGGCCGGCGCGGCGCCCCCCGCCGCCAGCTGCGCGTCGATGGCGTCGTCGTTCAGCCACAGCCCGGCCACCAGGTAGCGCCGGCCGTCGCCATACACGACCACGTGCGCGATGAAGGGATCGTCGCGGAAGCGCAGCTCGATGTTGGCGGGCGGCACGTTCTTGCCGCCGGCGGTGACCAGGATGTCCTTCTTGCGGTCGATGATCTGCAGGAAGCCGTCGTCGGTGAAGCGGCCGACGTCGCCGGTCTTGAACCAGCCGTCGTCGGTGAAGGCCTCGCGAGTGGCCACCGGGTCCTTGTGATAGCCGCCGAACACGCTGGGGCCGCGGGCCAGGATCTCGCCGTCCTCGGCCAGGCGCAGCTCGACCGAGGGCAGCGGCTTGCCGACGCTGTCGAAGCGGAAGGCGTCGGGCCGGTTCAGCGTCAGCGTGGGCGAGGTCTCGGTCAGGCCATAGCCCTCGATGACCAGCAGGCCGCAGCCGTGCAGGACTTCCTTGATCTCGCGCTTGAGGCCGGCGCCGCCCGACAGGCAGAAGCGCAGCTTGCCGCCGGTGACCTCGTCGAGGCGGGCGCGGCGCCCCTCGGGGGTCTGCACCGGCGCGGCGGTGGCGGCCATGGCCAGCTTCTCCCACACCGAGGGCACGCTCATGAAGACGCTGGGGCGCACCTCGGGCAAGAGCTGCATGACCTGCGCCGGCTCGCACAGGTAGGTGGTGAAGCCCAGCGTGTTGCCCAGGCAGGCCTCGCCGAAGCCGAAGATGTGGCTCATCGGCAGCCACAGCAGGTCGGTGGCGCCCTCGTCGATCAGGGGCGCGTTGCTGCGCAGCCAGTCGAGCCCGTTGATGGCGACGTTGCGATGCGTCAGCGGCACGCCCTTGGGGTTGCCCGAGGTGCCGCTGGTGTAGAGCATCAGGCCCGGCTGATCGAGCGAGATGGTGGCCAGCGAGCGCGTCAGCTCGTCGGGCGCGTCGGTGGCGCGCGCGGCGCCGATGGCCAGCGCGCGCGACCACGACACCAGCTTGCGCTCGACCTCGTCGAGGCTGGGCGCGGGGCGGCCGGCGGCGCGCAGCTTGGCGAGCGCCTCGGCGGCGCCGGCTGCGGTGGCGTCGTCCAGGGTGACGATGCGGCGCACGCCGGCCAGCGCCGGCCAGGCCTCGAACACGCGCCCGAGCTGGTGCGCGCCGTCGACGAAGAGCACGCGGGCGTCGCTGTGGCCGATCACATAGGCCAGCTGATCGGTGGTCGACGCCGGGTACACCGGCACCAGCACGCCGCCCGCGGCCTGGATGGCCAGCGCCGCCGACATCCACTCGACGCGGTTGGCCGCGAACACCGCGGCGCGCTCACCGGCGCCGAGCTCGCTGGCGAACAGGAAGCCGGCCGCGCGCGCGATCTCGCTGGCGAAGCCGCCCCAGGTGACGACGCGCCAGTCGTCACCGCTGCGCAGCATGAAGCGAGGACGGGCACGCCGCTCCGGCAGCGCGTCGAACACTGCGCGCGGGGCGATCTTCAGCTCCTGGAATGGCGTGATGTCCATCAGCGTGCAGCCTTGTCGGCGTCTTCCTTGGCGGTCTTCACCGGCCTGGCGGGCGCCGGCGCGGCGGCGCGCTGCTCCTCGGCGTCCTCCAGCTTCTGCTCCAGATCGATGAGGCGCGCCTCCAGCTGGTTGAGCGCGTGCAGCGTACGCTCCTGATCACGCTTGGTGGGCAGGCCGAAACCGCCCCACACCTGCGCCATGGCGCGATCCGACGCCAGCTTGGCCTTCATCATGGTGGACAGCATGGTGCCCGACGGCCCCAGCACCAGCGGGCTCTTGAGCCACTGCTCGAGCAGCTGTGCGGTCGCGTTTTCCCACTGATCGAAGCCCTTCTTCCACTGATCCCACATCTCAGTCCTCCTGCAGCGAGAGACGACGCAGCTCGGCCGCGGTGGTGAAGTCGGCGGCGGCCTCGCCGTCATGGCTGGTCGCCCGTGCGACCTCGCCGAAGCACTCGAAGTAGAACGACACCTGGCGCCGCGTCACCGGCGGCCCGATCGACGGCGCCACCGTGACCTGGGTGCGCACGCGCAGCGCCTGCGTGAAGGTGACGTCGGGCAGGCCGAGGCGCCCGGCGCCGTCGACCGCGATCACATAGGTGTCGCGCCCGATGTAGGGCAGGCCGCGGATGGTGCCGGCGCCGCTGGGGATGTCGCCCACGGCGGTCCAGGTCGCGCCCGAGGTCAGCGGGAAGCGCAGCACCGCCACCGGCGCGGCATACACGATCAGCGTCTTGCCCTGCGCCGGCGCCATCTCGCGCGAGGCCACCCCGAGCAGCCACAGCGCGGCGTCGTCATGGGCATACACACCATCGGTGGCGTCATCCAGCGGGGTCACGAACTGACCACCCGGGAACGACGCCGCATACCACTGCGTGCCCAGCGCCTGCGCGCGGAGCTCCAGCGTGCTGTCGGCGCCGCGGGTGCCCATGTCCCAGGTGCGCCGGCCCGCGCCGTCGACCTTGCCGGCGACGTCGACCGCCCGCTCCTTGGCGACGAGGTAGCGCACCGGCAGGTCCAGCGTGGCGGTCAGCTCGCGCGCGTCGATGCGGCCGTCGAGATCGGGCACGCAGGTCAGCGTCGGATCCGCGCTGGCCACAGGGGCCGGCGTCAGGTTCTCGCCGCACGCAGCCAGCGCCAGCGCGCAGCAGCACAGCATGGTGGCGGCGCGCATCAGAACAGGTACCCCAGGCGCAGGCGCGCCAGCTGGGCCACGGCAGCCGACTGGGCGCTGCCGTCGAGGCCGGCCAGCGGCACCAGCAGCGCATATTCGAAGGCGATCTGGAAGCCGTCGCGGCTCTCGTACAGCAGCGTGGGATCGAGCTCGACGCCCAGCGGGCGGGCGTTGCCGGGGGTCGAGGTCGGCTCGACCGCGAACGACGCGATGGCCGCGGCGGCGGCGCGCAGCTCGCCGGGGCCGCCGCGCAGCAGGGTGACGCGCGCGTGCGGCCGGGCATAGAAGGCGTCGGTCACGGTGCCGATGATCTCGTGGAACAGGATGCGATCGATGCGGTAGTCGGGGTGGAAGCGAAAGTTGTCCACGCGCAGATCGCCGGGCGGCGAGGCCTGCGCGCCGTCGAGGTCGCCGGGCTGCGGCGCCGCCGCGCCGACCTGCGGGAAGGCGCCGAACCCGGGCGCCGGATCGCCGCTGGCGAAGCCGAGGTCGAGGCCGGCCGCGAAGCGGTCCCTGGCCGCGCCATATTCGCTCTCCAGCGCGGCGCCGATCTGCGTCGAGCGCACCGGCCCGTCGAGCAGCACGCCCGGGATCAGAGACGGCTGATCGACGGTCGCGATGAGCAGCGCGGCCTCGGCCTCGATGCGCAGCCGCGGCGTGGTCAGGCGCGCCCAGCCGTCCAGCGCGGTGGCGCGGAAGCCGCGCGCCATGACGTCGGCGGCGCTGAAGCTCATGCGCGGCTGCGCCACCGGCAGGTAGTCGGCGGGCACGTCGTCGGACTGCCAGCGGTGCGAGAAGTAGGCGCCCCACTCGAAGGTGCTCTTGCCGGCGCGGGCGCGACGGCGGCGCGCGCGATCGTTGCGCCAGCTCAGCACCGCGACCGTCACCGAGTGCACGTCGTCGCTGCGCCCGAGGTCGATGCCGCGCACCCCGTCCTTGCGCGCGCCCACCGGCCCACTGGCCGAGATGTCCAGCGCGACGGCCCAGATCAGGCCCGCCAGCGGCGTGATGAAGGCGACCCGATCGGCCGAGTCGCCCGAGTCACAATCGGCACAATCTCCGCCATTCGCGAGCATGCCCAGACCCCACTGGCTGCCCACACGCCCGGCCACCACCAGGCCGAACGGGGTCAGCGCCTCGCCATAGGCGCGCCGGATATGGATGGGCGCGTCGGGCGAGGTCTGCGTGCTGGAGGCCGACGGGATGCCCTCGGCGGTCGAGCCCTGGGTGACGTTGTCGAGCACATCCAGGCGCACCTTGACGGCGACGCCGCCGCCGGGCGCATAGATCGAGAGATCCGTGCGCAGCCGCATGTCGGCGTGCGTCAGCAGCTGGCTCCCCGGATCGCCCAGCGGGGTCGGGAACAGCGCCTGTCCCGACGGCGTCAGGCCACGATCGAGATCGAGGTTCCACAGCGCCTCGCCGCGCGTGCGCAGCGAGCCGTCCAGGGAGATCCCGGTGCCACGCCGCGGCGCGATGTCCTGCCCGAGATCGGTGAAGCCGGTCGCACCGGCCCGACCGACCAGCACCATCACGATGAGAAGCCCGCGCTTCACGGCTGCTCCCGGGTGGCCGTGTCGGGGTCCGCATCGCTACTCGTGCCCGTGCCCGTGCCCGTGCCCGTGCCCGCTTCCGGGCTCTTTTCCGCGCTCGCGCTCGCGATATCCCCCGCCACGAACGCCATCAACTCCCGCGTCGACTCCCGCGCCGCCTCGATCATCGGGATATGCCCACACCTGGGAAACACCACCAGCCGCGCATCCTTCAGCTCGCGCAGCAGCCGCTCGCCGAACTCCAGCGTGGTGACCACATCCTCGCGCCCCCACAGCAGCAGCACCGGCACGTCCACCGTGCGGTACTTGGCCTGCCAGTCCTCGTACCTCATGCCGCGCACCGTCTGCAGCGCCGCCGCCACCGTGCCTGGCCGCTCCATCGCGCGCTCGACCGCCTCGGCCAGGGCCTCGGTGATGAGCTCGGGATCGTAGAACGCCTGCTCCAGCTTCTCGTCGGGGCGCTCCTTGTAATACAGCTTGAACAGCAGCTCGCCGAGGCCGCCCGCGCGTGCCCAGCGGTGCAGCGTCGGCTGCTGCTCGTCATAGACCCAGGCCGAATACAGCCCGAGGCGCGTGACCCGCTCGGGCGCCTGCAGCGCGACCGCCAGCGCCACCGAGGCCCCGTACGAGTGGCCGACCACCGCCGCCTTGTCGATGCCGCGCTGATCCATCAGCGCCAGCACCAGACGCGCCTGCGCCGCCGGCGTGTAGTCGCCGGGCGCCCGATCGGTCCAGCCGAAACCCTTCAGATCCAGCGCCAGCACGCGATGCTCGCGCGCCAGCGTCGGGATGACCGCGTCCCAGGCCTCCAGCGACGACGCGAAGCCATGGATCAACACCACCGCAGGGCCAGCCCCCGGCCCGGTGTCGACATAGCGCACCCGGGTGCCCGCGACATTGGCGTAGGTCGCGCTCTTGGGCTCGCCCGCCATCGCCCCCGCGTGCCAGCCCATGCAGCCCGACAGCGCGACCACGCACAGCGCGACACCGGCCAGGGCCAGCCCGGCCAGCACCGCATCTGCGCGATGACCGCGCGTGCGCGTGCGCAGGCGCATGCGCGCGGCCACCCTCACGGCGCCAGCCTGCGCGCCTCGGTGGCGCGGGTGAACTCGATCGACGCCTCGTTGTCCTGCGAGGTCACCGCGGCCACGGTGCCGAAGCACTCGGCCACGAACAGGTAGCTGCGCACCGTCGTCGTCAAGAGGCCGATCGTCCGCCGCAGCACCACGCGCACGCGCAGCACCGGGAAGTCGCCATACGGCGTGGTCAGGTCCCCGCGCGCATCGACGTCCGACTCGTAGGCCTCCTGGTAGGTCGAGAACACCCCGCTGGCCAGCCCGGTGATGGTCGACGTGGTGCGGAAGCTGCCGCCCATGCGCAGCGGGAACGCCAGCACCACCACCGGCGGGTCGTAGACCAGCTCGGTGCGCAGGTTGCCGGCCTGCGGCGACACCACGCCGCGCAGCAGCAGCGCCGCCGAGGTGACCTCGAAGACACCCAGCAAGTCCTGCGAGTCGGCCAGCTTCGACGCATAGGTCGCGCCCGCGAAGCTGCTGGCGAACCACTGCCCCGCGATGGGCAGGGTCTCGACCTGGACGTCATGATCACCGGCCAGCGCGCCGCCCAGGTTCCAGCTGCGAGTGCCGTCGCCGCGCGTGGTGCCCGCAGTGGACAGCGTGGCGTCGCGCGCGATGCGGAACGGCGCGCGCAGCCCGGGCCCCAGGGTGACCTCGTCGCGCGCCACCATGTTGTCGCGGTTGGGCGAGCACGAGCCGCCACCATCACGCATGCTGCCATCGCCCGCCGGCGCCCCGTCCGTCGTCGCGCCGGCGTCATCGCCCGCGGCGATCTCGCAGGTGCCATCGGCGAGGCACACGCCCGAGGCACAGTCGGCGCCCACGCGACACGCCTTGTCGGCGTTGGCGCACGAGGCGACCAGCACGAAAACCAGGCAAATTGATGCACGCACGACCATCGACTATGCCACAACCCGCTCGGCCGCCTGGGTCGGAGCCACGGGCGCCGCCTGGGCCCGGTTGCGCCCGGTCTCGCGCAGCCCCAGCGCCGGGATGATGATGGCGGCGTGGCCGACGGCCAGCACGCCCAGCGCCGCGGCAAAGCCCCAGCGCCCCGCGATGGCGCCGGTCAGCAACGGGAACAGGAAGCCACCGGCCTGGCCGACCAGCATCAGCAGGCCCAGCGCACCACCCGCCTTGGCGACGCCGATGCCCGGTAGCTCCATCGGCAGCGACAGCACCAGCGGAGCGATGACCCCGCCACCCAGCGCGGCCAGCGCCAGCGGCCCCAGCGCGGCGCCGCTCGGCAGCAGCGCCATCAGTGCGAGCGCGCTGCCGGCCAGGGCCGCACCCGCGAGCAGCACCGGCCGCCGCAGCCCCAGGCGATCCGACAGCCACGGCCCCGCGAAGTTGGCGATGCCGGCGCACACCAGCCAGCCCGCGACCGCCAGGCCGATCTGCTGCGGCTTCATGCCGGCGTCCCACAGCGCGCGCGGCAACAGGCCCAGCAGCGCCAGATAGCCGCCGAACAGGAGGAAGTGAATGGCGGCCACGCGCAGCAGCTGCCGGTCACGCGCCAGCGCCAGCACCTGACGCAGGCTGGCGTGGCGCGACAGCGCGATGCGATCGCGCGTCACCAGCAGCCACAGCACGCCCATCAGCGCCATCGCTCCGGCCGCGAACACCATGGTCGGTCGCCAGCCGCCCAGCAGCGGCATCAACATCGTGCGCGCGGTCAGCACCGTCGCCGCGGTGCCCAGGGTGTAGCCCAGCAGGGCCAGGCCGTTGGCGCGGCCCAGCGCGGTCAGCGGCACATGGCCGGCCAGCGCTTTGGGGATGGCCGGGGCCACGAAGCCGACGTGCAGGCCGAACACGAACATCGACAGCGCCAGCGACCAGCCATCGAACGCCAGCGCACGGGACGCACAGGCCAGCGCGCCGATCAGCATCGCGAAGCCGGCCACGCGGCGGGCCCCGAAGCGGTCCACCGCGGCGCCGCCCAGCGGGGCGGCGAGCGCGATGCCCAGCGGCGCGGCGCCCCAGACCAGGCCACCCATGGAGTGGCTGATCGACAGGTCGCGCGCGATCTTCGGCATCAGCGGGGGCAGCAGGGACCAGCCCAGACCGCCGCCGATGGCCTGCATGGCGGCGCACATCGCGGTGGTGGTGCGGGGCCGGGCCTTTGGGGTCGCGGTCGTCGTCGCCGTCGCCGTCGTCGTGGTCAGGGGGCTCGCCATCGCCGTCTCCTTGCGGTGCAACATTGTTTCGAGACCCGATCTAGCGATTTGCGCGGCGCATGTCAATCACTATTTGTGCACTGCAACATGACGCATTGTGCTATGCATGGTGCATCGTGATCACCATCAAGAAATACTCCAACCGGCGCCTCTATGACACCGAGGCCAGCCGCTACATCACCCTGGAGGAGCTGGCCGACCGCATCCAGGCCGGCAGCGACGTGCGCGTGATCGACGCCGCCAGCGGCGACGACCTGACCCAGGCCACGCTGACGCAGATCATCATCGAGAGCCGCGGCGCCGCCAAGCTGCTGCCGGTGCCGCTCTTGACCCAGATGATCCGCCTGCGCGAGGAGGCCCTGGCCGAGTTCCTGGGCCGCTACATGACCGGCGCTCTCGAGCTCTACCTGCAGGCCAAGCAGGGCGCGCAGCAGATCGCGCAGTACAACCCGCTGGTCAACCTGCCCTTCCAGGCCGGCAACGCCTTCGCCCGCCTGTGGGGCGGCATGTCGCCGTGGGCCGACGCCCCGCAACCGCAACCGCCGCCGCCGCGCTATCGCGAGCCGGCCCCGCGTCCGCCCGCGCGCGAACCCGACCCGCCGATGCCGCCCGATCCACACCCTGAGCCCGAGGACGCGGACGACGCTGCCGACGCCGACGCAGCCGACGACGCGCCAGCGCCTGTCGCAGCAAGGCCCGGCAAGGGCAAGGCCGCCGCCAGCAGCGACGACGTCGCCGCCATGCGCCGCGAGCTCGACGAGCTCAAGCAGCTGATCCGCGAATCGGCCGGCGCCAAGCGCAAGAAGTAGCGCGCCCTCAGGGGACCGGATCGCGCGCGTCGAGCCGCCGATCCAGCCCGGCGCGCAGCGCGGCGGCGCCGACGCCGGGGTCGCGCAGGGGCTCCTGGTGGCGGCGCAGCGCCACGATCTTGCCGTCGGCGTCGATCATCGCCATCACGCTGGTGCAGGTGTCGCCCACGCAGGCCCAGTCGACGACGCTCATGCGTGCAGGCTCGTCGAAGAGGTAGCGGCGCTGCAGGCTGGCCAGGCGGACGCGTGCCTGGCGCAGATCGTCGCGCTCGAAGTTGCGGCGCTGGTCGGGGAAGACGCGGCCCACATCGCACGGCTGCGGGCGCCCGTGGCCGCGGTCGTCGGCGTACGACCGGGCCAGCTCCTGGGCCGCGGGGCGCGCGGGCAGCACCGCCGTGCTGGTCCAGTCCAGCCCTGCGGGCAGGTCGCTCTCGGCCAGCGTGGTGGTGGTCAGCCCGGACGAGAAGCGCTTGCTGATGAGGTCCTGCCACTGTCGCAGGCAGGCCTGGCTGCGCGCTCCGTACTCGGCGGCGCCCTGCTCCGCCATCAGCTGCATCCGCCTGATCGCGGCGCGATCGCGCGGGCCCACCACCGGCGTGCCGCCACCGCGCGAGGGCAGCGCGAGCAGGCCGACACCGACGACCGCCAGCGCCAGGGCGAAGAAGCTGGCGGCGCCGGCGCGATGCAGCAGCGGCGGCAGCCCATGGCCGCCCCCCGCGCGCTCGCTGGCGGCGTCACAGTGCAGGCAGCGCGTGCGCGTGCGCAGTCTGGCGCTGCGCACCGGGAGGCCCCAGGCCCGGTATACCACCCAGGTCACCTCGGCCTCGGCCGGACCGCGACCGCCGCAGCTGGTGCACAGGTGATCCTCGACCCGCACCACCCGGCGACACTGCCGCTCGGGGCCCCAGACCGAAATCGCGAAGGGCATGGACCAGTTGTACCCACCGACCTGGTCAGCTTCAAGCCGTGCCCGGTGCGTGCATTTTGTGCAGTGCAACATTTTTCGTTGACAGACGACCCTCGGCTGCCTAGCTTCACTGCCATCCAACGGCCATATACGGCCCGAAAGGCAGTGACACCATGGGTGACAAGCAGACTTCGCAGTCGCAGCACAACGGTACCGCATCGCAGCACCAGGGCGACGCCTTCCGCAAGATGATCGACGAGCAGCTGGGCCGCGTGGCGTCGTTCTGGACCGAGCTCGAGAAGCTGGAGACCAAGGGCCTCGAGCAGGCCCGCGCCGCCATCGACGAGAGCGCCCGCCTGGCCAAGGAGGGCATGGTCTACGCCGCCGGCCTGGCCGCCGAGTGGCGCCGCATGCTGATGGACGCCAGCAAGCAGGGCGCCGAGCGCTTCGCCAGCAACGCCGCCTCGTTCACCGCGGGCGCCACCGCCGCCACCGGCGCCGCCAACGTGACCGGCACCCCGGGCGCGCGCGCCTGACATGCGCCTTCAGCCCACTGCGAAGGACGTCATCCATCGCGAGGGGACCGCACGGCTGTACCACTTCCGCAGACCGGCCGACAGCGCGCAGCCAGCGACGTCGGACCGGTCCGCGGAGGCTACGGCCGTGGCCAGGGTCGGCGCTGCCCCATCCGGCCCGCGCACGCCCATCGTCCTCGTCCCGTCGCTGATCAACCGCTGGTACGTGCTGGATCTGCGTGCCGGCTCCAGCCTGGTCGAGGCGCTGGTGGCCTCCGGCCTCGACGTCTGGGCGCTCGACTGGGGCGTGCCCGAGGACGAGGACCGCTACCTCAGCTGGGACGACGTGCTGGCCCGGCTGCGGCGCGCCCTGCGCGCGGTGCGCAAGGCCACCGGCGCCCCCAAGGCCGCCATCCTGGGCTACTGCATGGGCGGCACGCTGGCCGGCATCCACGCCGCGCTGCACCCCGACGAGGTCGCCGCGCTGATCAACCTGGCCGGCCCGTTCGACTTCTCGCACGCCGGCTTCCTGGGCGAGATGGTGGACGCGCGCTACTTCGATGCCTCGGCCATCGCGGCCGCCGGCAACGTCAGCCCGATGCAGATGCAGAGCGGCTTCACCGCGCTGCGCCCGACCGCGTCCCTGGCCAAGTGGCTGGGCTACGCCGAGAAGGCCGGCGATCCCGCCGCGCGCGAGGGCTTCGAGGCGCTGGAGGCCTGGGCCAGCGACAACATCCCCTTCCCCGGCGCGGCCTACGAGACCTACATCCGCGACCTGTACCAGGACAACGCCCTGGTGGCCGGGCGCCACCACGTGGCCGGGCGCCGCGTCGACCTCGGCGCCATCACCTGCCCGGTGCTGACCCTGGCCGCCGAGCGCGACGCCATCTGCCCGCTGCCCGCGGCGCGCGCCCTCATCGATCACACCAGCGGCCCGGGCGAGCTGCTGGTCGTCCCCGGTGGCCACGTCGGCGCCGTGGTCGGCACCCGCGCCCGCACCCAGCTGTACCCGCACGTCATCGACTGGCTCCGGAGGAACGCATGCAGCTACGTGAACTGAAGGTGATCGTGACCGGCGCCGCGCAGGGCATGGGGGCGCACTTCGCGCGCCGCCTGGCCGAGGCGGGCGCCCAGGTCGCCGCGGGCGACGTCGCGCCGATGGAGCTCGGACCGGGCATCCACCGGCGCAAGCTCGACGTCTCCAGCGAGGCCGACTGCGAGGCCTTCGTGGCCTGGGCCGGCGAGACCATGGGCGGCGTCAACGCGCTCATCAACAACGCCGGCATCATCCGCGACGGCCTGCTGGTCAAGCGCGACCGCGAGACCGGCGCCATCCGCAAGCTGCCCACCGCCGACTGGAACGCGGTGCTCGGGGTCAACCTGACCGGCGCCACCATGATGGTGCGCGAGACGGTGGCGCACATGGCCGGCGCCGGTGCGCGCGGCGTCATCGTCAACATGTCGTCGAGCGCGCGCCCCCGCAACCCCGGCCACGCGGCCAACCGCGCCGCCCCGTCCGCGCGGGCCGCCCCCAACCTGTCCTGGGCGCGCGAGTTCGCCAGCCTGGGCGTGCGCGTCGGCGCCGTCGCCCCCGGCATGATCGAGACCCCGATGACCAAGGGCATGAACCAGAAGGCGCGCGACGCCCTGGTCGCCAACATCCCGGTCGGCCGCATCGGCGAGCCCGAGGACATCTGGCAGGCGGTGCGCTTCATCCTCGAGTGCGACTACTTCAACGGCCGCACCATCGACGTCGACGGCGGCCTTTCCATGTAGATCGGCGCTAGAATGGCGCCATGGGCGAAGGCGGAATGAAGAAGCTGTTTCACGCCGTGGTGGTGGTCGGGGCGGCGCTCACGGGCGCGGGCTGTGGTGGTGACGAGGGCGGCAGCAAGGTCGACGCCAGCGCCGTCGCCGACGCCAGCGTCAGCAGCGACGCGCGCGTGACCGACGCCGCGCCGGGCAGCGATGCCCAGCCCGACGCCCGCGCCGACGGCATGGTCATCATCCTGTGACCGAACGCCGCGCGGTCCCGGGGGCTGACGCGGATCCCACCATCGCGGCGCTGCCCGCCGGTACGCGCGCGCTGCTGGCCGAGCTGTGGACCGAGCGCGCCGCCAGCGAGCTGGCCGCCGGCGAGGCCTTCGCCGCGGTCGAGCGCGACCTTCAGGCGCTGGACGCCGACCCCGCGGTGCTGGCCCTGGCCGCGCGGGCGGTGGCCGACGAGCCCGAGCACGCCGGCATGTGCATGCTGCTGGCCGAGGCCTACCACGGCGCGCCGCTACCGCTGCCCGCGCCGCGCGCCTTCCAGCTGCCGGTGCACGAGGGCGCCGACGACGTGCTGCGCCGCCACCTGCACGTGATCGGCCTGTGCTGCATCAACGAGTCGATCGCGGTCGCCTTCGTGGCCGCCTGCCTGGCCGACGCCGCCGGCCCGCTGCTGGCCGCCGTGCACCGCGACGTGTCCCCCAAGAACCTGATGCTGGGCAAGGACGGCCGGGTGCGGGTGATCGACTTCGGCCTCGCGAAGCTCGAGCAGCCGGTCTCGGGCGACGGGAGCCACATGCCCACGCGGAGCGGGCTGACCGACGCCGGGTCGGTCGTCGGAACGGCGGGGTACATGTCGCCCGAGCAGGTCCGGGGGCGGGTCGTGGACCATC
>JBGASF010000095.1:0-30089 GCA_044229835.1 Polyangia bacterium | reverse complement strand
GCCAGGTGCTCGCTGACGGTGAGGAACTCGTACAGCGTGGGCGGCTGGTCGGCGACGCCGAGGCGGCGCAGCGCCCGCTCCGGCTGGGTCGTGATGTCGACCCCGTCCACGCTGATGCGACCGCCGTCGATGGCGCACACCCCGGCGATGGCCATCATGGTGGTGCTCTTGCCGGCGCCGTTGGGGCCCAGCAGGCCCACGATCTCGCCGGGCGCCACGCTGAGGCTGAGGCGGTCCACCGCGAGGCGCTTGCCATAGCGCACGGTCAGGTCGGAGACGGCGATCACGCGCCGTAGATATCACGATCATCTAGAATGGGGGACAGTGCGTAAGCGGTGGCTGCTGGCAGCATTCCTGATTCCCCGCCTGGCGTGGGCCTACGAGGTCAACACGCACCGCTGGATCATGCAGCAGGCCGGCGGCGTGCTGATGACCCGAGGCACCCAGGGCGAGTATGACGAGGCGCTGACCCACCTCGACGACCTCAAGTATGGCGTCGAGCACGAGGACGACCTCGCCGACGGTGACGCCAACCCGGTCACCATCCGCGTGATGCACCACTTCTACCGGCCCATCGACGACCACGGGCTGCGCTTCCCGGGCTTCAGCGACTTCCCCAGCTCGTACCACTGGGCCGCCGAGGCCAACGCGCAGAACGAGTGCGACTGGACCGACGCGGTGGCGGCCTATCGCTCGGGCGCGCCCGGCTCGGTGCAGGTGGCCTATCGCTGCCTCGGGCAGGTCATCCACCTGGTGCAGGACGCCACCGTGCCCGCGCACACGCACCTCGACATCCATGGCCCGCAAGAGCCCGAGGACTACGAGAACTACTGTCGCGATCGCACGCGGTCGGACACCGACGCCGATCTGCCGCGGCCGCCGACCGGCGCCGCCATCCCGAGCTACCCCACGCTGCGCGACTACTGGAACGGGGCCGCGCGCCAGGCCTACTTCAGGAACCGCTTCCCGGCCGATCTGCGCAACACCGCGGCGCCGACCGGGCGCCTGAAGGAGATGTACCCCGACCTGCACTGGAACGCGACCGATGGGCAGTGGGACATCACGGTGCCCGATCTCGGCAACTATGACGGTGATCCGACCGCCGACGACGAGTGGTGGGAGGAGATCGCCAACGTCGACAACGTGCTCGAGCAGCCGGGCTGGTACTACCTCGAGGAGACCAAGTACACGCCGGTGCTCGACAAGATCTTCGTCGATCCGCTGAACCCGCAGCGCGATCGCTACGTCGCCAACTCGACGCCGATGACCCAGAACTTCGCGCGCGATCTGGTGCCGGTGGCCATCTTGCACAGCGCCGGCCTGGTCAAGAAGTGGATGGATGACGTGGTGCCCGACGTGCGGGTGTCGCGCCTGGTGGGCAACGGCGTCGAGGGCACCGTGATGGTGCTGAAGGGCAGCACCGTGATGTTCGAGGTCGTGGTCGACAACCGCGGCAAGACCGCGGCGACGGTGCGGCTGGATACCCCGTGGGTCGAGCCGACGAGCGGGCTGACCGGCGCGCTGGCGCCGCAGGAGCGCGTCGCGATCGCCGACGGGGCCATGCTGGTGAAGACCTATGCGCTGGCGACGTCGGCGCTGCCGCTGGGGACGTACACCGTGCGCGCCGAGCTGACCGCGGCGCTGCCGGGTGACCGCACCGCGCGCGACGATGCCCGCGAGCTGACCGTGCAGGTGGTCGACATGCTGCCGGCCGATGCCGGCACGAGCGCCGGCGACGGCGGTGGCGCGGGTGGCGACGCTGGCAGCGGCGACGGCGGCACCGCCGGCAGCGACGACGACGGCGGCTGTGGCTGTCGCACCGGGGCGCGCGGCAGGCCGGGCGCCGGGCCGCTGGCGGCCGTGGTCATGCTGGCGCTGGCGGGTTTCTGGCTCGTGCGTCGCCGCCGCGACGGCTAGACTCGCGGCGTGTCCGCCCCCGTCGCCGCACCCGAGAGCACGCAGGCGCCTGGCCCGTCTGGCCCGCCTGGCGCGCCCGGCCGCCCCGGCGACGAGCCGCCGCTGCGTGGGGTCAGCTGGCTGGTGGGGCCGTTCGTGCTGGCGGCCTTCGTCATCGGCCAGCTGGTGGTGGAGATCGCGTTGTATGCGCTGCTGCGGCTCGACGGCGTCAAGGTGCGCGACGCCTTCGACGTGCCCGCGGTGCCCGGCGCGCTGCGCCTGCTGGCCGGGCAGCTGGTCGGCGGTGCGCTGGCGCTGGCGGCGGTCCGCTTCACCACGCGGGCCGAGGATCCGCGCCCCATCGCCAGCTGGATCGGGCCGCTGCGCCCGTCGTGGCTGGGGCTGGCGCTGCTGGTGGCGCCGTGCGCGTCGATCCTGGCCGCCGACGCCGAGGCGCTGCTGCTGCACCTCTTGCCGCGCAGCGCCAAGGAGCTGGCGCTGTACAAGTTCGTCTTCTTCCCCGACGCAGAGGTCGCGCGCGTGCTGACCATGGTGGCCACCATCGTGATGGCGCCGCTGATCGAGGAGATGGTGTTCCGCGGCGCGCTGCGCGGCGGGCTGGCGCGACGCTATGGCGTGGCCGCGGGCGCCGTGCTGACCGCGCTGCTGTTCGCGGTCGCGCACATGAGCCTGCGCGCGGGCGGGATCCTGTTCCTGCTCGGTCTCGGCAACGCCATCCTGGCGCGCCGCTCGGGCGGGCTGGCGCTGCCGATGGCGACCCACGCGCTGTACAACGCCACCTTCTACCTGCTGCCCGAGCGCGCCGTGCTGGCGCCGGCACCCACGCTGGGTGGCGGGCCGGCGCTGCCCTGGCTGGTGCTGGCCGGCGCCGCGGTCGGGATGGTGCTCGGCTGCGTGGGCCTGGGGCGCGTGCTTCAGCGCTCGAACAGCCCCGCGATGCCCTGACCGACGCCGATGCACATGGTGGCCAGGCCGCGCCGGGCCCCGCGCCGGCGCAGCTCGTACACCAGCGTGGCCACGATGCGCGCCCCCGACGAGCCCAGCGGGTGGCCCAGCGCGATGGCGCCGCCGTTCACGTTCAGCCGCGCCTGGTCGATCTCCAGGTCGCGCACGCAGCCCAGCGCCTGCGCGGCGAAGGCCTCGTTGATCTCGACGAGGTCGACGTCGCCGAACGACTCCGCGTCGAGACTGCGCAGCGTGGACGCGGGCAGTGCCGACGGATGCGCGAGCAGGACCCTGAGATCCGGCGCGAAGCGCTGCGCCTCCGCGGCCCAGTTCGCGAGCAGCGAGGCCGGTGCGACCAGCAGGCTCGGCGTCGCCGGTCGGCCCGTCCGCTGCTGTTCCTGCTTCAGCACCAGCAGCAGCGCGAGGCGTCGCACGGCGTTCATCGGGCGGGGGGCGGCGAGTGTCATCGGTCAGGGGCTGACGTCGAGGTCGAGGCGGGCTTGCGGGGTGCTGGGGGCGGTGAGCAGGGCGATCGGCGCGGTGCTGAGCAGGTTCGACAGGCCGGGGGTGCCGAGGAGGGCGCGGGTCAGGGCGCCCTCCAGCGCGGGGTCGGCGGGCGCGGCGTCGTCCAGGGCGAGGGCGTCGCCCTGGGTGAACAGGCCGAGCAGCTGCGAGAGCAGGCCGCGATCCTGCGCCGGCAGCATGACCAGCTCGGTCGGCGTGGTCAGCGGGATGCCGGCCTTGCCCTTGGCGTACATGATGGCGTCGGCGGCGCTGCCGTACTCGTCGATGAGGTGCTGCTCCATGGCCTGGGTGCCGGTCCAGACCCGGCCGCGGGCGACCTCGTGGACCTGCGCCATGGTGCGGCCGCGGCCGCGCGCGACCACGGCCAGGAAGCGGTTGTAGTAGTAGTACAGCTTGTGCAGGATGGCGGCGCGCTCGTCGGCGCTGTAGGGGCGGAACAGCGACTCCATGTCGGCGTGGGCGCCGCGGTTCATGGTCTCCAGGCTGATGCCGATGCGGCGCGCCAGGCCGGAGAGGTCGAACTTGCCGGTGAAGATGCCGATCGAGCCCGTGATCGTCGTCGGCATCGCGAAGATGCGGTCGCACGGCGCGGCCACGTAGTAGCCGCCGCTGGCGGCGATGTCGCCGAACGAGCAGATGACGGGCTTCTTGCCGCGGGTCAGCTCGACCTCGCGCGCCATCACGTCGGACGCCAGCGCGCTGCCGCCGGGGGAGTCGATGCGCAGCACGATGGCGCCGATGTGCGGGTTGCCGCGCGCCCAGGCGATCGACTGCGCGATGGTGTCGCCGCCGACCAGGGCGCGGCCGATGATGGGCAGCGTGGTCGACTTGCCGTCGACGATGTCGCCGTCGATGTTGATGATGGCGATGGCCGGGTAGCGCCACTGCTTGCGCTGCGGGGTCACCGGATCGGCGGTGCGGATGGGGTAGTAGCGGCCCAGCAGCTTGGCGACCTCGGCCTCGGGCTCGGCGACCACGGCGTCGACCAGCTTGGCCTTGAGCGCCTCGGGCGGGGTGTAGGGGCCGCGATCGATGAGGCCCTTGACGTCGGCGACGGCGAGCCCGCGGTCCTTGGCCAGGTCGGTGGTCAGCGCGCCGTAGACGCCGTCGAAGATGGCGTTCCTGACCTCGAGCGCCTTGTCGGTCGAGCCGGTGCGGGTGAAGGCCTCGGGCGCCGACTTGAACTCGCGGATCTTGATGAAGTCGGCCTGCACGTCGAGCTTGTCGAAGGTGCCCTTGTAGAACATCAGGGTCGAGGTCAGGCCGACCATGCGGATGCCGCCCGAGGGATCGAGCAGGATGCGCTCGGCGGCGGCGGCGACGTAGTAGTCGCGTGTCGAGCCCGCGACCATGTAGGCGATGACGCGCTTCTTGGCCGCGCGCAGGCGGGTGATGGCGGCGCGCAGCTCGGAGAGCTGGCCCCAGCCCAGCGCCAGCGAGTCGAGCTGCACGATGATGCCGCGCAGGTCGGGGTCGCGCTCCATGCGGCGCATCCAGGCCAGGATGCGCACGAAGCGCCGGCCGCCGCCGCAGCTGCCCTCGAGCACCAGCTTCTCGACGCGCGGGCCGCTGGGCAGGACGGACGGGTAGTTCTCGGCCGACAGGCGCACCCAGCCGGCGCTGCCGTGGTAGCCGGCGCCATCGGGGCCGTCGCCGAACAGGGACGAGAAGCCGGCGGCGCTGCGGCCGAAGCTGAGCTCGAGGCCGGCGGTGGCGCGCAGCTCGGCGTCGCGGCCGGCCAGCGTGTTGAAGGGGGCGTAGGCGACGTCGGCGCGTACGGTGGCGCCCGCGATGGGGGCGAAGGCGATGCGCGCGCGCGGCTCGGCCTCGCCACGGCGTTCGGCGAGGCCGAGGCCGACGCCGAGCTCGAGGCGCGAGGTGCCGGTGGGGCGGATGGTCAGCTCGCCGTCCCAGCGGCGCTGCGCGGGCACGCCGTCGATCACCGGCGTGGTGACGTCGTGCACCGCGAGGCCGAGCGCGAGGTAGCGCCCCGTGCGGATGGTGAGGCCGACGTCGAGGCTGAGCTCGCCGTCGAGGGCCAGGGCCTGATCGGCGAAGAAGTAGCCCAGCGCGAAGCCGAGGCCGACGTCGGGGGCCAGCTGGTAGGCGCCGCCCAGGGTCAGCTTGACGGCCTGGTCGTAGCGCGGCTCGAAGGCGGCCGGGGTGCGCAGGTACTCCAGCGCGGCGCCGTAGGACAGCTTGGTCAGGAAGGGCAGCGTGATCGGCTTGGCGAAGTACAGGCCGGCGCCGCCGCCACCACGGCGGGCATCGCCGGTGGTGTCGGTGTCCTGGTACAGCGCGGTCAGGCTGTAGCCCTGCAGGGTGGCCAGCCCGCCGGGGTTGTCGGTCAGCGCAAAAGCGTCGAAATCGCCGGCGATGGGTGTTGACGGAGTGTCAAGGCCGCGGGTCGCTGGCTCGCCCAGCTGGGCGGTCGCGGGGGCCGCCAGGGCGGCCAGCAGCAGGGGCGGCAGGGCGAGCAGGAAGCGTGTGGACGACGCGCCGGGGCGCAGGCGGGGCATGCCGGGAGCTTACCAGCCCCCCCGAAGCGCAGCTTCGAGGAGTGCTGCCCGGTGGTTTTCCTATTCGGGCGGGACCTCGGCGACGGCGAGCAGCTTGCGCAGCTCCTCGTCGGTGTCGCGGGTGGCCGACACGATGCGCACCGCGACGCCGCGCCGCGGATCGATCTCCTTGCGCACGATCTCGATCGAGATGTGCAGGCGCTGCTCCTTGTAGGCGAGCGTGGCAGGGTGGCTCTTGCCGAGCGCCATGGTCTCGGGGTCGTGGACCTCGAGGAAGAAGCCGCGCCGGCTGGCCTCGATCACCGGATAGCTCTTGCTGGCGATGACCAGAGCGAGGCCCGGGAACAGCCCGCGTGGCTCGCGACGTCGTTCGACTGCTGCCAGTGCGACATCGTCGTCATCGGACGTGGCCATGAGATGACCCCCTGCGCGCGATGATACCCCGGGCGCTGCGCGGTCCGCCATTGACGCGGCGCGCGAGGTCGTCGAAACTGCGTAGTGACCGGCCGGTCATTGGCGATCGGCCAGCGACAGAGAACGCAAAAAGGAGCCGAAAATGGCCGTGAATCGCCCGCCCAAGGACATCACCCCCGCCGCCTTCTTCGCCGAGTGGCTGCCCGCCGAGTTCGCCACCGCGTTCGGCAGCGCGGGCAGCTCGGCCGCGGGTGGCGGGGCCATCGACCTGACCATCCGGGTCGCGCTGGAGGGCGAGGCCGGGGGCAAGTGGGACCTCGAGCTGCGCGGCGGCAAGCTGGGCGTGGTCCCCGGCGGCGGCGCCGCCGAGCCCGAGGTCACGGTGATGCAGACGGTGGCCGACTGGAAGGCCATCGCGGTCGGCGAGACCGGCGCGGTCGACCTGGCGCCGCCGCAGGCCTCGCCGATGGACATCCTGTTCCTGGATCCGTCGTCGCGGCAGGTGCTGAAGACGGTCAAGGGGACGATCCGCTTCGAGGTCACCGGCTACAACGGGCGGACCTGGTCGCTGACGGTCAAGCTGGGGCCGCAGCCGGTGGTGACGCCGGCGAGCGCGACCATCTCGGTGGATGCCGAGTCGTATGCCGGGATGCTGGCGCGGACGCTGTCGCCGCCGCAGGCGTTTTTCACGGGCAAGGTGAAGCTGAGCGGGGATGTGGGGCTGGCGATGCAGCTGGGGACGGCGATGTTGCCGAGGTTTTCGTAGGGGCCGGACAGACAGGCGGCGGAGCCGGACAGACAGGCCACAGGCCACAGGCCACAGGTCACAGGTCACAGGCAGCGGGGAATGACGGAGACGGAGGGGCTTGGCCGGGACTGGTCGGGGAATGGCGGAGGCGGGGACTAGCCGAGCCAGACCAGGGTGACGCCGTCGCCGCCTTCGGGGGGGGTGCCGGGGCGGAGCTTGGCGACCATGGGGTGGGCGTTGCAGTGTTCGCGCACGGCGGCGCGCAGGGCGCCGGTGCCGTGGCCGTGCAGGAGGCAGATGACCTCGCGGCTGGCCAGGAGGGAGTCGTCGATGAACTTGTCGATGCGGTCGAAGGCGGCATCGACGCGCTCGCCGCGCAGGTCGAGGGTGCCGTCGACGGTGCGGGCGTAGGTCGATTCGGCGGCCTCGGAGGCGGGGTCGGGCAGCGCGCCGGGGCTGCGCGGTGGGCGTGGGGGCGGGGCGGCGCGCTCGGCGTCCTTGCCGGCGCGGTCGTCGAGGACGCGGACGTCGGCGACGTCGACGGTGGAGCGCATGGTGCCGATGCGCACCGCGAGCTTGCCGCGCTCGGGTGGGCCGAGCAGGATACCGTCGCCGAGGCGGGCGACGACGACGGCGAGGCCGGCCACCAGCTCGCCGTCGCGCGGGGGGCGGCCGCGCGGGGCGGGCGGATCGGGCGCGCGGGACATGATCTGGCGTGCAGCGCGATCAACGCGCGCCTCGGCGGCGGCGATGGCGGCGGCGTCGGGGGCCTTGCTGCGGCGCAGGTCCTTCTGTGCGGCGTCGAGCTCGGCGCGGGCGGCGCGCAGCGCGTGCACGGCCTCGTCATGGGCGCCCTTCTTGGCGGCACGGGCGCGCTCGACGGCGAGGCGGGCCTGGGCCTCGGCCTCGTGGCGCGCGGCGCTGGCGGCGACCTGGGTGCGCTCGAACTCGGCGGTGGCGTCCGCGAGCCGCTTGCGCTCGGCCTCGACCGAGGCCAGCAGCGCCTCGATGTCGCGGCCGGCGCTGCCCAGCAGCTCCTCGGCGCGCGCGCACACCGCGCCGTCGAGGCCGAGCCGGCGCGCCACCGACAGCGCGCCCGACGAGCCGGGCAGGCCGACGTGTAGCTCGAAGGTCGGCGTCAGCGTCGCCAGATCGAAGCCGACCGAGGCGTTGACGAAGCGGTCGTCGCGCGGCGCCATGGTCTTGAGGCGCTCGTAGTGCGTGGTGACCAGGACACGCGCGCCGCGGGTGGCCAGCCCCTCGAGCACGGCCTGCGCCAGCGCGGCGCCCTGCTCGGGGTCGGTGCCGGCGGCGATCTCGTCGATGAGGATGAGGGTGTCGGCGTCGGCCTCGGCGAAGAACTCGCACAGGTGCGTGATGTGCGCGCTGAAGGTCGACAGGTTGCGCTCGATGCTCTGATCGTCGCCCATGTCGGTCAGCACGGTGCGCACGAAGGGCACCCCGGTCTCGGGATCGCAGGGCACGTGCAGGCCGTGGCGCGCCAGCAGACACACCAGGCCGACGGTCTTCAAGGCCACGGTCTTGCCGCCGGCGTTGGGGCCACTGATGATGAGGCTCTGGCCGGGCGCCAGGGTGAGATCGTTGGGCACGCAGGCGGTGCCAGCGAGGACCATCAGCGGGTGGCGCGCGCGGGCGAGCTGGAGCGGCGCGCCGGGGGCCAGCACGGGGGCGCTGGCGTCCAGGGTGTCGGCCAGCCGGGCCGCGCCATCGATGAGGTCGAGGCGGGTGGCGATGAGCAGGCCGGCGCGGATGGCGGGGGCCTCCTCGCGCACGTAGGCGGTCAGCTGGGTGAGGATGCGCTCCTCCTCGTCGTGGACCTCGCCCTCGCACAGCTTGAGGCGGTTGTTGAGATCGACGATCTCCTCGGGCTCGACGAAGATGGTGGCGCCCGAGCCCGAGGTGCCGTGCACGATCCCCTTCACGCGCCGGTGCGCGTCGGCGCGGATGGGGACCACGTAGCGGTCCTCGCGCTGGGTATAGAAGGTGTCCTGCAGGACGTCGGCGAGCTCGGGCCCTTCGATCAGCTGGCGCACGCGGCGCTTCAGGTCCTCGTGCAGGCCGGCCAGCTTGCGGCGCAGCGGGCCCAGGGCGGCGCTGGCGTGATCGACCAGGCGGCCGGCCTCGTCGAACGAGTCGGCCAGCGGGCCGGAGACGTGCGACAGCTCCTGGATGGGATCGGCGTGCGCGAACAGGCGCGGGCACAGGTCGACCCAGCTGTGCAGGTGGCGGCGCAGGCGGGCCTGACCGGCGGTGGTGCGGCCGACGGCGACCAGCTGCTCGGGGGCCAGGGTGCCGGCGCGCTCGGCGCGGTCGAGCGCCTCGTGGATGTCCTCGATGCCGCCGAAGGGGGGCGCGGCGTTGCTGGCGTGCAGGGCGCGCGCCTCGGCGATCTCGGCGATGCGGGCCTGCGCGGCGGCGAGCTCGAGCGGGGCGATGGCGCGGGCGGCGGCGGCGCCGCGGGTGGTGTGGCAGCGCGCGGCCAGGGCCTCGACGAGGTGCGGCCAGCCGAGGTCGAGCAGCGACTTGTGCGGCAGCGGCGACGCGGCGGAGGTGGTGGCGGAGCTGGTGAAGGAGGGCGAGGAGGGGGAGGACGGCATGACGGTGGCCTGCGCTTCGGAATTGAGGAGGATGGGGGATGAGGGTGTCGGGATGAGAAGGGCGGAAAGTGTGCAGTATACTGCGCGCGGTGCACGCCAGTTTGCTCAGGGTGGTGGGAGTGCTGGCGCTGGCGCTGGTGGGCGTGGGCGTGGGCGTGGGCTGCGGGGGCACGGGCACGGGCGCGGGCGCGGGCACGGGCGCCGGTACGGAGGCGGACGTGGTCGGGCTGTTGATGCCCCGGCTGGGGGACGGCGAGCCCCTGGATTTCGCGGCGTTTCGCGGCAAGGTCGTGGTGGTGCAGTTCTTCGCGACCTGGTCGCTGGCGGCCGAGGCCGACGTCGCGCTGCTCAAGAAGGCGCGCGCGACGTACGGCGACCGGGTGCAGCTGGTCGGGATCGCGCTGGATCCGCCCGAGAGCGCGGCGCTGGTGGGCCCGTTCGTGACCGCGGTCGGGATCGACTACCCGGTGGCGCTGGCCAGCCCGCTGGTGCGCCGCGGCGAGACGGCGTTCGGGCGGCTGGACGTGGTGCCGACCACGGTGCTGATCGATCGCCGTGGGCGCGTGCGCAGCGCGGCGCGCGGACCGCTGGGGGCGCGCGCGCTGCAGCGGGCCATCGAGGGGCTGCTGTAACAATCATGTCGCGCGGCCCGGCGTGCGCGCCGCGGCCGACATGGGAGCTTGCCTGGTGTGGCCGCGCATGATTTCATGCGGACGCGCATGACGCTGTGTCCTCGTGGGAAGTCGATGCTGGGCCTTGGCGTGGTGCTCGGGCTGCTGCTGGGTGCCCGCGCCGCACGCGCCGACGAGGTCCGGCCGCGCGTAGTCGTGCTCGACGTCACTATCAGCGGTGACGCCCCGCGCGAGCTCAAGAAGTCGCTGGCCGCCAGCCTCGGCGGTGGCCTGTATGCGGCGGGCTGGACCGTGGTGCCGCCCGAGAAGCTGAAGGAGGCCCTGGGCACCGCGCCCGAGCTCGCCAACTGCACCACGCCGACCTGCCTGGAGACCCTGGCGGTCATGCTGGGGGACACCCGGCTGTTCGTGCGCGCGCGCATCACCGCGGCGGGCGCGGCCTACAACATCGAGCTCGAGCTCCTGACCCCGACCGCCGGGTCGGGCGGCGCGGTGGCGCGCATCGAGCAGGGCTGCGAGGTCTGCTCGCTGGGCGAGCTGAACTCCAAGCTGTCCGACGCCGCGGTGGCGCTCAAGCAGCGCGCCGCCGAGCAGGCCAGCGCCGCCGACGCCGTCTTCCGCGTCACCATCAAGTCGGAGCCGCCCGGCGCCAGCGTCACCATCGACGGCGTCGACACCGGCACCACCATGCTGTCGGCCGACCTGCCCGCGGGCCGCCACGAGGTCACGCTGCGCTACGGCGGCTACAGGCCGGCCACGCGCACCATCGAGGTCAGCCGCGGCGGCGTCAACGAGCTGGAGGTCGCGCTGGAGCGCGCGCCGCCGCCACCGCCGCCTGGCCGCTACCGCCCCTACAAGGTGCTCAGCCTGGCCGCCATCGGCCTCGGGGTGGTCGCGGTGGGCGCGGGTATTTACATGCTGTCAATCGACGGCGACGGCACCTGCGACGGCGGCGGCGAGTGCCCCGAGCTCAACGACACCCTGCTGCCCGGCGCGGTCAGCACCGGCGTCGGCGCGGTCCTCGTCGGCGCCGGGGTCTACCTGTTCACCCGCAAGCGCACCCGCCGCGACGTCGGCGTCACGCTGGCCCCGCTGCCCGGCGGCGGCAGCTTCAGCATCGCGGGCCGCTTCTAGCAGGCTGTCGAGAGCGCGCCCAACGCGCGTGACCCGACAGTCCTGCTATCCGGATCGGTCCTCTCAGACGAACTTCTGGCACAGGTCGCAGTAGGGGCGACCGTCCTCCATCAGGTGGGTGCGCGAGCCGCACTGGCGGCAGGTGCCGGCGTCGCCGACCCCGACGCGCTGCGGGGCGCTGCCGACCTTCAGGCTGGCGTTCTCCAGGCTCTTGGCCAGCTCGGGGCGCTTCTTGCCGCGGCCCTCGTCCCAGCGGTCGATGTCGGCGCGCGCGCCGCCGACGGCCTGCATGGCGCCGTAGGTGTGCCAGCGCCCCAGCAGCACCGCGGCCAGGATGCCCGCCGCGGCGCCGGCCGCCCCCAGCCGGGCCCCGAGGGCGGCGTTCTCGGGCATGCGGGTCAACATGGCGAAGGCGACGATGGCACCCAGCAGCGCCGCGCTGGCCAGCAGCGCCAGTCGCGGCGGCGTGATCACGCGCCCCATGACCAGCCCCATGCCGGCCAGCACCCCGGCCAGCGCCAGCAGCGCGGCGGCGGCCATGCCACCCCAGTAGATCCCGGGCCCCAGGACGCGATAGGCGCCCGGCATCTCGAAGAAGTGGCCCTGCTCGCTGGGCCCGGGGTTGACGTAGTTGATGTCGACGCAGACCGGCTCGGTGCTGACGTCGAGGTCGCGCGCGCACGAGCGCAGGCTGCCGAGGCCAAGCGACACCGTGACCTCGCCGCGGGACACCACGAACCAGCGCTGCTGGTTGACGGCAAACCCGATCAAGCCGGCTGCCAGCAGGGCCAGCAGGATCGCCGCGATGGGCCGCTTCACGCCGTCAGTGTATCGGGACGCTCGATCTCGGCCAACTGATCGTCTAGTTTACCGGGCCAATGGCGATGGCACCGCAAAACTACACCCCGGGTGAGGACGCCGAGCGCGACTTCGAGCTCGGACTCCCTGGGTTTCGCTACTCCGATCTGTACCGCCCCGAGCGTCTCGCCGCCCTCAGTGTCGCCTTCGACGGCGCGCTGCTCGCCGCCGACCCCGCGCTGGCCGCCGAGGTCGCCGTGGCCCGCAAGAGCCCGGCCTGGCCGACCGACGCCAAGGCCGGCGCGGTCCGCTCCGAGCTGATGATCCGGCTGGCCCGGCACGTCGACGCCTTCGTGGCGCGGCTGTTCGGGGTCGAGGCCGAGCTGGCCGCGCAGCACGCCGTGGTCGCCGGCGAGGCCGTGGTGTTCCGGGTCAAGAAGGACTTCCTGCAGCGCCGCGCGCTCAAGGTCGCCGCCGAGCCCGGCGCCGACGCCGCCGCGCTGGCGCGCGAGGTCCACCGCATCTGCCGCGCCGTGCGCCCCGATCACGACCAGGTCGCCGCGGTCGACGCCGATCGCGCCACCGCGCTGGCCATCGCCGACCTGCTCGACATCGAGGCCGCGCACGACCTCGTTCGCAAGGGCAAGGCCACCGCGCTGCCCGAGGCCATCCGCGAGCTGGAGGCGCGCGTGGTCGAGGCCTGGGCCCCCGGCGGCAATGGCCGCGAGGTCGTGGCCACCCTGCTGGCGACCTGCGAGCGCTGGGCCCGGGCGCGCAACGTGGTCGAGCACCGGCGCCCCGCGGCGGCGCGCAGCGCGCTGTTCCGCCACCCCGAGGCGCTGGACTACCAGCAGCTGGTCAAGCTGCGCCGGCCCGACGCCGCGCTGCCCACGCTGTTCGACGGCCCGCTGGAGACGCGCCGCGCGCGCGACGGCTTCGAGCTGACCGACGCGCGCTACGACCGCCGCAACGTGATGAGCGAGGTGCACTACTGCCTGCTGTGCCACGACGTCGACAAGGACTCCTGCTCCAAGGGGCTGCGCGCCAAGGACGGCAGCATCAAGCCGAACCCGCTGGGCGTGCCGCTGGAGGGCTGTCCGCTCGACGAGAAGATCAGCGAGATGCACGCCATCAAGGCCGGCGGCTTCGGCATCGGCGCGCTGGCCATGGTGCTGGTCGACAACCCGATGGCGCCGGGCACCGGCCACCGCATCTGCAACGACTGCATGAAGTCGTGCGTCTTCCAGAAGCAGGAGCCGGTCAACATCCCGCAGGCCGAGACCGGCGTGCTGACCGACGTCGTCCTCGAGCTGCCCTGGGGCTTCGAGATCTATGGCCTGCTGACGCGCTGGAATCCGCTGGATCTCCAGCGCCCGCACGCGCTGGGCTACAACGGCCGCAACGTGCTGGTGGTCGGCATGGGCCCGGCCGGCTACACCCTGGCGCACCACCTGATGAACGAGGGCTTCGCGGTCGCCGGCGTCGATGGCCTCAAGGTCGAGCCGCTGCCCGACGACCTGACCGGGCGCGACGGCAAGCCGCCGCGCGCCATCCGCGACTACCGCGCCATGATCGAGCGGCTGGACCGGCGCATCCTGGCTGGCTTCGGCGGCGTGGCCGAGTACGGCATCACGGTGCGCTGGGACAAGAACTTCCTGGCCATGATCTACCTGACGCTGATGCGGCGCGACGCCTTCCGCCTCTACGGCGGGGTGCGCTTCGGCGGCACCGTCACGCTGGAGGACGCCTGGGAGCTGGGCTTCGACCACGTCGCGCTGGCCACCGGGGCCGGGCGGCCGACGCTGATCCCGATGAAGAACAACCTCATCCGCGGCATCCGCAAGGCGTCCGACTTCCTGATGGCGCTGCAGCTGACCGGCGCCTTCAAGCGCGACTCGCTGGCCAACCTCCAGATCGAGCTGCCCGCGCTGGTCATCGGCGGCGGCCTGACCGGCATCGACACCGCGACCGAGCTTCTGGCCTACTACCCGGTGCAGGTCGAGAAGACGCTGGCGCGCTACCAGGCGCTGGTCCTGGCGCACGGCGAGGCCGCGGTGCGCGCCCGCTATGACGAGGAAGAGCGCGCGGTGCTCGACCGGCTGCTGGCGCACGGTCGCGAGCTCGCCGAGGAGCGCAAGCGCGCGCGGGTCGAGGGCCGCGCGCCCGACCTGGTCGGGCTGGTGCGCAAGTGGGGCGGCGTCAAGATGGTGTACCGCAAGACGCTGCAGGACTCGCCGGCGTACCGCCTCAACCACGAGGAGGTCGTCAAGGCGCTGGAGGAGGGCATCGAGTACGTCGAGTGCGTGTCGCCCGTCGAGGCCGTCGCCGACGAGCGCGGCCACGTGCGCGCGGTGCGCTTCGAGCAGCAGGCCGAGGTGTCGCCCGGCAAGTGGCGCTCGGCGGGCACCACGCTGGAGCTGCCGGCGCGCGCCGTCCTGGTCGCCGCGGGCACCCACCCGAACACCATCTACGAGAAGGAGCGTCCGAAGACGTTCGCGATGTCGGGCAGCTTCTTCACCGGCCACCGCGCGGCGCGTGAAGGCGACAAGGTCGTGCTGACGCCGGCAGCGGCGGGCGATCGCGAGGCCTTCTTCACGTCGTACCTGTCGGATGGCCGCACCGTGACCTACTACGGTGACAACCACCCGGTGTACGAGGGCAACGTGGTCAAGGCCATGGCCTCGGCCAAGCATGGCTTCCGCCACGTGGCGGCGCTGTTCGCGCACGACGTCGCGCGGGCCGCCAGCGAGACCGAGGCGGGGGCGCCGCGGCCGTGGCCGGGCGCGCTGTGGAGCAAGCTGGACGACGACTGGCGCGCCGTGGTGGTCGACGTCAAGCGCCTGACCCCGACCATCGTCGAGGTCATCGTGCGCGCGCCGGCGGCGGCGCGGCGCTTCCAGCCCGGGCAGTTCTACCGGCTGCAGAACTTCGAGACCCTGGCGCCCACGCTGGCGGTCGCCGAGCAGCCCACCCGCCTGACCATGGAGGGGCTGGCCCTCACCGGGGCCTGGGTCGATCCCGCGCGCGGCCTGCTGTCGATGATCGTGCTGGAGATGGGCGTGTCGTCGCGGCTGTGTGCGGCCCTGAAGCCCGATGAGCCGGTGGTGGTGATGGGCCCGACCGGGGCGCCGACCGAGATCCCGAGCGGCGAGACCGTGCTGCTGGCGGGCGGCGGCCTGGGCAACGCCGTGCTGTTCTCGATCGCGCGCGCGCTGAAGGCGGCGGGGTCGAAGGTGATCTACTTCGCCGGCTACAAGCGGGCCCAGGATCTGTTCAAGCAGGACGAGATCGAGGCGGCCACCGACCAGGTCATCTGGGCGGTCGATCCGCCCAGCGCGCCCATCGCGGCCAGGCGCCCGCAGGATCGCAGCTTCGTGGGCAACATCGTGCAGGCCATCGCGGCCTATGCCGAGGGCAAGCTGGGGCAGCCGCTGTGCAAGCCGCACGACTTCGATCGCATCATCGCCATCGGGTCGGACCGCATGATGAACGCGGTGCGCGTGGCGCGACGCACCGGGGGCCTGCTGCAGCCGCACCTCAAGCCCGGGCACCACGCCATCGGCAGCATCAACTCGCCGATGCAGTGCATGATGAAGGAGGTCTGCGCGCAGTGTCTGCAGAAGCACGTCGACCCCGAGACCGGCGCCGAGAAGGGCGTGGTGTTCTCGTGCTTCAACCAGGATCAGCCGCTGGATCAGGTCGACTTCGCCCACCTGGCGCAGCGTCTGCGCCAGAGCAGCGTGGCCGAGAAGCTGTCGAACCAGTGGCTCGACCTGCTGCTCGAAGGGCGGCAAGATCTGCTCCGCGTGTAGCCCCTCTGTGGCGGATGGCGCGGATTTCGGTAAGATGACCAGCGGTGGCGCCGGCGACGACTCTCTCCTACGTATCGACTGACGAAGGTGATCGCGGCATCACGGTGCTGTCGAGCCTGGTCGTCGCGCTGGAGCTCGCGCGACCAGGACCCTCGGTCAAGCATGTCCTCGAGGGCCTCGACCACGTCATCGTGGGCCGCGGCGACACCACCAGCTCGGAGCGCGACCGCAGCGCCGCGGTGCCCACGCTGCGCATGCTGCTCGGCGATCCCTGGATGTCGAGCCGCCACTTCGAGCTGGTGCGCGAGGGCGCGCGCTGGCAGCTGCGCGACGCCGGGTCGAAGAATGGCACCCTGCTCAACGGCGAGCGCACGCCCACCGCGACGCTGACCGATGGCGACCTCATCGAGGCCGGCGGGACCTGCTTCCTGTGGCGCGATCGCGAGGTGGCGCCGGGCGGGCTGTCGCAGGCGCTGTCGCCGACGCCGGGGCCGGGCGGGCTGAGCTCGCTGAACTTCGCGCTGGCGCACGAGCTGGCCGGCCTCGGGCGCATCGCGCGCACCGATCTGTCGGTGCTCATCGGCGGCGAGACCGGCACCGGCAAGGAGGTCGTCGCGCGCGCGGTGCACACCGCGTCGGGGCGGCGTGGCCAGTTCATCGCGGTCAACTGCGCGGCGCTGCCGGCGACGCTGATCGCCAGCGAGCTGTTCGGGGTCAAGAAGGGCGCCTTCTCGGGGGCCACCGAGGACCGACCGGGCCTCTTGCGCGCGGCCGAGGGCGGCACCCTGCTGCTCGACGAGATCGCGGATCTGCCCGAGGCGCTGCAGACCGTGCTGCTGCGCGTGCTGCAGGAGCGCGAGGTCACGCCGGTGGGTGACACCCGCGCCATCAAGGTCGATGTGCGCGTGCTGGCGGCCAGCCACGCCGATCTGCGCGCGCGGGTCGCCGAGGGCAAGTTCAGGAACGACCTCCTGGCGCGGCTGGCGGGCTTCTCGCTGACGCTGCCCCCGCTGCGCGAGCGGCGCGAGGACCTGGGTCGCCTGGTCGGCGAGCTGCTGGCGCGGGTGGCGCCACAGGGCGGCATCCGGCTGGAGCGCGCCGCGGCGCGCGCCCTGATGAGCTACCACTGGCCGCTCAACGTGCGCGAGCTGGAGCAGGCCCTGCGCTCGGCCACCGCGCTGGCGGCGGGCGGCGAGATCCAGCTGTCACACCTGCCCGAGGCGGTGCGCGCGGCGCGGCCGCAGTCGCCAGCGGGCGACGCCGGCGACGGCGCCGACGCCGGCAAGCAGCCCATCACGCAGGAGCGCATGACCGCGCTGTGGACCGAGCACGCCGGCAACGTCAGCGCGCTGGCGCGGGCGCTGGAGACCTCACGCTCGCAGGTGCGCCGGCTGCTCAAGCGTTTCGGGCTGGCCCAGGGGCTGGCAAAGGACGGCAGCGACAGCGAAGGGGACGAATAGCATTCGCTGCCGGGCCCACGCGGGCGGCCGGCGTGCTAGGACTTCAGCGCGATGAGTCGTGCGCGGGACCCCGAGGCCGAGGGCGCGCCGGGGGCGACACCGGAGGCGGGGGGCGGCGCACGCACGCTGACGCTGGATCCACGGGGTCAGGCGGGGCCCGCGGCGACGCTGACGCTGGAGCCGTCACGTGGCGAGGCCGCGGTGGCGCCGGCCGCAGCGGCCGCGTCCGGCGCTGACGCCGAGGCCGTCGCGGCGACGGTGGCCGCGGCGCCCGCGGTCGCGACCCCGGCCGGGCCGCCGCTCAAGAGCGCGCGCGCCGAGGCGCCGGTGGTCGATCCCGCGCACTACCAGTTCCTGGGTGAGGTCGCGCGCGGCGGCATCGGGCGCGTGCTGCGCGCCCGCGATCTGCGCCTGGGCCGCGAGGTCGCCATCAAGGAGCTGCTCGGCGGCGCCGAGCGTGCGCGCTTCCGGCGCGAGGCCGAGCTGACCGCGCGCCTGCAGCACCCCGCCATCGTGCCGGTCTACGAGGCCGGGCGCTGGCCCAGCGGCGAGCCCTTCTACGCCATGAAGCTGGTCGCCGGCGCGCCGCTGGCCGCGCGCCTCGAGGCCGCGCACACGCTGAGCGAGCGCCTGGCCCTGCTGCCCCACCTCATCGCGGTCGCCGACGCCATCGCCTACGCCCACGGTCAGGGCGTCATCCATCGCGACCTCAAGCCGTCCAACATCCTGATCGGCGACTTCGGCGAGACCGTGGTCATCGACTGGGGCCTGGCCAAGCACGTCAGCGAGCCCGATCTGCCCCTGCAGCCAGGGCCGTCGCAGGCCGCCGACGCCACCGTGGCCGGCGCCGTGCTGGGCACGCCTCCTTACATGTCCCCCGAGCAGGCGCGCGGCGAGCCCGCCCGCGAGAGCTCCGACGTCTACGCCCTGGGCGCCATCCTCTACCACCTGCTGGCGCGGCGCGCGCCCTACGAGGGGCCCAGCGCCGACGACGTGCTGGCCGACGTGGTCGCCGAGCCGCCACCACCCCTGGAGGAGGTCGCCCCCGACGCGCCCGCGGACCTGTGCGCCGTGGTCAACAAGGCGATGGCGCGTGACGCCGCCGCGCGCTACCCCAGCGCGCGCGAGCTCAGCGCGGATCTGCGCCGCTTCCAGACCGGCGGCCTGGTCAGCGCCCACCGCTATGGCACCCTGGCGCGGGTGCGACGCTGGGTGGCGCGCCACCAGCGCGTGGTCCAGGTCGCCACCGTGCTGGTGCTGGCGCTGCTGGTGGTCGGCGTGCTCGGCCTGCGCGGGGTGCTGCGCGAGCGCGCCCGCGCCGAGCGGCGCAGCATCGAGGCCAAGGCGCAGCGCCAGGCCGTGCACCTGATGCGCGCGCGCGCGGTGCTGGCCGAGGATCCCACGCGGGCCCTGGTCGAGCTGGGCGCCAGCGGCGCGGCCGAGTGGGAGCCGCGCTCGGTGCAGGAGATCGGCGCGCTGGCCATCGACGCCGGCACCGCGCGCGCGCGGCTGGCCACCCCGGGGGCCGACGTCGCGGCGCTCAGCCCCGATGGACGCCACCTGGCGCTGGGCACCTCGGAGGGGCTGGTGCGCATCGCCGCGCTGAGCGGAGCCCCGCGCGTGCTGGCCACCTTCGCCGCGCACAAGGGCCACACCCGCGTGCTGCGCTGGCTCGACGATGCCCGCCTGGCCTCGGGCGGCGACGACGGCGCGGTCCGGGTCTGGTCGACCGCGGGCAACCGGCTGGCGCAGCTGACCCAGCAGGACAGCGTGGTCACGCGGCTGGTGCTGTCGCCCGATCGGCGCCTGCTGGCCGCCGGCGGCGGCGCGCACCGCCCCGAGCTCATCGTGCTGGAGGCCGCGCTGGCGGGGCGCGGCGGGGTGCGCGCCCTGGAGGGCAACCAGGCCTGGGTCTCGGATCTGGCGTTCTCGCCCGATGGCAGCGTGGTCGCGGCCGGCGCCGACGATGGCACGGTGTGGCTGTGGGACGTCGCCACCGGCGCTGGCCACGTCCTCGGCCATCACGCCAGCAACATCGAGCGCCTGGCCTTCAGCCCGGATGGTCACTGGCTGGCCACCGGGGGCGACGATCAGACCGCGCGCCTGTGGCCGCTGCCCGCGGGCGAGCCGCGCACGCTGGGCGGCCATGGCGACTGGGTCAACTGGGTGCTCTGGCTGCCCGACAGCCGCCTGATCAGCGGCGCGGGCGACGGTTCACTGCGGCGCTGGGACCCCGCCGGGGGCGACCCGCTGGTCCTGCACGGCCACATCGGCGCCATCTGGGACGTCGCGCTGGCGCCCGACGGTCACACCCTGGCCTCGGCCGGCAAGGACCGCACGGTGCGGCTGTGGGACCTCGCCACCCGGCGCCAGCTCGGCGAGCTCGACGAGCACTTCCACACCAACGTCGCGCTGTCGCCCGATGGCCGCCTGCTGGCCGGCGTGGACTCGACCCGCGTCACGGTGTTCGACTTCGAGACCCGGCGCGAGCTGTGGTCGGTGGGCCGCGCGGCCGACTTCGACGCCCCGACCATCCTGGGCGCAGCGCTGGCGCCGTCCAGCTCGACCGCGGGGTCGCAGGTCGCGCTGGCCACCTTCGGCGCCGACGACGGCGTGGTGCGGCTGTGGCAGCGCGGCGGCAAGCTGGTGCGCGCGCTGACCGGCCACCGCGGCATGGTGCTGGCGGGCAGCTTCTCGCCCGACGGCACCCTGCTGGCCACCGGCGGCATGGACCACAGCGCGCGCATCTGGAACGTCGCCGACGGCCGCAGCCTGGCCGTGCTCGAGGGCCATCGCGACAACGTGCAGGCGCTGGCCTTCAGCCCCGACGGCCGCCAGCTGGCCACCGGCAGCTGGGATCACACCGTGCGCCTGTGGGACGTCGCCTCGGGGGCGCTGCTGGCCAGCTTCGACGGCCACGCCGGGATGCTGACCTCGGTGGCGTTCTCGCCCGACGGGCGCCAGCTGCTGTCGGGCAGCTTCGACGGCACCGCGCGGCTGTGGCGCCTCGGGCAATCGGCGCCCACGCTGCTGACGCACGACGGCGCGGCCGGCAGCGACGCGCGCTTCGTGCCCGGCTCGCAGCAGCTGGTCGAGAGCAGCAACCCGCCGCGCCTGTGGGACACCGCCAGCGGGCGCGAGCTGCGCACGCTGGCGCCGGTCGGGGTCATCCGCCAGCTCGCCTCGGGCGCGCACGCCCCGTACCTGGCCGGCCTGCTCGGCTTCATGGACGAGGCGCCCGGGATCGCGCTGTGGGATCCCGCCACCGGCGCCCTGGTGCGGCGCATCGCGCTGACCGAGAGCGCCCGCGCGCTGGCGCTGTCGCCCGACGGCAAGCTGCTGGCGGTGGCGCTGGGCCGCGCCGTGGTGCTGCTCGATGATCAGGGCCACGAGGTCGCCGAGCTCGCCGCCGGAGACGGCGCGGTGCTGCTGGAGTTCAGCCGCGACGGCCGCCAGCTGGTGACCGCCAGCCCGGGTCGGGCGCGCCTGTGGGACGTCGCCAGCCGCACCGCGCTGCGCGAGTTCGCCCCGCCGCAGCTCGTGACCGCGCTGGCGCTCAGCCCCGACGGCAAGCTGCTGGTGCTGGCTGGCGTCGATCAGGTCGAGCGCAGCTATGACGTCGCCAGCGGCGAGCTCACCGGCACGCTGAGCGGCCACGCCTCGATCTACAGCCGGCTGACCTTCGTGCCCGACGGCCGCCTGCTGGCGTGCGGCCTCGACGGTCGCCTCGACCTGTGGGATCCGGTGCGTGGCGAGCTGCTCGCGCACCACGCCGGCCACGGCGGCCTGTGCAGCGGCCTCGACGTGCAGAGCGACGGCGCCCGTGTCGCCAGCGTCGGCAGCGCCGGCCTGGTCGAGCTGTGGGACATCCACCTCGAGCAGCGCAGCCCCGCCGAGGTGGCCCGCCTGCTGGCCGAGCGCGTCCCGCTGCAACTGTCAGGCGACCGCCTGATTCCCGCCGCCGCGGCGCCACGCGCGACCATCACCCCGCAGGGCCTGGGCCCGCCGCCGCCAGCGCCGCCGCCAGAGCCCCGGCCACCAGCGCCGCCGCCAGCGCCCCAGCCACCAGCGCCGCCGCCAGCGCCCTGACCGGGCGCCGCTCAGTGCCGCGCCACGCAGCCCTGCACGATGGCGTCCTCGATGGCCGCTGCACCCGCGCTGGTCGAGAACACCGCGTGCGGCGTGGCCGGGACGATGGTCAGCTGCTTGTCGGTGCTGATGGCGCGATGCCACAGCAGGCCCAGTGACACCGCCTCGCTGCAGTCCTGCGCCCCCATCACGAAGTGCACCCGTGTGCGCGGGTAGGCCAGCAGCGCCCCCGGCGCCAGCACGCTGTCGGCCAGGAACGTCGCACGCTGCGCCGCCAGCGCCTGACCACAGGGCTGCGCGGGCGTGTAGGCGTTGTCGATGATCTGCTGGCTGCCGTTGTAGGCGCAGGACACCTGCCCGCAGGTGAAGCTCGCGGCCGGCACCAGGGCGCGACACTCGGCCACCCAGGTCGGATCGGCGCCGTCGAGACAGCCATGATCGATGCGCCCCATCGGCGGCCCACCCGAGGGCACCGCCAGATCCAGCAGCTCGCCGCCGCCCCAGCGCGCCAGCGCATACGCGACCTCGGCCGAGCCGCCCGAGTTGCCGCTGGCGCACATGGGCAGCGCGGTCCCGGCGGCGTGCAGGTGCTGGTGCACCCAGCCCAGCAGCGCGCCATAGCGACAGGACAGCGCGCCGACCCCGCCCGGCCCTGTCAACCAGCCATCGAGCGCCCCGTTCCACGCCCGCTGCACGACCCGGAACCCACGCCCGGCCAGCCGCGCCAGCATGGCCTGCGCGGTCGCATCCTGATCATAGAAGCCGCCGCCACCACCGCCGGTGCCGAAGATCACCGTGCCCAGCCGGGGCACTCCCGCCGGCGGCTCGGTGACGCGCAGCTCGACCACCATGTCGGCCACGCCTGGGCAGGCGACGCGCGCGCGCCGGCACGTGGTGCGCGCCAGCGTCCCGACGCCACGCTGGCAGGCGCCCGCCTCGTCAGTCACGCTGCCCGACGCGATGGGCGGGGTGGCATCGACGCTGCCCCCGCCATCGGGCATGGCGCCATCGCCGGTGGCCGCACCATCACCGCCGGCGTCCGCCGCGCCCCCGCCCCCGTCAGGCGTCTCCGCATCAGTGCCCCCACACCCGCCCACCAGGACCAGTGCCAGCAGCAGGCAGCGCCGGAGCGCGCCTCGATCGGTCATGCGTGTGCCTCCCTGCTGCCAGCATTGCATCGCGTATGCCGCGCTCGCGGCAAGCCCCGACGGCGGCTTGCGACTGCGTGCCCGCGCTGTCTCATGGGGCCCGGCTTGGGCTGACCACTGCGCCAGCCTTGCGCGGCGGCCCGATCTGGGCCTACCGTGTGGGATGAAGACCTCCGGGGGGATGGTGCTGGTGGCGCTCGTCTGCATGGGCGCTGCGTCTTGTGGTGGCTCGTCCGATCCGAGCGTCGACGGCGGCGCCACGACCGATGGTGCGGTGACGACCGACGCCGCCGCCACCGTCGACGCGACGGCCACGGTGGACGCCGCCGGGATCGGCAGCGCGACCTGGACGCTGGTGCCCAACCCTGTGTGCACGTCGAACCCGGCCGTGTCGACGGTGTGCATCGACATGGGCGCCCAGGGCGGCTTCCAGCTCGCGGCCAGCGCGGCCTGCCCGCTCAACAACGGCATGACCGTGTTCGTGGCCGGCGGCGGCCCGCCCCCGGCCGGCACCTACAACGTCAAGCCGGTCAACACCTACGCCGACGCGCTCAACCTGACCGCCGGTCAGATCGTGCCGCGCGCCATCTTCCACCCCAACGGCACCACCCAGGAAGAGTGGTGGGGCCAGTCGGGCACCATCACCGTGACCAACGTCGGCGGCAAGGTGACCTACATGGGCACGAACCTGGTGGTGAAGAAGTTCGCCATGGCGACGACGACGACGCTGTCGCTGACCGCCAGCTGCCCCTGAGCCAGCGCTACGGCGCGCGCAGCGACTTGCACGCCATGATCGCCGCGATCAGCTGCGGGTCATCGAGCGCGATCGGCACCGCCTTGCCCTGCGCGATCAGCGGCCACTTCACATAGCACTCGTAGGTGCGGCCGCCGAGGCGCTGCACCGTGCGCAGCTGGTACTCCAGGGTCTCGCCCTCGTACAGGCTGCGCCACTGCCGCCACTGTCCCCCGGGCAGCTCACCCTTGGCGATGAACTCGTTGTCCTTGCCCGGTGCGGAGTCACGCTCGAGGCGCGCGAGCTGGGCGTCGTGGGCGCTATCGTCCTCGTAGACGTTGAGGTGCATGCCCTTGAAGGTCTGCGGGAAGTGGATCTGGTACCAGGCCGACAGCGGCGCGGGCTTGCGCGCGCAGAAGCCGGGATCGGGCTGCGCCCACTGCCCCGCCGGGCAGCCGCCCGCGGGCAATTCGCTCAGGCTCTTGCAGAACTCGATGTTGGCGCTGCGATCGTGGCCCTGCTCGTCGAGCATGGGCTCGCGCTTGCTGCGCGGCTGCCAGTAGACCTCGCACTGGTAGGCGTGGCCACCGAAGCGCACCACCGAGCGAAAGCGCGACGGGCTGCCGTTCGCGGGCGGCTCGATCCACGACATCCACTTGCCGGCGGGCAGCTCGCCATCCTCGACCAGCCTGGCGCCCCGCTCCCCCGCCGCCTCGGCCATGCTCTCGAGCAGCTGGTCATACTGCGTATCCGCCAGCACCTGCAGCGACGCCTGCGAGCCGCCCACGCCCGCCGGCCGCGGCGTGCGCTGCAGCTCGATCGAGTAGGACGCCGGCCCGGTCAGCGCGAGACAGAAGTCGGGATCGCTGTGCGCCCACATGCCCGCGCAAGGCGCCGCGGCCGCCGCCGCCGCCGCGTCGACCGCCGGTGTCACCCCGACCGGCGCGCCCGCTGCTGCGTCCACGGCCGCGCTGCCGCCGCCGCCACCAGCGCCAGCGCGCTTGCCCGCCTTCTTGCACCCGAACCCCGGCCCGCACAGCAACGACACCAGCACCACAGCAAGCGCGCGCATCGGTCACTCCCCTCTTCCCGCAACGGCCGCCCGCACTCTCGCACGCCGGGCGACGCGCCTCCAGAACGGTCGTCAACTCGGCAGTTGACCTCGGAATCCAACCGCGCGCCCCCACGTTGACAGGTCATGGCGGCACGCCTCCGGCTCATCGCGCTACTCATGATGGCCGGCTGCACCCGGTCTCCGCGCAACCACGCTGCGCCGCCCGCCCGCCCCGTCGCCGCCGCGCAGACGGTCGCCGAGCCCGCGCCCGAGCCCGTGCAAGAGCTCGCCGACGACGACCTCGGCTGGCCGCGCTGCACGCCCCCTGACTGGACCACGGTGAAGCTGATCGGCGACGCCGCCCTGACCATCCTCGCCGACGCGCGCCAGAGCTGCGACGGCTTCCCTGACGCCGAGGTCGAGTACCGCCTGTTCGCGCAGCGCCCCGGCCGCCCCGACGAGCTGCTCGGTGAGGGCTCCTTCGAGGGCGACGTCGCCGACGCCCGCTGCCGGGACGACGGCGGCTCGTTCGGCTGCAAGCTGCTGCGCCCTGGGCGGATCGCCCTGGTGACCATGCCCCTGGCCTGCAGCCTCGACGCGACCGCCCCCAGCGAGTGCGCCTCGCTCTACCACCATGACCCGCTGCCACCCGACCTGCGCCGTGACGGCAACCACCCCGCCGATCTCGCCGCCGGCGAGGTGCTGCGCCTGTGGTCGCCCTGACGCCGCTCAGCTCCGGCTGGGCCGGCCGCTCAGCGGCCCGGCTGGCCCGGCTCGAGCGCACAGATCGGCAACATCGCCGGGCGCGTGTACCATCGCCCCATGCGCCAGCCCGTCGTGCTCGCGGTCGCCATCACGCTGGCGCTGGCCTCGGCGTCCGCTGGCCCACGCCCCTCACCCATCGCCTTCTCCAAGGTCCAGGTCCGCATGCCGCCCACCAGCACCAAGGGCTTCGTCGCGGTCACCGAGGTCAGCTTCACCGCCACCCTGCGCGAGGCCCTGGAACCCCGCTTCGTCCTCGGCGGCATCATCAAGTGTGTCGACACCCAGCGCGAGCTGACCATCTCCCTCGGCAACCTCGCCCGCGTCGACGAGCTGCACCTCGGCAAGCCCTTCCCCGTGCGCCAGGCCGGCCCCGACCCCGCCACCCCGGTCGCCCGCAACGCCTCCTGCCGCCTGCGCCTCCGCCTCGAAGACACCAAGTGGACCGACGAACCCCACATCGACCTCATCGACTTCTGCTTCAAGGCCGGCGCGACCAAGACGCGCCTGTGCCCCTGACCCGCCAGCGCGACCTCATCTCCCCTTCCGTGTAGCGCGCCTGCTCCGACGAGGCTTGTCCGGCACCGCCGCCTCGAGGCGCTGCACCAGGGCCAACCCGATCTCCGCCAGCTGCTTCTCTGCCAGTGCGGGTGCCACCCGGTCGCGGCGCCCGACGTCCTTGCGGGTATACGAAAACGTCGCCTTCCAGATCTGCGGAAATCGTGCGGTGCTCGAGATGACATCGTCCATGACGAGCACGCGCTTGCCCGCTGGCGCCCCGACGAGCGAACAGACGACACCGACGCCGCCGCGCACGCGACTCCGATTGAGCGCGGCGACGGCCTTGCGTCCACCCAACCCGGCCCGAGCCTCCTCGAGCACCATGTCCCGGGTCCGCCGGAAGCCGTACCAGCCTGGGCTGATCCCGTCACAGTCCCTGATCGCCCTGCGGAACTCGCGGAGCTTCAGGTAGCACTCGGCCCGGTGGTAGTGCGCGCCGCTCAGGAAGTAGTCCTCCTTGCTCGCGATGACCTCCGAGAAGCAGCGGACCGCCTTGCGGTAGTCCCCCATCTTCACGAACAGCATGCCGAGGCCGAAGTGATTGGAAGGGTATTCGTGACCTCGAGCGATCAGCCAGCGCAGGCACCTGACCGCATCGTCGTATCGCTTCAATCGCTCGAACACGGTGGCCCTGACGTCGTAAGGCCAGGGGTCCTCGGGGTCGGCAGCCGCCGCCCTCTCGGCCAGCTCGAGCAACTCAGCAGTGCGACCCTGCTTGAGCATCTCGGACTGCTGCGCGAACCCTGGCCGCGCCGCACTGGTCCTTCGACGCCTGCTGCCTGCCCTCTCCACCTTCTTCGCCATCAGGATCCCCTTTGCGCCGCCGACACCAGGCGCCTCGGCCTCACCACGAGCGATGGCGATCCACCACCGTCGCCGCCAGCTTCTCTTCCAGCCCGCCGCGCGCCGCCAGCGCGATCAGCTTCTCTGACAGCTCCTCGGCGCCCGGCGTGTCGATCACTGCCTCGTGCCGGTTCAGCGCCAGCACCGCCCTCTTCAGCGCGGCCTCGCTGACCGGGCGGGTCTCGGCCAGGCGCGACACGATGACGTCGATGGCGCGCAGTGCCCGCGCATCCACGGCGCTCCAGCGCGGAAACCAGCGCGACCGGTATGGCGCCGGCTGCTTGGCAAGATCCAGCGCCAGCCGCCCCACCGCGTAGCTCCAGGTCGCCCACACCGGCAGGGTGTCCTCGCCACTCCGCGGCGAGGTGCGAAACGTCCGCGGCAGCGCAGCCTCCGCCAGCGCCGCCGGGCGCCGCCCCAGGCGCCGGAACGCCGCCGGTGGCGGGCCGTCGATCTTCAGATACAGCGGCTGGTTCTTCGGCGCGACCCTCAGCACATGAATCGCCCGCCCGCCGATGTCGGCCGCGCGCGGCGCCTTGCCGTCCCCACCCGCGAACACCACCACCTCGTGCGTGCGCACACGCGCCCCGCCGCGCTGCTCGACCGCGATGACCTGACACAGGAAGTGCCGCCGCCGCACCGTGAACGACAGCACGTCTCCCACCTCCAGCTCGCGCTGCAGCTTCGCCACGGCGCCAGTATAGCCACCCGCCCGGTATCCGAGCGCCCCACCACTCGTACCTCTGCCATGCGACGCCTCTACTGGGCGCTGATCCTCATCGGCGTGGCCGCCGTCGGCGTCTTCGCCGGCCTGGTCATCGCCAAGCGGCTGCGCGAGGACCGCTGGGCCATGCCCGACGGCGACGACATGGTGCGCCTCGGCAAGGTCTTCACCGCCGCACCGCCGCGCCCGCCGCGCGTGATCTACCTGCACCGCGGCGCCCTCGAGGTCGAGCGCGGCGACGGCGGCTCCAGCAAGAACCAGTCCTCCATCGTCGGCGCCAGCAAGCCGCGCTACCCGCTGCGCGGCTTCACCGGCAAGGACGCCGCCTGGAAAGACCTCACCAGCTGCGTGCGCAAGCTGTTCGCCCCCTTCGACGTCGAGGTCACCACCGAGCGCCCGCGCGGCGACGGCTACGTCCTGGTCGCCTTCGCCAACAAGGTCGCCGACATCGGCATCACCCAGCGCCGCGTCGGCGGCCTGGCCCCCTACGACGCCGCCGGCGGCGTCGTCCCCGACCCCGTGGTGTTCGCCTTCTCGGGCACCCTCGGCAACCGCACCCGCGTCATCTGCGAGACCATCGGCATGGAGGTCGCCCACGTCTACGGCCTCGACCACGCCTACCTGTGCAGCGACGTCATGACCTACCTGCCCGCCTGCGGCGCGCGCAGCTTCCGCGACCAGGCCGCCCGCTGCGGCGAGAAGCGCGCCCGCGACTGCTCCTACGGCGCCCCGACCCAGAACTCCTACCAGCGCCTGCGCTCCGTCCTCGGCCCGGCCCGCGCGGCCGCCGCCCCGCGCTGAGCGCGGCCTCAGCCGACCGGACACATCTGGTTGTCGATGCACAGCCAGTGGCCGATGGTGCGCCCATAGGTGCAGGTCTTCCGGGGCGCGCCCGCCTTGGCGCAGTCCTCGTCGGTGACACACTCGTCCTTCGGGGTGCGGCAGAAGTAGGCCTGCACGGTGCCGCAGGCGCCCTCGGGATCCTCGCCGTTGGTCGGCGTGCAGAAGCCGCCTCGCCCGCAGTCGCTGTCGACCAGACAGTTGCCGGGCGGATTGCAGTAGTTGCCGTGCGGGCTGCAGGTGCACACACCACCGCCACACTCGGCGTCGCTGAAGCAGCGGTCATAGTCGCAGCCGCTGAACTGGAAGCCGTGGCCACCATAGTGCTCGTTGCAGCGCCCGTTGATGCCCGCCTTGCAGTCAGCGTCGACCTTGCACTCGGGGTTGTCGTTGGGCTCGGCGCTGGGCTTGCCCGGCGGCCGCTCCCGCGAGCACTCCACCGCGACCGGCCGCGACGCTGCGGGCGCGCGCGGGGGCACGCCCCCCTTGGTGATCACGACCTCGGCGTCGATGCCCTTGCGCGGGCCGCCGCCGGTCGGGCCACCGCCCCGCTTCGCCTTCTGACAGCTCACGCTGCCCAGCACCACCAGCCCCACCAGCAGCAGCCTCGTCGTCACCCGCATGGCCCGATCGAAGCATGAAACCGCGACCACCGCCATCGAGCCCGGCCGCGGTCAGCGCAGGACCTCGTCGGCCCGCACGCGGATCGCGTGGTCCGGCAGCTCGCGCGCGAGCGCCTCGAGCTCCTCGCGCAGCAGCCGCTCGTCGAGTCGCGGCCGCCGCTTCTCGATGACACCGCGCGCGTCCTTCAGATCCAGCTCGCGCGTCGACAGCACGCTGGTGACCGCGAGATCTGCGTCCCGGGTCTCGCGAGGTTCGCCATACACGCCGGCAGCCAGGCCACCGTAGGCGGCGACCTCCAGCCCCGCCTTCTCGCAAGCGGCGCTCGCGGCCAGCATCAGCGCGACAGGATCATCGAGATCGATCGTCATCGCGCTCTCCGGTGTCGCTCTGCTCGCGCGCCCGGAACAGCTCCTCGCCCAGCTCGGCCAGCTCCCGCGTGGCGCGACGCAGCTTGAGCCGGACCGCGTCGGCCCAGGCCAGCCACTCGTCGAGCTCTTCACGCGACATCTGCATCCTCTCCAGTCTACCCGGAGGGTCGCGCTGTCACCAGGCAGCCGCGACCGGGGCTGGTGCTACCACCGCCCGGGAGCTCTACTCGCGCTGGTAGATGAAGGTCACGCCGCTGCCGTGGGCGGAGTAGAACTGGATCGCCTGGGTCGCGTTGTCGCTGCTGGGATCGAGCGCTTTGACGGGCACGAACTGGCCGCTGAGCGTCCGGCTGGTGGGCCGGTCGTCGTAGTCGATGCCGACCTGGAGGTCGAGGCCCATCGAGGTCCCGGGTTTGCCCGCGACGTCGATGCCGGCGCTCCCGCGCACCTCGGGAGCGAGGATCAGGAAGGCGCTGAACATCCTGGCGCTGCCGGTCACGCGCCCGGTCAGCTCGAGGCTGAAGGGCTCGCCCTCGACCAGCCGCTCGGGCGGCCTGGTCCAGGTCAGCTCGGAGGTCCCGCTGTTGCCTGACTTGAACTGCGTCGTCCAGCCGATGCTGGTCTCGGTGACCCTGCCAGCCACGGTCGACAGGTCGTCGGACTCGCCGAAACTGCCGCCCGCCGGGGTGATCTCGACGGTGCGGCACGGCTCGCGTCGGAGGCGCTCGCGACGCACCCCGACGACCCGCAGCTCATCGCCGAGAGCGGCATCGTCGCGATGCGGCGGGGCAAGCTCGACGAGGCGGCGACGCTGCTCGACC
>JBGASF010000094.1:0-30195 GCA_044229835.1 Polyangia bacterium | reverse complement strand
CCGGTGGCGCGCGCCAAGTCGGCGGCGCCGGTGCTGGCCAAGGCGCCGGCGGACGACGCCGCGCTGAGGAAGCAGGCCGAGGCGGCGCTGAAGCCCGCGGTGGCGGCGGCCCGGGCGGTGCCCGCGGCGGCCAAGCTGCCGGCGCTGCCGCTGTTCCGCGCCCTGGAGCCCGACGCCTTCACCAGCTTCGTCGAGCTGCTGGGGGCACGCCGCGTCGCGGCGGGCGGCGTCATCGTCGAGCAGGGCGGGCCCGCGGAGGCGTTCTGGGTCATCGCACGCGGGCGGGTGCGCATCGAGCGCCAGCAGCCCGGCGCGGAGGTCGTGCTGTCGCGGCTGGGGCCGGGCGCCTTCTTCGGCGAGATGGCGCTCCTGGGCGGCACCGCCCGCAGCGCGCGCGCGGTGGCCGAGAGCGACGTCGAGCTGTTCGAGATCGCGCGCGGGCCGCTGGAGAAGCTGGCCGCGGCCGAGCCGGGCCTGGCCGACGTGCTGGCGGCGCACTGTCGCGACCGGCTGATCGCGAACCTGATGGTGACCTCGGCGGTGTTCCGCGAGATCCGCAGCGAGGAGCGCAGCCGCCTGGCCGAGCGCTTCTCGCGCAAGGTGGTGCCGGCCGGCACCCGCGTGGTCGAGGAGGGCGCCGAGGGCGAGGGCATCCACGTCATCGTCACCGGCGCGGTCGAGGTGCGCAAGCAGGACAGCGGCGGCGGCAAGCTGGTGCTGTCGCGGCTGGGGCCGGGGGACGTCTTCGGCGAGATGTCGCTGCTGGGGCGGCGACCGGCGCAGGCCAGCATCGTGGCGGTCGAGAAGACGGCCTTGTTGCTGCTGCCGCGCGAGGACTTCGACCTGGTGGTGAAGGACTATCCGCAGCTCCTGGGCCACCTGTATCAGCTCCAGGTCACGCGGGAACGCGACAACGAGCGGCTGCTGGCGGCCGAGCCGGTCGAGGCCGACGATTACTTGATTTGAAAAGGCGCAGAGATTGCGCTATGTCCCCGCCATGCTTCGACATGGCCTGATCAGCACCTTGTCCCTGGTAGTGCTTGGTTCCTTCGCCGCCTGCGTCGAGAAGAGCTCGAGCGCACCGAGCGAGAAGCAGCTGCAGCTGCGCAAGGAGAACATCCTGACCGCGGCGCCGGCCAGCCTCAAGCGCACGGTCAACGCCGATCTCGACGGCAAGATCGTCTATCTCGGCTGCGACTACGACAAGGACACCATCTCGCCCGGCGAGAAGGTCGTCATCCAGCACTACTTCAAGGTGGTGCAGCCGACCGGCCGGGGCTGGAAGCTGTTCCAGCACCTCAATGGCGACAGCCCCAACGGCAACTGGGTCAACATCGACCACAAGCCGGTCAAGGGCTCGTACCAGGTCTCGGAGTGGAAGGCCGGCGAGATCATCCGCGACGAGTACACCCTGACCCTGCCCAAGAACTGGACCGCGCCGGTGGCCACCGTGCACATCGGGATCTACAAGGGCGGCGATCGCCTCAAGGTGCTGTCGGGCGAGCAGGACGGCCAGAACCGCGTGGTGGCGCTGAAGCTGCCGGTGGTCGCCGGCAAGGGCGCGGCGGCGCCGACGGTGCCGGATCTGACGGTGCGCAAGACCGCCAAGGCGCCGGTCATCGACGGCAAGCTGGACGACGCCGCGTGGGTCAACGCCCCGACCACCGGGACGCTGAAGGACTCGCTCAATGGCGAGAAGGTCATCGAGCCGGGCGCCGAGGCCAAGGTGCTGTGGGACGACCAGTTCCTGTATGTCGCCTTCACCGCCAAGGACACCCACGTGTGGAGCGACCTCAAGAACCACGACGACAAGCTGTGGACCCAGGACGTCTTCGAGGTCTTCCTGGACGCCGACGGCGACGGCCAGACCTACGTCGAGCTGCAGGTCAACCCCAACAACGCGACCTTCGACTCGTACCTGCCGGTGCGCCGCGGCAACCAGGACGACTGGACCGCCGAGGGCATGAAGACCGCGGTCATGATCGACGGTGACCTGGCCAGCAAGGACGGCGAGGACAAGGGCTGGAGCGCCGAGATGGCCATCCCGTGGGCCGCCGTGCGCGGCCGCCAGGACGCCGCCGCGGTCAAGCTGCCGCCCGCGCTGGGGCAGTCGCTGCGCGCCAACTTCTTCCGCTTCGACCTCGGCAAGAGCGGCAAGCAGGTCGCCGCGGCGTGGTCGGCCACGGTGGAGCCCGACTTCCACAACACCGGCCGCTTCGGCAAGCTGACCTTCGCCGACGAGACCGGCACGGTGCCGCCGAGCGGCGTGCCCATGGTGCCGGCCGGGGGCGCTCCGCTGCCCGGCGCCGGCCCCGACAAGCTGACCCCGGCGCGCGCCGCCGAGCTGATGAAGAAGGAGCTGACCCCGGCCCCCAAGGGTGAGGTCAAGGCGTCGCCGGTGGCCCAGCCCAAGTGAGGTCAGGCCCCGGGTCTCGGCTCCGCGCGTGCGCGGTCGTGACCCTCGCGGTCGCTCTCGCGGGCTGTCCGCGTGGCGACGGCAAGCCGACGCTGCCGCGCGAGCCGCCGGCGCGCGGTGTGTTCCGGCCCAGCACGGTGGCGGCGGGGACCTACAACGAGTCGACCGATCCCGAGCCGCCCGAGGGCGAGCTGGAGTCGCTGCTGCTCGACGTGGTGACGCAGAAGGCGCTGGAGGCGGGGCGCACCTCGCCGCTGCCCGATCCGCGGCTGGCGGCGGCGGCGCGTGACCTGGCGACCACGCTGACCGGGGACGAGCCGCCGGCCTACGACCTCATCGAGTTCGCGCTGCAGCACCACGGCATCATCGAGCCGTCGCCACACCTGGTGGTGGTCGAGATGACGCCGGGCGGTGAGGACGCCCTGGTCGACGAGCTGCGCGCCAAGCTGCCGGCGGTGCTGGCGGAGGGCAAGTACCGGCGCTTCGGGGCCGGCTTCGCCGACACCGGGACCACGCGGCGGGTCGTCATCGCGCTGCAGGAGAGCTGGGTCGACACCGACCCGGTGCCGCGCGCGCTGCCCAGCGGTGGCGCCGCCGAGCTGCGCGGACGCCTGCTGTTTCCCTACCGCGACGCCCACGTCGTGGTCACCCCGGCGGCCGGCAAGGTGCAGACGCTGCCGCTGGTGCGCGAGGCCGACGGCGGCTTCCGGACCTGGATCCGGTGCGAGCGCGACGGCCGCTACCAGGTCGAGATCGGCGGCGAGGACAAGCTGGGCGCCGAGGTGCTGGCTAACTTCCCGGTGTATTGCGGCAGCGCGCCGCCCACCGAGGTGGTGCTGCGCGGCGATGTCGGCGTGGTGCGCAGCGGCAACGAGGCCGAGGAGCGCGTCTTCGCGCTGCTCAACGCCGACCGGGTCGAGCACGGGCTGGCCGCGCTGCAGTGGGATGGCCGGGTCGCGGCGGTGGCGCGCGCGCACAGCCAGGACATGTTCGATCACGACTTCGTGGGCCATGTGTCGCCGACCACCGGCAGCGCGGGCGACCGGCTGCGCCGGGCCAAGATCGGGACCGCGACGGTGCTGGAGAACGTGGCCCGCGCCTACTCGCCCGAGGAGGCCCAGCGCGGCCTGATGGGCAGCCCGGGCCACCGCGCCAACATCCTCAGCCCCGAGGCCACGCACGTCGGGATCGGGATCGTGCTCGGGCGCGAGGTCGCGGGGCGGCCCGAGCTGCTGGTGACGCAGCTGTTCATCCGGGTGCCGCCCAAGGTCGACCCGGCGCGCGCGGTGGCCGAGGCGCGCGCCGTGATCGCGGAGCGGCGCAAGGCGCGTCCCGGGCTGGCGCCGCTGGTGGACGACGCCGACCTGGGCCGGCTGGCCAGCGCCTTCGCGCGCGAGCTGGCGGCGGGCACCGCGCGTGACGCGGCGGCGGCCCGGCTGGATGCCGGCCTCGACAAGCTGGGGGCGCGCTTCTCGGTGGTGAAGACCAACCTGATGGTGGTGGGGGCGATCTCGCAGATCGGCGGTGCCAAGAACGTCGAGGACGCCAGCGTGAGCCACGTCGGCATCGGCGTCGCGCAGGGCGATGATGCAGAGATCGGCAAGGGCGCCCTGTTCGTGGTCGTGCTGCTGGCCGAGTCGCGATAGCGGGCGCTCGGCGGGCGCCCGCGCGCCTCAGCCGGGTGGCTGGGCCAGGGCGGCGGCGTGGGCGCGCTCGCGCTCGGCGCGGGCCAGGGCGTCGGCGTGGCTGCGCGCCAGCGCCTCCAGGGCGGCGGCGTCGGGGATGGGGTGCTCGGGAGTGACGCCGGCGATGGCCAGCGCGGCGGCGAGGTCGGCGGCCAGCGAGGCGCCGCTGGCGGGCGGCGCGGCCAGCCCGTGGATGGTGATGGTGACGCCGAAGCGCTCCTCGACCACGCGATCGGGGGTCAGGGCGCCGTGGACCACGCCCTGGCGGTGCAGCGCGGCCAGCGCGGCGGCCAGGGTCGATAGCAGCCGGACCTGGCGGCGCGCGGCGGCGGCCTCGGGCGGCTGGGTGTCGGTGGTGCGCCCGGCGGGGGCGGCCTCGGGCCGCTCGTAGACCACCAGGCCGGTGGCGCGATCGATGCGCAGGATGCGCTGCACCCCGGCGCCGCCCGCGCGCGCGAAGGCCTGCAGCCGCGCCAGCACGGTGTCGTCGAGCACGCCGGGCTCGAAGCGCTCGACGATGACGCCGCGTGACAGCACGACGTCGCGCGCCGCGAAGAGGTGCGACCGCGTGTGCGCCGGGCGGGGCTCGTCGAGCGGGGTCTCGTCGACATAGCGCTCGACCTCGCTGGGCGGGCGGCTCTCCTCGGCGGGGGCGTTGGGGATGCGCATGGTGCCGGTGCGTGTGGGGCGCGAGGCGTCGGCGGCGGCGCGCTCACCCCAGTCGAGCTGGCTGAGATCGCGGCGCAGCTCCTCGACGGTCTGGTAGCGATCGCCGGGGGCCTTGGCCAGCAGGCGCGCCAGCAGCGGATCGAAGCGCTCGCTGAGGGCGGCGACCACGCTGGGCGGCGGCGGCGGCTCGCTGAGGTGCTGCATCGCGAAGTCGGGGCCCAGGAAGGGCAGGCGACCGGTCAGCACCAGGTACAAGGTGACGCCGAGGGCGTAGAAGTCGGCCGCCACGGTCAGCTTGGCGCCGGTGATCTGCTCCGGGCTCATGTAGGCCAGCGAGCCGATGAAGCCGCCGGTCTGGGTCTGCCCGAGATCGAGCAGGTGGGCGACGCCGAAGTCGCCCAGCTTGGCGCGCCCAGCGGCGCTGAAGAAGATGTTGGCCGGCTTGAGATCGCGGTGGACGATCCCGCGCTGGTGCGCGACCTCGAGGCCGGCCAGCACGTCCTCGATGATGCGCGGCACCTCGACCAGGGGCAGCAGCGGGCGCAGGCGCGCCTCCAGGGTGCCGACCATCAGCTCCATGGCCAGGAAGCCGGCGGCCTCGTCGACGTCGTACAGCTCGACCACGTGCGGGTGGCGCAGGGTGCCCAGCACGCGGGCCTCGCGCAGGAACATCGAGTAGGCCTTGCGCCCGCGATCGTCCTTGGCGTCGAGCGACGACACCCCGGAGAAGATCTTGACCGCCACCGGGATGCCGCGCACGGCGTCGAAGGCGCGGTACACGCGGCCCGAGCCGCCCGAGCCGAGCAGGTGATCGAGCCGGTAGCGCCCCATCAGCCAGCGCCCGGCGTCGGCCTCGGCCGCGGGCGCGTCACCCTCGCCACCGGCGCCGCCGAGCTGGCCGGCGCGCAGCTCGCGGGCCAGGATGCGGATGGCGGCGTCGACGTCCTCGGGCAAGTTGGGATCGGCGCGGCGGGCGCGCTTCAAGGCGTCGCGGGCGCCCTCGCGCAGGCCGAGGCCGGCCAGCGGCAGCGGCAGCAGGCGCTCGGCGGGCGGGCCGGAGGCGGGGTCGGGCACCGCCTTCTGCAGGTGGCGCACCGCGGCCTCGTGGCGCAAGAAGCCCTCCAGGATGCGCCCCAGCGCCAGGTGGGCGCGCGCGGTGTCGCCGGCGCCCAGGCCACCCTCGACCGCGAGCAGCCCCTCGTAGACCTGGCCGGCCTCGCGCAGGCGGCCCAGGACCTCGTACAGGCGGGCCTGCTCCAGCGGCAGGTGGGCCTTGCCGAACAGCTCGGCGGCGGCGGAGCGCTCGCCGAGGCCCTCGCTGAGCACGGCGGCCTCCTGCCACATGCGGCGCGACTCGTAGAGCTGCACCGCGGCCCGGCGCTCCTCGGGGCTGGCGCGCTCGAGGTCGGCGGCGGCGGCGGCCAGCTCGGCGGGGTCCTTGGCCTCCAGCGCCAGGCGCAGCGCGCGCGGGCGGTCGCCCAGTCGGCGCGCCAGGGCGGCGGCGGCGCGGAAGTTCCACAGCCGCTCGTAGATCGCGATGGCGCGCTCGAGGTCGGCGCGCCCGCCGCGCTCGGCCAGGGCGGCGGCGGCCTCGCCGTGGCGGCCCGCGGCGAGCAGCGCCTCTATGGCGGCGGCGGCCTTGTCGTCGGCCTCGCTCACAGCAGCCGTGCCAGCCCCAGGACGATCTCGGCCAGGATGAGGACGACCACGGTGGTCTCGAGCAGCAGCATGCGGCGGGTCTGCGCCAGATCCAGGAACAGCTCCAGGGTCTCCTGGATGGTGCGCAGGCGATACTCCAGGGCGCGGAAGCGCTCCTCGATCTCGAGCATGGCACGCAGATCGCGGAACAGCCGGTCCAGCGCCTCGATGTCCCAGGTGATGGCCGGCTTGTCGAGCAGCGCCAGCGACTCGATGATCTGGTTCTTGGTGTCGATGGCGGCGCCCACGAAGCGCGTCATCTCGCGCGACTGCCGCGGCGCGCGCCCGGTGGTCTTGATCTTGTCGACCCAGCTGTCGAGCTTGCGCAGGAGCTCGCGCAGATCCTCGTCGTAGTAGTCGATGCACACCGACTGCGCCAGGAGCAGCGTGATGACATCGACCACGCCCGGCGTCAGCTCGGGCACGGTGACGCGATCGAAGCGCACCTCGCCGTGGGCCGGGGCTCCCTCGCGCAGGTCGATGGCGAAGTCCTCCTCCAGCGGCGCGTGCGGCTCCTCGGGCAGCTTGGCGCGCACCGCGGCGATGACCCGGGCGCGCTCCTCGGCGGAGACGTTGATGAAGACCAGGGCGCCGAAGTCGAACGCCACCGCCAGCCCGCCGCTGCCATAGTCGGCCACGATCTGCTTCTTGGTGGCGCGCACCGCGGTGCCCGCGAACACCGGGCCGAGCTCCTTCAGCGGGAAGGTCGAGGCGAAGCCATAGGCGAGAGTGGCGGCGGGCACGCGGCGACGATACCGCGAGGGCGGCGCGGCGTCAGCCGTAGCGGGCGTCGTAGCGCGCGAACTGCTCCACCGCCAGGTAGCGCCGGGCCTGACCGCCGGTCGAGAAGGCCGCGGTCTCGGCGTCCAGGCTCAGCGCCGGCTGCTGGGTCTGCGCGTGGGCGACCAGGCGGCGCAGGTTGTCGAGCGAGGTGGTGGCGGCGCCGCCGGGCAGGGCGGCATAGTTGACCCGCGTCGAGGGCAGCAGGCGCAGCGGCTCGGCCAGCGGGGCAGGGCCGTCGGGCCGGTACGGCGCCCCGGGGCGCGGCGGCCCGGCGGGCACCAGGTCGACGAAGTGCAGCCGCTCGAAGGGGGCGTCGGCGGGCAGCTGGCCGGCGTGGACCTCGGCCAGCTCGGACCAGCTGAGCTCACGGGTGGCGCCGCCTGCGCGGGCGGTCAGGCCGCGCGTGCCCAGCTCGAGCTCGCGCACCACGAAGCGGAGCAGCTCCGCGGTGGCGTCGGCGGCGGCGGCGCGGACCTGGCTGGCGCTGGCGGCGGGCTGCTTGGCGCTGGCGCCGACCGCCTTGGCCAGGGTGATGCCGCTGGCGGCCTTGATGGCGTCCTGCAGCTCGCGCGCGCGCGGGCGGGCGGCGGCGGCGCGCGCCGCGCCGGAGCTGGTGTCGGCGCCGGCGCTGGCGTCGGAGGCGGCCAGCTTGATCAGGGCGGCCTCGCGCTGCTCGACGGCGCCCGCGCTGGCCTGCGCCGCCAGCGCCAGCGCGGCCAGCAGGCCCAGCAGCGCGCTGCCCGCCAGGGTGGGCAGCGCCCACGCCAGGTGGCTGTCGGGGCCGCCCGGGAAGGCCATCACCACCGCGGCCAGCTGGACCAGCAGCAGGGCGCACAGGAAGGCCGCCCAGCGATTCAGCGTGGCGCGCCCCTCGGTGACCATCAGGACCGCGGCGCCGGCCAGCACCACCGCGGCGATCAGCGCCTGGTAGAAGGTGAAGGTGGCGCCCAGGGCCCAGTACTTGAGGCGGCGCTCGCCCGCGAAGAAGTCGCGGTGCGGCACGATGGCGCAGGCGCCCTGGGTGCACACCCGCGCGGAGCGCAGCCCGATCGACGCCTCGGCCAGGCCGTCCGGGGTGCGTCCGTGCCAGAACGACCGGGACAGCGCGCTGACCACGATGACCACCGCGGCCACGAGCGCCAGCACCGGGCCGGCGTGCTTCTTCATGAGCCCAGACTACCGCCCCCGGGCCGCGCATGCTAGACGGGGGCCATGGAAATGGACGCCGCTCCGACCGGCCCCGGCAAGACTTCCGCGACCGCGACCCCGACCCCGGCGACCGCTGCCGCGCCGGCGTCCGAGGGGCGCTTCCCCGCGCATGACGCCCGGGTCGCGCGCATCGCCGCCGACCTGCGCGCGCGGGCTGCCTCCGGCGCCGCCGGCGCCGGGCCGATGTCGCTGGGCAAGGCCGCGGTGTCGCACTTCGTGCCCAACCCGCACGATCCGCGCCACAAGGACAAGAAGCTCGACGTGCGCGACCTGCGCGAGGTGCTGGCCTTCGATCCGACCGCGCGCACCATGACCGCGGAGCCGGGCGTGACCTTCGTCGAGCTGGTCAAGCGCACGCTGCCGTTCGGCCTCATCCCCAAGCTGGTGCCCGAGCTCGAGACCATCACCATCGGCGGCGCGGTGTCGGGCTGCTCGGTCGAGTCGATGTCCTACAAGTATGGCGGTTTTCACGACAGCTGCCTGGAGTACGAGGCGCTGTCGACCAGCGGCGAGGTGGTGCGCTGCTCGCGCACCCAGGAGCCCGAGCTGTTCGACATGCTGCACGGCTCGTACGGCACGCTGGGGATCCTGACCGCGCTGACCTTCGAGCTCGTCCCGGCCAAGCCCTATGTGCACATGGAGTATGTGCGCCACGCGCGCTTCGAGGACTTCGAGGCCGCGCTCGACGCCGCCCAGCGCGACCCCGGGGTCGACTTCATCGACGGCATCATCCATGCGCCCGACGAGCTGGTGCTGTGCCTGGGTCGCTTCGCCGAGGCGCCGCCCACCGGCGTCGCGCCGTCGAACTACCGCTTCCTCGACATCTTCTACAAGAGCACGCGGACCCGGCGCGAGGACTGGCTGACCACGCCCGACTACCTGTTCCGCTATGACACCGAGTGCCACTGGCTGACGCGCACGCTGCCCGGCATGGAGCGCCGCCCGGTGCGCCTGGTGCTGGGCAAGCTGCTGCTCGGGTCGACCCGCCTGCTGACCTGGTCGCGCCGGCTGGCGCCGCTGCTCAAGTTCAAGCGCAAGCCGGAGGTCGTGGTCGACGTCTTCATCCCCGGCAAGCGGCTGCGCGACTTCTGGAGCTGGTATGTCGAGACCCTCGACTTCTGGCCGCTGTGGGTGGTGCCCTACCGCCTGCCGCGCCCGTACCCGTGGGTGGCGCCCACCCAGGCCGCCCACGGCGGCGGCTACTACGTCGACTGCGCGATCTACGGCAAGCGCAACGACACCCCAGGGATCGACTACTCGCAGGCACTGGAGGAGAAGACCTACGAGCTCGGCGGCATCAAGACCCTGATCTCGCAGAACCACTACACCCGCGAGCGCTTCTGGCAGATCTACGACCGCGCCGTCTACCAGCGCATCAAGCAGCGCATGGACCCCACCGGCGTCTTGCGCGACCTCTACGACAAGTTCAACTTCAAGCAGGCATGAGCTCCGACGACCCCCCCGAGCTGCCATTCCCCGACAGCCTGTGCCACCGCTGCGCCGCCCCCCCGCGCTACATCCGCTCCCCCCACAGCCTCTTCATCCTGTGCCCCCTCCTGCCCGAAAAATACCCCCGCCAACCCGTCCTGCATTGCCCCCTCTTCCGCCCCCTCCCTCCGTGATCCCCTGTTGCCTGTCACCTGTGACCTGTCACCTGTGACCTGTTCGTCCGGCTCTCCGGCTACCGCCGCCGCGGCTCCTTCGGCTGCGCCGGCGCCGCATCATCATCCAGCGCGCCTCCCGCCCCGCGCACATGGATCGCCCGCCGCAGCGCCCCATCGCCAAACCGCTGCGCGATCCGGTCCAGCGCGTCCCCCAGCGCCTCACCACGCGCCGCCGCCGCCGCGGCCGCCTTGTCGGCCGGCAACCCCAGCGCCAGCTGCCGCGGCGCCGCCACCTCCACGCCCGTCAGCCCCGACAGGCTGACCCCGGTCAGGCGCACCCCGCGCTGCTCGATCCCGGGCACCTGCATCAGCAGCTCGCGCGCGATCCGCCCGACCTCGCGCCCGTCCGCGGTCGGGCGCGCCAGCGTCGTGCGCCGCGTGATCAGCTCGAAGTCGGCGAACTTGATCTTCACCGTCACGGTGCGCGCCCGCAGCGACTCGCCGCGCAGCCGCGCGCACACCGTGTCGGCTTGCATCAGCAGCATCTCCCACAAAAGCTCGCGATCGCGCAGGTCACACTCGAAGGTGTCCTCGCTGCCCAGCGACACCGGGGCGCGATCTGGCTGCACCGCCCGGGCGTCCTCGCCGCGCGCCAGCGCCGCCAGGTGCGCCGCGGCGTCGGCGCCCACCCGCGCCGCCAGCACGCGCTCGCCGACCCGCGCCAGATCCCCGATGGTGTGCAGCCCCGCCCTGGCCAGCGCCTCGCCGGTGACCTTGCCGACGCCCCACAGCCGCGACACCGGCAACACGGCCAGAAACGACGTCACCTCGTCCGGCGTGACCACGCGCAACCCATCGGGCTTGTCGAGGTCACTGGCGATCTTGGCCACGTGCTTGACCGGGGCCACCCCGACCGACGCCACCAGGCCGAGCTCGGCCTGCACGCTGTGCTTGATGCGGCGCGCGATGGTCGGCCCGTCGCCGAGCAGGCGCTCCTCGCCGGTCACGTCCAGGAAGGCCTCGTCGAGCGACAGCCCCTCGACCAGCGGGGACATGGTCTCGAGGATGCCGAAGAACTGGCTGCTGACGGCGGCATAGTGGGCCATGCGCGGGGCCAGCACCACGGCGTCGGGGCAGCGCTCCAGCGCCGTCACCATGGGCATCGCGCTGCGCACCCCGAAGGGACGCGCCTCGTACGAGGCCGCACAGACCACGCCGCGGCGCGAGCGCCCGCCCACGATGACCGGCCGGCCGCGCAGGCTGGGGTCGTCACGCTGCTCGACCGAGGCATAGAAGGCGTCGAGATCGACGTGCAGGATGGTGCGTTCCACTGACCCCAGTATCCCTCGACGCCGCGCGCCGTGGTATCTCTAGCCGTCCAGCCTGGGGAGCTCGTCGACATGCGTACGCCGGTCCGCGTTGGGTGCCTGGTCTTGCTGGTGCTGTCATTCGGGGTCGGCTGTGGCGGCCGGCTGCGCAGCCGTCGCGTGCGCACCGAGGCGCCGCTGGTGGTCGACCTGAGTCCCGGCGCCGGCGCCGGGCGGGTGCGCTCCAGCCCGCTGGGGCTCGACTGTGACCTGCGCCCGGGCACCACGTACGCCTGTGATCGCAAGTTCCCGCGCGGCACCCGGGTCATGCTGTCGGCGGCGCCCGACGCGACCTCGTACTTCGCGGGCTGGAGCGGCGACTGCAAGGGCCGCGGCTATTGCATCGTGACCGTCGACCGCGCGCGCCGCGTGCTGGCCAGCTTCCAGCGCCCGGGCGGCAACTACCGCTGGGGTCGCCGCATGGGCGGCCGCGCCGAGAACGTCGGCACCGCCATCGTGGCCAGCGGCGACGGCGGCGTGTGGGTGGCCGGCAACTTCCAGAACAGCATCGAGTTCTCCACCGGGCGCGGCGACGGCGAGCTGCTCGCGCGCGGCTACAGCGACATCTTCCTGGTCAAGCTGATGAACGGCCGTCCGGTCTGGGCCAAGAGCTTCGGCGGCACTGGCGAGGACAGCGTGCTCGGCCTGGTGCGCACCGAGTCGGGCCAGCTCGCCATGGCCGGCTACTTCGACGGCCATGGCAGCTTCGGCCATGTCGAGCTCGACTCGCACGGCCAGCGCGACGCCTTCCTGATGGTGCTCGACGACGGCGAGACCGGGCCCACGGTGCGCATGGTCGACCAGTTCGGCGGGCCGGCCACCGACATGGCGACCACGCTGTCGGTCGCGGGCGACAAGATCTATGTCGCCGGCAGCTTCGGCGCCCCCGCCACCGGCACCGGCGGCACCCAGCAGAGCTTCGCCAGCCTGCCGCACCGGGGCAACAACGACCTCTTCGTGCTGGGCTACCAGGCCCGCGCCGGCGGCGAGTGGGGTCTGCGCTTCGCGCGCAGCTTCGGCGGCAAGGAGCGCGAGTACGTCTATGGCATGGCCGCCAGCGAGGCCGGCGTGGTGCTGGCGGGCTCGTTCGAGGACACCCTGATCCTCGATCCCGGCGGGCTGCGCGGCAGCCCCGGCACCCCGGCAGCGACCGGCGCCGGCAGCGGCGGCGGCAACAGCGCGACCACCCCGGTGGCGCCGGCGGCCAAGGCCGGCAAGGCCGGCAAGGGCAAGCCGACGGCGCCCGCCGCACCCCCACCGCCACGCGGCCCGGGCAAGCGCGCGGTGCTGCCCGACGACCCGGTCTCGGCGGGCCGCGGCGACGGCTATGTCCTGGCGCTGACGCCCGACGGCGGCGTGCGCTGGGTCAACCGCTTCGGCGGCACCGGCAGCGACGCCACCATGGCGGTCGCCCTGCTCGGCGAGGAGGTCGTGGTCGCCGGCAGCTTCGACAAGACGCTGGACCTGGCCGGCCAGACCCTGACCTCCGAGGGCTATGGCGTGTTCCTGGCGCGCCTGGGCCCGGGCGGCACCGTGGTGACCCACATCCTCGCCGGCCACCAGCCGTGGCGGAACTACCTGCGCCTGGCCACCGACGCCGCGCACGGCGTGGTGCTGGCAGGCGCGCTGACCGACAGCATCTCGGGCTCGGGCCGGCGCGACTACACCTTCACGCGCTACCGCACCGACGAGGGCAAGCTGGTGGTCGACTGGAGCAAGCGCGCCCGCCCGACCTCCGAGAAGGAGGGCCAGGTCGTCGGCTACGGCCTGTTCGTCGACGAGGCGCGCAACATCTACCTGGTCGGCGCGCTGTCGGGGCGCATCGACTTCCTGAACTGGGGCGCCGTGATCGCCGACGCCGCCTATGACGTCTTCTTCGCCAAGCTGGATCCCGGCGGGCGCTGGCAGTGGCTGACCGGCTCCAACGACAAGGGCGAGGACATCGGCCGCGCGGTGGCCCGCCTGCCCGACGGCAGCATCGTGGTCACCGGCAGCTTCAAGGACAACATCGGCTATCGCAGCGTGCCGGTGGCCGGCGGCGCCGACGCCTTCGTGACCCTGTTCTCGGCCGACGGCGGCGAGACCGAGACGCGCACCATCGGCGGCGCCGGCCTCGACGTCGGCCAGGGCATCGCCGCCAGCGCCAGCGCGGTGGCCGTGGTGGGCAGCTTCCAGCGCGAGGCGCGCGCCAGCGCCGACGGCCCGCCGCTGACCGCGGTCGGCAAGACCGACGCCTTCGTGGCCTGGTACTCGCCCAAGCTCGAGCCGGTCGCCGCGGTCGGGCTGGGCGGCGCCGACCTCGATGACGCCGGCGCCGTGGTCCTGGCGCCCGACGGCAGCACCTATGTGGCGGCCACCCTGCGTGGCAGCCCGCAGCTCGGCCAGGTCGGCGACGCCCCGGTCACGCTGGAGGTCGGCGCGCGCTCGGGCGCCGTGCTCATCAAGTACAGCCCGGCGCACAAGGTGGAGTGGACCCGCGTGGTCAGCGCCGACATCGTGGTGGCCGGCGGGCTGGCGCTGCTCGGCAACGAGGTCGTGATGTCGGGCTCGTTCGCCAACAAGGCCACGGTGCAGGGCGGCCAGACCATGGAGAGCGCCGGCGGCATGGACGTCTTCGTGGCCCGCTATGGCGCCGCCGGCGAGCTGCGCTGGGCGACCCGGATCGGCGGCGAGGACGCCAGCGAGCGTTCGCCCGCGCTGGCGCTGACCCCGGCCGGCGAGGTCGCCCTCGGCGTCAACGTCGAGGCGATCTACAAGCCCCCGGCGCCGGGTTCCACCAAGCCGTCGCCGCCGCTGCCCAAGCCGCGCGCCCAGCTGGTCTGGCTCGACAGCAAGGGCGTGCAGACCGGCGGCGCCATCCCGGTGGCGCGCACGCCGTGCAGCATGGAGCTGCACAGCCTGAGCCTGGTCGGCAGCACCGTGGTGGTCGCCGGCAAGGCGCAGAAGCTCGACTACAAGTCGGGCGAGCGCTCGTTCTGCAAGTACGACAGCGACGCCTTCGTCAGCAAGATCACCTCGCGCCGCCGCCTGGTCTGGGAGCGCCTGTATGGCGCCGAGGGCAACGACGACGCCTGCGGCGTGGTGCGCCGCGAACGCCAGCGCACCCGCGAGGAGCTGGCCGAGGCGCGCGCCGCCGCGGTGCGCTCGCTGGAACTTGCTGACGACGAGGACGACGAGGACTCGGAGTGGGTGGCACGCGGGGGCATCAGCACCCTGGTGGAGGACACCGTGGTGGTCGGGAATTTCGGCGGCAGCGTGAAGTTCGGCCAGGACAAGGACTACCCCCTGGTCAGCCTGGATGCCGCGGATGTCTTCGTGGTGGAGCTCGACCTGTGAGGGCGCCGCGCATGAACATGAAGAGGCTGCTCATCGTGACCCTGGCCGGGCTGGCGCTGCTGCCGGCGTGCCGGACCACGCAGCCGGCGCCGGAATATGCGCGCATTCGCGCCAACGCGACCATCGCGGCGCGGCCGGCGGTGGCCGGGATCGACACCGGCACCACCAGCGCGGCCTCGGGCGAGGTCCAGGTCGCGACGTCGATCCAGGTCACCACCAGCGGGGTCAGCCAGGCCTTCGAGTCCTCGCTGGTCAACGGCATGGCCGACTTCGTGGTCTCGCGCGCCAAGGCCGAGGTCATCTCCTACGTGGTCAGCGAGTTCGGCAAGGATCTGTGCCGCCCCGACGGCAACTGGGACGTCGCCACCTTCTTCCCCAACACCTGCGACCTGGTGGTCGGGCGCGACGACGTCGCCAGCCTGAGCGTCCGCCAGCTGGGGACCATCTTCCGCGTCGCGCTGCTCAAGGATCTCGAGCGCCTGCTGCCCGAGGCCTTCAACGCCACGCTGCGCACCCAGTTCCCCGATCGCATGCGCCACCAGCGCGAGGTCTCGCTGCGCCTGGCCGATCTGCTCGAGGGCGTCGAGGCTGGCGAGAACCCCATCGCCATGCTGGTCACCCGCGGCAGCGGCTTCCCGTGTGGCAAGGGGCGCGCCGCGCTGGGCTGCGCCTTCCGCATGGTCGGGCTCTCGCTGGAGGCCATGATCACGGTGCCCTCCGACGATCTCGACTGGCTCGACGACGAGCAGACCCAGGCCCTGCTGACCGCCGCCACGGTGCGCCTGCGCGCCCGCCTGGGCGCCGACAAGGCGCTGACCGCGTGGTGGAAGGCCAAGCCGCAGCCCGATCTCCTGAGCTACCTCGGCAAGGTCATCACCGCGGCGCGCCGGCTGGAGCGCAAGGCGCGCTGGGCCGAGTCGGATCGCCAGCCCGGCGTCCCGGTCGACCCCGCGGTGCGCCGCCTGACCGCGGGCGTCTTCAAGGCCGCCTTCACGGTGCGCAAGGACACCGACGCCCTGGCCGCGCTGGAGGGCAGCCAGGAGGCGATCTACGCCCTCGACGAGTGGCTGGGCGCCGGGCGCGCCATGATCGCGGTCATCGACGGCCTGTGGCGCGGCGAGAACCCCATCGCGCTGACGGTGGCCGCGGCCAAGATCATCCCGTGTCGCGGCGCCGACGACGTCTCGTGCGGCTTCCGCGTGGTCGCCCTCGGCCTGGCCGCCATCCTGTCCGAGGCCGGCACCTCGTGGGACACCTTCCAGGACGGCACCGCCGCGGCCGACGCCGTCAAGAGCGCCCAGCTGCTGGAAGAGCGCATGAACGCCATCGCCACCAAGCTCGACGATCTGGTCAAGAACTCGGGCGACGTGCACCTGCGCCGCTGGTACGACAAGCACTGCTCGTCACAGGCGGTGAAGGCCTACTTCATGCAGCGCCTGTTCATGGCGGCGCGGCGCACCACCGCGGTGCTGCGCCAGCTCATCGACGCCCCGGTGCACGAGCTCGAGAAGCGCCGCGCCATGGCCATGGAGCTGGTGACCACGGCGCTGGGGATCTGGCAGAACGGCCTCAGCGCCATCCTGCCGCCCGACAAGCGCGAGCGCGCCGAGCAGCTCATCAACTCCATCCAGGCCGCCAAGGACGCCCTGGCGCGTGGCGACGTCGGCGGCTACCTGGTGGCGCTGTACTCGACCGCCAAGGAGCTCGGCGTGCCCGATCCGTTCCCGCCCGCGGTGCGGCGCTACATGCCGCTCATCGTCGACCTGCTGGCGGCGCGCCAGGCGCGCGACGTCAGCGCCGCGCTGGAGCGCTATGCCGAGCCCATCGGGGCCTGGCGGCGCAAGCGCGCGTCACGCTTCATGGCCTCGCTGACCAGCTTCGTCGGCGCCACCGGGGGCGCCGAGTGGGTCGACGGCCAGCAGGCCGGCGAGGTCGCGATGTTCGCCCCCATCGGGGTCGACATCTCGACCGGGGCCTGGGGGCTGTATGCGTCGGTGATCGATCTCGGCACCCTGACCGCGGCGCGCCTGGATGGTGAGGATGTGGAGGCCCCGAACGCCAGCGTGGTGCAGGTGCTGTCGCCGGGGCTGTTCCTGAGGTGGGCGCCGTTCAAGAGTCCCTTCGTGATCGGCGTGGGGGCGTCGGCGGTGCCGGGGCTGCGTGGCCCGGACAGCGAGCAGAGCAAGCTGGCGGTCCGGGTCCACGCATTCGCGGCTGTGGATGTGACGATCCTGGCGTTCTGAAGAGGTTACGCGCGCGCCAGCTTGTCCACGTGGGCGCGCATGGCCGGCTCGTTGCCGACCAGCGCGGTCAGCGCGCTGGCCTGCAGCGTGGCCATGGCCTGCTCCAGCTCGGTGCGGCTGCGCTTGCCCGAGGCGGCCAGCCAGGCCACGCCCAGGGCCAGCTCGGCGGCCGCGGCGTCGCGGGCGCCGACCTTCAGCGCCAGCGGGATCAGCGCGCTGACCGCCTTCTTGACCTGCGCACCATACAGCCGGTGCGTCGCGGTCACCCCGGCGCGCAGCAGGACCAGCAGCGCGTTCGCGGTGGCCTGCAGCTGGGCGCGGTCGTCGGCCGTGCCGGTGGCGCCGGCCGGCGCCCACAGCCCCGAGGCCAGCTGGCGCCCCAGCAGCGCGGCGACCGGATCGTCGCCCCCGCTGGCGCGACCGTCGGCGACGCGGGCGGCCGGCGCGTCGAGGACCGCCTCCTCGGCCTCGGGCGCAAGGCCCACGCCGGTGTCGATGGGCGCGAAGACGTCGTCGCTGTCCATCGACTTCTCGTCGCGCGCGTCGAACATCATGGTCTTCATGGGCGCCGCCGGCTTTGCGGCCTCACCCTGGGCCGAGGCGCGCTTGCCCTTGAGGCCCAGCTTGTCGGCCATGCGGCCGAGCAGGCCCGGCTTGGCGTCGGGCGGACCACCCGGCGCACCCGCCCCGGCGCCCATGCCACCGCCGTAGCCGGCGCTCGCGCGCGCGGCCATCGGGGCTGGCGCCGAGGCAGGCCGCATCGGCGACCCCGGCATCATCGGCTGCCCTGGCACCATGGGCGCACCCATCGGCGGGGCGGCCGGGTAGGGCATGTTGCCGATGCTGCCGGCGCGCGTCATCCCGGCCATCGTGCTGCGCGAGCGCTTGGCCTCCTCCTTCTTCTCGCGCGCGGTGCCGAACATGTCCCAGCCCGCGGGCGCGTTGACAGGCACGGCCCGGGTCTCGACCGGCCCGCTGACGCGGCGGTCTCCGGTGCGCGTCTCGACCACCACGAACGCGGTGTACTGCGACGAGACGCCATGCTCGACCGCCAGCGCGATGATGCGCTCCTTCATGCGGCCCTCGCGCCGCCCGGTCACCGCCATGGCCTCGAGATCGCGGATGCGCTCCGCGGCCCACAGCTTGGGCAGGGCAGGGCGCTGCGCACCCTCGCCCCAGGCCACCGGCAGGGTCAGGCCCCAGCTCTTGCCGTCGAGCTTGCCGCGCACCTCGACGCGCCCCGACGGCATCGAGGTCGGCTCGATGCGCCCGTACACCGTCCACGGCTCGCCGTCGATCAGCGCCGGCAGCTCGCCCGGGCAGACCTCGCCGACGTCGACGCCGTCCCACTTCACGCTCAGCTCGGTCACCCGCGGCGCGATGGCGCGCGCGAACTGCGCGATGACCTTGTCGTCGATGCGCTCGCCGGGGTGGATGAACTCGACCGCGCCGCCGGTGTGGCGGCCCAGGCCGCGCAGCAGGGCGTCGCTGACGTTGGTGCCGATGCCGAACGAGTAGATCCGCGCCGCCTTGCGCGCCGCCATGACGTCGCGCTCGATCTGCGCCTCGTTGCCGACCTGGCCGTCGGTCAAGAGCACCACGACCCCGTCGGTCTGGCGCACCGCCTCCAGCAGCGGCGCCAGCATCTCGGTGCCGCCACGCGCCGCCAGCCGCGACGCCCAAGCGTCGGCCTGCTCCAGGGTGGCCTGCGTGAACGGCACCGGCTTCGACTGGAAGCGCTCGATGCGGTCATCGAAGGCCAGCACGTTGAAGCGGTCACCCTCGCGCAGGTGGCGCAGACACAGGCGCAGCGCCGCCACCGCCTGGGGCAGCGACTCGCCGCCCATCGAGCCCGAGATGTCGATCAGGAAGACCACCTCCTGGTGGGTCACGTTGCGGGCGTCGGCCAGCAGATCCGGCACCACGGTGAGCGCGAAGGTGCCGACCTGGCCCGCCGGCCGGTGCACCGCCAGCGCGGTGAAGCGGTCATCGGCGCCGAGGCCCGCGCCACGCGCGATGACCACGACGTCGCGATCCAGCGCGACCTCGCGCTGCGCGAAGCTGACCCGGGTGCGCCCCGTGGGCCCCGCCTCGCGGGTGAACTGCAGCGCGTGCGACGGCGACTCGACCTCCAGCTCGCGGCCGAGATCCAGCACCAGGTCCAGCTTCAGGCCGTAGTCGACGGTGCCGATCTTGGGCGTGATGCGATCGGCGTCGGGCACCGCGCTGGTCGGATCGGCCGCGCCGTGCCCGGTGCGGTCACCCGCCGGCGCGCCCGGGATGTAGCGCGGCGCCACCAGGGTCGGGATCATCCAGCGCAGGGCGCCCTCGTCACAGCCCAGCTTCTGCAGGTACTCGACCTCGATCAGGGTCTCCTCGCCGGGCAGCAGGTTGCCGACCGACGCGGTGAACACGTTGGGGCGCTCCTGCTCCAGCATGGCGGCGCCGTGGCCCGCGGTCAGGGCGTCGTCATAGACCTTGAAGGCCTCCTCCTTCTCCTTGACCACGCCCTCCATGCGCCGCCCCGCGACCTCCATCACGAACGACGTCAGGGTGGCGTCGGCCGGCAGCGGGAACACGTAGATCGCCTCGACCGGGCGCTTCTCCGTGTTCTGGTAGCGCTGCCGCACGACCACCCGCGCATGGCCACCCAGCAGCTCGCCGGTGACCTCGACCCCGCGCAGCGGGATCGCCGCGCCCTCGTCCGTGCGGAGACAGCAGCCCACCTGCTCGCTTGCACTCATTTCACTTTCCATCTTTCTGTCCCCCCCCATGAGAGGGGCGCTTGGTCATGGCCTCGATCATGTCCACGAGGGCGCGTGTGGCCGGATCGCGCTCGGCCGCTTCCGTCATCGTCAGTTCGACCCCTGGCAGCAGCGGGATGCGCAGCAGGCGCTCGCGCTGCGGCTGGTCCTGGTGCCAGTACGGCTGCTGCGTGCGCCCCGGGAAGCGGTACGGGTGCGGCGTCGGCAGTGGCACACTCGGCGGCGGCGGCGGCTCGCGAGGTTCGACCCCGACCGTGCCCGCCGGCTTGGTCAGAGGTGCGTCGATGATCTCGCGCGGGGTGCGGCGCTGGAGTTCGGCCTGGATGGCGTCCAGCGGCAGGAACTGCTCCTGCAGCTTCTTGATGGCGCGCAGGCGCAGCAGGTGCTCGCCGCCGTAGGCGGTGTCGCGCCCGCGGAACACCGGCGCCGGCAGGAGCCCCCGCTGCACGTAGTAGCGCACCGTGCGCGGAGAGACGTCGGCCTTGTGGGCCAGCTCCTCCAGCTTGTACTCGCGGTCCGTGTCGTCTCGCTCTCGCATCCCCGTCACGATGTATCTAGACAGTCTTACTGTCAAGTAGACAGTTTCTTCCCATTTCACAAAACCACGGGATTCCTCGGGAAAAATCGTGAGCATCTGGCGAGAACCTCGACTATGGTCCCCGCGATGGCTTCACTTCGTTGGCTTCTGACAGTGCTTGCGCTGACCACCCTGGTGGCAGGTTGTGGCGGCGAGGCCGATGGCGGCGGCGACGGTGGCGACGCCGGCGACGAACTCGACGGCGGCCCCGAGGGCGACGCCGCCCCGCCGCCCGAGCGCACCCGCTACCCCGCCGGCGCCGCACACTCGCCGATGACCGCCACGGTGGCGTCGCGCCTGCAGGCGGTGCTGGCCGGGTCGACCCAGCGTCGCGACGTGTTCGCCAAGATCGGCGACTCCATCACCGTGGATCCCAACTTCATGGGCTGCTTCGCGCGCGACGGCGAGACCGATCTGGCCGCCAGCGCCCCCCTCGAGCCGACGCGCCAGTACTTCAAGAAGACGCTGGCCGACGCCACCGCGACCTCGTTCGATCGCGTCAGCCTGGCCGCCACCGTGGGCTGGTCGACCAGCGACGCGCTGGCCGGCGCGCCCAACGCCATCGACCGCGAGGTCACCGCCGCGACGCCCGGCTTCGCCGTGGTCATGTTCGGCACCAACGAGACCGAGGACGTCGGGGTGCACCCGTTCGAGAAGAACCTGGGCTCGATCACCGACATGCTGCTGGGGCGCGGCGTCATCCCCATCCTGTCGACCATCCCGCCGCGCGGGGACAGCGCGGTCGCCGACGCCCTGGTCATCGAGATGAACGCCGTGGTGCGCGCGGTCGCCGAGTCGCGCCAGGTGCCGTACATGGATCTGTGGCAGCGCCTGACCCCGCTGGGCGCCGGTGGCCTGGCCGGTGACGGCGTGCACCTGTCGGTCTATGTGCAGGGCGGCGTGCGCGGCTGCATCCTGACCGACGCCGGCCTGATGAAGGGCGTCAACCAGCGCAACCGCATCACCCTGGAGGCGCTGGATCGCGTGCGTCGCTTCGTGGTCGACGGCGCCGCTCCCGAGGCCGAGCCGCCCGCGTTGCGCGGCAGCGGCACCTGGGACGATCCCATCATCGTCGACCGGGTGCCCTTCGTGGACAGCGGGACGACCACCGGCGCCGAGTCGCGCTTCAACACCTACGCCTGCGGCGCCCAGAACGAGGGCGGCCCCGAGCGGGTCTACAAGATCACCCTGGGCGCCCCGACCATGCTGCGCGCGCGTGTGTATGTCGACACTGGCGTCGACACCGATCTGCACTGGCTCGACGGCCCGCGCGCCGACGCCTGTGTGGGCCGCGCCGACAAGACCCTGGACGTGTCGACCGGCGCGGGCGAGCACTGGCTGGCGGTCGACAGCTTCGTGTCGGGCGGCGTGCCGCGCGCGGGCGGCTACCGCCTGACCCTGGTGCGCACCGGCGGAGGCATCTGATGGGGCTCAGCATCTCGGTACCCGTGACCGGCGCAGCGCCGCTGGGCGGCCTGATCGCGACGCTGGCGGCGGCCGGCCACACCTGCAGCGTGATGATGGTCGACGGCCAGCTGTGCGCGCCCACCGCGCCGCCGCCCAGCACCTGGCGCGAGGCCCGCCTGCGCACCCCGGCCGGCACCGTGACCCTGAAGCGGCCGGCCGCGGCCGCGGTGGAGATCGTCGTGTTCGGCAACGCCACCCCCGCGCTGACCGCGATGCAGCAGGCGGTCGCGACCGCGCTGACGGGGTAAGCTCGGTCATGGCCCTGCGCGTCCACCACCTGAACTGCGGCAGCATGTGCCCCCCGCTGGCCCACCTGGTCAACGAGCGCGGCCTGCTGGTGTGCCACTGCCTGCTCATCGAGGGCCCGCGCGGCCTGGTCCTGGTCGACACCGGCATGGGCACGCTCGACTGCGACCCGCGGACGACGCGCATCACGCGGCTGTTCAAGACCCTGGTCGGCGCGCGCCTCGACCCGCGCGAGACCGCGCTGGCGCAGGTGCGGGGGCTGGGCTTCGACCCCGCCGACGTGCGGGACATCGTGGTCACCCACCTCGACCTCGATCACGCCGGCGGCCTGAGCGACTTCCCGCGCGCCCGCGTCCACATCGACGACGCCGAGCTGGCCGCCGCGCTGAAGCCGACGTTTCGCGACAGCATCCGCTACATCAAGGCGCAGTGGTCCCACGGCGCCGACTGGCGGCGCCACAAGGCGGTCCCCGGCGGCGAGCGCTGGTTCGGCTTCGATCGCGTGCGCGACATCGCCGGCCTGGGCGACGACCTGCTCATGATCCCGCTGCCCGGCCACTCCGCGGGCCACGCCGGCGTCGCGGTGCGCAGCGGCGACGGCTGGCTGCTGCACGCCGGCGACGCCTACTTCCACCACAGCGAGATCACGGACACCCCGCACCCGTCCATCCCCATCCGCCTCATCGAGGCCATGGATGACGCCGACCGCACCGCGCGACTGGCCAACCAGATCCGCCTGCGCGAGCTGGCCGGCCGCGGCGAGGTCCGCGTGATGTCCGCCCACGACCCCATCGAGCTCGAGCAGGCCCAGGAGCGCGCCGCGTCCGCCGCGGCGTGACGCGCGACGCTGGACGTTTCAGCTGAAGCGCGCTGCGGCCCCGCTGACGTTTCAGCTGAAGCGCGCTGCGGCCCCGCTGACGTTTCAGCTGAAGCGCGCTGCGGCCCCGCTGGACGTTTCAGCTGAAGCGCGCTGCGGCCCCGCTGGACGTTTCAGCTGAAGCGTCGACCGTCTCTCACAGCTCGGGCGGCTGCGGCGGTGACACCAGCAGGCGTGACAGCCGGGCCTCGGCGCTGGCCAGGTGCACGTCCAGCGGGTCGGTCACCACATAGGCGGTGCCCGGCACGCCGGTGACGGTGTCCGCGTGCAAGAGCAGGATCAGCCCCTGGTTGCCGACATACAGCTTGGGCAGCGCGGCGCGCGCGACATCCCAGCTGGCGTCGAAGCGCACCGGTAGCGCCGACAGCACCGGCGACGGCGCGCGCAGCCAGTCGCGCACTGACACCATGGCCTCGTGCCACTCCGGGCTGTGCTCCGACACCGGCCCGCCGGGCGGCCCGGGCAGCGTCTGGTCGCCGTCGACCGAGGCCATCACGATGGCGTCGGCGCTGGCCAGCCGGGCATACAGCGCGGCGTCCTCGAGGTAGCGCTGGATGGTCTGCACCATGCTCTCCATCGCCGGGTAGTCGGCCGCCGCGACGTGGGCGACCTCGTTCCACACCCAGCTGCGCCCCGCCGCCTGCGCGGTCACGAAGAAGATCCCGCGATAGCCCACCGGCATGCCCGGCGGCGCCGCCAGCAGGATGGTGCCGTCACTGCCCGGCAGCAGCGTCCCCGGGCGCGGCTGCACATAGGCCTGCTCCAGCCGGACCACCACGGCGCGGTCCAGGTCCCAGCCCGGCGCGCTGCCCCAGTCGGGCGTGGTCGCGTGGAGCTGCGTCACCGTGCCGACGAAGATCGCCCCCGAGCCATCGACCCACTGGATGAGGTCGGCCGGGTAGTGCGCACACTCGCTCTTCAGCACCGCCACCGGCTGGAACGGCCGCGCCGGCCCGCTGGGGCGCAGCCCGGTCGCCCCCGGCGCCCCGTCCCGTTCGGCCGAACAGGCCGGCACCAGTATCGCGACCACCAGCAGCCACCCACGCAGATTCGCCATGGCCCGCCCCGGCGCAAGATCGAGGCCACCTACCGGCGCACGCAAGGGGCCGACATGACGACGCCGGTCCGCGGAAAACCCGCAGCTCTCCTCGGGAAACTGAGGGGGCTAGCTCTTGCGGCAGTCCGGCTGCGCGCGCCCGGTCTTGGTCAGCACCAGGTGGAACAGCTGGCCATCGCGCGAGCGCGACGCGCCGGCGGCCGCCAGCAGGTAGAACTTCCACATCTGGTAGAAGCGGCGATCGTACTTGTGCGAGATCTCCGAGTAGGTCTTGTCGAAGTTCTGCCACCACGCCATCAGGGTCGGATCGTAGTCGGGGCCGATGTTCTGCAGGTCCTCGGCGACGAACAGCCCCTCGATGGACTTGCCCATCTGCGCCAGCGACGGCGCCACCGCGTTGGGGAAGATGTACTTCTCGATGAAGGGCGTGCCGTGCAGCAGGCTCTTGTTGTTGGCGATGGTGTGGATGACCGCGACGCCGTCGTCCTTGAGGCAGCGATGCACGACCTTCATCATGTTGCGGTGATTCTTGGGGCCGACGTGCTCCATCATGCCGATCGAGATGACGCGGTCGTACTTGCCGGTGGCCTCGCGATAGTCGCTGAGGCGCATGTCGACCGACAGCCCCTTCCACAGCTGCTTGCCCAGCGAGACCTGGTCCTTGGACAGCGTGTAGCCGACCACGTCACAGCCGTGCTTCTCGGCCGCCCAGGCCGCGAAGCCGCCCCAGCCGCAGCCGAGATCGAGCACCTTCATGCCCGGCTTCAGCCCCGCCTTCTGGGCGATCAGCTCGAGCTTGGCCTCCTGCGCCTCCGCCAGCGTCTTGGCGTTCTTCCAGTAGCCGCAGGTGTAGACCATGCGCGGATCCAGCATGCGCGTGTAGAGGTCGTTGCCGATGTCATAGTGCGCCTCGACCGACTTGCCCGAGCGCGCGCGCGACTGCAGGTTCATGAGCAGCGCCTTCGCCGTCAGCAGGCGCAGCCTCCAGCTGCCCGCGATCTTCTGCTTGATGTTGGCGCGCATCAGCTTGTCGATGAAGACGTCGAGGGCATCGACCTCCCACCAGTCGTCCATGTACGACTCGCCGAGGCCGATGCTGGCATCGCGCAGCAGGCGCTCGTAGAACGCCGGGTTCTTCACGCGGATGTCGCCCGGCGCGTTGCCGCCGATGTTGACCCCGGCGAGCTCGAACAGGTTGCGCACGATCGATTCCGACTGTTTCTGGCGCGAAGCAGGCATGAACATGGCCGCCTTGTCGCACGGATCCCGGCGGCCCACAACCCACCGACACGCCAAAAGCACCGTGACCAAACCGTGACACAGGTGTGGTCCGACCCTTTCGGGCCGCTCCCTACGGTGGGGGATGCCCGCCGCAGTGACCGCGCGATCCATCTATTTCGGCCGTCCCACGCTGCCCTGGTGGACGGTGCACGCCGCCACCGTGGCCGGGGTGTGGCACTTCGGCTGGTCGTGGTCGGGCTTCGGCCTCGCGGTCGCCTTCTATTACCTGCGCATGTTCTTCATCACCGCGGGCTATCACCGCTACTTCTCGCACCGCAGCTTCAAGACCTCGCGCGCGTTCCAGTTCATCCTCGCCGTGATGGGGCAGACCGCGGCGCAGATGGGCGCGCTGTGGTGGGCGGCCAAGCACCGCGAGCACCACAAGCACTCGGATCAGCCGCCCGATCTGCACTCGCCGCTGCAGAAGGGCTTCTGGTGGTCACACCTCGGCTGGCACCTGTCGGGCGAGGTCTCCGACACCGACATGGCAAAGGTGGCCGATCTGGCGAAGTACCCCGAGCTGGTGTGGCTGAACAAGCGCGGCGTGGGCCTGCTCCCGCCGGCCATCATGGCGCTGGCGTTCCTGCCCTTCGGCGGGGTCTGGGCCATGCTGTGGGGCTTCTTCGTGTCGACCGTCCTCCTGTGGCACGGCACCTTCACCATCAACTCGCTGGCGCACATGTTCGGGCGCCGGCGCTATGTCACCACCGACACCTCGCGCAACAGCATGCTGCTGGCGCTGCTGACCATGGGCGAGGGCTGGCACAACAACCATCACCACCACCAGAGCTCGGCGCGGCAGGGCTTCTTCTGGTGGGAGATCGACCTGACCTATTACATCCTGCGGCTGCTGGCCGTGTTCGGCGTGGTCTGGGATCTGCGCAAGCCGACCCAGGCGGCGCTCGCGTCGCAGCGCGTCTAACTCCGCGCGTCATTTTTGTGACGCCCCGCACCAACGTTACAACTACCCTAAATCACAGTCGTTTTCTGAAGACACGTCGACGCAACGTCGATATGCTGCACCGCGCCATCTGGTCTGACTGGGGAGTCAGCGACCGAGGGCGAGGAGGTCAGCATGGAGCGGGAGCGGATTGCGTGCCGAGCGAGGCTGCTTGCGATCGCGACGTCCGGGGCACTGCTGCTGGGCAGCGGCTGTGCGGAGATGGATCTGGATCCACCGCCGCGCGTGATCCACGCGCGCTTCGATCCAGACGCCAAGGTCATCCCGATGCCGACCAACGTGCTGCGCGACGAGGCGGCCGGCCACCTCGACGTGCCGCTGGACGGTGACATCACCGACGCCGAGCGCGAGTTCTACACCTATCTCAACACCCTCGAGGGCTGGTCGACCACGATGGCAGCCACCGTCGAGTTCACCGCGCCGGTCGACGCCGCCACGCTGACGGCGCAGAACGTCCAGGTCTGGCAGGCCGCGCAGGGCGCGGTCACCACGCCGCGGCGGATCGACGACGTCACCATCAGCGCGGAGCCGACCAAGCTGACCATCGACCCGCCGCGCGCGGGCTGGGAGCGCGGCGCGACCTACTTCGTGCTGGTGCGCGGCGGCGCCACCGGCGCGCAGGGCAAGCAGGGCGAGCCGGTCGAGTGTGACGCCGCGTTCTACTTCCTGCGCCAGACCCAGAAGCTCGACACCCCGGCGCACGAGCGCGCCTTCCCGGGCAAGACCCGGGCGGAGCGCATGGACAACGCGCGCAAGCTGGAGGAGATCCGGCTCGAGCTTCAGCCCTACTTCGAGCACTTCGCGCGCGGGGGCATCCCGCGCGCAGACGTCGCCGCGCTGTGGTCGTTCACGGTGACCACGCGCACCGAGTTGGCCATGGACAAGGTGTCGCAGCGCATGCCGCTGCCCATCAACCTCCTGCTGGATCCGGCCACCGGGAAGGTGGATCTGCCGGCGGCCAGCTGGGACAGCCAGACCGTGAAGGACGCCAAGCTGCGCCTGCGCGACATGGACGGCTTCGCGCTGTCGGCGGGGCAGATGTTCGGCTTCACGGCGCCCATCGATCCGGCCACGGTGACGCCGGCGACGGTCGAGCTGTGGCAGACCGGCTCGGCCGGCGTCGCGCCGCGCAAGGTCGCCGCCGACCTGCGCGTGCTGCCCGACAAGCTGAACGTGATCGTCGAGCCCAAGGAGCTGCTGGCCGAGAAGACGCGCTATGTGGTGGTGGTGCGCCGCGGGCTGCGCGACGCCGCCGGCAAGCCGGTGGTGACCATGCCGCTCGGCCACCTGGTGCAGGCGACCCGGCCGGTGTGGAGCGCTGGCAAGAGCCTGGTGCGCGCGGTGGCCGACGCCGACGCCCAGAAGGTCGAGCGCGTGCGCGGCGAGGTCCAGGAGCTCCTGGCCACGCTGCCCGAGGCCAGCCGCGCCGACGTGCTGACGGCGTGGAGCTTCACCACGCTCAGCGTGACCGAGCCCTTGATGGCGGCGGTCGGCCAGGCCGAGCGGCTGAATGTGCCGGTCGAGCCGGGCGGGATCGTGCATCTGACGCCGGGGCAGGCCCTGGCCGACTTCGCGCTGGCCATCTCGTCGCAGCTGTATGTCGGCGAGGTCATCAACGGCACCATCGCGGTGCCGGTGTTCCTCGACAAGCAGACCCGCGGGCTGCGCACCGATGGTGGCCACGAGGTCGAGCGCATCGCGTTCACCATGACGCTGCCGCGCAACCTGCGCCCCGACAAGCCGGTGCCCGTCGTCATCTTCGGTCACGCCATCATGACCGAGCACCGCTTCGTGCTGGCGGTGGCCGACGCCCTGGCGCAGCGCGGCTATGCCGCCATCTCGATCGACTGGCCCTTCCACGGCGAGCGCACCTACTGCTGGTCGGAGGGCCCGCTGACGGTGCCCGATCCGCGCACCGGCAAGCTGACCGGGCTGGATCCGTGTCAGGCCGGCTCGCGCTGCATGCCCGACGGGCGCTGCGTGGCCACCGACGGCAGCACCGGCAACAAGCTGGCGAAGTGGCCGGTCATCGGCATGTACCAGGCCTCGGGCGCGGCGTTCCTGGAGATCGAGCACATCGCCAACACCAAGGACCACTTCGATCAGTCTGTGATCGAGCTGTCGGCGCTGATCCGCGCGCTCGGCGAGGGCGACTGGCGGCCGGTGCTGGGCGCGCCGATCGATCGCGATCGCATCTACTACGCCGGGCAGTCGCTGGGCAGCATCATCGGGGCCACGTACGTCGCGCTGGATCCGGGGATCAAGCGCGCGGTGCTCAACGTGCCGGGCGCCGACACCGTGGACATGTTCGAGGCCTCGCCGTTCTTCAGCGGCCAGGTCGCGGCCTTCTTCCGGCGCGAGGGTGTCGACCGGCGCTCGTTCGACGGTGAGCGCTTCATGAACGTGGCGCGCTGGTTCATCGACAGCGTGGATCCGCAGGGTGTCGCCGATCGGCTGGGCAAGGACGGCCGCAAGGTGATGATCCAGATGGCCACGCTCGACGCCATCATCCCCAACGCGTTCACGCAGGTGCTGGTGCAGCGCGGTGGGGTGCCCAAGAAGGACTACACCGCGGAGCACGCCTTCCTGGTCATCCCGGTGGAGCCCGAGTTCCTGCGCGGCAACAACGAGCTGGCGTCGTTCCTGGCCACGGGGGTGATGCCATGAGCCGCGTGCTGAAGCTGGGGGCCTTCGCGCTGGCCGGGCTGCTGGCCGGGGCAGGGCAGGCGCGCGCGGCTGGCTTCGCGGTCGCCGAGCAGAGCGCCAGCGCGGGCGGCACCGCGGGGGCGGCCACGGCGCGCAGCGGGGATCCCGCGGCGGGCTGGTACAACCCGGCGGCGCTGGCCGACGGCGCCGGGCTGCGCCTCGGGCTGGGCGTGCTGCTCGCCCTGCCCAGCGTCAGCGCTCAGGCGAATGACGGGTCGTGGAGCGAGGATGCGGAGTCGAAGCTGTCGACGCCTCCGACCGTGTATGCCAGCTGGGCGCGCGGGGCCAACGCCTTCGGCGTGGCGGTCGGGGTGCCCTTCGGCTCGGGCGTGACCTGGCCGGGCACGTGGCCGGGACGCTTCGAGATCACGTCGTCGCGCATCGAGGTCGCGCGCATCGCGCCGTTCTATGCCCGCGCGCTGACCCGGGACGGCAAGCTGCGCGTGGCCGGCGGGGCGCACATCGATCTGGGGCGCATGCGGATCGGGCGCTCGCTCGACTTCATCGACACCGAGGGCAGCGTGGCGCTGGATCTGAGCGGCTGGGGCGTGGGCCTCGACGCCGCGCTGTTCTGGCAGGCGGCGCGCGGGCTGGACGTCGGCCTCAGCATCAAGTCGCGCACCACGCTGGCGCTGTCGGGCGGGGCCGACTTCGAGGCCCCGCTGGCGGTGTCGGGCAAGGCGCAGGATCAGCACGCCGACAGCGAGCTGAACCTGCCCGATCGGCTGGCGCTGGGGGCGCGCTGGGCACGCGGCCGGCTGGCGCTGCTCGGCGACCTCGAGGTGGTGACCTGGTCGCGCCGCGCCCAGACCGTGATCGACTTCGAGCGCGACGCCACCCCCGACGTGGTGCAGGAGGACCGCTGGCACAGCACGCTGGCCGTGCGCGTGGGCGCCGAGTTCGCTCCGCGCCCGGGCTGGCTGGTGCGCGGCGGGGCATTCCTGGATCCGACCCCGGCGCCCGACGACGCCCTGGCGCCGTCGTCACCCGACTCGACCCGCGTCGGCCTGACCCTGGGCGGCGGCCACAGCTTCGGCCGCGTCACCGTGGACGGCTTCTACGAGTACCTCACCCTGCTCGAGCGCACCGCCCAGAACCCCGAGGCGCGCGCGGCCATCGACGGCGGCTACGCCTACTCCTCGCTGCCGGAGGCCATGGAGCGCCTGCTCCTGCAGGACACCCGCAACCTGGTGGTCGCCGGCACCCACGGCAAGACCACCACCGCCAGCCTGCTGGCCCACGCCCTCC
>JBGASF010000093.1:30382-30621 GCA_044229835.1 Polyangia bacterium | reverse complement strand
CCAGCGGTTGTCATCGGTCAGGGTGACCGGCACGCGGGTCCCGCTGCCATTGATCAGCTTGACGTCGTGTACATAAAAACGCAGGTCGATGCCCTGCCAGGTGGTCGCGCTGGTGCCCAGGCCGGTGAAGGTCTGGTTGCACGCGAAGGTCTGGGCGCCGACCTTGGCGCGGAAGCGCAGCGACACGTTGCTGAAGCTGGGCGCGGCGTCGGCGATGCTGGTGTCGGTCAGGTTGGCGT
>JBGASF010000093.1:0-30372 GCA_044229835.1 Polyangia bacterium | reverse complement strand
GTGGTGGTCGTCGTCATCACCACAGCCGGTCAGGATGAGCGCAGCGGACAGGGACAGCGCGAGCAGCAGCGGTCGCATCGGGAACCTCCACCTGGCTTGGTAGCAGAGGCCAGCGTGCGGCGGCCTGCGGCATTTGGTCGCACGCAGCAAGTTGCGGCCCCAGCCAGGTCCGCCCGCAAATCCGGAGCGATCCCAGGTTGTTCTGCCTGCGACACTATGCCGCAGGAAAGCGCGTGGTGGTTCTGCTACACCTCGGGGTGATGGCGCCTTCCCGGTACCTGATGGTCGCGCTCGCCCTGGTGGCGACGGTGACCGTGCGCGTCCGTCCGGCGGCGGCGTGCGCGGCCTGCTCGTGTGGTGATCCGACGCTGACCACGATGGGCGCCGAGCAGCCCTTCAAGGGGCGCCTGCGGATCTCGGCCGAGGTGCGCCATCGCAGTGACGCCTATGGCAGCGGCAGCTCTCGCGCCGAGATCGACGAGGTCGGGCTGGTGCTGGGCGCGTCGTATGCACCCCGCTGGTGGCTGCAGCTGGCCGCCTCGATGCCGATCGTGATGCGCACCGTCGACACCCCGACGAGCAGCGACGACATCCGCGAGATCGGCGACCTCGACCTCAGCAGCAAGCTGACCGTGTGGCGCGACCGTGCCTGGGCGCCGCGCCGCCTCGTCGGGATCCAGGGTGGCGTCAAGCTGGCCACCGCCCCGGTGCTGGAGGACGACAATGGCCTGCCGCTGGCCATCGAGGCGCAGCCCGGCACCAGCTCGATCGACCTCACGCTGGGGGCGTCTTATGCGCGCTTCGCCGAGCCGTGGTCGCTGTACGCCAGCGTGGCGGGCCGACTGCCGGTGTGGCGGCGCGAGGACATCGCTGTGGGCAGCGGCGCGCGCGGCACGCTGGCCCTGCAGTACCAGCCCGAGTACGACTGGGCCATGCGCCTGGGCACCAACGTGCGCGTGGACGCCCCCGCGCGCCTGGACGGCTATCGTGATCCCAACACCGGTGGCGTCGTGATCTACGCGTCGCCGGGGCTGGCCATCACCCCGCGCGAGGACTTCTTGCTCGAGTTCTCGATCAACGTGCCCGTCGTCAACCTCCTCGACGGAGTCCACGACGAGGGGCCCATCGTGTCCGTGACAGGAGTCTACGACCTATGAAGCGCGCCTTCTTGCTGCTCCCGTTCGCCCTGCTGCTGCTGACCGCGCGCTGCGGCCACGATCACGAGAGCGATGGCGTGATCTACCTGGGCAGCGCCTCCGATGAGGCCTACCTGGTGCTGACCGACGCCGAGCCGCGCGTGATGGTCAACGACGCCATGGCGCCGGTGCTCAGCTCGCCCACCGAGGGGCAGGCGCTGGCGGCGGCGACGGTGCCGACCTTCACCTGGACCGCCGGGTTCGTGGCCCTCGAGCCGGGCCGCCTGCCGGGCCGCCGCGAGCGTCGCGCGCTGCCCGCTGCGCCAGCGCCGTGGGGCGAGGCGGCCGCGCACGCGCACCTGCCGCCGATCACGGGCGCCATCTTCCTGCTCAGCTTCAAGCCGGCCGAGGGCAGCGCCGCGCCCGTCGTGGTGCTGACCACCGAGTCGGGCTTCACGCCGACCGCCGAGGTGTGGACCAAGCTCAAGGCGCTGGGCAGCGCCATCACCCTCGAGATGACCGGCGCCTACCTGCGCAGCAACGTCCTCGAGGAGGGGCCGTTCCGCGCCACCTCGCCGCGCCACTTCACCATCACGACCGCGCAGTAGCTCGCGTCGTCGCCGACCGCCGCGCCGCGGCCGCCGGCCCGCTACTCACACTTCTCGCACAGCCCCTTGAGCTGCACCTCGAGCGCACCGGCGGGACGCCGCGCGCCCGGGCGGGCCACGATCTTGACCTCGACCTCGGGCAGGCACGACACGTCACCGCAGTCGGTGCACACCAGGTGGGGATGCTCCTGGGTGTGCTCGGCGCCGCCGCGGCGCAGCTCGAAGCGCCACACGTGGTCGCCGAGGTCGGTGCGCGTGACCAGGCCGGCCTGGGTCAGGTCCATCAGGTTGCGGTAGATCGTCGCGCGGTCGTAGCCCAGCGGGGCCAGCGCCTCGGCGATGTCGCCGTGGCTGCGCGGGGTCGACGCCGCCGACAGCGAACCCAGCACCGCGACGCGCGGACCCGTGCTGCGCAGCCCGGCGCCGCGCAGCTCGGTGCGCAGCTGGGCGACGGTGTCGCGCTCGGGGGGCTTGCGCTTCCTGGGCTGTGCTGCCGACTTCATGGCCGCTGATGATGGACCGGGCCGCGCGACCTGGCAAGGCGGCCACGCGCGCCGCACCCGACGTGCATGACGCGCATCAGCCCGGGCGCGTGGTGCAGGCCCACAGCGCGCGCTCCAGCGCGGCCTCGTCGAGGTCATCGCCGATCAGCACCAGCTCGGTGCGCGGCGGCCCCGCCCAGGCCCCGCTCGCGACCAGCTCGGTGCGCGCGCCAGCCCGCTGCAAGAGGTGCGGCCCCGCGGCGCCGGCCAGCCAGACCTGCCCCTTGGCGCGCAGCAGGCGCGGCCCCTGGGCGTCGAGCACCTCGCGCAGCGCCGCCTCCAGCATCGGCGCCGCCGCGCGCCAGGTCAGCACCCCGAGCTGGCCATGGCGATGCGCGTGCGCCCGCGCCGGCCGCACCGGGGGCGCACCTTCACCGCGCGCGAACGCCGCCGCCGCCGCGCCGACCAGCGGCCGCTCCGCCAGCAGCCAGGCCGCCAGCGCGACGTCGCCGGCCACGCCGGGCGCGAAGGCCGCCAGCTCGGCCTCGGGCGCCGCCGCCGCCAGCGCTCGCCGGGTCGCCAGCGCGGCCTCGGGCGCCGCCAGATCCAGCTTGCTCAGCAGCACGCGGTCGGCGACCTCGGCCTGCGCGCGCGCCTCGGCCCGCGTCTCGAGCAGGTGCGCGCCGACCTCGGCGTCGACCACGGTGACCACGCCCGCCGGCGTCAGCCCGGCGTTGCCCGGCGTGCCCAGCCCCTCCAGCAGCGCGGCGGGCTCCGCGATCCCGGTGGTCTCCAGCACCACGTGGTCGGGCCGCGTGCGCGCGATGAGGTCATGGATGCCGCGCCAGAGGTCGACCTGCAGATCGACCTTGCAGCACACACAGCCGCCCGACAGCTCGATGAGGTCGCTGCCGCGCGACGCCAGCAGGCCGGCGTCGACGTTGACCCGCCCGAGGTCGTTGACCAGCAGCGCCACGCGCCGCCCACCGGGCCGCAGCGCGCCCAGCACGCGGTTGAGCGCCGTGGTCTTGCCCGCGCCCAGGAAGCCCGTGAGCACCAGCATGGGCACCCGCAGCTGTCCGGCGTCGCTGTCTCGGTCGGCGGCCACGCCGCACCTGTAGCGACCCAGGCTGCCCCGCGCAAGCGCCATTGTCGTTTTGCAACGGAGTTACAGGTGCAATCAGTTGACGGCCACACCGATCTGCACTACGACCCTCGCGTGCGCGCCCGGGGCCCGATGAGATGACCATCGTCCTCATCAGCATGGTCGCCCTGGCAGCGGGGCCGCTGGTGCACCACTTCGCGCGCAGCTTCCGGGCCGCGCTGGCGGCGCTCGACGGCTTCGTGCTGGTGACCGTGGGCGGCCTGGTGCTGCTGCGCCTCCTGCCCCAGGCGCTGCGCGTCGGCGGCCCGTGGGCGGCCGGCACCGCGCTGCTCGGCTTCCTGGCCATCGGGGGCATCGAGCGGGTCGCGGGCCCGCGCGCCGGCGCCGCGCGCTCGCTGGCCGTCATCCTGGCCACCCTGGGCTTCGCGCTGCACGAGGCGCTCGACGGCGTCGCCCTGGCGGCGTCCCAGGCCGGCGGCCACGGCCACGATCACCTGCTGCCCCTGGCCATCACGCTGCATCGGGTGCCCATCGGCCTGGCGGTGTGGTGGCTGGTGCGCCCGACTTATGGCGTGCGCGCCGCGCTGGCAGCGCTGGCCGGTGTCGCCATCGCCATCGCCACCGGCTGGCTGGTCGGCACCCGCGCCCTCGAGGTCATGTCGGGCCGCGAGGTCGCGCTGTTCCAGGGCCTGGCTGGCGGCGCGCTGCTGCACATCATCGTGCATCGCCCTGGCGGCCCCGAGGCCACCGGCGCGCGCTGGGCCAGCGGCCTGGGCGCGCTGGCCGCCACCGGCGTGCTGCTGCTGATGGCCGAGACCGAGCTCGGCCCCGCGCCCGCCGGCGAGCTGTCGGCCAGCGCGACCTTCCTGACCCTGGCCAGCAGCGCGGCGCCGACCCTGCTGCTGGCCTTCCTGTGCGCTGGCCTGCTGCACGAGCTGCTGCCGACCGCCGGCGTCGCCTGGCTGTCGCGCGGCGGACGCCTGGGCCAGGCCGCGCGCGGGATCGCGGTGGGCGCCCCGGTGCCCATCTGCTCGTGCGGAGTGCAGCCGCTGTATCGCAGCCTGCTCGCCCGTGGCGCGCCCGTCGCCGCCGGCCTGGCGCTGCTCTTGACCGCACCCGCGCTGGGCCTCGATGCGCTGTTCCTGTCGTTGCCGCTCCTGGGCGGTGCGCTGGCGCTGCTACGCCTGGGTGGCGCGCTGCTGATCGCGCTGCTGGTCGCCGTGCTGGTGGCGCCCCTCGCGCGCCCCGCTGCCGCCGCCACCGCCGCGCATGCGTCGCCCGCCACGCGCCCGGTCGGCAACCGCCTGCTCGGCGCGCTGCGCATCGGGTTCGGCGAGGTCGTCGACCACAGCGGGCCCTGGCTGCTGGTCGGCCTCGGCGCCGCCGCGCTGGTCGAACCCTACCTGGGTCTCGACGTCCTCACCCGCATCCCATCCGCCGCGCAGGTCCCGCTGCTGGCGCTGCTCGGGGTGCCGATCTACCTGTGCGCCACCGGCGCGACGCCGCTGGTGGCCATCCTCATCCACAAGGGGATCTCCCCCGGCGCCGCGCTGGCCTTCCTGCTCACCGGCCCGGCCATGAGCGTGGCCACCTTCTCGACCCTGGCCGCGCTGCACGGCCGGCGCGCCGCCGCCGCCTTCGCCGGCGCCGTCTTCGCCCTCGCCGTCGGCCTCGGCCTCGGCCTCGACGCCGCGCTGGCCCCTGGCGCCGGCCTCGCGCTGCACGACCTCGGCAGCCACGCCCCCAGCCGCCTGGCCAGCCTGTGCGTCGCCGCCCTGGCCGCCCTGCTGGCGGCCTCGCTGGTGCGCCAGGGTGCCCGCGGATTCCTCGGTCAAATCCTCAGCGTGCGCGGCCGCGACCACGCCCACGAGCACGGCCCCGCCGACCACGACCATCACCACGACCACCACCACCACGACCCCGATCACGCTCACCACCATTGAGCCCGCTGGCGGGGGCAATGGTGTCCGTCTCCGTCTCCGACTCCGTTTCCGTCTCCGAGCCGACTTGACCCGCACGCAAATCGGCCCTAAAGCAATGGAGCGCATGCGTCCGTCCGCCACAGCTCCGCACCGGCAGTCGCGCATCGCCATTGGCGCCGCCCTGCTGGCGATGTGGATGCTGGCCGCCGACCTCGGCGCTCTGGCCCACCAGGCGCTGGTCCAGCACGCCGTGTGCAGCGAGCACGGCGAGTCGATCCACGTCAGCGCAAGCGACGACGCCGCCAGCCCGACCGCCGAGCCCTCGACCCGCGCCGAGCTGCACCGCCACAACCCCGGCAGCTCCCCCGACGCCCACGAGCACTGCTCGATCGACGCCACCGCGGCCAGCACCACGCCGCCCGCCAGCCCCGCCATCGCCCCCACGCGCGCGCCCGCGACCTCGCCGCGCGCGCTGCTCACGGCGGCCCTGCCGCCCCGCCTCGCCACCTTCCGCCTCGCGCCCAAGACGTCTCCGCCAGCGTAGCCGCAGCGACCCCCAAGTCGTCTCGCTCACGCTCACGGAGGACACATGCGCATGGCCACACGCGCGCTCACCGGGCTCATCCCGGTGTTCGCGCTGCACCTGGCCACCGCTCGGGCCGAATCGCCCGACGGTGGTCCACCCGACAGCAGCACCGCCACGGCTCCCGATGGCGGCACCGCCACACCCGCACCGACGCCGACGCCCGACGCCGACGCCGCCGCCCCCGAGCTGACCCCCGAGGAGCTCGCCGAGCTGGCCGCCGCCACCGGCTCCGACAGCGCCGCCGTCAAGCCGCTGCCCGAGGCCCCCAAGGGCGGCGCCGCCGGCCAGTCGCTCAACCCCGACATCGCCGTCATCACCGACGTCGTCCTCGGCTGGTTCAACACCGACGGCCCGCTGCAGGCCGGCGGCCACGATCCAGCCGAAAACGGCTTCACCTTGCAGCAGGTCGAGCTGGCCATCGGCAAGGCCGTCGACCCCTACTTCCGCATGGACGCCAACCTGGTGTTCGGCCACGAGGGCGTCGAGGTCGAGGAGGCCTTCGCCACCACGCTGGCGCTGCCGCACAGCCTGCAGGTGCGCGCCGGCCAGTTCCTGACCCGCTTCGGCCGCCTCAACAACACCCACCTGCACGCCTGGGACTTCCTCGATCAGCCCTTCGCCCTGTCGCGTGTCTTCGGCGGCGAGGGCAACCGGGGCGTCGGCGCCGAGGTGTCGTGGCTGACCCCGCTGTCCTGGTACGTCGAGCTGGTCGGCTCCGCCACCGAGGCCCGCGGCGAGGGCACCACGCGCAGCTTCCTGGGCGAGGCCGACATCGACGAGGACAGCCCACTCGACTTCGAGTACGTGCTCGCCGCCAAGCAGTTCTTCGCCCTCAGTGACAACTGGTCGCTGGCCTGGGGCCTGTCGTGGGCCACCGGCCCCAACCCCAGCGGTGACTCCACCCGCAGTGACATCTTCGGCACCGACGTCTTCCTCAAGTACCGCCCCATCACCTACGGCAGCCACACCGTGGTCTCGCTGCAGACCGAGGCGCTGTACCGCCGCCGCCAGGTCCCCGACGACACCCTGCAGGACGTCAACGGCTATGCCCAGCTGTTCTGGCGCTTCGCGCAGCGCTGGGGCACCGCGGCCCGCTACGAGTACGGCACCGGCGCCTACGACGCTGACGGCACCCGCGTGCCCGATCCGCTCGACCCGTTCTGGACCGGCCTGCGCCAGCGCGCCAGCGCCGCCATCACCTTCTGGCCGACCGAGTTCTCGCGCCTGCGCCTGCAGGCCTCGGCCGACTTCCTGGACTGGCAGGACGAGCCGAATCTGGCCGCCTTTCTCGCACTCGAGTTCAACGCTGGCGCCCATGGCGCGCACGCCTTCTAGGAGCCGCACATGAAGCTGTCATCGCTCGCATCACTCTTCACCGCCGCCTTCGCCGCGCTGCTGCCCGCGCGCGCCCACGCCAAGCTGGCCATCGTCGCCACCGTGCCGGACCTCGGCGCCCTGGCGCGCGAGATCGGCGGCGACCGCGTCGGCGTCACCACGCTGGCGCTGCCGACCCAGGATCCCCACTTCGTCGACGCCCGCCCCAACCTGGCGCTGGCCCTCAACAAGGCCGATCTCTTGCTGTCGATCGGCCTCGGCCTCGAGGTCGGCTGGCTGCCCACGCTGCAGACCGCGGCGCGCAACCCCAAGATCCAGAACGGCAGCGCCGGCTTCCTGGAGTGCTCGCAGTTCGTCAAGCTGCTCGACGTGCCCGCGGTCGCGGTCGACCGCAGCCAGGGCGACATCCACCCCACCGGCAACCCGCACTACCTGTACGACCCGCGCGCCGCCGTCCTGGTCGCGCGCGGGATCGCGCGCCGCCTCGGCGAGCTCGACCCCAAGAACGCGCAGATCTACGACACCAACGCCAAGGGCTTCTCGGATCGCCTGGAGGCCGCGCGCCGCGGCTGGGAGAAGCAGCTGGCCCCGCTGCGCGGCGCCGGCATCATCACGTTCCACAAGTCGTGGGTCTATCTCAGCGACTGGCTCGGCCTCGACGAGGTCGGCTACATCGAGCCCAAGCCCGGCATCCCGCCCAACCCGTCGCACGTCGCGCGCCTGCTGGGCCTGGGCAAGCAGCGCAAGGTCCGCCTGGTCCTGCAGGAGGCCTACTACCCCGACAGCACCTCCAAGTTCCTGGGCGGCAAGCTGGGCGCCGCCACCCTCAAGCTGGCCGGCGGCACCGACTTCCGCGCCAACCAGTCCTACCTCGGCCGCATGCAGGCGCTGGTCAAGCAGCTCGCGGCCACGCTGGCCACTCCATGACCACGACGCTGACACCGTCGCAGGCGCCGGAGCCGCTCATCCGCTGCGACAAGCTGGTGGTCGGCCACCGCGGCCACGCCCTGTTGCCGGCCATCGACGTCGAGGTGCGCCGCGGCGCGCTGCTGGCGGTGGTCGGACGCAACGGCTCGGGCAAGACCACCTGGTTCCGCACCGTCCTCGGCCTGCTCCCCCCCGTCAGCGGCCGCGTGGTGCAGCCGACCGGCAAGCCGCGCGCCGCCTACGTCCCGCAGTCGACCGCCATCGACAAGATCCTGCCGCTGACCGCGCTCGATCTCGTGCTGTGGGGCCGCCTGCGCAACTGGGCCTTCCTGCGCCCGGCCGCCTCGCGCGCCGATCGCCTGGCCGCCCACCGCGCCCTGGTCGAGGCCGAGGCCGCCGACCTCGCGCACCGCTCGTTCCGCGATCTGTCCGACGGCCAGCGCCAGCGCGTGCTGTTCGCGCGCCTGCTGGTCACCGACGCCGACCTCGCCCTGCTCGACGAACCCACCGCCGCCATGGACCTGGTCGCCGAGCGCGACGCCATGGCGCGCATGCACCGCCTGGCCCACGAGCGCAACATGGCCGTCATCGTCGTCACCCACCACCTGGCCATGGCCGATCAGTTCGCCGACGAGGTCCTGTTCCTCGATCGCGACGACCAGCTGGTGGTCTCGGGCACCCCGCGTCACGTGCTCGAGCACCCCGCCTTCCTCAACCGCTACGGCCAGCTCGAGGTGCCCCGTGCTGGCTAGCGCGCTGCCCACCGTGCTGGCGCAGGCGCGCCCGACCTGGGCCGAGTTCGTGGCCGCCTGGGCGCTGTTCCGCGACCCCATCATCACGGCGGTCGCCGCCGGCGTGGTGCTCGGCTTCCTCTCGGTCTACATCGTGCTGCGCCGCATGGTCTTCGTCTCCGCGGGCATCACCCAGGCCTCCGGCCTGGGGATCGCGGCCGCCTTCTACTCGACCATCCACCTCGGCTTCGCCTTCGACCCCGTGTGGGGCGCCATCATCTTCGCCTTGCTCGCCTCGCTGCTCTTCGTCATCGAGCCCGAGCGGCTGCACCTCACGCGCGAGGCCCTGCTCGGCCTGGTCTTCGCCCTCGCCGGCGGCGCCACCGTCATGCTGGGCGATCGCATCTCGCAGGAGGCCCACGACATCCAGGCCATCCTGTTCGGCACCGGCGTGCTGGTGCGCCGCCTCGATCGCGATCTCGTCCTCATCGTCGGCGCCGTGGTGCTCACGCTGCACATCTGGTGGTTCCGCGGCCTCAGCTTCGTCAGCTTCGATCGCACCGCCGCCGCCGTGCAGGGGCTGCCGGTGCGCCTGCTCAACGCCGTCACCTTCATCACCATCGGCGCCATGGTCGGCGTCGCCGCGCGCGCCCTCGGCTCGCTCCCGGTGTTCGCGCTGTCGACCCTTCCAGCCATCGGCGTCACCAGCCTGGGCATCGCGAACTTGCGTTTGACCTTCGCGCTGGCCGCGCTGCTCGGCCTCATCGCCGCGCTGGGCGGCTACATGTACGCGTTCTTCCGGCTGTTCCCGGTCGGCGCCTCGCAGACCGTGATGGCCGCCACGCTCGTCATCCTCTGTCTGGTCATCCGCGCCGCCTCGCGCCTGGTTCGTCGCGTCGCGCGATAGTGTTACCTTTCACCCATGCGCCGGGCCTCCCGCATCACGCTCCTCGTCCTGCTCGCCTCGGCCAGCGCTGCCCACGCCAACGGTCGCTTCCCCAACCTCGAGACCGCGCACTACCAGTCGGGCGGTGACGACCTCCTCATCGGCGGCACCTTCGGCATCCTGTACTCCAAGGACGGCCGCAGCGACTTCCGCTGGGCCTGCGAGGCCGCCATCGGCTATGGCGGCTACTTCGATCCCGATCTCGCCGAGTCGCCCGCCGGCGTCATCTTCGCCGGCACCTTCGATGGCCTGGCGCGCTCCGAGGACGGCGGCTGCACCTGGGGCTACGCCGGCGGCGACGCCCGCGGCCTGTGGATCGACGGCCTGGTCGCGCACCCGACCGACTCCAACCAGGTCTTCCTGGCCACCGCCAGCGGCGGCAAGACCAACGCCATCATGCGCTCCACCGACGCCGGCAAGACCTTCACCATCGTGCCCAGCACCAGCAGCAACGTGCAGTTCTTCAAGTCGCTGATGATGGCGCCGTCCACCCCGCAGCGCCTGTACGCGACCTCGTACACCGTCGTGCCCGAGACCACGACGCTGTGGAAGTCGACCGACGGCGGCCAGTCCTTCGCCACCATCGACTTCCCGCACAAGGGCGGCAACACCTTCGAGCTGCTCGCCATCCACCCGAGCAACCCCGACATCCTGTTCGTCAAGACCGACGGCCCGGTCCCGGTCGGCGGTGGCGAGCCCGACGTCATCGTCTACCGCAGCGTGAACGGCGGCGTCGACTTCACCGAGGTGTTCCGCTCGCTCGAGCTGGTCGGCGGCCTGGCCCTGTCCGCCGACGGCCAGACCGTCGCGCTGTCGACCCGCCCCAGCGGCCTCAAGCGCTCCACCAACGGCGGCATGACCTTCACCCAGGTCCCCGGCCCTCCCGGCGATGGCGGCCCCCGCGCGCCCAAGCAGATCCGCTGCGTCATCAGCCACGGCGGCGTCCTGCAAGGCTGCGGCAACAACTTCAGCGACGGCTTCGCCTTCGGTGAGACCCCCAGCTTCGGCGCCACCGACGTCAGCTGGACCAAGATCATGAGCTTCGCCGACATCAAGGGCCCCATCGACTGCCCCGCCAACGCCGTCGCGACCTGGCTGCCCAACCCGACCTCGGTCGATCCCCTCGACGCCTCGCGCGCCACCCGCGAGCTGTGCACCCCGCTGTGGCCGACCACCCAGGTCCAGCTCGGCATCGCCGGCGTCGACGGCGGCATGATCATCCCCATCGACGGCTCGGTCACGCCACCCAAGGATCCCGACACCTGCGGCTGCCGTACTGGCCGTCGCGGCACGCTCAACCCGGCGGGCGCCACGCTCGCCCTGCTCGCGCTACTCGCGCTGATCTGGAGGACACGATGCAGAGAGCCATCCTGATCGCAGCCAGCCTGACCGCCGCGCTCGCCCTGTCGGCCTGTGCCGACGACGGCGGCAGCGGCTCCACCGTCGTCCTGCAGGGCCAGGCCTCGCAGGCCGCGCTCGACGCCATCAACGGCGCCAGCATCAGCACCGACGCCACCAAGGGCCCCGCGGTGACGGTGCCCACCGAGGGCCAGGCCTACCAGCCCAGCGACGCGCCGCCGCCGTTCCGCTGGACCTCGCCGCTGACCGGCGCGGTGTACCGGCTGACCTTCACCATCCCCGGCGAGGGCACCGTCATCGTCGCCACCACCGACACCAGCTACACCCCCGACGCCACCATCTGGGGCCAGATGAAGGGCGCCTCGGGCCGCATCATGCTCGAGATCGTGGGCGCCTCGATGAACGCCGCCGCCATCTCCGACGGCCCCTACAAGCAGGCCACGCCGCGCAGCTTCGGGATCGCCGCCACCTTCTGGTAGGCCACATGCAGCAGCTCCGCCTCACACGCCTCGCCCTCCTCGTCACCGCGCTCCTCGCCCTCAGCTCGTGCGGCGAGCCCGACGTGGTGTTCTCCGATCCCGAGCCGTGGAAGCCGCTGGTGCCGTACCCCGGCATCGGCGCCGGCAAGCTGATGGTGACCAACTCGGCCGACGACACGGTGTCCATCTTCGAGGCCGCCACGCTCGATCCGGTGGCCCGCATCGCCGTCGGCCAGAGCGCGGTCGAGGTCGAGGGCCCCCACCACGTCACCGCGCACCCCGGCGCGCCGTACTACTTCGTCGGCCTGTCGATGAAGCCGCCCGCCGGCACCGGCGGCGGCCCGCACGGCTCGCACGGCGCCGGCAACGTCGACGGCTATGTCCTCAAGCTGCGCGCCGCCGACAACGCCGTGCTCGGCGTGCTGCGCGTCGATCGCAACCCCGGTGATCTGCGCCTGACCCCCGACGGCAAGACGCTGCTGGTCAGCCACTTCGACCTCTTGCGCGTCACCGAGGTCGCCGCGCGCGGCGGCACCGTGCGCGAGATGGACAGCCGCCTCGCCGTCATCGACGCCGAGAGCTTCACCAAGCGCGGCCTGTTCCCGGTCTGCCCGGCCGCCCACGGCATCGCGGTCAGCCCCGACGGCAAGCGCGTCTACCTGAGCTGCTACGCCACCGACGAGCTGGCCGTGGTCGCCCTCGACGACAGCCTGTTCCCGGTCACGCGGCTCCGGCTTGGCGCCAGCGACACCGTGCCGCCCTCGCCGCCGCTGTTCGGGCCCTACGCGGTCTCGGTGTCACCCGCCGACGGCACCCTGTGGGTCAGCGGCCTGGAGGGGCAGGGCGTGCGCGTGGTCGACCCGACCTCGGGCACCGTGCTGCCGCGGGGGATCAACCTGGCGCCGGGGCCGATGCTGTTCGGCGCCTTCAACGCCGACGGCTCGCGCTTCTACGTGCCGCAGCAGGGCCAGGACGTCATCGTCGAGCTCGACACCACCACGCCGGCCGCGACCGTGGTGCGGCGCATCCCGGTGCCCGCGCCCGACTGCGGCTCTCCACATGCCGTCAAGCTCTTCAGCCCGACTTCCCTGGTCGTCGTGTGCGAAGGCGACCGCATCGCGCCCGGCTCGCTGGCCCTGGTCGACCTCGTCGCCGGCGCCGTCACGCGCACCGTGCGCACCGGGATCTACCCCGACGACATCGCGGCGGTGACCCCTTGAGAGCCCTCGCGCTGGCCGCCGCGGCCAGCCTGTCCGTCCTGGCCATCGCGCTCGCGACCCCTGGCTGCGACCCCGGCGAGATCAGCGCGGTCGAGCGCGGCCGTGACCTCATGGACGACCCCGACGTGTCGCCCAGCAGCCTGAACCACTTCGCGTGCACCACCTGCCACGCGCTGACCGAGACGCAGCCCGCCACTCGCCGCCTCGCTGGCTACACCCTGGCCGGCGTGGCCAAGCGCAAGACGTTCTATGGCGGCGCCGAGGACCGCCTGCTCGACGCCATCAACTTCTGCATCGTGCAGTACATGCGCGGCGTCGCCCTGACCGAGACCGACGCCAACGGCCGCGCCATGTACGAGTACCTGGTGTCGATCTCACCCGGCCCCATCACCGATGGCCTGCCCTGGACCGTCATCCACGCCATCCCCGAGCTGACCGCCCCCGGCGACGCCACCCGCGGCAAGCAGCTCTACGACGCCACCTGCCGCGAGTGTCACGGCGACCTGCACACCGCCCGCGGCGCCCTCGAGCCGCGCGCCACCAAGCTGCCCGAGGAGGCCACCAGCTTCTACGACGCCAACTTCCCGGGCATCAAGCACCGCTTGATCGTCACCGAGAAGCTGCGCAATGGCGGCTTCTTCGGCATCGGCGGCCAGATGCCCCCCTACGGAGCCGAGCTCCTGACCGACGCCGAGATCGTCGACCTCTACGCCTACCTCGGCCTCCCCCCCTGACCCATCCCCTGGCCCGTGCCCGTGCCCGTGCCCGTGCCCGTGCCCGTGCCCGCTCCGGGCTCCTCTCCGACTCCGGCTCCTAGAAGTACCCCATCAGATCAAATCGCAGCCCGAACAGCGACGCCGACCCCGGCAGATCGAGCGACTTCTGCAGCGCCGCCCCCAGCGTCAGCGCATTCGACACCGCGAAGCGCGCGCCCACGTTGATGCCGAACGCGGTGTCGTTGTCGCTGTCGTCGCCATCGATGAAGAAGAACTCGCCCAGCACGCTGACGTTGCGCGCCACCTCGGCGCCGCCGCCGGCGCCCAGCCCGAAGAACAGGTGGGTGTCGTCGTCGTTGTTGTCGTCCTCGGTCTCGAACGCCAGTCCGAAGCCGACGTTGCCACCGAAGAACGCCTTGCCGGTCTTGAAGCGGATGCCATATGCGCCACCCGGCACCACCACGTTGTTGGCCCAGCGCGGCAGCAGCAGCGGCCGCGAGTACAGCACGCCGATGAAGGCCTCGAACTCGTCCTGGTCGTTCGGATCGGTGCCCGACGGCAGCCAGATGCTGCCCTCGATGCCCATGGTCAGCCGCCCGCCCGACGAGGTGTTCTTGTCATAGATCCCAAAGATCCCGCCGATGCCCACGTTGCCCAGCAGCGAGCCACCCTCGCCGATGGCGACCGGCAGCTTGACCCACAGGTCGACGGCCTTCCCGATCTGGAACTGCCCGCCAGCCAGGAACTCGAACACCTGCAGGTCGGTGTTGCCCGCATCCAGGTTCGAGAAGGTCGCCTCGACCCCCGCGTGCGAGCCGTCATGGCTGAGGTCCATCAGGTCCCACGGTCTCAGCAGGCCACGCGCCTCGGCCCCCGCCGCGGTGCCCACCAGGAACAGCATCGTCAAGCCAGCTCGAACTCTCATGCATGCCTCCAGGTTGGTCCGCCCAAGCTACCCACCCTCCTTACGACTGACAACCCAAGATGTCACATGCGAGCCGCCACACTGAACCCGGTTCCGTCGTTGACTTCGCCTGCCACCCGCGAGATACCCGAACTCAACGATGGCCAAGAACTTCGTTCTCGACACGAACGTTTTGCTCCACGATCCCCGCGCGATCTACTCCTTCGCGGACAACAACGTCATCATCCCGATCTACGTCATCGAGGAGATCGACAACTTCAAGAAGGAGCTCTCGGAGCTCGGCCGCAACGCCCGCGAGATCGCACGAAAGCTCGACAACTATCGCGAGAAGGGCCGCCTCGCTGACGGCGTCGACATCAACGAGAACTCCACCGGCGGCGGTGGCGGCAAGCTGCGCGTGGTCCTCGGTGGCCAGCGCCAGCTGCCCCCGGCGCTGCGCTCGGCGCAGTCGGTCGACAACATGATCCTGGCCTCGGCGCTCGAGGTCCGCGACGCCGATCCGAACAACCGCACCGTCCTGGTCACCAAGGACGTCAACCTGCGCATCCGCGGGGACGCCCTCGGCCTGACCACGGTCGACTACGACGTCTCCAACGTCACCGTCGAGGAGCTGTACTCCGGCACCGGCGAGGTCGACGTCGACGCCAAGCAGGTCGACGCCTTCTACGCCGAGGGCACGCTGCCGCTGAAGGCCAACGGCTTCTACGCCAACCAGTACCTCCTGATGCGCGACCGCGAGAACCCGGCGCATACCGCGCTGGGCCGCTTCGACGCCAAGGAGCAGCGGGTCACCGCCATCAAGAAGCTGCGCGAGGGGATCTGGGGCATCCGTCCGCGCAACAAGGAGCAGCACTACGCCCTCGACCTCCTGCTCGACGACAACGTCAAGCTGGTCACCCTGGTCGGCAAGGCCGGCACCGGCAAGACCCTGCTGGCGCTGGCCGCCGGTCTGCACAAGTCGGTCGAGGACGGCACCTACGACAAGCTGCTGGTGTCGCGCCCCATCTTCCCCCTCGGCCGCGACATCGGCTACCTGCCCGGCGACATCGAGGAGAAGCTGAACCCCTGGATGCAGCCCATCTACGACAACATCGAGCTGCTCCTCGGCCTGTCCAAGTCGGAGAAGAAGGAGGGCCGCAGCTACACCGAGCTGATGGACCTCGGCTACATCCAGATCGAGCCGCTGACCTACATCCGCGGTCGCTCGATCCCGAACCAGTACATGATCGTCGACGAGGCGCAGAACCTGACCCCGCACGAGGTCAAGACCATCATCACGCGCGTCGGCGAGAACACGAAGATCATCCTGACCGGCGACCCCTACCAGATCGACAACCCCTACGTGGACGCCACCAACAACGGCCTCACCACGGTGGTCGAGAAGTTCAAGAGCGAGGCCATCGCCGGCCACGTCAGCCTGCTCAAGGGCGAGCGCTCGTCGCTGGCCGAGATCGCGGCCAACATCCTCTAGCTGGTTGAAGGGCAGGAAGGGAAGAAGGCGGGCCGGACAATCCATAGGGCCAGGCCCTATGGATTGGGGCGGGCCATGACGCGGCCGCCCCGCGAGGTCGGGCGGGGCTACTTGCTGGGGATCGGCGGCGGGACCGCCAGCAGCTTCTCGTACTGGTCCTGGCGGGTGCTGGCGATCTCGCAGCCGACACCCTGGCCGAAGCCGACGAAGCGCACCATGCCGGTCACTCGCAGGGGCTGCGCCTCGCCCGGGAGGGCGAAGTCCATGACCACCAGCTCGCCGAGCTGCTCGGCCGGGACCGGGTCCTGGAAGAAGAAGCCATTGCGGCTGATGTTGGTCACCAGGCGGTAGTACTCGTCCGCCCCGCGGCGCTGCACCGCGAAGAAGCTGGACTGCACCCGCTCGGCCTTGCGTCGCTCGTGGTCGATCTTCAGGGACAGATCCCAGCTGCCGTCGATCTCCTCCATCACCATCTCGCCCACTCCTTCGCTCATCGTCTCCATGTCCCGTCCATCCCGAAAAAGATGGACCTCCTTACAGTGGCCTACACCGTCCAGTCAAGTCGAAACCAGATTCAGGGGCAACTTCCCGGGCGGTTTCAATTGGTTCGACCATTTCGGTGAAGCAGGGATCAAACCGCAACGTTGTGATCTTTATTCCGGTTTGGCCGGTTTGTCGGGCGCCTCGATGGTCAGCTCGAAGCGGGCCGCCTCGCGGACGGCCCGGCAGCTGCGTCCGGCGCAGATGTAGAACAGCGCCTGCGCCGACAGCACATAGCGTCCGACGCTGTCCCCGATGAAGACCAGCTCGAAGCGCGGGGCATCGGCGCCGGGGTCGACGGCGTCACGGCGGCGCAGCTTGCGCTTGATGAGCTTGAGGCCGGGCGCCTCCAGTCGGACATACAGCGGGGCGTCGGCCAGCAGCCGGCGGCCGGGACCCGGGAGAATGGTCAGCGAGACGACCGACTTGCGCCCGACCAGGTAGGCCCCGGCGGGTGACTTGGCGAGGTAATAGTCGGGGTCCTCGGCGCGCGCGACCCCGGGCCAGACCAGTCCCAGGCCCAGGCCCCCCCCGACCACCAGGGCGACCAGGGCCACCATGCCGGCCCACCGGCCTGCGCCGCGGCGGCCGATCACGCCCGGCGGCTCGCCTTGGCCGGGCGGGCGCTGCCCGTGCTGGTGACCGCCGCCCGCACGTCACGCTCGGCCTTGGCCGACAGCACCCCGACCGAGACCACGGTCAGCCGCTCGGGCCTGAACACGTCGCCCGCGACCCGGCGCACATCCTCGGCGGTGACCGCCTGCATGCGCGCCAGCTTGGCCTGGTACGACAGCGGCGGCCCGAACAGCTCGCCGCCCCCGAACCACCCCGCCAGGGCGTCGGGGTCGTCGCACGCCGCGTCGAGGTCGCACTGGTAGCGCACCATGGCCTTGGTCAGCTCCGCCGGGGTCGCCTCGGTCTCGGCCAGCTCGTCACACAGCTTGCGCATCTCGGTGACCAGGCGGGGCAGCTTGGCGTGCGCGCTGGCGCCGTCCAGCACCAGCAGGCCGCTGTCATGGAAGGTGTCGAGCCCCGCGCCCACCGAGTACGCCAGCCCCTGCTGGTCGCACAGCCGGTAGTGCAGCCGGGTCGACATGCCGTCGTCGAGCACGCGCAGGATGGTCTGCTGCACCGGAAAGTCGGGGTGGGTCTCCGGGATGCCGCGGAAGGCCAGCTGCACCGCGGTCTGGGTGCCGGCGTGGTGCACGTGCTGGTAGCGCGGCCCGTCGGGCTCGGCCGGGGTCGGCGACAGCGCGGGCTCGCCGGGGTGCAGCTTGCCGAAGGCCTTCTCGGCGTGGGCGTGCACCTCGGCCGGGTTCACCGGCCCGCTGGCGCACAGCACCAGGTTGCGCGCGCCGTAGAAGCGCGCCAGGTGGCGCCGGCAGTCGGCCACCGTGAAGCGCTCGACGTTGGCCACCGGCCCGGTGATCGACGCGCCCAAGGCGTGGTCGCCGAAGGCCAGACGCCGGGTCAGGTCATCGACATTGATGAGCTGGCCGTCCTCGTCGAAGTCCTCGAGGATCTCCTCCAGGATCATCTCGCGCTCGAGGTCGATCTGCATGAACTGCGGATCGGTGAAGATCTCGCCCAGCAGCGCGATCCCCGCCCCGACCTGCCCGGCCGCCAGCGCGATCTGGTACAGCGAGTAGTCGCGCCCGGTCTCGGCGTACAGCGTTCCGCCCAGCGACTCGATGGCGAAGTTCAGCTGGTACGAGCTGGGGTGGCTCGCGGTGCCACGAAACAGCATGTGCTCGAGGAAGTGCGACAGTCCGTTGTCGGCTGCCGTCTCGTAGCGTGAACCCACCTTGGCGTAGACCACGACCGACGCGGTGTGCAGATGCGGCAGCTCGAGGGAGACCACGCGCAAACCGTTCGCGAGCACGGTCTTGGCGTGCGAAATCGAAGGGACCATTTGGCCACATGGTAGTATCCTCGGCCTCATGCTGCTGAAAAAGATCGTCGTGGCCGAGGACGACGACTCGATCGCGCATCTGGTCGGGATGGCGCTCGGCGACGCAGGGTACCTGTGCCTGCGGGCGAAGGACGGGGAGGAGGCCCTGGCGATGACCCGGCGCGAGCTGCCGGATTGCCTGGTCCTGGACGTGATGATGCCCAAGGCCGACGGCATGGAGGTCGCGCGCCGGCTCAAGGCCGACGTGATCTCGTCGCGGGTGCCCATCCTGATGCTGACCGCGATGGGCAAGGTCGACGACAAGGTGCGCGGCTTCGAGGCCGGCGCCGACGACTATCTGTCCAAGCCCTTCGACCTGAAAGAGCTCGCCGCCCGCGTGAAAGCGCTGATCCGCACCAGCCGGCGCGAGCGCGACCGCGACCCCACCAGCGGCCTGCCCGGCGCCACCGCGGTCGACGACCACGTCGGCGCGCTGCTGCGCGACGGCTCGCCGGTGGCCGTCCTGCACTGCGATCTGATGAACTATGACAGCTACTCGGACGCGGTCGGCTTCAAGCGCGCGGGCGAGTCGCTGGCCCGCCTCGGCAACCTCATCCTCGGCCACGTGCGCGCCGGCAACTTCGGCGGCTTCACCGGCCATGTCGGCGGCGACGACTTCCTGGTGGTGTGCCCGCCCGAGCGCGCCGAGACCCTGGCCGATCAGCTGATCTCCGCCTTCGAGGCGCGCCGCAGCGAGTTCTACGAGGGCGGCCAGCTGCCCGGCCCGGGCCAGCCCACCCGCATCGAGCTGTGCATCGCCATCGTCGATACCGCGCAGACCCCGGTCAAGACCACCGACGAGCTGGCCGTCCTGATCGCCCGCGCCCACATGACCAAGCGTCGTGAGGGCTCGAGCTGGGTCCGCCTGCCCACCAAGCCGTAGCCAGCCCCCCATGCCCCTCGAAGCGTTGCTTCGAGGAGGCTGTTCCGCTCCGGTCTTGTTCCCTCCAGCCCCCAGGCTGCAGCCCCCAGTTGCCTCCGTCGTGATCGCGCGACTCTGACAATAGAGTCCGCGAGGTCACAATGCCGCGGCGCGCTGGTGAGGTGTCCAACATTGGTTCGACCTATTTGGGGCGCGCCGTCCCGAGGGCATAACCCTCATCTTCTCGTTGACCCAGCTTACAGAACGGTCCTATCCTGAAGCCAAGCGTTTCCGACCGTCGTTCAGTGGTCGGGGCCGGCTCTTCGGGAGGTGGATGAGGCAGCCGCTCAAATTCGGGAAGTATCTGCTGCTCGAGCGCATCTCCGTCGGCGGCATGGCCGAGGTCTTCAAGGCCAAGTCGTTCGGCGTGCAGGGCTTCGAGAAGATCCTGGCCATCAAGCGGATCCTGCCCTCGATGGCCGAGGACCAGGACTTCATCACGATGTTCATCGATGAAGCCAAGATCGCTGGCCAGCTGCAGCACGCCAACATCTGCCAGATCTTCGAGCTCGGCAAGATCGCCGACTCGCACTTCATCGCGATGGAGTTCATCTGGGGCAAGGACCTGCTCCAGATCCAGAACCGCTTCCGCCGCATGCGCCTGACCATGCCGCCCATCATGGCGGCGCACGTCATCGTCAAGGTCGCCGAGGGGCTGGACTTCGCGCACCGCAAGCGCGACCCCATGGGCGTGCCGATGCAGATCGTGCATCGCGACATCTCGCCCCAGAACGTCATCCTGTCGTACGACGGCGACGTCAAGGTCATCGACTTCGGCATCGCCAAGGCGGCCAGCCGCTCGTCCAAGACCCAGGCCGGCGTGCTCAAGGGCAAGTTCGGCTACATGTCCCCCGAGCAGGTGCGCGGGCTGCCGCTGGATCGGCGCTCCGACATCTTCGCGATGGGGACCATCCTGTACGAGCTCCTGTGCGGCGAGCGCCTGTTTCTGGGCGAGAGCGACTTCTCCACGCTGGAGAAGGTGCGCCACGCCGACGTGGCGCCGCTGTCGCGCGTCAACAAGGACGTGCCGCCTTCGCTCGAGCGCATCGTGATGAAGGCGCTGGCGCGCAGCCCCGAGGATCGCTACCAGTGGGCCGCCGAGCTGGGCGAGGATCTGTCGGCCTTCATTCGCCAGTACGAGGCCGGCTACGGCAGCGAGAAGCTGGGCCGATGGATGAAGGACGCCTTCGCGTCCGAGCTGGCGCGCGAGCGCCAGCTGCTGGAGCAGTACAAGGCGCTGAGCCCCGAGGGCGACGGCGGCGTGCAGCAGGATGACGGCGGTGGCCAGGCGCTGTCGCTGCTGCGCCAGCAGGTCACCGGCAAGCAGCAGGGCCGGGTCACCGGCAAGACGCCGCCGCCGCTGACCGCGCAGCGCCCGCGCGTGCCCACCGGGCAGATGCCGGCGGCGCGGTCGCCCAGCGGGCAGATCGCGGCGCAGCGCGCGTCGACCGTCCCGGCGTCACCGCCCGCGCTGCCGCGTGCCGCGGCGGCGTCGCCCACCGCCAAGCGTGACGCCGAGTGGGATCTGCCCGGCGACGACATGCCGGGCGAGGCCACCCAGATCAGCGATGGACCGGCCTTCCTCGACGGCATGGCCATGGAGCAGCCGGCGCAGCAGCCCGCGGCGCGCCACCGGCCCGAGCCCGCGCTGCAGCTGTCGGGCGAGTTCGAGGACGAGGCCACGTCGATCCACGGCATGGTCGGCGACGGCGACGAGCGCGCGCCGATGGCGGCGTCGGGCGCTGGCGCCGGGTCGGGCTCGGGCGCCGCGCGCCGGCCGGTCGATCGCGAGCGCGTGGCCGCGCTGGGTGCGCTGGCTGCGGCGCTACCCGACCGTGGCGCCCCGCTGGCGTCGGAGTCGACCTACATCCTGCCCGGCAACGAGAGCAGCACCGGCGCAGGGGGCCCGGCCGGGATCGCGGCGGTGGCCTACGGCCAGTCGCAGGGTGGCATGGGCGGCGGCCAGGCCATGGTCCCGCAGCTGCCCGCGGGCACGCCGTTCTCGGACGCCAAGACCGCCATCCTGATGGACTCGCGCCCGCCCGAGCCCGGTCCGGTGCACTTCCAGCAGCCGCAGCAGCACCTGGTGGCCGCCGGCTCGCAGCCGGGCGCGCCGCCGGGGTCGCCGCCGATGCCGGCGCTGTCGGCCAGCGGCCTGGTGTACTCGCCGCCGGTGACCTTCACCCCGGCGCAGCAGATGCCGGCCAGCCCGCACATGCAGATGCCCAACCTGCTGTCGGGCTACACGCCGCCCCCGATGGGGCCGCTGGCGGCCGCCGCGCTGAGCCTGTCGCAGGGGCCCGGCGTCGGGCTGCTGGAGCCGAAGGCCAAGCCGAAGCGCTCGCTGGGGCGCGATCTCGGGCTGGCGGCGGCGGCCTGCGTGCTGGCGCTGGGGCTGACCTTCGCGGTCAAGAAGGTGGCGTTCGCCGGCAAGGACGCGGTGGCGGCGCCGCTCGGGCAGATCGCGGTCATCGCGCGCGGCGGCGACGCCCGGCTGTTCCTGAACCAGCAGGAGCTGGGGCTGTGCAAGGCCGACGTGCCGATGAAGATCAGCGACGTCGCGGCGGGCAGCCACGAGCTGCTGCTGCGCTGGAGCGACGGTCGCGAGCTGCGCCAGCACGTCGAGCTCGGGGCCAACGAGGCCGAGGTCGTCGAGGGCGTACCGCCGGGCGCGGGCAGCGCCTCGCCGTCGGCGTCGCCGTCACCGTCGGCGCTGGCTGCGCTGGGTGGCGAGTCGCCGTCCCCGTCGGCCTCGGCGTCGCCCGAGCCGTCGGCGTCGCCCAGCGAGGCCGAGCGCCTGGCCGCCGAGGCGCACGCGCGCGAGCTGGCGGCCGCGCAGGCGGCTGCCGACGCCGAGGCCAAGGCCAAGGCCGACGCCGCCGCGCTGGCCCAGGCCGAGGCGGACGCCAAGGCCAAGGCCGAAGCGCAGAAGAAGGCGCTGGCCGCCGGCGACAAGGAGGCCGCGGAGCGCGCCAAGGCGGAGGCCAAGGCCAAGGCCGACGAGGCCGCCAAGCTGCGCGCCGACGCCAAGGCGGCGGCCAAGGCGCAGTCGGACGAGGAGGCCAAGGCCAAGGCAGAGGCCCGCGCGGCAGCCAAGGCCGAGGCGGCGGCGAAGGCCGAGGCGGCGGCGGCGGCGAAGGCCGAGGCCAAGGCGGCGGCCAAGGCCAAGGCCGAGGCGGACGCCAAGGCGGCTGCCGACGCCAAGGCCAAGGCGACCGCCGACAAGCTGACCGCCGACGCCCAGACCGCGGATCCCAGCAAGGTCGGCTACCTGATCGCGAACACCGAGCCGTGGGCCCGCGTCGTCATCGACGGCAAGGACACCGGCATGATGACGCCGATCGCGCCGCGCTCGAAGATCCCGCTCAAGCCGGGCAAGCACACGGTGACCTTCGTGATCGACGGTCAGAAGTTCAAGTTCGGCATCGTGATCGTGGCGGGCGAGGACTATCGGTTGATCAAGACGCTGGAAGTCACCGCGCCGTAGCGACGTCGAGTGGGCCGTGCCTACGGCCGACTCGGTTGCCTGGGTCGGCCCGCGACCTCAGCCGGGCTAGCCGCTGCTGCTCGGATCGTCATTCGGCCGGTTCGACGGCAGCCGCCCGTTGTTCTCGTCGCGCAGGCCGTGCACGCCGCGGGTCAGGCGGGCCTTGACGCGGTTCTTCTGGCGCTCCTTGTAGGCCGTGTGGCTGGCGTCGCCGCGCTCGTTGGCTTCGGCGGTGGCGGCGTCCACGACCTGGAACTCGGTCAGCACGTAGACCACCGGGCCGAGCTCCTGGTACAGCGGGTTCTCGGCGTGGCCCGCCAGCTGGTCGACCCGGATGGGCAGGTCGGCCACGAAGTTGACGATCTTGAAGTCGGCCGCGGAGAACTCGTTGATGGGCTGGGTCAGCTTGGCCGCCGGCGTGGGCGCACGCTCGGGGCGCGGCTCGGGCTCGGGGTCGGCGTCGGGCTGCAGGTCGGCCAGGTGGACCTGCGCGGCCGCGGTCTGCGTCAGCATGTCGACCGCGATGAGGTCGTTGACCGACTCGCCCGGCACCACGTAGTTGAACGGGATGATCCGCTGCGTCAGCTCGGCCAGCACCGGCACGATGTCATCGCGGCTGCGCGTGATGACGCGGAAGCGCAGCTTGTCGTAGACGTGCGCGGCCAGGGTCTGCTTCTTGGCCAGGAGCTTGGTGATCAGCGAGTCGTGCTCCTTGCGGCTCCAGGCGAACTCGACGATGGGCAGGCCGGCGGCGCGGATGTCCTCCACCACCTTGACCACCTTGCCCTCGACGATGTGGAAGAAGGCGTCGTCGGAGATCGGCAGCTTGGTCAGGAGCTCGCGCCCCGCCAGGTGCTGGATGATGTGCATGACCTTGAGCACGATGCAGGCGTAGGTCTGCCGGCGCCCCTTCTGCGACGCCAGCATCAGGAGCTCGCGCGCCGGGATCTCCTCGGCGACCTCGGGCGGGATGCGGAAGGAGAAGTTGCGGGTCAGGTACTCGACCGCCAGCTCGCGCAGATCCTCGAGGCGCGAGACGTCGTCATCGTCGTCGGGGTCGAGCTCGTTGACGCGCAGGAAGCGATCGACCTCCTGGTACGAGGTGAAGGCGAGCTTGTGCCAGTCGATGACCGAGCCGCCCCGCAGCAAGAGCCGCACGGCCTCGACGTCGGATAGCCCGAGACCCGCGAGAGCGCGTCCGAGCGCCGGTGAGGGCGGGCTGGAGGTAGGGACGGCCACAGGTTTACCAGTTGGTGATCGCCAGGTGACCAGGCGACCGGACGAGCTTAGCGTCGGGCGGGGGGCGCGTACAAGGACGTTCGCGGAGGTGCCGAAGCCTACCTGCCCAGGCGCAGGGTGCTCCAGAAAAGGCCAACAGTTACGAACGCTACGACGACATTGCCAAGTACGTGCATGCGGCCTCGCTAGGGTCGGTGGGATTGCGGCTTACCCACATCAGAGTACAGCGCGTGTGAGACGGAGCGCAATTTCTCATGCACAACGGCGCCAAGGCAACCCAAATTCTGCGACAAAAAGCACAGCCGTTCCGATTGGTTGGACCGGCTTTCGCCTTCGGCGGTCAAGTTCACGGATTCTCGGCGACGCCCAGGTTGGCGTAGTCCGTCCCGTCGACTGCGGCCCTTCCATAGTAGAGCAGGTAGCGCTCGCCTTCGGGGGCCTCGACGACGGCTGGAGACAACTCGGACGGGTGCACCAGGAAGCCCTCGATGCGATCGAACACCGGGTTCCACGGGTGCGGCACCAGCATCGACAGGCGCCCACCCGCAAAAGTTGCGCTGGCGAAGCCGATCGAGAAGTTGGGCGGGATGGGCGTCAGCACGCCCAGCTTCTTGGCCGCCGCGCTCTCCTCGCCGTGGGCCGCGAACCACAGCCGCACCGCGGTGCCAGACCCCGGACGCGCGCCGGGCAAGAGCTCGACCGTCGGTGACGCGACCAGGTCGACGCGCCGCCACAGCGTGGGGTCGGTGATCTGCGCCGCGGTCAGCACGCGGCCGTCCCCGCTGCGGGTGAAGCTCGCGGTGGCGCCGCCGGCGACGGCGAGGCCGATCCCGGCGCCGGTGCCGCCCTCGTAGAACAGCAGGGTCTCGCCGCTGGCGGCCACGGCGGCGGCGGGTGCGCCGACGCGGGTGCCCTCCCAGCCGGCGCTGGCGGTCAGCACGCGGGTGCGGCCAGTCCAGGTGCGGCCGTCGTCGCTGCTCTGCGCGCGCGCGATGGCGACGCCGGCGGACTCGAAGTACATGGTCAGGCGGCCGTCCGCGTCGCGGACCACGGACGGCGCGTCCACGCGCATGGCGTCCTCGGCGGCCGGCGCCAGCACCGCACGATCGGCGGGATCGAGGCGGAAGGCCTGGCCGTCGTCGCTGTCGGCGCGGTAGATCGCGGTCACGCCGCCGGGCTCGTCGAGGGCCAGGAACATCAGGAACGGCCGCTTTTCGCCCGGCACCACCAGCACGGTTGGCTCGCGCGCGGTGCGCGGGCGGCGCTGCACCTTGCACGAGCGGCCGGGGAACATGCTGCACGCGACATCGGAGTCACACGGATCGACCACGCAGCGGCGCGGCGTCGCGGTGCCGCAGCGCTCGCCGGTCTGGCACTGGGCGTCGGCCGTGCACGGGCCGGAGCGACAGACCTGGTTGATGCAGCTCTCGCCGCGGCCGCAGTCGGCGCGCGACGCGCAGGGCCGGTCGCAGCGGTTGTCGACGAACGAGCACACCCGCCCGAAGCCGCACTCGGCCGACGCGGTGCAGAACTGCACCGTGCACAGGCCACACACGCAGCGCTCGCGGCTGCGACAGTCGGCGTCAGCGTCACACGACGCGCCGGGCTGCGCGCGATCGCAGTAGCCGCCGGGCAGGCTGGTGGGCGGCCCCAGGCGATCGTTGCCGGCGCAGATGCGCACCTCGCCGAGGTCGGTGTAGGGCGCCACGCCGTCACCGATGCGGCGCCCGGTGAAGCTGTCGGTGGGCCCGAAGCCGCAGCCGCGGTTGGCGCCGACCGTGACGCCGAGCAGCGCGGCCAGCAAGATGGCGTGCGAGCGCTTCAAAACTGCACCTTGGCGGACACCGTGCCGCCGATGATGGTCCCACCCGAGGAGAAGCCGCGGCCGGGGAACAGGGCCTGGTTCTTGACGGTGTCGCGGCCGCGCAGGAAGTGGCCCGACAGCGCGGCCTCGAAGGTCACCGGCCCGCGCAGGAAGCGGCCCGCGCCGGTGGTCCAGCCCGCGCCGAGGGAGGCGATGTGGCGATCGTTGTCGGCCAGCGAGGGCAGCCCGGTCTGCGCCGGCACCGGCGACGGCTCGAAGCCATAGCCCGCGCGCAGCGCCAGGGTCTGACAGCCGCCGCGCACGTCGTGGCGCCACTCGGCGCCGGCGCGGAACGACACCGTGTCGGCGAAGTTGTCCGGCGGGAACAGCGCCGACACCAGCGGCGGCGTGATGCCGAGCTCGACCAGCACGCGCACGTCGGGCAGGCCGCCACGCAGGTGCGACCAGGCGTTCCACGCCGCGTCGGCGGCCACCGTCAGATCCGGCGTGACGTCATAGGCGATCCCGGCCGCGACCTTGGCCGGCGTGTAGTAGCTCGACGAGCGCACGCTGATGACGGCGTCGCCCGACACCGCGGCGGCATCGACGTTGGCGACGATGTCGAGGCCGAGGCGCAGATCGAGCGCGCCGCGCGCGCTGGCGCCGATGCGCAGGCGCGGGATCGGCGTCACGATGATGCCGCCCACCGGCGCGGCGCGCGTCGGCATGACGAGATCGATGGCCGACTCGCCGACCTGCTCGCCGCCGACCACGCCGACGTTGAAGGTGATGCCGCCGATGGCGTCGGCCAGGATGTGCGCCCCGGCGCCGATGGCCAGCCACGGCGTGGGCCGGAACGCCAGCACCGGGTCGACCTCGATGCGGTGCGGGTTGTCGAGCAGCACGAAGTGCGGCTCGCTGGCCGGGATGAGCTGGATGCGGGCCAGGAAGTCGTCGGGCAGGTGCAGCGCCACCCCGAGCGCGATCACCGGCGCGCGCCACAGCGGGATGGCCAGCCCCAGGGTGACGCCGTGGGCGTCGAGCACCTGGGCGTCGCGGCCGTCGAGCTCGAGCGCGAAGTGGTGATAGCTGTAGGCGCTGAGGCCCTCGGCGCGATCGGCCAGCGCGACGCCGGCCGGGTTGGCGTGCACCGCCTCGGCGCCGCGCACGTCGGCGACCACCGCCGACATGGCCTCGCCGCGCGGGCCCAGGCCGAACAGATCGAGCGGGCTGGCCTGCACGACGCCTGGGGCCACGGGGGCCAGCACGACGAGCAGCGCCAGCGCCCGTGCGCGCGCCGCCCTCACAGCTCGACCCCCAGCGTCAGCGAGCCAGCCAGGATGCCGCCGCCGCCCTCCAGCGTGGGATAGCCCGGGTTCGACACCTGGGTGCCCAGCGTGGACGGATCCGACGCCATGTCGGGCAGCTCGTCGCGCAGCCCGTCGCTGGGGTCACCGGTCTCGCCGGGCGCGAAGACCCGCTTGTCGTACGACACGTGCGTGACCAGGTGCAGCGCGACGTGGGCGTCCAGCGTGATGGCGTGCTTGCCGACGCGCCCGAGGCGCAGCCCGCTGCCCAGCGCCATCGCCACCTTGGTGCCGTCGACCAGGTTGGTGACGCCGCGCTGCGCCGGCACCGGCGAGGTCTCGACCGCGAGGCCGCCGCGCACCACCAGGCCGAGGGTGCGGCCATCGAGCGCGGTGACGTCGACCCCGGCGCGCACCCCGAAGGCATCGTTGTACTCGACCGCGGGCAGCTTGCCCTCGAGCGGCCCGACGAAGGGGATGCGGCTGGTCACCTTGACGAACGGGCTGCCCAGCCGCGACCACATCGCCCACGACAGATCGAGGCCGGCCTGCACGTGGCCCTTGCCGCCGTCCGAGGTCCAGCCCAGGCCGGCGACCAGCGTGTGCGGCGTGACCAGCCCCTCGGCGTCGATGGCCAGATCGATGCGATCGCCGGCCACCTTGTTCTGGGTGTTGGCCTTGAACGGCACCGAGAAGGCCTGGCGGAACACCAGCGCGGTCGACCAGCCCGGGCGCGGATCGAAGCGCACGCCGCCGTTGAGCTTGACGGTCGCGAAGACCTCCTCGTCGACGCGGGGCTCCAGCGCGCGGGTCGAGCCGCTGTCGGTGCGCACACCGCCGGCGACGCCGGCCAGGAAGTTGAAGGCCAGGCCGATGCCCACCTTGGGGTGCACGCGCACCGCGACCGCGGGCAGCGCGACCAGGCGCTGGGTGCGGTTGTCGTAGTAGGGGAAGAAGGGCTGGCTGGGCAGGCGCGCGATCACGCGCAGGACGCGCGTGGGCAGCAGGTACAGCGCCAGGCCGATCGAGACCTTGCCCTCGAGCGGACCGTGCAGCGGCGCGGGCAGCGAGGCGCCCGCGGTGACCCCGACCGGCTCGGTGACCGGGCGATCGACGTCGTTGATGCTGAGGCGCGACGCCGTGGCCTGGACTCCGAGGGCGACGTGATAGCCGCGCCCGAAGGCGAGGCCCGCGGGGTCGTAGTGCGACGCCGACCAGTCGGTGGTGGTGGCCGCGACCGCGCCGGCGCGGCCCGAGGCGGCGGCGCCGAGGCCGAACAGATCGGCGACATTGGCGCGCGCGGATGTGACGAAGGTCGTCAGCGCCAGCACGGCGAGGCCGAAACGGCCGAGGTGTCCGGGGCGCGACAAGGCGGGCGCATGTTAACATCGGCTTTCAGCGCGGGGGCAAGACATGCGAGCGAGCACACGTTGGAATGCGCTTCACTCGGCGGCGCGGCGCGCGGCGGGCCTCGTCGCGCTGGGGGCGGCGCTGGCGTGTGCGGGCGCGGCCGGCTGCGGCGGCTCTGGCGGCGACGACGTCGATGCCGCGGTCGACCCCGACGAGTGTGTGCCCGGGGGCGCCTTCGACATCAACGGGCGTCACGCCGTCGAGGCCACGCTGAACGTGCTTGTCAACGCGTCGATCATCCGCGACAAGCCGACCACCGCGAAGGTGTACCTCCTGGCCGACATCACCACCACGGGCGTCACCGGCAACGTGGTCGGCAAGCTGTGCAAGCTGGAGATCCCGCCGGTGCCCCTGGAGGGCCAGGCGCCGCTGATCTTCACGCCGGGGCCGGGGCTGATCGAGTCCGTGAAGATGGTCAGCGCTGCCGGCATGCTGGGCGGCAACACGACCTGCTCGACGTTCAAGAGCGACGTGCTGACGGTCATCCTGGGCGCCGACGTCATGCCCATCACGGGCCTGCTGCCGCAGACGACCACCATGGGGGCCCCGGCGCCGTACTGCGCCGGCGACCTCAAGACCGACTGTGATCCCGATCCGACCGGGACCAACTGCGCCTGCGACCAGGAGAAGGACGACAAGCCCGGCTCGACGCTGATCGCGATGAACGTGCCCGGGTTGACCGATCTGAAGGAGATCTACGCCGCCCTGCGCACCAGCTTCGCGCTCGACGGCCAGGTCTTCAGCTCCAGCGAGGTGCGCGGCAAGGTCACCGCGACGCTGGACCTCGGCATCCTCGACTGCCTGCACGTGCCGTCGCCGACGTCGTCGTTCCCGTGCACCGCCGGCGACCGCTCGGCGCTGCGCGGCTTCTCGCCGACCATCACGCAGAACCCGCAGAACCCCAGCACCTTCCGCACCAAGAAGGTCGCCGCCGACATGGACTGCGCCATGCTGGTGCAGATGATCCCGACCCTGTTCCCTCGCTGAACATCGGGCGTGATGCGGCGCACGCGGCCGATTTTCGCGGCCGGGGCGGATGTGCGGTAGGCTAGCGGCATGTTTCGAAGTGTCCGTGCAGGGTGTGCAGCGGCCGTGCTGCTGGTGCTGTCGGCCGGGCCGGTGCGGGCCGACGAGGGCAAGGCGGCGGCGCTGGTGGCCGAGGGCGACGCCCTCAAGGGCAAGGGCGACAGCGCCGGCGCGATGGCCAAGTACGAGGCGGCGCTGCTCGAGGAGAGCGGCTATGTCGCCGCGCTGGATGCCGCCGCGCCGCTGTGGATCGCCAGCAAGAGCTTCGACATCGCCATCGCCTACCTCAAGGTCGGCGTCGGCAAGCAGCCCGACTATGCGATGGGCTGGTACTACCTGGCCTACGCCAGCCGCAAGACCGAGCGCTACGAGCCCGCGGTCGAGGCCTATCGCAAGTTCGCGACGCTGCGCCCCGAGGAGTCCGACCCGTACTTCGGCATGGGGTTGTCGCTCAAGGCGCTGGGCAAGAACGCCGAGGCGCTGGTCGCGCTGAAGGAGTACGTCAAGCGCGAGAAGCGCCCCAGCGAGCAGAAGTGGGTCGAGCGCGCCAAGACCGAGATCGCCGCGCTCGAGGCCGACGCCAAGAAGGGCGCCAAGCCGGCGCCCGAGGTCAAGCCGGCGCCCGAGGTCAAGCCGGCGCCCGAGGTCAAGCCTGCGCCGGCCGTGAAGCCGGCGCCCGAGGTCAAGCCTGCGCCGGCCGTGAAGCCCGCCCCCGAGGTCAAGCCGGCGCCCGAGGTC
>JBGASF010000092.1:0-30623 GCA_044229835.1 Polyangia bacterium | reverse complement strand
TGGGGAACACCATGCCGTCGAGGGCGTCGAGCCAGCCGCCCAGGCCGAGCTCCAGCGTCGAGCGCGGCAGGCGGCAGATGTACGACTGGTAGTAGGCGTCGCCGCGGATGGTCTCCAGCTGGTCGCCGCCGCCACGGATGAAGACGGGCAGGGCACCGGCGGCCCACAGCACCTCGCGCGGGGCGAACACCGGCAGGCAGCCGATGGCGCGGCGCTCGGGTGCGGCGGCCTTCCAGCTGCGCACGCGCTCCATGCCCAGCGAGCGGTGGCTGGCCTCGAGGTCGGCCAGCAGCGCGGTCAGGGTGCGCGCGGCGTCGGCGGCGGTCGGGGGGGCGGCGGTCATTGGTCGCTCCAGGTCGGCGCGCGGCGCTCGACGAAGGCGCGCACGCCCTCGGCGGCGTCGCGGGTGGCGAGCAGCTGGTCGCGATACAGCAGCTCGAGTTCGGGCAGCAGGACGTCGAGCTCGCGACGCAGCGCCCAGCGTGCGGCGCGGGTGGCCAGGCGCAGCGCGGCGGCGCTGTGGCCGAGGATGTGCTCGCGCAGCCAGGCCAGCGCGGCCGCCTCGGGATCGTCGGCGACCTCGTCGACCAGGCCCAGGGTCAGCGCCTCGGCCGCGGTGATGACGCGACCGCTGAGCAGCAGCGCCTCGGCGCGGGCCTGCCCGAGGCGGTGCGGCAAGAGCAGCGAGGCCACCGGGGCCAGCGCGGCCAGGCGGATCTCGGGCTGGCCCAGGCGCGCGCCCGGCGCGGCCACGATCCGCGTCGCGGTCAGCGCCAGCTCGAGGCCGCCGCCCAGACACTGCCCGCGCAACACCGCCACCGTGGGCAGCGAGACGTCGAGGGCGGCGCGGATGGCCTCGTGGAAGCGCGTCAGCATCAGCGGCGCCTGCTCGGGCGCGTGCTCGGGCACCGAGGCGCCGAACGAGAAGTTGGGCCCCTCGGCGGTCAAGAGCAGCGCGCGCATCGGGCCGTGCTGGCCGAGGCCACGCAGCGCCGCGGTCAGCGCGTCGAGCGTGGCGCCGTCGAGCACGTTGCGCGGCGGATCGGCCAGCTCGACGCGGGCGATGCGCCCGTCGTCGAGGCTGGAGACCCGGGGCGGCGTCACTTGCCGGCCCTGGGCATGATGTCGTCCCACAGCGCGGTGTCGAGCCAGTTCTTGCCCTCGGCCAGACCGCGGCGCAGCGCCACGAAGTCGATCTCGCGCTTGCCGCCCATCTCGAACGCGGTGAAGCCGGCGCGCGCCTCGGTCATCATGTTGAGCGCCAGCCAGGCCCGGCTCTGCTCGCGGTTCTTGTCCCAGTGCTCGAGCTTCTTCTTGCGCAGGCTCTCGATGGTCTTGATCGAGCAGTCGGGGAAGGTGTGCAGCATGCGCGTGGCCAGGCGATCGACCGCGCGATCGAGCTCGCCGAGGTCGATGCTGCCGCGCTCGAGGTCGGCCTTGCCGCGCGCGTAGGCCTCGCCGGTCTTGTACTCGCCGTGCACCAGGCGGCCCTGGTCGTCGACCATGCGCAGGTCGACCAGCGGGTTTCCGACATACTGGCCGTCGAGCTTGAGCGCAGGCACCACCTCGGTGAGCAGGCCGAGGCGGTAGGCCTTGTGCGCGCTCCACGGCTCGCAGGTCACGCACGACACCATGGCCTGCTCGATGCCGACATAGAGGTGCAGGAAGTCGGTCGAGCCGCCGTCGGGCGCGCTGCCGTGACGCGGGCCGGCCTGGCCGAAGCGCGCCAGATCGGAGGCGACCGAGAAGTCGCACGCCATGCCGATCTCCTGGCCGCCGCCGACGCGCAGGCCGTTGACGCGACAGATGACCGGCTTGTCGCAGGTCAGGATGGCGCTGACCATGTCGTTGAACAGCCGCATGTACTGGCGGTACTCGCTGGGGCGGCCGGCGTACTGCTCGGCGTACTCGCGGGTGTTGCCGCCGGAGCAGAACGCGCGCGTGCCCGCGCCGGTGAAGACGACGCACACCGCGGCGCGGTCGTTGGAGGCCTGGCGGAAGGCCAGGATGACCTGCTTGACGGTGTCGGTGGTGTAGGAGTTGAGCTCCTTCTCGTTGTTCAGCGTGATCCAGACGTTGTGCAGCCCGGGTGCCGGCTTGTCGCCGTGGGTCAGGACCGGCCGCTCCTCGTAGCGGATGAGGTCGTAGGTCGGCTTCGCGATCAGGTTGTGGTCATGCATTGGGCACCAGGACCGCGCGCCCCTCGACCTCGTGCCGCTGCACGGCGGCGAGGACGCTGGGTGCGTCGGAGAGCGGGAAGCGCTGCACCGCGCTGGCGAGCTCGACCTTGCCGTCGAGGACCAGCGCGAGCGCCTCCGGGTAGATGAGGGGATCGGCTCCCCAGTTGCCGTAGGCCTCGGCGTCGAACGCCATCAGGTTGGACAGACGCAGCTCGACCGGCTTGGCGGTGAAGCCGACGATCGAGAGGGTGGCGCCGCGCGTGAGCAGGCCGAACGCGAGCGCCTGGCCGGCGGGCGAGCCCGAGCATTCGAGGATGTGCCAGCCCTCGCTGGGGACGTTGCGCGCCTTGAAGGCGGCGGCCAGCTTGCTGCGCAGCTCGCGCGGGGGATGGCTGGCGTCGAAGGTGGCCAGCGCGCCGCGGCGGCTGGCGGCCTCGAGGCGGCGCGGATCGATGTCGAGCGCGGCGGGCAGCGCGCCGAGCGCGTGCGCCAGGGCGACCGCGAAGCCACCGACGCCGCCGGCGCCGACGATGATGACGGGGTCGCCGGCCGCGACGTGGGCGCGCCGCAGCGCCTGCAGCGGGGTGGTCACGGCGTCGGCGATGACCGCGAGCTGCCAGGGCTGGATATGCGCGGGTAGCGCGGGCACGTCGCACAGGTAGCGCGCCGGCACTTCGACGTGGCTGGCGAAGCCACCGTCGTGGTGGTTGCCCGGCATCAGCGCGGCCGAGCAGCTGGTGCGCCGGCCGCGCCGGCAGGCGACGCACTCGCCGCACGGGCTGACCGCAGGGACCAGGACCAGGCGCTCGGTGCCGACCTCGCGGCCGACGATCTCGTGACCGAGAACCAGGTTGGGCGCAGCGGTGGCGACGCCGTCGTACAGGTAGCCGAGATCGGTGTGGCACACGCCGCAGCCGAGCACCTCGATCCAGGTCCAGCCTGGGCGCGCTGGGGTCAGCGGCGCCTCGAAGGCCTCGAGCTGGCCGGGGCCGGTCATGCGAAACCCGCGTCGAATGGCCTTCATGGCTCGGACGCTACCCCCTGGGATGCGGGCCGAATTGACGGTGGTCAGGTGCGGGTGCGGGCAATCCGGGTTGACCTGGGTCAAGAGACGGCGCGGCTGGCTGCCTAGAGTGAGGCGTGCGACCAGGGCAGGCAGTGGGACTGACGATGCTGTGCGCGACCCTGGCTGCGGGTGCCGGGTGCTTCGAGCGCGGGCGCTGCCAGGTCGATGATGAGTGTGCAGGTGGCGAGGTGTGCTACCCGGACGGGCGCTGTCTGCCTCACGAGGTCGCGCTGCGGGCGGGCTCGCCGCCGGGGCATGACTGTCTGCATGGCACGCGCTGTCCGCGTGACGCCTCGTGCAGCAACGGCTACTGCCCGGCCGAGCCGGCGCCCAGGGACATGGTGCCGCCGCTGTTCGAGGGGCTGATCGACGCCTACCCCGATGGCGATGGCGTGATCCTGCTGTACTTCGCGCTGCCGCAGGACAACGTCACGCCGCCCAGCGAGATCGAGGTCGAGATCCGGCGCGCCACCGTGGCGGGCGGCGCGGCGGCGGCGCCGGCGCTGATCACGGTGAAGGGGATGGAGAGCTTCCGTGATCTCGGGCTGACCGTGGGCACCACGTACTACTACACGGCGCGCGCCCGTGATGCCGCCGGGCTGGTCAGCAGCTTCGGCGTCGAGGTGGTGGCGACCGCGCGGGCCTGGCCGGTGGTGGCGCCGGGGGTCGACTACGAGACGCAGATCCAGCCGCTGTTCAACGCGCGCTGCACCCGCTGTCATGGCGGGCTGGGCGGCCTGCAGCTGTCGAGCTTCGCCAACCTGTCGCTGGGCGGGCTGCACGGGCCCGTGGTGGTGGCGTGTCAGCCGGAGAACTCCAACCTGGCCGGCAAGCTGGGGCCGGGGCCGCCGTTCGGGGCGCGCATGCCTCGTGATGGGCCCCCGTGGCTGTCGCTGGACGAGGTCGCGCTGGTGCGGCGCTGGATCGCGGATGGTGCCGAGCAGACCTACCGAGCGGGAGCGTGTCCACCATGAGGCGGTGTGCCGGGCTGGGGACGCTGCTGGCGCTGGCGGGGCTTGCGCTGGGCGGGTGTGACTTCGGGTACCAGATCGGCGAGCTGCCCGATGGCTCGCAGCGTGACGCCATGGTGATGCCCGACGGCAGCCCAGGCGTCGACGGTGGCGGCGGCTGTGGGGCGGTGACGCGGCGGGTGCTGATCCGTGGCCTGGCGTTCGATCCCAAGCACATCACGGTGCCGGTGGGGACGCGCGTGCTGTGGGTCAACCAGGACACCACTGCGCACGACGTCACCCAGGGCAACCCGGGCGATCCGTCGCCGGCCTTCGGCAGCGGCCAGATGGCGCCGGGCGCGGAGTGGAGCCACGACTTCTGCACCGCCGGCGTCACGGTCTACAACTGCTCGCTGCATCCGACGCTGATGCGCGACGCCACCGTGACGGTGACGCCATGAGGATGAGGCGGGGGCTGCTGATCGCGCTGGTGCTGGTGGGGCTGAGCGGTGTGGCGCGGGCGACGCCGCGCTTCGCGGCGCGCAACGGCATGCCGTGCGCGGTGTGCCACGTCAACCCGGCGGGCGGCGGCATGCGCACCGCTTATGGCAGTGGCGTGTTCGCGCGGCTGCACCTGTCGTCACCGACCTTGCAGCGCGTGCTGGGCGAGCGCGGCGGCAACGTGCTGGAGCCGCGGCTGGGGCGCGCGCTCAGCATGGGCGGCGATCTGCGCACCGGCTATCTGTATGCCGCGGCGCCCGACGCCGACCCCAGCCTGAACACCTTCTTCGTCATGCAGGCCGATCTGTACCTGGCCGCGGAGCTGGGCCGGCACACCACGCTCTACGTTGATCGCGGCGCCTATGGCGCGTTCGAGGCCTTCGCGCTGCTGCACGCGGGGCTGCGCGAGACGCCGGCCGACGAGGACGCGGTGGGACGCGCGCGCGAGCCGCCCAAGGTGTCGGGCTACCTGAAGGTGGGGCGCTTCATGCCGACCTATGGGCTGCGCATGGACAGCCACAGCATGTTCACGCGCGAGGGCATCGGCCTGGGCGCAGGGGCGCGCGACAGCGGCGTCGAGGCCGGTCTGTACCTGGGGCCGGTGCTGCTGCAGGGCGCCTACCTGAAGGGCGCGCTGACCGATCAGAGTCGCGAGGGCACCGTGTATGCGCGCGCCGAGTGGCTGCGCGGGGGCAGCGGGCTGCGCTGGATGCTGGGTGGCAGCGTGGCGTGGACGCCGAACGCGGCGGGGCGCAATCCGGCGCTGTCGGTGCCGCTGGACGCCAGCGCGGGCGTGCGCGAGTGGAAGGCGGGGCTGCACCTGGCGGCGTCGCTGGGGCGGCTCGGGCTGCTGGGCGAGGTCGACTGGCTGGTCGATCACGCGCGGCTCGACGAGCTGCGCGGGCGCGCGGCGGTGAGCTATGCCGAGCTGAATTTACTGGCGGCGCAGGGGGTCGAGTTCGGGGTGAGCCACGAGTGGCAGGATCCCGACTTCGATCTGGCCAGCGGGGTGGTGCAGCGGGTGGGGGCGCGGCTGGAGGTTCACCCGTGGGACGCCACCGAGGTCAGGCTGGATGTGCGCCACACGCTGGCCCCCGCGGGCCACGCGCTGGATGGCGTCAACGATGTGTCGGTGCTGTTGCACCTGTTCTTCTGAGGAGGTCGTGATGCGGATGCAGAGATGGACCGTTGTGCTGGCGCGGGTCGGAGGCTGGGCCATGAATGGAGCCTCGGGGCAGGGTGGAGGGGGGGCGCCGGCGGGGCCTGCGCCTTCGGCCGCACCTGCGCCGGGCAAGCCTGCGCCTGCGCCGGCGGTGGCGGCGGCGCCCGCGGTGGTGGGCACGGTGCGCGTGACCGGGAAGCTGAAGCCGGCGGCGGTCATCAAGCCGACGCAGGACAAGGTGGTGTGCGGCAAGAAGCCGCTGGTCGATGAGTCGGTGCTGGCCGGCGCCAAGGGTGTGCTGGCCAACGCGGTGGTCTGGCTGGACGGCGTGCCGGGAGGCGCGGTGACGGCCGCCAAGGGTGTGGTCGATCAGGCCGGCTGTCGGTACCTGCCGCACGTGCAGGCGCTGCCGGTGGGCAGCTCGCTGACGCTGCTGAACAGCGACGCCACGCTGCACAACGTGCATGGCTATCTGGGCGACGACACCCTGTTCAACGTCGGCATGCCGATGAAGGGGGTGAAGTCGACCCAGGTGCTGGAGCAGCCCGGGGTGGTCACGCTGGGCTGCGACGCCGGGCACACCTGGATGCGCGCCTATGTGGTGGTGTTCGCGCATCGGTATTATGCGGTCACCGGGAAGGACGGGCGCTTCAGCATCGGCGGCGTGCCGGCGGGGACCTACAAGGTCAAGGTGTGGCACGAGCGGCTGGGCACGGTGAGCGGGAGCGTGGAGGTCAAGGCCGACGGCTCGGGGTCGGTGGAGCTGGCGCTGGCTGCGAAATGAGGGTTGTGGGCGCGATTGTGGTGCAGGTGCTGGTGCTGGGGGGGCTGGCGGGGGAGGGGGGGCCCCGCAGCCGCAGGATCCGGAGGAGGAGACTCCGCCGCCGGCGGTTGGGTCGGAGCCGAGTACGAGCACGAGTGCGGGTGCGAGCACGAGCACGAGCACGAGCACGAGCACGAGCACGAGCACGAGCACGAGCACGAGCACGAGCACGGAAACGGGCACGGGCACGGGCACGGGCACGGGCACGGAAGCGGAGCCGGGGATGAGGCCGAGCCCGAGCCCGAGTCCGAGTCCGAGCCCGGTGGCGAGTTTGGTGCTGGAGCGGGGGCGGAGGGTGTACCGGGAGCACTGTGCGCCTTGCCATGGGCTGGCGGGGGACGGCAATGGCTCGGCGGCGCGCTGGTTGAAGCCGCGGCCGCGGGACTTCACGAGGGGGCTGTACAAGCTGCGCAGCACGCCCAATGGGGCGCTGCCCAGCGATGACGATCTGCTGGCGGTGGTCAATCGAGGCATGCCGGGATCGTCGATGCCGGCGTGGGAGGACGAGCTCGGGCTGGCCGATCGGCGCGCGGTGGTCGACTACGTCAAGAGCTTCTCGCCGCGCTTCGCCCGCGCGCTGGCGCCGCCGCCGGTGGTGCTGGCGGAGGCGCCGACGCCGGCGCCGGCGCTGGCCGAGGGCGCGCTGTGGTATCGGCAGCTCGGCTGCGGCAACTGTCATGGTCCGCGCGGGCGTGGCAACGGGCGTGCGCTGGCCACGCTGCGCGACGACTGGGGGCGCCACATCGGGGCCGCGGACCTCAGTGCGCGCGGCCTGCGCGCGGGGGCCGGCGCAGCGCCGATCTATCGCGTCCTGATGACCGGGATGAATGGCACCCCGATGCCGTCGTACGCCGATGGCGCGCTGACCGAGCGCGAGGCCGACCTGGCGCCGGCGCTGCGCGCGCGGCTGGTGGCGCGGCGGCTGTGGGCGGTGGCGCGCTACGTGGTGTCGCTGCGCCGTGGCCGCGGCGGACTCGACTGGTTGCTGGTCGATACCCCCGGTCGCGCCGGGCCCTGAGCCGGCCGCGCCGGTGGCTGCGCGCGCGCCAGCCGCGCGCGCGCCTGATCGAGCGCCAGCTCGAGGCGGCTCTCGAGCTGGGTCGTCGCGTCGCCGGTGGTCTCCAGGGCCACGAACACCGGGCGGCGCGTGCGCGCCAGCGCGGGCAGCACCCCATCGGACAGCGCGCTCGAGGGCAGACAGCCGAACGGCTTGACCGACACCACCAGCTCGGCGCTGCGGTCGCGCGCACAGGCCAGGTAGGTCGCGACCTCGAGGTGGCCGAGGCCGCCGCGCAGCGCGGGCGCATAGTGCGGCCCGGCCAGCGCGGCCAGGTCGTCGAGGTCGGGCAGGGTCGCCGGCAGGCCGAGGGCGGCGGCGTCGCGGTGGTACAGGCGCCGGACCAGGCGCTCGGCGCGGCGCGCCAGCGCGGCGCGCGGGTCGTGCGGGCCGCGTGCCTGCCAGCACAGGTAGAGCAGCCACTCGGCCACCGTGGGCAGCGTGACCTCGGCATCGCGGCGCTCCAGCCAGCGCGCCACGTCGTGCAGCGGTTCACCATCGCTGAGGGCGGCGAACAGCTCGCCGGTGATGCGCACACGCACCCGCGGGCTGGCGCCGGCGCGCACGCGCCCGGGCAGCTGCGCCAGCGCGGCGCGCAGCGCACGCAGCGCCGGCCGCACCGCGCCACGCGCCGCCAGCGCGTGGACCAGCGTCGTGCGTGCCTCGGTCACCGCGCGGTCGACCGCCGTGGGGTCGCCGGCGCCGGGGCGCGCGCGACTGGCGGCGGCCTCCAGCACGTCCGCCAGCACCAGCGCGCGCACCAGGCGCGCCAGCGTGCGCGCACCGAGGTGCAGCCCGGCCGCACTCAGCCCCTGAGTCGGTGCCGGCGCGGTCTGCTCCAGGGTCAGGACCGGCAGCCCGGCGAAGCCGGCGGCGGCGGCGGCACGCCGGTACTCGCCGGCATAGCTGGCGAAGCGACACGGGCCGCACGAACCCACGCTGACCAGGGCATGGCTGGCGGCGACGGTCGGGCCATCAGCCGCGCCGTCGCGCGCCGCAGCCTCCAGTGACCGCACCAGCGCACCGGCCAGGTAGTACACCGGGTTGCAGTGGCCGCGCGCCAGCACGGCGCGGCCGGCCGCCAGCGCGGCGCCGTCGCAGGGCTCGAGCACGCGCGCCGCCAGCCCCTCGGCCGCCAGCGCGGCGCGCACCAGCTGGTCATGGCCGCTGCGCAGCCCGCCGATCAGGAGCTGCGTCATGGCAGGACGAGCGGGGTCGGTCCCAGGCCGCGCGCTCGCATGGCATGCGCGAACGTCTGCAGGCGCAGCCGCAGCGCCGCCACCGGTCGCGTCTCGTCGAGATCGTGCAAGATCGCCAGCGGCGTGCCGGTGCTCTCACACAGCTCGCGCACCGGCGCCGCCAGCGGCACGTCCTGACCGCAGCGGAAGCTCGACAGGTCGATGACCCCGAGGCGCTCGTGCTGGGCCGCGAAGCGCGCCGCCCACAGCCGCTCGGCGGCGCCCGAGTTGACGCACTCGGGGGACAGCTCCTGGATGTCGAGGCGCCCGCGCCGCGGCAGCGAGCGCGGCGTCAGCACCGCCCAGCCCAGCGCCTGCAGCTCCTCACCCAGCCGGTGCGACAGCCCGGGATCGACGTGGTACGGGCGCAGCAGCACGACCACCGCGGCGCCACGCCGACCGGCGTCGAGGTCGTCGATCACCTGGGTGCCCAGCGCGGTCAGGTGGCCTTGCACCTCGGCCAGCGCCTGGTACCCGGCGGCCACCGCGGCGTCGCTGACCTCGCGGGTGGCGCCGGTCAGCGGCGCCAGCGCCTCGTGCATGGCGACCTCGACCTCGGCCCGCGCGGTGATGCGCACCACCGGGTCGAGCAGCATGATGCCGCGCGCCGCCAGCGCGTCGGCGAAGCTGGCGCGCACCAGCGCGGGCGCCCCGGCCACCACCGGGCACGACGCCGAGTCGACGGTGCCGGTGACCTGGGTCAGCGCGTGCGTGAAGTGCGGCATCAGCACGGCGTCGAGGCGGTGGCCGGCGTCGTGGCGCGCCAGCAGGTGGTGCACGTGGGCCAGCGCGACCTTGACCGGGAAGCAGGGATCGTTGCTGCCATGGCGCGCGCCGCGCCGCCACAGCGCGTCCGACGTCGCCGGCGACAGCACGAGATCGCGCGCCGGGATGCCGAGGCCCTGCAGGTAGGCGCGAAAGAAGGGCGCCGCGCGGTACATCGCCAGCACGCGCGGGATGCCGATGCGCAGCCGGCGCACCCCGCGGGGCGGGTGTGGATGGGCGCGCGGCCCGAACAGCAGGCGACACTCCTCGGCCATCAGATCGGGCAGCGCGGTGCGGCGCACCCGGGTCAGGTTGCGCGAGCGCTGCACCGGCGGCAGCGCGGCCTCGCCGACCGAGCAGGCGTTGCCGCTGATCAGCGGGGCTGCCACGCCGGGCACGGTGACGAAGGTGCGCTGACAGTGGCTGGGGCAGGCGGTGCAGCGCGTGGCCGGCGAGGTCTCGAGGCGGGTCCCGCCGGCCGGCGCGCGCAGCTCGCGGGGCTGCGCGCGCGGCTGCTCGAGGGCGGCCAGCGCGGCGCCGATGGCGCCGGCATCGGACGGGTGCGGATGCACGCGCACCTCGGCGCCCGGGACCTCGGCGAGCAGGTGGTCGCGTTGCGCCTGCACCGCAGCGAGGTTGTGCTGCACCCCGCCCTGGAGCAGAAAGCGCCGGCCGTACTGCGCCGGTGGGGTGCCGGCGGCGACCTGGGTCCACAGCACGCGCGGCAGCACCCGGGCCAGCCCGGCCAGCAGCTCGCCGCGGCTGAAGCCCTGACGCTGGAGGGTCACGCGCGCGGCGTCGAGGAAGACCACACAGCTGGGCTCGAACCAGGGCGCGCGGGTGGCGGCGCAGGCCTCGCGGGCATAGTCGGCCAGCGCCACGCCGAGGTCGCGTGCGCAGGCCTCCAGCGCGGCGCCGATGCCGGCGCTGCACTGGGTCGACAGGCGAAAGTCGCGCAGCGCGCCGTCGCCGGCCAGCGCCAGCAGCTTGACGTCCTGGCCGCCGACGTCGCACACGACGTCACAGTCCGGCCACACCGCACGCGCGGCGCGGGCGTGGGCCACGGTCTCGATCTCGCGCACCTCGGCCTCGAGCAGCGGGGCCAGCAGCGGCGAGGCGTAGCCGGTGACGCCGAGGGCGCGCGTGACCAGCGGGGCGCCGAGCGCGCGCGAGAGATCGTCGAGCAGCGCGGTGACATCCGCGATGGGATCACCGGCGGGGCGCTGCACGCTGGCGAGCAGGCGGCCGGTGGCGGCGTCGAGGGCGACCAGCTTGCTGCGCGTGGAGCCGGCGTCGAGGCCGATGGCCAGCGCGGGCATGGCGCCGGCGCCGACGTCGCGGCCGATGGCGAGCGCGGACCTGGCCGCGGTCGTCACCTCGGTGGTGGGCAGTGCGGCCGCAATCGGCACCGGATCGGCACCGAGCGGCGACAGCGGCTCCGCGAGACGGACCTGAACCGACGCCGGCGGGCTGCTGCGCAGTGCGCGGGCGAGCTCGGCGGCGGAGTACCCGACGTCGTCGTCGCTGGCGAGCGCGATGGCGCCCAGGGCGGCGAAGTGCAGCGCGTGTGCTGGCACCAGCACGGGGCCTTCGGGCTGGCCGCGCTCGCGCCAGACCTCGGCCAGGCGGTGGCGCCACGCCGCGGTCAGCACGGGCAGGAAGACGTGCGGCCCGCCGAGCAGGACGACCGGCGCCAGCGGGGTCAGGCCGCGCGCCAGGACCGCCAGGTTGCCCAGTACGATGGCGTCGGCCAGGCTGGCCAAGAGCTCGGGCGTGCTGACGCCGGTGCGCGCCAGGTTGACCACGTCGGTCTCGGCGAACACGCCACACTTGGCCGAGACCGGGCGCAGGCGGTTGGGGCGATACAGCCCCTCGGGCACCGCGGCGCTGTCGAGGCCGAGCCGCGCCAGGCAGCGATCGATGGTCACGCCGGTGCCGGCGGCGCAGCGATCGTTCATCGACATGTGCGTGCGCCCTGGCTCCAGCACCAGCAGCTTGGCGTCCTGGCCGCCTAGCTCGACCGCGCTGCGCGCCTCGGGATGACGCGCGCTCAGGGCCGCCGCCAGCGCGGTGACCTCGTGCACCGCGCGCGCCCCCAGCAGCTCGGCCAGCGGAGCGGCGCCGCTGCCGGTCAGCACCGGGGTCAGGGTGGCATCCGCGGGCAGCTCGTCGCACAGCGCCGCCAGCGCACCCGCGGGATCACCGCGGTGGCGCCGGTAGCTGACCTGCAGCGGCTCGGCGGACGCGCCCTCGCTGACCACCGTCTTGACGGTCGTCGATCCGACGTCGAGGCCGAGCCTGAGCAGCACCAGTGCAGCACAGCTGAAGTGCTGGCCGCCGTCTTGACACCCGTCAATCGTGGGTGCTGGCACCGGCCGCAAGCTCGCCCCTGTGAAGCGCGCACTGGCTGTGTCGAGTCTGGTCCTGGTCCTCTGGGCGCGCGCCGCCAGCGCCGCCGAGGTGTGCGCCGCCGAGGCCGCCGTGGTCGCCGAGGGCCCCGGAGGCAAGCTGCTGGCGCGCCTGCAGACCGAGTTCCCCAAGACCAAGCACTGGTTCGCCCAGGCGGCCGGGATCGGCTTCGTGCGTGGCCCCGCCGGGCTGTCCCCCGACTGGGCCACGGTGACGCACCCGCGCGTGCTGCGCCGGGGCAGCGCCGGCGAGCGCCTGTCGCCCACCCTGCCCGAGCGCGCCAGCGGCGCCACCCTGGTCGCGCTGGAAGGCGCCGAGGGCGTCTGGGTGCGCACCACGCCGCTCGACGCGCTGCCCGTGCCGGTGCAGGTCGCCGGCGGCATGCTGGTGTATCCCGGCGCCTATGGCCGTGCCGACGCGGTCTACAAGCTGACCCCGACCCACGTCGACGAGTACATCTATGTGCCCGAGCCCGAGGCCCAGCCCGCGCTGCGCTTCCGGCTCGAGCTCGGCCCCGGCGTGGCACGGCTGGCGGTCAGCCCCAGCCTGTTCGAGGTCTATGATCGCGGCGGGGCTGCGCGGCTGCGCCTGGAGCGCCCCTTCGCGCGCGACTCCGCGGGCGTGCGTCGCGACGGCACGCTGCGCCTCGACGGCGACGTCTTGACCCTGGAGGTCGACCTCACCGGCCTGAGCTTCCCGGTCCTCATCGATCCCGACTGGACCACCACCGGCCGCATGATCCAGGAGCGCTTCCAGAACGCCGCCGCAGTGCTGCCCGACGGCGACGTGCTCGCGGTCGGCGGCTGCACGCTGGTGACCTGTCCGCGCGGCCTGGTCATGCCGGCGTGCTCGCAGGTGCTGTCCGCCAGCGAGCGCTACGCGCCGGCCTCGGGCACCTGGCGGCAGGCCGCGCCGATGGTCGACAGCCGCTTCGGCTATGCCATGGTGTCGCTGCCCAGCGGCGAGGTGCTGATCGCGGGCGGCTGCAGCACGCCGTCGTGCCTGGCCACCACCGGCACGGTCGAGATCTACCGGCCCGACGCCGACCGCTGGCGCGCGGCGCCGCGGCTGCTGACCAACCGCGCCTTCGCGACCGCCAGTGTGCTGCACAGCGGCGAGGTCTTGGTGGTGGGCGGCTGTGACGTCTCGGGCTGCACCGCGACGACGGAGATCTATGACCCGGTGCGCGGCAGCTGGCGTGACGCCGCGCCGCTGGACGTCGCGCGCGGGCGCCATCGCGCCACCGTGCTGCCCGATGGCCGCGTGCTGGTGACCGGCGGCTGCGAGACCCTGGCCTGCGCGAGCGTGCGCGACGGCGCCGAGCTTTACGACCCGGTGGCCGAGCGCTGGCAGCCCGCGGGCACCACCACGCCGCGCGCCGGCCACAGCGCGACCCTGATGCCCGACGGCGCGGTGCTGCTGGTGGGCGGCTGCTCGCAGGCCGCGTGCAGCCCGCCGCTGACCACGGCCGAGCGCTGGACCCCGACCGGCATCACCACGCTCGCCGCCATGCGCACGCCGCGCTACGAGCACTCGGCGGCGCTGAGCGCCGAGGGCTTGCTGCTGGTGGCCGGCGGCTGTCACGACGGCGGCACCTGCACCGCGCAGACCGAGCTGTACGATCCGGTGGCCAACCTGTGGAGCCCGCTGCCGGCGCTGTCGAGCGAGCGTGGCCACCACGCCAGCGCGCTGCTGCGCGACGGCCGCCTGCTGGTGGTGGGTGGCTGCAACAACGCCACCTGCATCCCGTTCGCGGAGACCTACCCGCTGGCCGGGCTGGTGCCGCTGCCCATCGTGGACGATCTGGCCTCGGAGGCGGCGCGGCGCTCGATGCTGCGCATGATCGCCAAGGCGCGCGGCGTCGCGACCACGCCGGGGGCGATCGCCAACCTGGCCGTGGAGGTCGACGCGCCGACCTGGCGCCGGCTGGCCACCGGCGCGGCGGTGGGGTCGATGCTGTGGCGGTCGCTGCGCAAGGCGGTGCTGGTGCTGACCGTGCTGCGCGAGGCCGACGAGGCCGCGCGCACCTTCCAGATCGGCACCCTGTTCGATCACTACTGCGCGCGCATGCACCCGGGCGGCGAGCTCGACGCCGTCAGCGCCCGCCTGCTGCGCGAGGTCATGACCGCGAGCATGGAGTCGGTGCGCCGCGAGACCCTGAAGAAGACCTTCCGCCGCGGCATGCTGCTGGCGCTGCGCACCACCGCGCGGGTGCCCATCAAGCTGGTGACCAGCTTCCTGCGCGCGGTGACCGGGCGCGGCAAGGGCGAGGCCGCGGTCGACGCCGCGGTCGAGGCCGCCGAGCGCGAGGGCTTCGTGGCCAAGGCGGCGCGCGCCATCACCGACGAGATCACCTCGTCGGGCAGCGCCTTCCTGGGTGAGCTGGTGGGCGCCTTCGGCACGCGCTGGAAGCTGCACCAGGCGCTGGCCAAGAAGTGATGGCCGAGCGCCAGGCCCTGCAGGGGGCGCGGCGGGTGGTGCTCAAGATCGGCAGCCGCCTGATCCGCGAGGCGCCCGAGGAGCGCGCCACCATGCTGGCCCAGGCCGCGGCGTCGGCGCGCGCGCGCGGCGTCGAGGTCGTCATCGTCAGCTCGGGGGCCATCGCGCTGGGCGTCGAGCGCCTGGGCCTCGCCGAGCGGCCCAAGCTGATGCCCGAGCTGCAGGCCTGCGCCGCCATCGGCCAGGGCCGCCTGATGCAGCTGTATGACCGGGCCTTCGGGGCGGTCGGGCTGGCCATCGGGCAGGTCCTGCTGACCCACGACGACCTGGCCGACCGGTCGCGCTACCTGAATGCGCGTCATGCGCTGACCGCGCTGCTGGCGCTGGGCGCGGTGCCCATCATCAACGAGAACGACACCGTGGCCATCGAGGAGATCACCTTCGGCGACAACGACCGGCTGGCCGGCCTGGTCACCAGCCTGATCAGCGCCGACGTGCTGGTGGTGCTGACCGACGTCGATGGCGTGCACGACGCCGACCCGGCCGCGGGCGGCAAGCGCATGCCCCTGGTGCGCGACGTCGACCGCGAGGCCGTCCCGGTGGCCGGCGGCACCGTGGTCGGCGGGGTCGGCCGGGGCGGCATGGCGTCCAAGGTGCTGGCGGCCAAGGTCGCGGGACGTTTCGGGGTTCCCACCGTGATCTGCAGCGGGCGGCATGACCGCGTGCTCGATCGGGTGCTCGCGGGCGAGGACATGGGCACCCTGCTGCTGCCCGAGGCCGACCGGCTGGGGGCGCGCAAGCACTGGATCGCATTCACCTTGAAGCCGGCCGGCGCGGTGGTGATCGATGATGGCGCGCGGCGCGCCCTGGTCGAGGCCAAGCGCAGCCTGCTGCCCTCGGGGGTGCGCGAGGTGCGCGGCGCCTTCGTGGTCGGCGACGCCATCGCGGTGCTCGACGGCGAGGGCCACGAGCTGGCGCGGGGGCTGGCCGGCTATGGCGCCGACGAGGCGACACGGATTGCCGGCAAGAAAAGCAGCGAGATCGAGGCTATCCTCGGGTACAAGAGGACCGACGAGCTGGTGCACCGGGACGACCTGGTGCTGGTGTAGCGATCATGACCATCCCGCAGCAGAAGACCGATCTCGAGCTCCAGATGGCGCGCCTGGCCAAGGCGGCGCGGGCGGCTGGTCGCGCCGTGGCCAAGGCGGGCAGCGCGGTGCGCACCGCGGCGATCCGCGGCATGGCCGAGCAGGTGCGCACACGCGCCGCGGTGGTGCTGGCGGCCAACGCGCGCGACGTCGATGCCGCCACCGCGTCGGGGACCTCGGGCGCGATGCTGGATCGGCTGAAGCTGGACCCGGCGCGCTTGGAGAAGATGGCGTGCGCGCTCGACGAGGTCGCGGGGCTGCCCGATCCGGTCGGCGAGGTCGTGAAGATGTGGCGGCGGCCCAACGGGCTGCAGGTCGGGCGCCAGCGCATCCCGCTGGGCGTCATCGCCATGATCTTCGAGGCGCGCCCCAACGTGACCACCGACGCCGCGGCGCTGTGCCTGAAGGCCGGCAACGCCGTCATCCTGCGCGGCGGGTCGGAGGCCTTCCAGACCAACACCGAGCTGGCGAAGTGTGTGGACTTCGCGCTGGCCGGCGTGGGGCTGCCGTCGGCGGCGGTGCAGCTCCTGGCGACCACGGATCGTGCCGCGCTGGTGGCGCTGCTGCGCTGCGAGGACGACGTCGATCTGGTCATCCCGCGCGGCGGCGAGGGGCTGATCCGCTTCGTGGCGGAGACCTCGCGCATCCCCGTCATCAAGCACTACAAGGGTGTCTGCCACATCTTCGTCGAGGCCAGCGCGGACCAGGCGGCTGCGCTGGAGATCTGCCGCAACGCCAAGGTGCCCAAGCCCAGCGCGTGCAACTCGGTGGAGACCATCCTGGTGCAGCGCTCCATCGCGGGCGAGTTCGTGCCCAGGCTGGCGGCGCACCTGGCCGCGGATGGCGTGGAGCTGCGCGGCGATGCCGAGTCCGTGGCGCTGGCCCCGGCGGGCGCGCTGAAGCTGGCCAGCGAGGACGACTGGTCGGCCGAGTATCTCGACCTCATCGTGGCGGTGCGCGTGGTCGACGGCCTCGACGAGGCCATCGCCCACATCGAGCGCTACGGCTCGCTGCACACCGAGTCGATCCTGACCCGGGACTATGCCCTGGCGCGCAGGTTCATCGATGAGGTGGATTCCTCGACCGTCATGGTGAATGCTTCCACCCGCTTCGCGGACGGCAACGAGCTCGGGCTGGGTGCGGAGATCGGGATCTCGACGACCAAGCTGCATGCCTACGGGCCGATGGGGATCGAAGAGTTGACGACGACCAAGTTCGTGGTCTACGGGGACGGGCAGATTCGAAGGGGATGATGACGAAGCAGACGGGCAAGAGCGGTGGTTCGAAGGGCAAGGGCGGCAAGAGCGCTGCGGCGGGGCGTGGTGGCAAGACCGGATCGGGCACGGGCTCGGGCACGGGCTCGGGCACGGGTAAAAAGAAGAAGGGGCGCAGGGGGCCGAAGGTGACGGGAGACGGATCGATGCTGGAAGATCGTGCCGCGCAGGCGCTGCCCAGGCGGGCGCGCGAGCCGCTGGCGGAGCCGCGCGCGCCGCGCTCGGCGATTGGCCCGGGTGATCCTGGGCGCGGCAAGGCCAGTGAGCTGGCGCTGCGCGCGGTGTCGGCGGCGCTGGACAAGAAGGCGCTGGAGCCGGCGCTGTTCGACGTGCGCGACCTGGCGTCGTACACCGACTACATCCTGGTGGTGTCGGGGCGCAGCGACCGCCAGGTCCACGCCATCGTCGACGCCATCCGCGACGAGCTCGAGAAGCTGGGCCGGCGCACGCTGAGCGTGGAGGACTCCGCCGAGGGGCAGTGGTCGCTGCTCGATTTCGGCGAGCTCATCGTGCACGTGTTCCACCACCCGGTGCGCGAGTTCTACGATCTGGAGTCGCTCTGGATCGACGCCTCGCGGGTGCCGCTGGAGCTGCCGCCCGAGGCGCGCCTGGACGCGGAGAACGCCTACTGAAGCTGCTGCTATGGGCGGTCGGCAAGCTGCGCGACCGCGCGCTGGAGACGCTGTGCGCCGACTATGTCGAGCGCATCTCGCACTACTCGCCCATCGAGGTGGTCGAGCTGCGCGATGACGCCGCGCTCGAGCGCACGGTGGCCGAGGGGCGCGCGCGCGTCATCGTGCTCGACGTGGAGGGCGTGGGCGAGTCGAGCGAGGGCTTCGCGCGCTGGCTGGAGAAGCAGCAGATCGCGGGCGGCCCGCCGCTGGCGTTCGTGATCGGCGGCGCCGACGGCCTGCCCGCGGCGGTGCGCGCCAAGGCGACGCGCAAGCTCAGCCTGGGGCCGATGACGTTGCCGCACAAGCTGGCGCGCCTTATTCTGCTCGAGCAACTCTACCGGGCGCTGACCATCATCAAGGGCGAGCCCTACCACAAGTAGCAGGAGCGAGTGATGAAGCGGGCGGTGCTGGTCGTCCTCGACGGTTTCGGTGAGCGTGCGGAGAAGCCGTGGAACGCGGTGCGGACGGCGCGCACGCCGACCTTCGACGAGCTGTACGCGACCTATCCGCACACGCTGCTGGAGGCGTCCGAGGTCCACGTCGGGCTGCCCGAAGGCCAGATGGGCAACAGCGAGGTCGGCCACCTGAACCTGGGCGCCGGGCGCATCGTGTACCAGGATCTCACGCGCATCAACGTGGCCATCGCGGATGGCTCGTTCTACGACAACGAGGCGCTGGTGGGCGCGCTGGAGGCGGCGCGCGAAAGCGGCGGCGCGCTGCACCTTTTCGGGCTGACCTCGCCGGGCGGCGTGCACTCGTCGCTGGCGCACGCCTACGCCGTGGTGGAGCTGGCGCGCCGGCGCGGCTTCCAGCGCGTGTACTGGCACGCCTTCCTGGACGGCCGCGACGTACCGCCCAAGTCGGCGCAGGCCACCCTGGAGGAGGTCGACGCGCGCCTGCGCGAGTCCGGCGTGGGCCGGCTGGCCAGCCTGGTCGGGCGCTACTACGCGATGGATCGCGACTCGCGCTGGGAGCGCGTGCAGCAGGCGTGGAACATGCTGGTGCACGGCGAAGGCCGGCGCGCCGCCAGCGCGGTGGAGGGGCTGGCCGCGGCGTACGCGGCGGGCGAGACCGACGAGTTCGTCAAGCCGACGGTGCTGACGGACGGCGCCGGAGTGCCGCTGGCGACGGTGAAGAGCGGCGACTCGGTGGTGTTCTGGAACTTCAGGTCGGACCGCGCGCGCCAGCTGACGCGGGCGATGGCGCTGGAGGAGTTCAGCGGCTTTCCGCGGCCGGGGCGGCCGGCGCTGGCGCGCTACGTGTGCATGACCCAGTATGACGCCACCTTTGGCCTGCCCATCGCGTTCCCGCCGCAGTCGATGGACAACCTGCTCGGCGGCGTGCTGGCGGCGCGCGGCGTGCGCCAGTTCCGCTGCGCCGAGACCGAGAAGTACGCCCACGTGACCTTCTTCTTCAACGGCGGCGTCGAGGCGCCGTTCGCGCTGGAGGAGCGCCAGCTGGTGCCGTCGGATCGCTCGGTGCCGACGTACGACAAGGCGCCCCGCATGAGCGCCGAGCCGGTGACGGACGCGGTGGTCGCCAAGATCGAGTCGGGCGAGCACGGCTTCATCCTGGTCAACTACGCCAACCCCGACATGGTCGGCCACACCGGGGTGATGGACGCCAGCGTGATCGCGGTCGAGACGGTCGACACCTGCCTGGGCCGCATCATCAAGGCGGCGCGCGCGCACGGGGTCGCGGTGCTGATCACGGCCGACCATGGCAACTGCGAGACCATGTGGGATCCGGTGACCGGGCAGCCGCACACGGCGCACACCATGAACCCGGTGCCGCTGATCGTGGCCGATGACGGGCTGCGCGGGCGGCAGCTGGACAAGGGCGGACGGCTGTGTGACGTGGCGCCGACCCTGCTGGGAATCATGGGGATTCCGGTGCCACCCGAGATGACGGGACGCGATCTGCTGCTGAAGTAGCAACCCGCGCGCGCGGGCGTCGATGACGCCGGCATGAGAGAGCTGGTGCGAGAGGTGGCGCGAGGCGTCATGGCCCTGGTGTGGCCCGCGCAGTGCGCCGGGTGCGGCGAGGTGGTCGACGAGGGCGTGGCGTTCTGCGCCGGGTGTGTGCTGGGCCTCGACGAGGTCGGGGTCGGGTGCGCGCGCTGTGGCGAGCCGGCCCAGCGCGCGCTGTCGGCGTGCGGGCGCTGCGCGGTGGCGCCACCGGCGTTCGCGGGGGCGGCCGCGGTGGGCAGGTATGGTGGGCCGCTGGGGGAGGCGGTGCTGCGGCTCAAGCATGGCCGGCGGCTGGAGGTGGCGGGGGCGCTGGCGCCGCTGCTGGCCGAGGTCGCCCTGGCGCGGCCCGAGCTGGCGGCGTGCGAGGTGGTGGTGCCGGTGCCGCTGGCGGCGGGGCGGCTGGCGCGGCGCGGGTTCGATCAGGCCGGCGAGCTGGCGCGCGCCCTGGTGCGGGTGCTGCGCCGCGACCATGGCCGGCGGGTGCCGGTGCTGGCGGCGCTGGCGCGGGTGCGCGAGACGCCGCCCCAGATGGGCGGGCCGGCCGAGCGGGCCGCCAATGTGCGCGGGGCGTTCGCGCTGCGTGAGGCGGTGGCGCGCGCGCGCGGCGGCGGGGTGGCGGGGCGCGCGGTGCTGCTGGTCGATGACGTGATGACGACGGGGGCGACGGCCAGCGCGTGCGCCCGGGTGCTCAGGCGGGCCGGGGCGCGTGTGGTGTATGCCTTGACCGTGGCGCGGGCGGTCGCTAGCGTCTGACCCCCATGGCCGAAAAGCCCGCCAAGCCCGCCAGCAAACCGGCCAAGCCCGATGCCATCAAGGTGCTGATCCGCAACCGCAAGGCGCGGCACGACTATCACATCGACGAGGACTTCGAGGCCGGCCTGGTCCTGATGGGCTCCGAGGTCAAGTCGCTGCGCGACGCCAAGGCGACGCTGATCGACGCCTATGGCGCGGTGAAGAACGGCGAGTTGTGGCTGGAAAACTGCCAGATCCAGCCCTACCCGCAGGCCAACCAGTTCAACCACGAGCCGTTCCGCCCGCGCAAGATGCTGGTCAGCAAGCAAGAGCTGCGTCGCCTCGAGAGCAAGCTCCTGGCCAAGGGCTACACGCTGATCCCGCTCGAGATCTATGTGAAGAAGGGGATCATCAAGGTGCAGATGGGGCTGGCGAGGGGCAAGAAGGACTGGGACAAGCGGGATAGCAAGCGGGAGAAGGACGTGGAGCGGGATATGGCGAGGGAGCGGGCGGACTGACGGGCGGAGCCCGGATCGGGCACGGGCACGGGCACGGGCACGGCGGAACCGGACCGGATTCGCATCCCCAACCCGCTGCGCGGGCTGGGGACGCTCAGTCGAGCAGGGTGGTGAGGATGGCGTCGCCGTCGGCGCCGATGCTGAGGATGCCGAGGCCGATGCGGGCGGCGAGCTGGGCCGCGGGTGGGCCGGCCTTCGCGATGGGCTGCAGGGCGTCCTGGGCCGCCTTGGCGTCGGCGGGGCCCTTGCGGGCGATGGAGAGGATCGAGGCCAGCGCGAGCACGCGCACGCGCGGGTCGAGCTCGTGAGTGCGCAGCTCCTTGGCCAGCGTCGCCAGCGGGGTCGCCTTGGCGCGCAGGGCGGCCAGCGCCGGGATGGCGATGCGCCGCACGTCGCGCGCTGGATCACGCACGGCGCGATCGAGCAGCGGGGTCGCGGCCGCGGGGTCGTGCTCGGCCAGCGCGCGGGCGGCCTCGGCGGCGGCGGCGCGACGCCACTCGCGGTCGGACGCCATCGCGATCTCGAGCTCGGCCTTGATGCGCGCGCCCTGGCCCTGCACCGTCGCCAGCGCGCGCAGCGCGGCGCCCGCGACCTGGGGATCGGGATCGACCAGCGCCGGCTCCAGCAGCGCGACGGCGTCGGCCGGCGGTAGCCCCGCGCCGGGCACTGCGGCGACCGCGCGGGCGCGGATGTCGGCCTCGGGATCCAGCGCCGCCGCGCGCAGCACCACGGCGGCGTCGGCGCCGCGCACGCTCAGCGCCGCCACCAGGCGCACACCCGGGTCGGTGTCGCTGGCGGCCGCGCGCAGCACCTGCCCGGCGCCATACGCGGTCGCGACCTCGACGATCAGCTTGCGCTCGCCGGCGTCGCCGCGCCCCAGCGCGCGCGTCAGCACCTCGCCGGCGTCGATCTTGGGCGCCGCCTTGCCCTGCGCCGCCGACAGCAGCGCCGCCAGCGCGGCGTGGCGCACCCCTCCGTCGGCGTCGTCGGCCAGCGCCAGCAGCGCCTCCGCCGAGCCCGGCTCGGCGCGCTGCACCAGCGCCGCCAGCGCGGTCGCCGCGTCACGGCGCACCGAGGCGTCGACGTCGGTCGCCAGCCCCGCAGCCAGCTTGCCGGCCACGTCGGGCGCGATGACCCCGAGGCCGATCACACAGGCCGACACGCGCCGGCGCACATCCAGTGACTCGTCGCGGCTGGCCTGCTTGAGCAGCACGCCGCCCACCTTGGGCTGCGCGCGCGCCACCACGCACGAGGCGTCCGCCGCCGCCGCATGCGCGCTGGGATCCTTGGGATCACGCAGCGCGCGCGCCAGCTCCTCCTGGGTCACCAGCGGCTTGACCGCGCCGATGACCCCGAGCGCCGCGATGGCCTGCTTGGACATCGAGCCCAGCTTGAGCAGCGGCCGCATCGCCTCCAGCGCGCGCCGCGGCTCGCGCTGCCCGGCCACGCCGAGCCCGGTCGCCGCCGCATGCGCGACCTGGCCACCATAGGTCACCAGCTTGCTCAGCGTGAGGATCGACGCCGCGCCACCACCACCCAGCGCGCGCGCCGCCGCCAGCCGCACCGACATCTGGCGGTCGTCGATCAGAAGCTCCAGCTTGGGCAGCGCCAGCTCGGGCTTGGTCTTGGCGACCTCGCCCAGCGCGGCCACCGAGGCCTCGCGCAGCCCGGCCACCTTGCCCGGCGACCCCAGCGCGGCGTCGGCCACCGCCGCGACCTCGTCGGGCGGCGCCAGCGACGCCCACAGCGGCAGCGCCAGCACGCGCACCTTGGCCGAGGCGTCGTTGGCGGCGACCCCCAGCGGCGCCGCCAGCGCGCGATCCAGCGGCAGCTCCAGCGTCGCCAGCAGAGACAGCGCCGCCGCCCGCGTGGCCTCCGAGGCCTCCTTGCGACCGCCCAGCTCGACCAGCGCACGCGCCGCATCGGCCGGCGCCAGCGCGCTCAGCCGCGTCACCAGCGCGCGGGCGTCACGCGCCAGCCGCTCGTCTTCGTCAGCCAGCGCGCCCGCCGCCGCCGCCACCGCCGCCCCCGGCGCCCGCTCGGCCAGCGCGGTCGCGGCATCCATCGCGCGCCGCCGCGTGGCCACGTCCTTGGCCGCGGCGCCCGCCGCGATCAGCTTGGCCGCCGCCGCCGGGTCCAGCTCGGCGGCCGCCGCCAGCGACGACTGCCGGGCCTCGGCGTCGTCACCCGACGCCGCCGCCGCCAGCACCTCGGCGTGGGCACCCGGACGCCGCCGCGCGATGGCCCGCGCGACCTCGAGCGCCCGCCGCCGCACGCGCACCGACTTCGAGCCCACCGCCTCGGCCAGGAACTTGCCCTCGGCCGGCGCGCCCGAGCCCGCGACGCGCAGCACCTCGAGCACGTCGAGCATGGCCGCCTCGCTCTTGCTCGCCGCGGTGCGCAGCCCCGCGAAGGCGTCGTCCTTGCCCTCGCCGATCACGTAGCGCAGCAGCCCCTCGGGCACCGGCTGCAGCTGACCGACACCCCACGCCACCCAGCCGCGCAGCCCGCCGCTCGAGCCCTCGAGCGCGCCGTCATACTTCAGCGTGCCCGGCTCCAGCGCCACCGGGCTCAGCCCGAGCACCGCCACCTTGCTGCCATACGCCGGCGAATGCGGCAGGAAATGCAGCCATTTCCACGCCGGCCGCCCGACCCGCGCCACCAGCTGGCGCTGTCCGTCGGCGCCGACCTCGGTGCGCATGTACATGTGGCCCGACAGCACCACGTAGGCCAGCACCACCAGCACCACCGGGACCGCCAGCACGCCGGCCAGCACCGTCCACACGAAGCGCTTGCCCTTGGCGATGGCCTTGGCCTCGTCGGGGCTGGACGCCACCACGTGGGCACGCTTGACGCCGGCCAGCTCACCGACCGTGAGCCTGCGCCCCTGCCCCGCCGCCTCGGCCAGCGCGACGCGCGCGCGCCGGGTGTCGCCGCGCACCGGCGCCACATACTCGCGCGCATGCTCGCGCAGGAAGCGGTGTGCCAGCTGGTAGCGCGAGCTGACCTCGCTGCCGCGCCCGACCTTGCGCGCCACGCCGCGCGCCACCAGCGCCTCCAGCGCCGTCGCGGCATCCGCGGTGGGTAGCCCGGCCGCCGCGCCGATGTCCTCGGGCTCGGCCGCCTCGCCGGTCTCCAGCGCACACAGCTCGCCGAGCACGCGCGCGCCGGTCTCGCCGCCCGCGGCGTCGCAGGCGATCGAAAGGAAGCGGTCGATGAGCGCGGTCGCGCCGCCCGCGCGCCGGTAGGTGCCGGGCGAGGTCAGGCGCAGCTCCAGCGCGGTGCGCGCCACGATCTGCAGCTCGGCCGGGTTGACCGGGCCGCGCGCCGCCAGGTTGCCGGCGATGGCGTCCGACAGCCCGGCCTCGACGAAGGTGCCGGTCGCCAGCACGGTGCGCTCGATGATCTGGGCCGCGTGGGTCTCGTCGAAGGGCGCCAGCCGGAAGCGGTAGCTCGGCGAGAACAGCGTGCCGGTGCGCCGCTCCAGGGCGTCCAGGCGCACCATCAGGTCGTCGTCACACACGAACAGGAAGCGGGTGCGATGGTCGGGCGCCTTGCCCAGCTTGACCAGCACCTCGGCCAGGGCATCGAGCTCGGCGCCCTCGGGCACCGCGCCGCCGCCGTCGTCGATGACGACCAGCGCGCCGCCCTTGGACGACGCCCCCAGCTGGGTCAGCACCTCGGCCGCGCCGGCCGCATCGGCCGCCGCCTGCCCGGCCCGCCCGCCGCCTGCCCCACGCGCCCGCGCCTCGCGCGCCAGCACGTCGACCGCCCCCGGCAGTCCGGGCGCATACACCGCCTGCATGCCGTGGTCGCGCAGCGCCGGCAGCAGGCCGGCGCACACCAGCGAGGTCTTGCCGACCCCCGGTGGCCCCAGCACCAGGCCAATCCGAAACCGCTCGGACGTCACCAGCTTGGCCAGGTCGCCACGCTCGGCCTCACGCCCGAAGAACATCTCGCGGTCGCCCTCGCCATACGGCGTGAGGCCACGAAACGCTGTGATGACGCTCAGAGCATCACGACGGGCGTTCTTCACGCCGCCATCTTACCTACGTTTCGGCAGATCCGGACAAAACAAGACCCCCTCGGGGGTCGTTTTGTCTGGATCTGTCTGGTCCGGTTCCGACTACTTCGAGTGGCGCGCGGTGACGATGGTGCGAATCCCGCCGCGGATGGCGAAGTCACCCACCACGGTGGCGCTGCGCGGCGCCACCGCCTTGACCAGGTCATCGAGGATGCGGTTGGTCACCGCCTCGTGGAACGCGCCCTCGTCGCGATACGACCACAGGTACAGCTTGAGCGACTTCAGCTCGACGCAGGTCGCGTCGGGCACGTACGTGATCTTGATGACCGCGAAGTCCGGCTGCCCGGTCATCGGGCAGACGCAGGTGAACTCGGGACACTCGAAGTCGATGCTGTAGTCGCGACCGGGAGCCGGGTTCGGGAACGTCTCAAGCTGCTTGTTCGGCCGCGTTGACATCGTCTTCTCGTTGCTCCTCCCGCACCACGGCCGGATTGGCACCGCTGCCAGGCAGGGCGGGGATCTCGGCGTCGCTCGGGAACACCAGGTGATCGATGCGCGCCGCGGCGTCGAACTGCGCCCGCGTCGGATCGGTGAAGTCGCCGGCCTCGTAGTAGTCCAGCGCCAGCTCGGACAGCACCGCGTACTTCTTCCGCGACGCCTCGTAGTAGTTCATGAACTCGAACGACTCCGAGTGGTAGTAGCGCTCGCGCATCATGGCGGTGCGCTTCTTCAGGCTGTCCTTGCGGGCCACGCTGCCCGACGCCAGGGCGCCGAAGCGGCGGAACTCGGTGATCCAGCGCCGCCACTCCTTGACCGTGGGCGCCTCGCCATAGGTGTCGAGGAAGGCCTCGCGCAGAAACTCCAGCATCTGCGGCTCGGGACGCGCGCGCATCACGGTGCCGGCCTTGGTCAGGCGCGCCAGGTCACGGAAGCGCTTCGACCCGATGATGTCCTCGCCGAACATCTCGGCGTGGAAGAAGGCGCTCTGGTACTTCTCGCACACCCAGTGGTGCACGTCCTCGATGCCGCCCAGCTCCTGCACGTCGCGGCGGGCCAGCGCCACCACCAGCGGGTGCATGGCGACGTCGAGCGCGATGTGCGACACGAAGCCGCCCACCAGCGCCTGCTTCTCGTCCTGGGTCAGGCCGCGCTGCAGCCGCGCGCGCTCGATGAAGTTGCGCAGCAGCAGGCCCGGACGCTCGAAGTGGATCTTGTAGCCCCACGGCGACGGGATGCCGGGCAGCCCGAGCGAGAAGCGCACCGCGGTCTTGGCCACGTTCGAGTAGTAGGGCAGATCGTGGATGATCGACCCCAGGCGGGTGTGCGTCGGCTCGGCTTGCATGGCCGCCGCCAGCTTGCGCGGCGTTCCCGCGTTGGTGGCGCACAGCGTGCCGAAGGTCAGATGTAGCTGCGGTGCGGGCATCAGCCCTCTCCGTTGGCGCGCGCGCTGGCCGCCTGCTTGAGATTCCAGATGCACTCGACGAACGGCTTGCAGCTGCCGGCGTCACCGGCCTGGGCCCGGCACTGATCGATGTCTGCGAGGACCGGCGCGGTCAGCGTCGCGTCACCGAGGCAGCTGCCCTGGCAGCTGGCGACGTCGTTCCAGGCCGTCAGCCCGGGTTCAGCCAGCTCGGTCACGCAGCCCATCATGTGCTGACAAAATGTCTGGCAGGTGTTCTGGCGCGGGTTCGCTGTGGCCACCGGCCGCGGCGCCGGAGCCGGCGCGACCGCGACTGGCGGACGGGCCACCGGCCGGCTGCCCGCGCTGCCGCCCCCGCCGCACGCGGCGAGGCCGACCAGGGCAAACAGCACCCCGGCGCGGAGCAGATTTCTGGGCATGGCGGTGCGCACCTAAGACCGATGAAGCTATCGGCGCCCTCGCAGTGCGTCAAATGCGAAGATTTTACGCACCGCCACGCTTGCTACGCACCCCAAATTCCGCGAGGATTCGCAGCCATGCAGCGCCAGGTCCCGACCGTCTTGGACGACGCCATAGCCCTGTACATCCGCACCTACTACTCGCTGCTGCGCTCCAGCGGGTCGGTGCGGGTGCGCTCCCTGGAGGAGGCCCACGGCGGCATGGCGTCCTCGCTGCACCCCAAGGCGGCCGGGCCGGAGCTCGACCTCGGCGCCCTCATCTATGCCGCCGTGCGCCTGCCGGCCTGCGCCTGGCGGCTCAGCCACGTCATCCTGGGCCAGTCGCGCGACCAGTTCGTGCGCGCCGGCTACAGCGACATCGCCAGCTGGGAGCGCGTGCGCACCCCGGCGCGGCGCCGGCGCTGGCAGTGGAACGGCGCCGGCCAGCTGGCGGTCTATGTGGTCAGCGCCTCGGACATCGACGATCTCATCCCCATCCTGGTGGCCTACCAGCTGGAGTGGAACAAGGTCCATGCGGCGCTGGCGGCGCGTCCCGAGGTGGCGGCGCGGGTGGCCGAGCTGGGCGGCGCCACCCTGCCCCCGGCCCTGGCGCTCGACCTGTCGGACGCCCTGGCGGTGCCCGCCGACGAGTGCAGCCGGCTGGCGTCGATCCTCGGCTGCGCGGGGCTGGCGGCCTGCGCGCAGCGCGAGCTCGATCTGTCGCTGACGCTGCTGTCGGGGTCGTTCGTGAACTACCAGCGCGCGTCGTCGCGCTGGTGGCGAGCGGTCGCCGCCGACCCCAGCGGCGCCCACCTGGCCGAGCGCCCGGTCTACTTCGTGTCGTCCAACATGCACGCGCTGTCGAACCTGCTGGGCGGCTACTCGCGCACCCATGCCGGTGCCCTGGGCGCCTGGGTCGCGGCCGAGAACCCCGAGGGATTGGCCGCCGAATACCAGGCCTTGCAGGCCGCCGGCGACCAGGCCGGCCTCGACAACCTGTCGTACTACCTCTTGCGCCTGTATGCCCGCGACGCCGAGCGCCGGCGCGCCATCAGCGCCGCCGACCTCGCGGTCGGCATCCGCACCGTGCCCAGCCCCGACGAGATCGAGGTCGACGCCCAGGTCATCCCGCTGGCGCAGCTCGATCCGGGGCGCTGCGACCCGCGCCTGGCCATGCCCGGCCTCGACCGGCTGTCACGCAGCGACGCCCTGGTGCTGAACATCGACTACCCGCTGGGCATGGCGGCCTACCACATGCTGGCGCGCGTCCTCATCGAGGTGCCCGGGCTGTGCGGGGTCTATGTCATGGGCAAGGCGGCCACGCTGAACGCCCGCGTCGGCGACGTCATGCTGTCCGACGTGGTGCACGACGAGCACTCCAAGAACACCTTCCTCTTGCGCAACGACCTCACCGGGGCGCGGATCTCGCCCTATCTGCGCCACGGCAGCGCGCTCGATCACCAGAAGGCCATCACCGTGCGCAGCGCCTTCCTGCAGAACCGCGCCCTGATGGACGTCTTCTACACCGAGGGCTACACGGTCATGGAGATGGAGACCGGGCCCTACCTGGCCGCGCTCACCGAGGCGACCTCGCCGCGCCGCTATCCCACCGACGAGCTCATCAACCTGGGCGCCCCGCCGCTGCCCATCGGCATCGTCCACTATGCGTCGGACACCCCGTTTTCCCGGCACAAACAGCTGCTCTCCAAGAGCATGTCGTTCTTCGGCATGGACGCGACCTATGCCTGCGCGGTGGCCATCGTGCGGCGCATCTTCGAGCTCGAGATCGCCCGCCTCGGGTCCTGATTGACGCGGCGCGCCACGGTGTTGTAAGGGGGTGGACCGCTTCACGGGGGGACCACCATGGCCGACGACGCCGCCAGCCCAGACTCGAGCAACGACGACGACAAGCAGTACATCCGCGAGCTCCGCCGCGCCTTCCAGGTCGAGGTCTTCGGTGAAGCCGGCTATGCGGTGCTGTCGCGGCTGAAGATCCGCCCGGGGCAGCGCGCCAAGTTCGCGGCGCTGCGCGCGCTCGAGGCGCGCCTGAAGACGCGCCTGGGCGAGACCCTGGCCAAGGCCGGCTTCGAGACCCGCGAGAGCTGGCTGGCCAAGCTGCTGGGTGGCGGGGCGGCGCTGGCGGCGGCGCCGCTGCCGTGGCGGCTCGAGGCGCGCCTGCTGCGCCTGCTGCTGGAGATCTCGGTGCCGGCGTTCGAGCGCTTCGAACGGAAGTTCGGCGCTCGCGATCCCGAGCTGGCGCGCAGCCTGAGCGCCCATGAGCGCGCCCAGCTGGAGTTTTTCCGCCGTGAGATCGCGGGTGACGCCGCGCACGCGCTGGACCCGGTGCGCGAGCTGCTGGAGACCTGAGTTTCGGCCAGTCGTGCTAGAATTCCCGAGGTTCATTCACGCCTAGGGAGCACGTATGGCTTATCGGCGTTCCATCTCTGCCTCTGCCTGGCTTCTGACCGCGGCGCTGGCCTTTGCGGGCTGCGCCAGCGCAGGTGAGGACGATGTCGACGGCAGCATCGGCGGCGACGAGGGCGGGGTGGACGACGGTGGCGGCAGCGTGGACGGCGGCGGGACCTGCATCCCGACCGCGGCCGACGAGCCCGACGACGCTTTCCGCGACACCAACTGTGACGGCGTGGACGGCGACGCCTCGCGCGCGGTGTTCGTCGATACCGCGGGCGGCGTCGACACCAACCCGGGCACCCGCGAGCTGCCCAAGAAGACCATCAACGCGGCCATCAACCAGGCCGCGGGCGCCATCCCCAAGAAGGTGGTCTTCATCTCGGCGGGCACCTACAACGAGACCGTGATGGGCCAGAAGGGCGTCAGCCTGTATGGCGGCTACTCGCGGGCGCAGAACTGGGCGCGCGCGGCGGCCAACATCAGCAAGATCGTCGGCGCTGGCACCGGCATGATCATCGACGGCGTCAACATCGCGACCAAGATCGATCGGCTGACCATCACCGCGACCGCGGGCATGACCACGGGGTCGTCGATCGCGGTGGTGGTGTCGAACTCGAACAACCTGCTGACCTTCAACAGCTGCTCGATCATGGCCGCGCCGGGCACCGACGGTGCAGCTGGCGCGGCGGGCGCGCGCGGCGGCAACGGCGCCGTGGGTCAGCCGGGTGGCGGCGGCAGCTGTGACGGTAGCGGACGTGGCGCCGGCGGTGCGGCAGGCACCAACAACTGCCCCGGCGGCAACCCCAACGGCGGCGCGGGCGGCACCGGCGGCTCGGAGGGCTCCAACGCGGGTGATCGCGGCTCGAACTCGCCCGGTGGCGCGTCGGGCGGCAACGGCGGCGGCGGCGGCGATCCGGGCGGCACCGGCGGCGCAGGCGGCGCGGGCGACGTCGGCGCGGCCGGCATGCCGGGCGCCCCAGGCAACGGCGTCGGCGCGGTGTCGGGCATGATGTTCATGCGCGCCGACGGCTCGGGCGGCAGCAACGGCGGACCCGGCACCGGCGGTGGCGGCGGCGGTGGCGGCGGTGGTCAGGGCTGCTTCTTCTGCGACGACGGCTCGGGCAACGGCGGCGGTGGCGGCGGCGCGGGTGGCTGCGGGGGGATCGGCGGCACCCCGGGCACCGGCGGCGGCGCCAGCATCGGCGTCCTGGTCATCGCGTCGAGCCCGGTCATCAATGCGACGACCATCCAGGCCGGCAAGGGTGGCGCCGGCGGCGCGGGTGGCGCGCACCGTGGACAGGATCCCACCTCCGGCCTCCAGGATCGCCGTGTAGGGCTCACCGGCCAGGCGGCGCCGGAACTCGTCGGCGCGGCTGCCGGCAGCCTTCACTAGTTCTTCCACGGCCTGTCTGATCTGAGCATCC
>JBGASF010000091.1:0-31322 GCA_044229835.1 Polyangia bacterium | reverse complement strand
CTCCTCCTGCGGGTGCAGAAAGAGCTGCTGAATTACAAGAAGGGCCTGATGATCTAGTGGAACGGAGCGGAGCGTTGGGGGAGCCAGGGGGGGGGCGCGGACGGTGGGGGCGCCGGCGCCGCCGCGGGTGGTCGGGAAGTGCCCCCCGGCGCCGTGGGCCAGCGGGGTCGTGCACAGGCCCGGGCGGTTCACGGACGGGGTGTCGCGGGTGCAGCGCAGGGCGGTCGCGCAGTAGGGCATCGTCAGCAGGCACTGGCCGTACTCGGTGCCGTCCATGCGGCAGGTGGTCGCCGTGGTCGACCCTGGGTCGGCCGTGCAGTGAGCGCCGCTGACGCACACATAGGCGGTCGCGGTGCAGGCGGTGCCCACGGCCAGCGGCTCCTGGCAGACGCCGCGGGCGCCGGCGACCGGGGTCGGGACGCTGCACAGCATCGTCCCGTCACACGGGGTGCCCGCGATGCGACAGGCGCCGTTCAGGGTGCCGTCCGGCAGACACGTCCCCGTGGTCCCGCCGGGGGGCGACAGGATGCAGTGGTGGTCCGCCACGCAGAACGGGCTCAGCGAGCTGCACGCCGCGCCGGCCGCGTTGTCCGGCAGCTCGTCGACCACCAGGGTGAAGGGCGCGCGGTTGGTCCGCGTCGCGCTGGTCGGGGTGAAGCCGGCCACCGCGATGCGCACCGTCGTCCCGGCCGCAATCGTCGCCGCAGTGAAGGCCCGCGCGCGGCCCTCGGTGCGTGACACCTCGTCGTTGCAGCCGAGCTCGTTGGCGGTGTTGCCGCAGCCGTCGACGATCCAGACGATGCTGTCGAACTCCGGCGCGGTACCGGTGACCGCGGTGTCGGCGCGCAGGTGCGCCGTGGTGCGCATGGTGTAGCTGAACTCGACCGCGTAGCTGGCGTGGTTGCCGTCGAGGTTGATGGCGCAGCTCGGGCCTTCGATGTCCTCGGGGGCCGCGGCCGGGGCGCCGCTGTTGTTGCCCGAGATGCTGGTGGCGGTTCCGGTCAGGGTGCCCAGGGTGTTGAGGTCCAGCGGCGCCACGCAGCTGCCGACCAGGTTCATGCCGCCGTCCAGTGGGATGCTGGCGGCGTCGACCCGCGCGTCAACCTCAGGCGGTCCGTCCACGGGTGCGCCATCCACGGCCGCGTCCAGCCAGATCACGAAGCCAGCGTCGACCGCCGCGTCGGCCTTGTTGCCTCCGCCCCCGCCGCCACACCCTGCCCCGACCAGCCCCACACCCAGCAGCCCCAGCCCCAGCGCCACGACCCCGACCGACTTCCCGAACTTCGACGACGACATCCTGCAGCCTCCAGCACGGCTCGCATGCACGAGCCGGCGCAACCTAGCGCAGGCCCATTCCGACCGCAACGCCGCCGCACTGGATCATGGACCAGGCCACCCTGGTCCACCCTGGCCCGCCGCCAGCCCTCCGGGCACCCCCCGAAATCCGCCGAAAAAGCCACGATCTGCCACGGCACGCCGGTTGCTCTACGCCGCCCCGGAGGTTCTCGCATGCGCACCAGGGCCCTGGCGTTCGCCGCCGCAATCACCGTCGCCGTCGCGACACTCACCGCCGCCGCCCGCCCGGCCGCGGCCGACAAGCGCGCCAGCGCCGAGGAGGCCAAGCGGCGCAAGGCCGCCGCCCAGCTGGCCTATGACGAGGGCACCAAGTACTACAGCCTGCGCGACTTCCCCAAGGCCATCGAGAACTACCGCAAGGCCTACGAGCTCAGCCCCAACCCCGCCTTCCTCTACAACATCGCGCAGTCGTACCGCCTGTCGCGCGGCTATGACGACGCCCTGTTCTTCTACAAGTCGTTCCTGCGCAACGCCCCCGATGCCGAGAACCGCGCCGAGGTCGAGAAGCGCATCGCCGAGATGCAGCTCGCCGTCGACCAGCAGAACGCCACCGCCAAGCCGCCCAACGAGGTCGTCGCCCCCGACGGCAGCAAGCCGCCCGCCCCCGAGCCGCCGCCCGACAGCCCGCCGCGCGAACCCCGCGCGCGCATCCCGGCGCCCGACGCGGTGCCCGACCAGGCCAGCAACGGCAACGACAGCGCCACCGGCAACGGCCGCAGCAGCGATCGCCCGGCCTCGCGGCCCATCTACAAGAAGTGGTGGTTCTGGACCGGCGTCGGTGTGGTCGTCGTCGGCGCCACCGTCGCCGTGATCGCCACCAGCGGCGGCGACAGCGACCCCTCGACCGAGTTTGGACGCACCGATGTCTTCTAAGCGGGAGAACCAGATGCCACGCACGCGCCACAGCCGCCACCAGCACCCCGTCCTCGGCCTCGCCCTGCTTTGCCTGGCCGCCGCGACCCCGCTCGCCTGCGGCGGCGACGGCGACACCCTGGTGGTGGTCGAGATCGCCCGCGGCACCGCCGTCGGTGACGTCACCCAGATCGACATCCAGCTCGACCTCGGCGGCCAGCTGGCCACCCGCACCCTCGAGCGCGGCGGCGGCCCCATCATGCTGCCCACCGATGCCCTGTTCGGCATCCGCAAGGGCGACGGCCCCATCAAGGTCACCGCCACCGCCACCATCGGCGACACCACCATCAGCGGTGACACCGCCGGCACCGTGACCCGCGGCGACACCACGCACATCAAGGTCATCCTCGGCACGCACATCACCGACCCCTGCGCCCCCACCCCGTGCGACGACGGCGGCGGCACCCCGCGCCTCGAGATCGATCGCACCACCCAGGACTTCGGCGACGTCCTGGTCGGCCAGCGCTCGCTGCCGGTGCAGCTGACCGTCACCAACCGCGGCAGCGCCGCCACCAGCGCCATCACCACCACGCTGGCGGCGTCGACCGGCGCACCCTTCGTGATCAGCGCCGACACCTGCGCGAGCCAGACCCTGGCCGCCGCCGCGTCGTGCACCCTCAGCCTGGAGTTCGCGCCCACCATCGCGGGTGATCTCACCGGCACCCTGACGCTGTCGGCCGCGACCGGCGGCCAGGTCCAGGTCATGCTGGCCGGCCGCGCCGCCACCGCGGGCGACCTCGCCGCGTCCCCCGACACCCTGGGCCTCGGCTCCGTCGCCGTCGGCGGCGTCAGCGCGACGCAGACCGTCACCATCCTCAACCGCGGCGGCAGCGCCACCGGCGCCCTCATGGTCGACGTCACCGGCACCGACGCCGCCGAGTTCCCGCTGCCCAGCGACGGCTGCAACGCCCAGCCGCTGGCCGCCGGCGCCAGCTGCCAGATCACGGTGCGCTTCCAGCCCAGCATGGCGGGCGGTCGCCAGGCCTCGCTGCGCGTGCGCGCCACCCCGGGCGGCACCGCGCTGGTCGCGCTGTCGGGCGACGGCCTGACCGCCGGCTCGCTGCGCTTCGACCAGGCCACCCGCGACCTCGGCTCGGTCCTGCAGGGCTCGCCCAGCGCCACCATCACGCTGCACGTCAGCAACATCGGCCAGTCGCCCACCGGCGTCCCCGCCTTCACGCTGACCGGCCTGCAGGCCAGCGACTTCGAGATCGTCAACCACACCTGCAGCGCCGCGCTGGCCGCCAACGCCGGCTGCGACGTCAACGTGCGCATGACGCCCAGCGCGCCCGGCCCGCGCGCCGCGCAGCTCGAGGTCCGCGCCACCCCGGGCGGCGCCACCACCGCCGCGCTGTCGGGCACCGGCCTGGCCGCGCCCACCTTCGTGTGGTCGCCCGCCGGTCAGGACTTCGGCGGCGTCACCGTCGGCTCCATCTCCAGCGCGACGCTGACGCTGTCCAACGCCGGCGGCGTGGCCTCGGCCGCGCCCACCATCAGCATCGGCGGCACCCACGCGGCCGACTACACCATCGTCACCAGCGGCTGCACCGCCGCGCTGTCACCCGGCGCCAGCTGCCAGGTCGTGGTCCGCTTCAGCCCCAGCGTCGCCGGCATGCGCATGGCCATGCTGACCGCGACCGCGACCGCCAGCACCGGCGGCACCGCCAGCGCCCCGCTGTCGGGCAACGGCCAGACCCCGGGCGCCATCGACATCGACCCCGCGACGCATGATTTCGGCTCGATCCTGCAGGGCACCGCGGCGCCCACCCGCATCTTCACCATCACCAACACCGGCCAGTCGGCGACCACCGCGCTGTCGCTGCGCTTCACCGGCTCGGCCGCCGCCGAGATGAGCCTCAGCGCCGACACCTGCACCGGCGCCATCCTGCCCGCCGCCGCCTTCTGCACCGTCACGGTGCAGTTCCTGCCCGCGACCTCGGGCAGCAAGACCGCCGGCCTGGAGGCGTCCGCCAGCACCGGCGGCGTCGCCACCGCCGCCCTCAGCGGTCGCGGCCTCGCCCCCGCGCGCTTCCGCCTGCTGCCCAGCCCGCACACCTTCGCCAACACGCAGCTCGGCCAGACCAGCGCGACCCAGGACTTCACGCTGACCAACATCGGCGAGGTCGCCTCCACCGCGCCCACCGTCAGCCTCGGCGGCGTCCACGCCACCGACTTCGAGCAGACCTCCAACGGCTGCACCGCCGCCCTGATGCCCGCCGCCAGCTGCGTCATCCGCGTCCGCTTCCACCCCATCGCGACCAGCGGCCAGCGCAGCGCCAGCCTCAACGTCAGCGCCACCACCGGTGGCAGCGCCGCCGCAGCCCTGGCCGGCCTCGCGCTGGCGCCCGCCAACCTGACCCTGACCTCACCCGAGGGCACCGACTTTGGCAACGTGCTCCTGAACAGCACGCGCGACCTGGCGTTCCGCGTCACCAACACCGGCGACATCGCCGCCGCCAGCCTGGCCTCGAGCGTCAGCGGCCCCTTCACCATCCTCGGCAGCGGCGAGACCGCCGACTGCACCACCACCCTGGTCGGCGGCGGCAGCTGCCTGGTGCGCGTGCGCTTCCGCCCCACCACCTCGGGCGCCCAGACCGGCCAGCTGCGCGTCACCGGCAGCCCCGGGGGCGCCCCCAGCCCGCTCACCCTGACCGGCGTCGGCCAGCGCCCCGCGACCCTGAGCCCCAGCCTCGCCATGGTCTCGTTCGGCAACGCCGAGGTCGCCGTGACCAGCGCCCCGCAGCGCATCGTCATCACCAACATCGGTGACCTGGCCTCCGACCCCATCCAGGTGACGAGCTCGCAGCCCACCGAGTTCGCCTTCACCGGCTGCACCGGCGCCCTGCTGCCCGGCGCCACCTGCAACCTCGACCTCACCGTGCGCCCGCTCGGGGTCGGCGCCCGCAGCGCGACCTACCTGGTCCAGAACGGCACCTCCAGCGTCGGCCAGGCCAGCATCCCGGCTGACGCCACCGGCGTCGCCCGCCTGACCTGGACCAGCACCGGCACCGGCACCGTCACCGTGACCCCCGCCGGCACCAGCTGCGGCACCGGCTGCGCGCTCTACCCGGGCGGCGGCGTCACCCTGCAGGCGCGCACCACCAACGGCTCGGGCTTCTTCTTCACGGGCTTCTCCGGGTCGACCTCCTGCGTCGGCCCCGCGCGTGACTGCACCATCCAGATGTCCGCCGCGCGCACCATCACCGCGACCTTCACTCCCATCACCAACAACATCGCCTTCATCAGCTCGGGCCTGACGCCCGCCAACCTCGGCGGCACCGCCCCCTACGACGCCTTCTGCAACACCGCCGCGACCGCCGCTGGCATCAACAACGCCGCCGGCAACGCCTACATCTCGTGGATGAGCGACTCCACCTCGACCGCGCTGAGCCGCCTGGGTAGCGCGCGCGCCTTCGTGCGCATGGACGGCCGCGCCTTCACCAACGACATCACGCGCACCCTGACAGGCGCCGAGCAACTCCAGTGGAACCCGGTCAACTATGACGAGTTCGGCGTCCGTGTCGCCAACGAGAGCTTCTACCGCTCCGGCACCAGCCCCGACGGCACCGCCGCCGGTCACTGCGAGGACTGGACCGGTGGCGGCACCGAGGGCTACGGCGGCCTGCCCAACTCGCGCTGGTGGAACTTGGGCGCCATCGGCTGCACCGTGCCCTACCCGGTGATGTGCATGATGAAGACCTTCAGCGGCACCACGCTGACCCCGGCGCCGATGGCAGGCAAGCTGGCCTTCGTGACCACCACGCTGACCCCAGGCGGTGGTGTCACCGCGCTCGACGCCCGCTGCAACGCCGAGAAGCCCACCGGCAGCGGCACCTTCAAGGCCATGGTCAACACCACCACGACCACCGCCGCGTCGGTGCTCAACATGTCGCAGAGCTACGTCACCCCGAGTCGCCAGCTGCTGGGCACCGGCGCCGATCTGGCCAACTATCGCCCGCTGCAGACCGGGCTGTGGCAGAGCGGCAACGGCAGCTTCGTGGACCCGGCGCGCTTCGTCCTCACCGGCGGCGGCGTGCCCACGCAAACCAGCACCGCGGCACTGACCTGCGACGACTACACCACGGCCAACCCCGGCAACGGCTATCGCACCGGGTATCTGACGCGCTCCGACAACTGGTGGTTCTCGGGCTTCCAGTGGGGTTGTGACGCCGTCGATCAGTTCGGCGTCATCTGCATCGAGCAATAGCCCCGAAAACCGGCGTAGGCTGGCTTCACCCCCGTGAAGATCAGCATCCTCGACGACTACCACGACACCCTGCGCACGCTGCCCTGCTACGCCAGGCTGGCCGGCCATGACGTCACCATCTGGACCGATCACAGCGACGACGTCGACGTCCTGGCCGACCGCCTGCGTGACACCGAGGCGCTGGTCCTCATCCGCGAGCGCACCGCCATCCGCGCACCGCTGCTCGAGCGTCTCGACAAGCTGCGCCTCATCAGCCAGCGCAGCGTCTACCCGCACATCGACCTCGACGCCTGCACCCGGCGCGGTGTCATCGTGTCGTCCAACCTGCACGCCGGCACGCCGTCGTACGCCGCCGCCGAGCTGACCTGGGCCCTGGTGATGGCCGCGACGCGCCAGCTGCCGCAGCAGGTGGCGTCGCTGCGCGCCGGCAAGTGGCAGTGCGGCGTGGGCGACGGCCTGCGCGGCAAGACCCTGGGCATCTTCGGCTATGGACGCATCGGCGCGGTGGTCGCCGGCTATGGCAAGGCCTTCGGCATGAACGTGCTGGTCTGGGCCCGCGAGGCCTCACGCCAGCGCGCGCGCGACGACGGCCACGCCATCGCCGCCGACCAGCTGGGCCTGTTCGCCGCCAGCGACGTCTTGTCCCTGCACCTGCGCCTGGTCTCTGCCACCCGCGGCATCGTGACCGCCGCCGACCTCGCCGCCATGAAGCCGACCGCCGTCCTGGTCAACACCAGCCGCGCGGGCCTCATCGCGCCCGGCGCCCTGGTCGCCGCGCTGCACGCCGGCCGCCCCGGCAACGCCGCGGTCGACGTCTTCGAGGACGAGCCGGTGCTCGACCCCGGCCACCCGCTGCTGGCCTTCCCGCAGGTCGTGGCCACGCCGCACATCGGCTATGTCACGCGCGACGAGTACGAGCTGCAGTTCTCGGACATCTTCGACCAGATCGTGGCCTACGCGGCCGGCGCGCCGACGAACGTCGTCAATCCCGAGGTTCTTGTCAGATTGTAAAGCAGAAGGTGCGGAGCAGGTGCTGCGGGTAGATCAGCCCTGGCCGGGCTTGGCGATGGTCCAGGTGTCGCCGCTGCGCAGCAGCCGGTCCATGTCGTCCGGCTGCGGCGGACGCTTGGCCTGCGCGGCCGCGCCCTGCTCGCTGATCAGCGCCTCGTACGCGGGGCGCTTGACCGAGCGATACACGCCCATCGGCACCGGGAAGTCCGGGTAGTCCAGGCGCGACAGCATGAACGCGTAGGCCGGGTTCTCCACGTTCTCGTCGTGCACCGTGATCTCCGACAGCGGCACCTTGCCGGGGCCGTCACCGACCTCGACCACCTGGGGCGTGAAGTTGGCGCCCATGCGGATGCCCTTCTGGTTGTTGGCCCCGAACAGCAGCGGCTTGCCGTGCTCCAGCATGAGCTGGCGGTCGGCCTTGACCGACTTCTCGGTCAGGTGCACGAAGGCCTCGTCGTTGAAGACGTTGCAGTTCTGGTAGATCTCCAGGAACGCCGTGCCCTGGTGCTCCGCCGCGCGCCGCACCAGCTGCTGCAGGTGGGTGACGCTGGTGTCGACCGAGCGCGCCACGAAGGTCGCCTCGGCGCCGATGGCCACCGAGATGGGCGAGAACGGCCGGTCCAGCGAGCCCAGCGGCGTCGACTTGGTCTTCTTGCCGAGCTCCGACGTGGGCGAGTACTGCCCCTTGGTCAGGCCGTAGATCCGGTTGTTGAACATCATGATCTTCAGCCCGACGTTGCGGCGCAGGGCGTGGATCAGGTGGTTGCCACCGATCGACAGGCCGTCGCCGTCGCCGGTCACGACCCACACCATGAGGTCCGGCCGCGCCACCTTGAGGCCGGTCGCGATCGCGGGCGCACGGCCGTGGATGCCGTGAAACCCGTAGGTGTTCATGTAGTACGGGAAGCGGCTGGAGCAGCCGATGCCCGACAGGAAGACGATCTTCTCGCGCGGGACGCCGAGCTCCGGCATCACCTTCTGGACCTGGGCCAGGATGGCGTAGTCGCCACAGCCCGGGCACCAGCGCACGTCCTGATCCGAAACGAAGTCCTTGCGCGTCAGGGCCGGGGTCACCACCGGGAGGCCGTTGCCGTCATTCATCGCCATGGTCAGTTCACCCGCTTGATCGAGGCATCGATCGCCGCGCACAGCTCGCTCACCTTGAACGGCTTGCCCTGGATCTTGTTGAGGCCTTCCGCGTCGACCAGGTACTCGGCGCGCAGCACGCGCACCAGCTGGCCGTTGTTCATCTCGGGCACCAGCACGCGCTTGAAGCCCGCGAGCAGCTTGCCCAGCTTGGGGTGCAGCGGGTTCAGCCAGCGCAGGTGCACCGAGCTGACCTTGCGCCCCTGGCCCTGCATCGCCATCGTCGCCTGCGTGATGGCGCCGTAGGTCGAACCCCAGCCGACCACCAGCAGGTCGCCCTGCTCCTCACCGGTGATGAGCAGCTCGCCGGCGTCCTGCGCGACGCCGGCCACCTTGGCGGCGCGCGTCTTGGTCATCTTGTGGTGGTTGTCGGGATCGTACGAGATGTTGCCGGTCAGCTCGTGCTTCTCGATGCCGCCGATGCGGTGTTCGAGGCCCGGGGTGCCCGGCTTGACCCAGGCGCGCGCCAGCGTCTCGGGGTCGCGCGCATAGACCTTGTAGTTCTCGGGGTCGGTGCGGAAGTGGGTCTTGAACTTGGGCAGGTCGTCGAACTTGGGCAGCAGCCACGGCTCGGCCGAGTTGGCCAGGTAGCCGTCGGTCAGCAGCAGCACCGGGGTCATGTACTTGATGGCGACCTTGACCGCCTCGATGGCCGCATAGAAGCAGTCCGCGGGGGTCATCGCCGCCAGCACCGGGATGGGCGCCTCGCCGTTGCGGCCATACAGCGCCTGCAGGAGGTCCGACTGCTCGGTCTTGGTCGGCAGGCCGGTCGAGGGGCCGCCGCGCTGCACGTTGATGATGATGAGCGGCAGCTCCATCGCCAGCGCCAGCCCCATGGCCTCGCCCTTGAGGGCGATCCCGGGACCCGACGACGAGGTCACGCCGATGGCACCGCCGTAGGCCGCGCCCAGCGCCGACCCGATGCCGGCGATCTCGTCCTCGGCCTGGAACGTGGTCACGCCGAAGTGCCGGTAGGTTGACAGCTCGTGCAGGATGTCCGAGGCCGGGGTGATGGGGTAGCCGCCCAGGAACAGCGGCACCTCGGCCAGCCGGGACGCCACCACCAGGCCGATGGCGGTCGCCGAGTTGCCGGTGATGTTGCGGTACAGGCCGGGCTCGACGGCGGCGGCGCGCACCGCGAACGAACCGTTGAAGATCTCGGCGGTCTCACCGTAGTTGAAGCCGCTGCGGAAGGCCTTGATGTTGGCCTCGGCGAGGTCGGGCCGCTTGGTGAACTTCTCGCGGATCGAGGCCTCTTCCTTCTCGACCGGGCGGTTGTACATCCAGAACATCAGGCCCAGGGCCCAGTAGTTCTTGCAGCGCCCGATGTCCTTGGTCGACATGCCGGTGTCGGCCAGGGCCAGGTGCACCAGCTTGTTGATGTCGATCTTGTAGGTCCGGTACTTGTCGAGCGAACCGTCGTCGACCGGGTTGGTCTTGTAGCCGGCCATCTCGAGGTTTTTCGGGGTGAACGCCCCGGTGTTGACGAACAGGATGCCGCCCTGGCGCAGATCCATGAGGTTCGTGCGCAGCGCGGCCGGGTTCATGGCCACCAGGACATCGGGCTGATCGCCGGGGGTGAAGACCTCCTGCGACGAGAAGTGCAGCTGAAAGCCCGAGACGCCGGCCAGCGTGCCGGCAGGCGCGCGGATCTCGGCGGGAAAGTCGGGCATCGTCGACAGATCGTTGCGCGCCAGCGCAGCGGCCTTGGTGAACTCGGTGCCGGTGAGCTGCATGCCGTCGCCGGAGTCGCCGCAGAAGCGGATGACGACGCTCTCGACTTCTTCGATGGGGCGGGGAATCGGGCGGGGAGTCTCGGGCTGCTGGGCTTCCATCTGTCCTCGGACGGTGAAAATTGTGAGGGAATCTAGCGCGATCATGACCCACCGTCAACGCGCGTTACCGGTTGATCTGGGCCCATGACGAGGCCAAGATGAGGTCGCGGAGACAGTGTCGAGGAGGGTGGCTATGAAGGACTTCGTGGTGCTGGATGGAACACCGCCCAGCGAGTTCGAGGAGACCTACGGCGAGGACGTGCTCAAGCACGCCATCTTCGAGGAGCCCCTCAGCAAGGTGCGCCGCCGCAAGACCGTGACGGTGCCCGCGACGGCGTCGATCGCCGACGTCATCCAGGCCATGAACGACGCCCACGTCGGCTGCGCCCTGGTGGTGCGCCTGCGCAAGCTGGTCGGCATCTTCACGGAGCGCGACGTGCTGCGCAAGGTCGCCCTGGGCGCCATGGACCTGCGCAAGACCGCGGTCGAGGCCGTGATGACGCCTGATCCCGATACCTTGCCCTCGAGCGCGTCGATCGCCTTTGCACTGCGCACCATGAGTGTGGAAGGCTACCGCCACATACCGCTGGTCGATTCAGAGGGTGCGCCAGTCGGCGTGGTCGCCGTGCGCGACATCGTCGGTTGGCTGGCGCGCCTGTTTCCCGAGTCGGTGCTCAATCTGCCGCCCGAGCCCGGCTTTCCCAAGACTGTAGATGGAGGCTAGAAGATGCCGAAAGTGAAGTGGAGGGGCGCCGAGGTCACCACGACCGGGCCCGAGATCAAGGTGGGCGACAAGGCCCCGACCGATTTTGCTCTGACCGCGACCGACATGAGCGCCATCAAGGGCACTGACCTGGCCGGCAAGAAGCGCATCATCATGACCTCGCCGTCGATCGACACCCCGGTGTGCGACGCCGAGGCGCGGCGCTTCAACCAGGAGGCCACCGCGATCCCCGGGGTCGACCTGGTGTTCGCGACGGTCGACCTGCCGTTCGCACAGAAGCGCTGGTGCGGTGGCGCCGGCATCGACAAGCTCAAGCTGGCGTCGGACTACAAGGACCGCTCGTTCGGCAAGGCCTTCGGCGTACTGGAGCCGTCGCGTCAGCTGCTGGCGCGCGCGGTCTTCGTGATCGACGCGTCGGACACCGTGCGCTACGTCGAGTACGTGCCCGAGGTCACCACCGAGCCGAACTACGACGCCGCGCTGGAAGCCGCCCGCGCCCTCAAGTAGCCCGCCCCGCCTCCGCAGTTTCCGCGTTTTTTCCCTGCGATTCTCTTTACAGCCCGAACATCAGCCGCTCCGGCTGCTCGATCCTGTTCTTGACCCCGACCAGGAACGACACCGCCTCGCGCCCGTCGACCAGCCGGTGGTCGTACGACAGCGCCAGGAACATCATGGGGCGGATCACGATCTGGTCGTTCACCACCACCGCGCGCTTGACGATGTTGTGCATGCCGAGGATGCCGCTCTGCGGCATGTTGAGCAGCGGGGTCGACAGCATGGAGCCATAGATGCCGCCGTTCGAGATGGTGAAGGTGCCGCCCGACAGCTCGGGCAGCGTCAGCTTGTTCTCTCGCGCGCGCACGCCGAAGTCGCCGATGGCCTTCTCGAGCTCGCCGAAACCCAGGCGATCGGCGTCACGCAGCACCGGCACCACCAGCCCCTTGCCGGAGCCGACCGCGATGCCGATGTCATAGTGCTTCTTGAAGACCACGTCGCTGCCGCGGATCTCGGCGTTGACCGAGGGCCAGTCCTTGAGCGCCTCGATGCACGCCTTCACGAAGAACGACATGAAGCCGAGCTTGATGCCGTGCTTCTTGACGAAGTCGTCCTGGTGCTTGGCGCGCAGCTCCATCACCAGGCTCATGTCCACCTCGTTGAAGGTGGTCAGGATGGCCGCGGTCTTCTGCGCCTCGACCAGCCGCTCCGCGATGCGCCGCCTGAGCGGGGTCATGGCCACGACCTGGTCGCGCTCACCATTCACGATCGGCGCACCCGCGGGCGCCGCGGCCGTGGCCGCCGGCGGCACCGACACCACCGCCTGGCCCCCCGTCACCGGCACCACCACTGACGTCACCACCGAGGCGCCATCGGCCTCGCGCAGCGCCTGCCGCTGCGCCGGCGTCAGCCGCGCCGTGGTCGCCGCCGCCGCCCCCGCCACCACCTGCGCCCCCGCTGCCGCGCTGCCCGCCACCGCGGGCGCCGCCACCATCGCCGGCGTCGTCACCACCGGCGCCGGCGTCACCACCGTCCCCGTCGTCACCACCGGCGGCTGACTCGCCATCCTCGCCACCGCACCAGGCCCCGTGCCCGTGCCCGTGCCCGTGCCCGTGCCCGATCCGTTCCCATTGCTCTTCGCCGCCGCCGCACCACCGGCCACCGCCACCCCACCCTCACGCAGCTCCCCGATCACCGCGCCCACCTTCACCGTCGCACCCACCGGCGCCAGCTGCGCGCTCAGCCACCCCGCCGCCGGGGCAGGCAGCGTCACCGTCACCTTGTCGGTCTCCAGCTCGACCACCGGATCATCGACACGCACGGCGTCGCCCACGCCCTTCAACCACTTCGCAATCGTGGCCTCGGTGATCGACTCACCCAGGACCGGCACTTTCAGCTCAATCGCCATCTCGGTTCAGCCTCTTTACCTTTTGAAGGCGGCGTCCAGGATGCGCCGCTGCTCGATCACATGTGCCTTGTGCGAACCCGTCGCCGGGCTGCCGCTCATGGGCCGGTGCACCCAGCTCAGCGGGCGATCGCCCACCAGCGCGGGCAGCCGCGTCGACAGATACTGCCGCGCGCCCATGTTCTCCGGCTCCTCCTGCACCCACACGAACTGCTTGGGCTGGTAGCGCGCCAGCACCTTGGTCAGCTCCGCCTCGCGCAGCGGATACAGCTGCTCCAGGCGCAGGATGGCCACCTTGTCGTCCTTCAGCCGGGCGCGCTCCTCGGCCAGCTCGAAGTACAGCTTGCCGCTGCACAGCAGGACCCGGTCGACCTTGCCCGGGTCGGCCGCCGCATCATCGATGACACGCTGGAAGCGCCCGGCCTCCAGCTCGCCCAGCTGCGACGTGCACGCCGGCAGGCGCAGCAGGCTCTTGGGCGTCATCACCACCAGGGGCTTCCTGAACCGGCGCAGCACCTGGCGCCGCAGCAGGTGGTAGTACTGCGCCGGCGTGGTCGGGTACGCGACCTGGATGTTGTCCTCGGCGCACAGCTGCAGGAAGCGCTCGAGCCGCGCGCTGGAGTGCTCCGGCCCCTGACCCTCGAAGGCGTGCGGCAACAGCATGGTCAGCCCCGAGAGCCGGCCCCACTTGTCCTCCGACGAGGCCAGGAACTGGTCGATGATGACCTGCGCGCCGTTCACGAAGTCGCCGAACTGCGCCTCCCACATCACCAGCCCATCGGGATAGTCGAGGCTGTAGCCGAACTCGAAGCCGAGGACGCCGGCCTCCGACAGCGTGCTGTCATACAAGCGGAACTCGCCCTGCTTGTCGTGCAGCGTCGCCAGGGCCGAATATTCGGCGCCATTTTCGCAATCGATCAGCACCGCGTGGCGCTGGCTGAAGGTGCCACGCCGGCAGTCCTGCCCGCTCATGCGCACCAGGGTGCCGCCCCACAGCAGCGACCCGAAGGCCAGCGCCTCGGCCATGGCCCAGTCGATGGGGCGCTTGCCCTGCCCCATCTCGGCGCGCTGCTGCAACAGGCGCTGGATCTTCGGGTGCGGGTGGAAGTCGGCGGGCACCTTCGACAGATGCTCGCTGATGGCCTGCAGTCGCTCGCGCTGCACCCCGGTGTCGAGGTCGGGGGTGTCGAGATCGGCGCCGCCGGTGTAGCCGACCCAGCTGCCCTGCATCGACTCGATCTGCGGGCGCTTCTGGCTCTGGCGCGCGCGCTCGTGCTCCTCCTCGAGCTCCTTGTGCTGGGCCGCGATGCGGCGCTCGAACTCCTCCTGGGTCAGCACGCCGCGCTCGATCAGGCGCCGCGCATAGACCTCGGTCGCCGAGGGGTGCACGTTGATCTTCTTGTACATCAGCGGCTGCGTGAAGCTGGGCTCGTCGGCCTCGTTGTGGCCCCAGCGCCGGAAGCAGTACATGTCGATGACGACGTCGGTGCGGAACTGCTTGCGATAGTCCATCGCCAGCGCGACCACGTGCGCGACCGCCTCGGGGTCCTCGCCGTTGACGTGGAAGATGGGCACCTGGACCATCTTGGCGACGTCGGTGCAGTACGGCGTCGACCGCGCCGAGGTCGGCGACGTCGTGAAGCCGATCTGGTTGTTGATGATGACGTGCACGGTGCCGCCGGTGCGGAAGCCGGTCAGGTCGCTGAGGTTCAGCACCTCGGCCACCAGCCCCTGGCCCGCAAAAGCTGCGTCGCCGTGCAGCAGCACGCCCAGCACCTTCTCGTGCTTGGTGTCCTTGCGCCGGCGCTGCTTGGCGCGCACGCGCCCGACCACCACCGGGTCGACGGCCTCGAGGTGGCTGGGGTTGAACGACAGCGACAGGTGCAGCGTCTTGCCGCCGCGCGTGGTGTGGTCGCTGGAGAAGCCCAGGTGGTACTTGACGTCGCCACCGCCGAGCACGCTCTCGGGGTCCCAGTCCTCGAACTCGGCGAAGATCTGGTTGGGCTGCTTGTCCATGATGTTGGCCAGGACGTTGAGCCGGCCGCGGTGCGCCATGCCGATGACGGCCTCGTCGACGCCCTGATCGCCGGCGCGCTCCAGCACCAGGTCGAGCAGCGGGATCGCGGTCTCGGCGCCATCCAGGCCGAAGCGCTTGGTGCCGACATACTTCATGTGGATGAACTTCTCGAACACCTCGGCCGCGATCAGCCGGTCGAGGATCCACAGCTGCGAGGCGCGATCCAGCGCCGTCTCGTTGAGCGAGGTCTCCATGCGCTCTTGCAGCCAGCGCCGCTTCTCGGGCCAGGTGATGTGCATGTACTCGACGCCGATCGAGCGCGTGTAGGTCGCGCGCAGGCGGCGCAGGATCTCGCGCAGGCTGGCGCGCTCGAGGCCGTACATGCCGCCGTTGGAGACCTCGACGTCGAGGTCGGCCTGGGTGAAGCCGAAGGTGGCGGGATCGAGATCGGTGTGCGTAGGGGGCGGATCGCCCGACAGCGGATCGAGGTGCGCCTCCAGGTTGCCGCGGGTCCGGTAGGCGGCGACGATCTGGAACACGCGCGCCATGCGCATGGCGGCGGCGGCGCTGACCGCGGGGGCGTCGGCCGGGGCCTCGGCGTGGCCGGCGACCGGGGTCGCCGGGGCGGCCGTGACCTGCTCGAACAGGGCGCGCCAGGTGGGGTCGACGGACGACGGGTTGGCCAGGAACGCGGCGTAGAGATCCTCGGCAAAGGGCAGCGAATTCGTGAGTGTCAGCAGGTCTTGAGCCATGACAGGTCGCACATGCTAGCAGGGTTTGGGGGTGCCAGCGCGGGGGGTCACCTCATACAAAAAAGGGGATGCGTTTGGAAGGGCTTGGATCTACATTGCGCCGGTTCCACACACTTTTATGGAGAACCGTCATCCGTAGACCAGGCATGGGCGTAGCGCCGCCCCAAACCGAGCTGTATCGCATCAACCGTCGCATCCGCGTTCCCGAAGTGCGCGTCATCGGAGACGATGGCGCCCAGCTGGGGATCCTGCCCACGCCCGAGGCCCTGAAGCAGGCCGAGGCAGCGGGCATGGACCTGGTCGAGATCTCGCCGCGGGCCGTGCCCCCCGTGTGTCGCATCATGGACTACGGGAAGTTCAAGTTCGAAGAGGCCAAGAAGACGCGGCAGGCCAAGCGCAAGCAGACGGTCATCGAGATCAAGGAAATCAAGTTCCGCCCCAAGACGGACACCCATGACTACGACTTCAAGCTGGCGCACATCCGCCGCTTCCTGTCGGAGGGCAACAAGGTCCGCATGGTGGTGCAGTTCCGTGGTCGCGAGATCGTGCACCCGCAGACCGGTCGCTCGATGCTGGAGTCGGTCAGCAAGGACGTCGCCGACCTGGCCATGGTCGAGCAGGTGCCGCTGATGGACGGTCGTCGCATGGTGATGGTGGTCGCCCCGCGCCCCAGCAACATGCAGCAGAAGCCGGCCGCTCCGCGCCCGGTCGTGGCCCCCGGCGCCCCGGCGCCCGCGGGTGCCAGCCCCGCCGCCCCGGCGCCTGCCGCGGCTGCTCCGGCCGTCGCCGCACCGGCGCCGCGTCCGCAGGCTGCGCCGGCGCCGTCCGCACCGCCCAGTAGCGACAGCCGCAAAGCCTAGCTTCGTTCGCCCCCACCCTCCCCGCAACACCCAGACTTCAAGAGGATCTCATGGCGCACCAGTACATCTTCACCATGAAGGACCTGAGGAAGATCCACCCGCCCTCGAAAGAGGTGCTCAAGGGGATCTGGCTGTCGTTCTACCCCGGCGCCAAGATCGGCGTGCTGGGCTCGAACGGCTCCGGCAAGTCGTCGCTGCTGCGCATCATGGCCGGCGTCGACAAGGAGTTCCTGGGTGAGGCGGCGCCCGCCGAGGGCACGCGCATCGGCTTCCTGCCGCAGGAGCCGCAGCTCGACCCGACCAAGGACGTCAAGGGCAACGTCGAGCTCGCGGTCGCCAGCACGCGCGCGCTGCTGACCCGCTTCGACGAGGTCAACATGAAGCTCGGCGAGTCGCTCAGCGACGCCGAGATGGAGAAGGTGCTGGCCGAGCAGGCCAAGCTGCAGGACGCCATCGAGGCCGCCAATGCCTGGGACCTCGACCGCACCCTGGACATCGCGATGGACGCCCTGCGCCTGCCGCCCAGCGACGCCGACGTGACCAAGCTGTCGGGCGGCGAGCGCCGCCGCGTCGCGCTGTGCCGCGTGCTGCTCGAGCGCCCCGACCTGCTGCTGCTCGACGAGCCCACCAACCACCTCGACGCCGAGTCGGTGGCCTGGCTGGAGCGCTTCCTGCACGACTACCCGGGCACCGTCGTCGCGGTCACCCACGATCGCTACTTCCTCGACAACGTCGCCGGCTGGATCCTGGAGCTCGACCGCGGCGCCGGCATCCCCTGGCAGGGCAACTACTCGTCGTGGCTGGACCAGAAGCAGAAGCGCCTGCACGACGAGGAGAAGCAAGAGTCGGCGCGCCAGCGCACCCTGGCCCGCGAGCTCGAGTGGGTGCGCATGTCGCCACGCGCGCGCCAGGCCAAGAGCAAGGCCCGCGTGTCCGCCTACGAGGCCCTGCTGCAGGAGCAGAACGAGGCCGAGAAGCGCGACGCCGAGAACGAGATCCACATCCCGGCCGGGCCGCGCCTGGGTGACGAGGTCATCGTCGCCGACAAGATCAAGAAGGCCTTTGGCGATCGCCTGCTGTTCGAGGACCTGTCGTTCCGCCTGCCCCCCGGCGGCATCGTCGGCGTCATCGGCCCCAACGGCGCCGGCAAGACCACGCTGTTCCGCATGATCACCGGCATGGAGAAGGTCGACGGCGGCAGCTTCAAGGTCGGCTCGACGGTGAAGATCGCGTATGTCGACCAGTCGCGCGACTCGCTCGACGGCTCCAAGACGCTGTACGAGGAGATCTCCGGCGGCGCCGAGATCCTGGAGCTCGGCAAGCGCAAGGTCCCCGCGCGCGCCTACGTGTCGAGCTTCAACTTCAAGGGCACCGACCAGCAGAAGCGGGTCAAGGACCTGTCAGGCGGTGAGCGCAACCGCGTCCACCTGGCCAAGCTGCTCAAGTCGGGCGGCAACCTCCTGCTGCTCGACGAGCCGACCAACGACCTCGACGTCGACACCCTGCGCGCGCTGGAGGACGCCCTGGTCAGCTTCGCCGGCTGCGTCGTCGTCATCAGCCACGACCGCTGGTTCCTCGACCGCATCGCCACCCACATCCTGGCCTTCGAGGGCGACTCCAAGGTGGTGTGGTTCGAGGGCGACTACAAGTCCTACGAGGCCGACCGCAAGAAGCGCCTCGGCGCCGAGGCCGACCAGCCCCACCGCATCAAGTACAAGAAGCTCACCCACGACTGAGCACCGACGCGGCCACCGCCGCGCGGCGCTCAGGGCGCCAGCGCGGCCTCGGCTGCGACACGCACGTTGATGTCGGGGTCGCCGTCCTTCACGGGCTGCAGCACCGCGGCGAGGTCGTCGATGCCGAGCTCCTTGAGCGCGGGTGGCACCTCCTGCCGCACCATGGCCTCGTGGTCGCGCAGCCGTTCCAGCAAGAGCTGGCGCACCGTCGTCTTGGGCTGGCCGAAGCCCGTGCTGAGCTGGCCGTCATAAGGCTTGAAGCCGATGGCATGGCGCACCGCCATGATGCGGTTCTGCACCAGCTCGCCCGTCAACGCCTCGACCAGCTGCGGGAACCCCGACGGATCGCCGGCCTGGGCCAGGTAGTAGGCCGCCTTGTATTGCTCGCCGGTGGGATCCACCGCGCCGACCAGGCTGCGCAGCAGCGCCAGCCCGTCGTTGCGCTCGCCGCGCAGGAGCAGCGACATGGCGGCCTCGACCCGCGCCGACGGGGTCGACTCCGGGCTGGCGACCAGCGTCCGCAGCGCCTGGGTCAAGGCGCGCTCGTCGGATGCGCTGGCCGCGCGGCAGCGACCGGCCGCGAAGGCCGCGATCCACGGCCGCGTACCCGGGCCACCTTTCAGGTGCGTGAGGAGCAGGGCCGGCGTCAGGGTGGTCGGCCCGCTGCTGCCGCGCCCGCCGCCACCGAGCATCGGGACCAGGTTCTCCAGCGTGCTGCGCTCGCGCGCCAGCAGCGGAGCGCGATGGGGCAACCCCGCACTTTCGAACACCAACGTGCACGCTGACGTCTCCACTGGAGCCTCCTTCACCGCTGCATCCGCCGCCGAGGCGGTCCGTGCGCGGCGTGGCGACGAGCAGCCCAGTGCGCCCAGCAGCACCAGCGCCGCCACCCGTCCCGGACCAGCCCCGCGCAGCGTTTTCATGCTCTACGCCCAGGATGGAACCGCAGCCCAGGCCACGGTGCAAGCAGTCGTCGCTGGGCTGGAGACGACCGACGTCTGGAGTGGCGGGACCAGGCGGGACCAGACGAACGAGGCGGGACTCAGGCGGACTAGGCGGGCGAAGGATCGGCGCGATCGGGATGGCCAGTCGGCGCCGCTCCGGGCGCTGCCCCGGGTGCCGCCCCAGGCGCGGTGCCAGGTGCCGCTCCAGGCGCTGCGGTTGCGGGCGCCGCATCGAGGACGGCCCCCTGCGCGGTGACCGCGGTCGCGAGCGCGGTGTACGACGCTCTGCCGTCCGTGTAGGCGCGGATCTCGCCGGGTCGCGCATCGTGACCGAGCGAGGCACCATAGAAGGCGTCGGAGCCGTCCGCGATGCGCTGGCGCGCCTGCGACAGCACGGCGCGCACCGCGGCGTCGGTCGAGAAGCCGCCGCGCACCGTCTGTGTGTTGAGGAAGGCGACCGCCGCAGGCTTGCCGGCCGAGTTGATCCAGCCCCAATCGTCGGTGCCGTGAAAGCGCTCGTGGCGCTCGGTCAGCGCCCGCGACCAGAACCAGTTGCGCGGCGACTTGAAGGGCGAACCCGCAGCTGGAGTGAGGTCGTCGGCGATGGCCTCGTAGGTCTTCTTGCCCGACGCCGCATGCGGGGCATTGGTCACCACGGCGTCCGTCGCCGAGGGCACGTCGGCGTTGCCGCCGCCGCTGACACCCCATGGATAGTGGCAGTTGAGGTGAGCCGCGACGTTGCAGACGCCGCCGCTGTTGGCCCAGGTGACGCCGGTGAACTCGAAGTTCGGGTTCATGGAGCCGAACGGTGACGGCGTCAGCGTGTTGGGCTGATCATAAGACGCCGTCATCGTGACGTTGACCCTCAGGGTGTCGGCCATGCCGCCCAGCCCGGACCCGAGCGCCGAGCCCAGCGGACCGAACAGCGCCCCACCGACCGCACCGCCCACGGTGGCCCAGTCTTGACGCTCGGCCTTGCCCCCGCCGTCCCGACGGCAGTAGCGACAGTCGCAGCCGCCGCCACCGAACCGGGCCTCTTCCTCACCCGCCTCCGGCCCCACCTTGTCGATGCTGCCCGACTGGGGCGCCGCGCCGCCGGGAGCACCCGGCGCCCCAGCGCCAGCACCGCCGGCACCCGCAGTGCTGGCGCCAGCACCTGCCGCCGCAGGCCCAGGGGTCATCCCATCGGTCCGGGTCGAGCGCCCCGGATCGCGGGGACCCCGAGCAGCCGCCTCAGGCAACTGCTCGGAATCATAACTGTCCCTGTGCCACTCCCTGGACATGCGCTTGATACGTGGAACGAAATTGCCAGGTTCCCCGCACGAGTTCAACGGTAGCCCTGGGCCTGCAGCTGGAACAGGTGTGCGTAGCGGGCGCCCTTGGCCACCAGCTCGTCATGGGTGCCCTGTTCCAGGACATGGCCGTCCTCGACCACGACGATCTTGTCTGCCATGCGGACAGTCGGGAAGCGGTGCGAGATGAGGATGGCGGTGCGCCCCTTGGCCAGGGTGCGGAAGCGCTCGAAGACCTGGTGCTCGGCCTCGGCGTCGAGCGCCGAGGTCGGCTCGTCGAGGACCAGGATGTCGGCCTCCTCGCGCATGAAGGCGCGCGACAGGGCGATCTTCTGCCACTGCCCGCCCGACAGCTCGAGGCCCTCCTTGAACCAGCCGCCGAGCTGGGTGTCGAGCCCCTTGGGCAGGCCGCTGACCAGCTCGCGCGCGCCGCCGGCCTCGACCGCGCGCTCGACCCGGACATCGACGTCGAGGTGCTCGACCGAGCCGACGCCGACGTTCTCGCGGGTCGACAGCTGGTACTGGTTGAAGTCCTGGAAGATGACGCCGATGCGGCGGCGCAGGTCGGGCGCCTCCCAGTCGCGCAGGTCGCGCCCATCCAGGTAGATCGCCCCCTCGGTGGGTTCGTACAGGCGGGTCAGCAGCTTGATGAAGGTCGTCTTGCCGGCGCCGTTCTCGCCCACCAGCGCCAGGCTCTGCCCCTTGGGGATGAAGAGGTCGATGCCACGCAGGGCCCACTTGTCCGACTTGGGATACTTGAAGCCGACGCCGGCGAAGCGGATGCCCTGCTCCTCCTTGACCACGTAGGGCGCGTGCGCGACACGCTGCCCGGTCGGGATGGCCAGGTACTCGAACAGGTTCGACATGTAGAGGTTGTCCTCGTACATGCCGCCGACCGCGGTGAGGATCGACTGGAAGGCCTGCTGGCCCTGGCGGAACGCGACCACGTACAGCGCCATGTTGCCCAGCGACAGCTTGCCGCGCGCGGCGGCGACCGCGATGTAGGCGTAGCAGCCGTAGAACGCCGCCGTGCCCAGCAGCGACAGCACGTAGGCCCAGGCGGCGCGCTTGACCGCGAGCTTCTTGTCCTCGTCGTAGAAGGTCTCCGACAGCGTCTTGTAGCGGCCGAGCAGCATCGGCCCCAGGCCGAACAGCTGGACCTCCTTGACGTGGCCGTCGTTGGCGATGACGTACTCGAGGTAGTTCAGCCGTCGCGCATCGGGCGAGCGCCAGTTGCGCAGCCGGAACGCCGCGCCCGAGAACTTGGCCTCGGCCACGAAGGCCGGCACCGCCGCCACCAGCAGCGCCAGCACCGCCCAGCCGCTGAACGCCACCAGCAGCGCGATGTAGCCGGCCAGGGTCAGGCCATTGCGCACCAGCTGGAAGGTCTCCTGCACCAGCGCCAGCGGCCGTGACGACGCCTCGCGGCGCGCGCGCGTCAGCTTGTCGTAGAACTCGGCGTCCTCGAAGTGCGGCAGGTCGAGGCGCAGCGCCTTCTCCAGGATGAGGACGTTGATGTCGATGCCCAGGCGCGCGCCGACCAGCGCCCGGGTCAGCCCCAGCGCGCGCTCGACGGCCGACATCGCGACCACCAGGATGAGCTCGAGCACGACATAGCGGATGACCTCGGCCTGCAGCGCCGCGCGCGCGGCGGCGTCGGCCCGCGCCGAGTGCACCACGGCGTCCACGATGAGCTTGCCGACATAGGCAATCTGCAGCGGAATCAGCGCCGAGATGACGGTCAGCACCGCCAGCGTGATGGTGCCCCCGGGCGACGACTTCCACACCAACCGCAGCGTGCGCGGGGTGTGCGCGAAGCTGCCCAGCAGCCGCTGGGCGAACCCGACGGGTGCCGGCTTGGCTGTGGGGGCGTGGGGGGCCATTGACGAAGTCTGATGCGAGACGCCGAAGTTTGCTTCAGCGTAGCGATTTCTCCGCGTTGCGGATACCTTGTTGCCGTGATCGAGCTAGCCCCCGCCCTCGAACGGTCGGTTCCCCATCTGGCTGAGCTGCAGGCTCGGGCGCTGGCGGACTATGCCTTCCCCCTCACCAACGAGCCCACCGAGCTGGCGCGTCGCCTGGCAGTCGATGCCATCGACCTCGGCGCGTCGTGGATCGCGACCATGGACAAGCGCGACGTCGGCTTCGCCTTCGTGGCGCGGCGCGGCGGCTTCGCCCGCATCGACAGCCTGGGGGTCATCCCCGAGGCCCGCACCAAGGGTGTCGGTCGCTCGCTGGTCGACGCGGTGCTGGCCGGTGGTCGCGCCCATGGCGACGTCAAGCTGGTGCTGGAGGTCGACGACGCCAGCCCGCCCGCGCTGCGCCTGTACAAGAGCGCCGGCTTCCACTCCTGGCGCCGCCTGGTCGGCTGGGAGCGCGACGCCCCCAACGTCCTGACCAAGGACCCCACCCGCACCGTGGTCGAGCTGCCCCTGCGCCACGCCGCCTGGGCCGCCGCCAAGCACGCCGAGAAGGACCTGCCCTGGCAGTTCGCGCCGGAGTCGATCGCCAACCTGACCCCGCCCTACCGCGCCTTCGAGCACGACCACTCGGCCTACTGCATCGTGCGCCTGATGCCCGACGACACCCTCAAGGTGCGCGCCCTCATCGTGCGCACCGAGGCGCGCCGTCGCGGCCTGGGCGCTGTCGTGCTGGCCGGCGCCGTCAAGCAGCTCGGCGCCAAGCGGATCGTGGTGCCGCCCTGGTGCCCCGAGGGGCTGTGGGACGACTTCTTCAAGCGCGCCGGCTTCCACCAGAGCAAGCACGCCCAGGTGGAGCTGCGCCGTCAGATCGAAAAAGCCGCAGCCGGTTAGGCTGCAGCGAGCGCCGCGGAACAGCCCTCCTCGAAGCCACGCCTCGAGGGGGGCCGCTTCGAGGTCAGTTCGCCGCCAGCTCGTCGGTCTCCTTCGCGATCTGTCCCTGCCAGGTCTCGGCGTCCTTGCCCGCCCGCACCGCGCCGCGCGCCGCCGCCGTCTTCTCGCGATTGGCGCGCTGGCGGTCGACCAGGTCGTGGTGGGTCGAGAAGTACTCCAGGCTCTTGCCGATGAACTGGCGCAGGTTGTCGAACTTGTGGCTGGCCATGAACGCGGTCAGGTCGGCCTTCAGCTCGTCGATGATCTCGTAGCCGCGCAGCATGGCGCCGGTGCAGATCTGCACCGTCGACGCCCCCATCAGCATGAACTCGGCGGCGTCCTTGCCGGTCTCGATGCCGCCGATGCCCGAGATCTCGACCCCCGGCTTGGCGCGCGCGATCTCCATCACGTGGCGCAGCGCGATCGGCTTGACCGCCTGCCCCGAGTAGCCGCCCGGCACGGTGTAGCCCTCCACCGTCGGCATCGGGCGCAGCGTCTTCAGGTCGACGCCGATGACCGACAGGATGGTGTTGATGGTCGAGATGCCGTTGGCGCCGCCCTTGATCGCGGCCAGCGCCGGCGTCGCCGGATTGCCGACGTTGGGCGTCATCTTGGCCCACACCGGCTTCTTGGCGACCTCCATCACCCAGCCAGTGACCTCCTCGACCATGTCGGGGTTCTCACCCATCGCCATGCCCATCTTGCGCTCGGGCAGGCCGTGCGGGCACGACAGGTTGAGCTCGAAGCCGTCGATGCCGGTCTCCTCCACGCGGCGCGTGATCTCCTGCCACGCCTCCTTGCGGTACTCCTCCATGATCGACGCGATCAGGATCTTGTTTGGGTAGTTCTTCTTGAGCTGGCGCAGGTCATCCAGCCAGGCGTCGAACGGGCGGTCCGAGATCAGCTCGATGTTCTCGAAGCCGACGACCTCGCCCTTCTCGCGCGAGCGCAGCTTGCCGTAGCGCGGGTTGGTGTTGATGACCTTGCTGGCGTCGAGGCTGATGGTCTTGCACACCATGCCGCCCCAGCCGAGATCGTACGACCTCGCGATCACCCGGGCGTTGGTCCCCGGCGGGCCTGAGCCCAGCACGAACGGGTTCTCGAACTTCATGCCGTTCACTTCGATCGCGAGACTCGGCGCCATGTCACCCTCCGGACCGATCCGTAACACATCCGCGAGGCCGGTTCACATTCGGCCCCACCACCGCGACCGCTCCTAGCCGCGCGCCAGCAGCGCCGCATCCCCACGATCGACCGGCGCCCCGACCAGGTCGACCCCATGCCGCGCCAGCCGCCGTGCCGCCGCCGCCGCGCGCGCACTCTTCGTCTGCGCCGCGTGTGCCGCCAGCAGCGCCAGCTCCAGCGAGCGCCCCAGCGTCATGGCGAAGCGCCGCGCGCCCGCCTCCACCGTCATGGTCTCGCCGCTGGCCTCGCCCAGCCACTCACGCGCGCGCCCCATCGCCGCACGCACCGTCTGGATGCAGCCGCCCAGCCCCTCGCCATCCGCCGCGATCCCCAGCGCGCGCTCGACCTCGCGCTCGAACGCCTCCAGGCTGCCCTCGCGCGCCAGCGCGCGCAGCGTGTCGAGCGACAGCACGTTGGTCGTGCCCTCCCAGATCGGCAGCACCTGCGCGTCACGCAAGATGCGCGGCAGCCCGGTGTCCTCGACATAGCCCGCGCCGCCGAACGCCTCCAGCGCCTCCGACGCCACCACCACCGCCTGCTTGCCCGTGGTCAGCTTCACGATCGGCGTCAGCATGCGCAGCAGCGCGCGCTCCAGGTCGCTGGCCACGCCGGCCTCGCTGCGCCCGATCAGCTCGACGGCCCGGAACGTGATGACGAACGCGCCCTCGGCCTCCGCGGCCATGCCGGCCAGGGTGTCGACATGCAGCGGCTGCTCCGACAACTTGTGACCGAACTGCACCCGCCGCCGCGCATAGTCGCGTGACAGCGCCAGCGCGCGCCGCATCCCGGCGATGGCGCCGATGGCGTTCCAGGTCCGCGTCACGTTCAGCATCGGTGTGATGTTGCGAACCCCGTCGCCCAGCCCGAGCACCGGCGTCGCCAGCGTGCCCTGCAGCTCCAGCTCCGCGGTCGGCACCTTGCGCGTGCCCAGCTTGTCCTTGAGGCGGTTGATGGCGAGGCTGTTCATGCGCCCCTCGGCGTCACGCACCTCGAGATAGAACAGCGCCAGACCACGGCCGCCCGGCCCGTTGCCCTCGGGGCGCCCCAGCGTCAGCGCCATCTGCGACGTCGTCGCCGAGGTGAACCACTTGGTCCCGAACAGCCGGTACTGGTCGCTGCCCTCGACCTTGCGCGCGATGGTCTCGCTCAGCCCGACGTCCGACCCGCCGGTGCGCTCGGTCATCCACTGCCCCGAGGTCCACATGCGCGCCGGATCACGCGACGTCAGCCGCGGCACCGCATGCTCGATCAGCGCGCGATTCCCGCTGTCGAGCAGCGTGCGCGCCGCGCCGTCGGTCATCGCCAGCGGACACGAGTAGACGTCGAGCGACGCATCGACGACATAGTTCAGCGCGAACTGCACCACGCGCGCGAACTCGCCGTGCTGCTTTTCGTAGGCGGTCGCGACCAGGCCATGCTGCGCCGCCAGCACCGCGGCCTCGCGCCACAGCGGCGACACCTCGATGACGTCGACGCGGTTGCCCCAGGCGTCCCACTGCGTGAGCACCGGCTCGTTGAGCCGATCCTCCTGCTGCATGCGGTACAGCTTGCCGCCCGCCAGCTCGCCGAGGTGGCGCAGCTCGTCGCGCGCCGCCGCGAACACCGGCGCGGGCAGCGCTCGTCCGAGATACTCACCAAGCAGCGCGTCCTCGTCGAACTGGTTGCCGAGCCCCGGCGCCTCTTGAAAGAAAGCCATGCGCGGCAGAGTAGCCCAACCCACCTTGTATATGGAGGGGCCAGGAAATGTAGTCTCCATTACAAACATGGAGATGGGCCCAGCCGTGTGTTCTTGCTAGGGTCTCCGGCCATGGACCCCGGCCTCTGGCGTCGCTTCGAGATGGGTCTCGCAGAGGTGGGTGCGGTCGCCGAGCCGACCTGGCGCGCTCCCCTGACCAAGTACCTCGAGCTCCTGCTGCTGTGGAACGCGAAGATGAACCTCACCGCGGTTCGCGACCCCGCGGGCATCGTCGTGCGCCACTTCGCTGACTCGTTCGCTCCGCTCGCCGATCTGCCAGCCGACGCCCGCACCCTGCTCGACGTCGGCTCGGGCGGCGGCTTCCCCGGCGCCATCCTCGCCATCGCCCGGCCGAACATCGCCGTCACGCTGCTGGAGTCGCTGCACAAGAAGGCCGCCTTCCTCTCCACCCTCAAGCGCGAGCTTCCCCTCCCCAACGTCACCGTGGAGGCTCGCCGTCTGGAGGACTTCGATCGGCCCGCGGGATTCGACGTCGTCATCTCCCGCGCCGCCATCCCGCTACCGGGCTGGTTCGACGCCGCCCGCCCCTTCCGCTCGCCGACTGGAGTGATCCTCGCGATGGAGGGTAGCGAGCAATCGCCCCTACCTCCCGGCGCGACCCGTCGCAGCTACACCCTCGACGGAGCCGCACGCGCCATCCTCCGTTCCACGTGAAACGCGCTTCCAGGTGGACGGCGATGCTGGCCACAAGTAGATTCCCCGCGTGAACCCGCTCGATTGGATCGACCAGGAGCTCGCCGATCTCGAGAGCAAGGGCCTGCGCCGTCGCATGCGCAGCGTGGTCGGCCCGCAACGCGCCCTGCTCCGCGTCGATGGCATCGAGGCCATCAACTTCTCCTCCAACAGCTACCTCGGCCTCTCCGACCACCCCGAGCTCGCCGAGGCCGCCCGTGCGGTCCTCACCGAGGAGGGCGCCGGCGCAGGTGCCTCCCGGCTCATCGCCGGGAACCAGCTCGCCCACCGCCAGCTCGAGACCGCCATCGCCCGCTTCAAGAACACGCCAGCTGCCCTCTTCTTCAACAGCGGCTACCAGGCCAACGTCGGAACTCTCCAGGCGCTGCTTGGTCCCGAGGACCTCGTCTTCTCCGACAGCCTGAACCACGCCTCCATCATCGACGGGTGTCGCCTGGCGCGGGCCCAGGTCCAGGTCTATCGCCACGCCGACGCCGCTCATCTCTCCGACCTCCTCTCGCAGTCCCCGACCGCCCGGCGCCGCCTCATCGTCACCGAGTCCCTCTTCAGCATGGACGGCGACCGCGCCCCCCTCGCCGAGCTGGCCGACCTGGCCCGCAACCACGGCGCCATGCTGATGGTCGACGAGGCCCATGCCACCGGCGTCCTTGGTCCCGACGGCCGCGGTCTCGCCGCCGCCGCGGGCATCGTCCCCGACATCCAGATGGGCACCCTGGGCAAGGCCATGGGTGCCGCTGGCGCATACATCGCTGGCTCGACCTCCCTCATCGAGTACCTCTTCAACCGAGCCCGCAGCTTCGTCTTCACCACGGCACCCCCTGCGGCGATGGCCGCAACAGCCCACCGGGCTCTGGATCTCGCCACTGGCCCGCTCGGCCAGCAGCGCCGTGCCCAGCTGACGTTGCACGTGAAACACTTCCACGAGGGACTCCTCAACCTTGGCGTCCCCGCACCCAGGCATCCCAGCCACATCATCCCTCTCCTGGTTGGCGAGACCCGTCGCGCCATGCTCCTCAGCGAACGCCTCCTCCGGGCTGGCATCTTCGCCCATGGCATCCGTCCCCCCACCGTGCCCGAGGGCACCTCCCGCATCCGCTTCTCCCTGATGGCGACCCACACGACCTCGCAGCTCGAGCGAGCCCTGTCAGCCCTGGCCGACCTCAAGGTCCTGTTCCGTCCTCTACCCGCCGTCCCGAACACGACGCCATGACAACACGCGCCTCTGACATTGACCGCCTGGTCGCGCTCGACCGTGCCCACGTCTGGCACCCGTTCACACAGATGGCCGACTGGCTGGCCGACGACGACCCCCTCATCATCGAGCGCGCCGAGGCCAACCACCTCATCGACGTCCGCGGTCGCCGCTACCTCGACGGCGTGTCATCGCTCTGGGTCACCGTCCACGGCCATCGCCGCGCCGAGATCGACAACGCCATCCGCGCCCAGCTCGACCGCGTCGCCCACTCGACCCTGCTTGGCCTCGGCAACGTCCCCTCCATCGAGCTCGCCGGCCGTCTCGCCCACGTCGCCCCCAAAGGGCTGACCAAGGTCTTCTACTCCGACTCGGGCAGCACGGCGGTCGAGGTCGCGCTCAAGATTGCCTATCAGTACTGGCAGCACCGCGGACAGCCGGCCAAGCGTCAGTTCGTCGCCCTCGCCGAGAGCTACCACGGCGACACCATCGGCTCGGTCAGCGTCGGTGGCATCGACCTCTTCCACCAGATCTTCCACACCCTGCTGTTCCAGGTGCATCGCGTCCCCACGCCCTACACCTACCGCTCACCGAGCCCCGACGATCCCCAAGCCTGCGTATCTATGTGCCTGCAATCATTGGAGAAACTCCTCTCCACCCAGGCCCACGAGATCGCCGCCTTCGTGATCGAACCGCGGGTCCAGGGCGCCGCGGGCATGCTGATGCAGCCCCCCGGCTACCTGCGCCAGGTCGCCGAGCTGTGCCGCCAGCATGACGTCCTTCTCATCTGCGACGAGGTCGCGACTGGCTTCGGCCGCACCGGCGCCATGTTCGCTTGCGACCTCGAGGATGTCCGCCCCGACCTGATGACAGTCGCCAAGGGTCTCACCGGCGGCTATCTCCCGCTGGCGGCGACGCTGGCGACCGACGCCGTCTATGACGCCTTCCTCGGTCCGCACGCCAGCAAGCGCACCTTCTTCCACGGCCACACGTACACCGGCAACCCGCTCGCGTGCGCCGCCGCCATCGCCTCGCTCGACATCTTCGAGCGCGACCGCACCCTCGACGCCATCCAGCCCCGCATCGGCGAGCTCGCCACCCTGCTCGCGCGTGACATCGCGCCGCTCGCCCACGTCGGCGAGGTCCGCCAGCAAGGCCTCATGGTCGGCATCGAGCTCGTCACCGATCGCGAGACGCGCGGCGAATACCCCTACGAAGCCGCCATCGGCGCGCGCGTCTGCCGCGAGGCGCGCAAGCATGGCGTCATCCTGCGTCCGCTCGGTCCCGTCGTCGTGCTGATGCCGCCGCTCAGCATCACCGCCGCCGAGCTCGCCGAGCTGGTCGACGCCACGCGCCGCAGTATCATCGCCATCACCGCATGAGGCTGCTCTTCGTCACCGGTACCGACACCGGCGCAGGCAAGACCACGGTCACCCGCGCGGTCACCGCGGCGCTGTGCGGGCGTGGTCTGCGCGTGGCCGCGCTCAAGCCCATCGAGACTGGGTGCAGCTTCGGCCCCATGGGCCTCGAGGCCGCGGACGGCACGCTGCTGCGCGCCGCCGCCGGCAACTGGCTCAGCCCGGGCGAGGTCACCCCGATCTGCTTCACCACCCCGGTGTCGCCCGCCGCCGCCGCTGTCGCCGAGTCGCGCCCCATCGACCTGGGCGCGCTCGCCGAGCACATCCACACCGTCGCGGCACGCGCGGACGTCACCCTGGTCGAAGGCGCCGGCGGCCTGCTGGTGCCGCTCGATGACCGCACCCTGACCGCCGACTTCGTCACCCGCCTGGGCGCGCGCCTCATCGTGGTCGCGCGCGACGCCCTGGGTACCATCAATCACACCCTGCTCACGCTGGCCGAGGCCGCGCGCCGCGAGCTGCCGGTCGCCGGCGTCATCATGTCGCGCGTCAGCCCGCAGCCCGGCCCGGATGCCGCCAGCAACGCCTCCGCCATCGCCCGCTTCGGCCGCGCCCCGATGCTGGGCACGCTCGAGCACCTGCCCGCCGGCGTGCGTCTCGCCCAGCTCGCCGCCGCCGCCGCCAAGCTCGACCTCGACGCCCTGCTCTAGCGACCACCGCGCCGCCGCCATCTTGGCCGCGCGCCGCGCTCGTCACCTCGTCAGCGCCAGCGTCTGACCCAGGCCAGATACTCGCGCACCATGAAGTACGCCGCGCGCCCCGGTCGCCGCGCCATCTCGGCCGGCGTCACCTCGCTCTCGGCACACACCACCTCGACCGCGTCCCACCAGCCGGTGCGCTGAAACTCGCGCAGCGAACGCCGTGAATGAAAGCGCTGGGTCACCAGCAGCGCGCGCCGCCAGCCGCGCTCGCGCGCGATCGCCGTCGACAGCTGCGCATTCTCGCGCGTGTGCAGCGACACCCCCTCCAGCACCAGCGCGTCGCCAGCCACACCCAGCGCCCGCAGCGCCTTGCCCATGATGTCCGCCTCGGGCTCGGGATCGTGCACCGGCCCGCCCGTCACCAGCACCGCCGGCGCGGCGCCGCGCGCCCACAGCGCTGCCGCCGCCCGCGCCCGCTCCAGCGCGAAGCGCCCCGGGACACCATTCCGGCACGGCGCCCCCAGCACCACGATGACGTCGGCCGCGCGCCCACTCGCCGCCGGCGCACGCAGCGGCCGCTCCATCCACTCCAGCAACCGCCGCACCACCCGCCTCACTTGCCGATGCAGAAGCGCGCGAACACCGCGTCGATGACGTCCTCGCCCACACCCTCACCGAGCACCGCGCTCAGCGCCACCAGCGCCGCCCGCAGATCCGCCGCCACCAGCTCCTCGTGCGCCCCACGCCCCGCGCCCTCGCTCGCCGCCGTCGCCGCCACCGCACACCCCGCCAGCAGCTCAGCCTGCCGCGCACTCGTCACCACCACACCCTCTTCGCCCCCGCCCTCCGACACTCCCCCCACCTTCAACACCGCCGCCACCAGCTCGCCCAGCCCCGCCCCCGTCAGCGCCGAAACCTCCACCGCTCCCGCCCCCCACTCCCTCGCCACCGCC
>JBGASF010000090.1:0-31504 GCA_044229835.1 Polyangia bacterium | reverse complement strand
GGCTGAAGGTCCGCCCAAGGAGGCTGCACTGCGATGACGACCGGAAGGCCACCCTCGGAGCATTCCGGCTGTCGGAGAGAAAGTGTGATGCTAGGCCCGGCCGCGGCTCTCGCCGTCCTTGACGGCGGAGCCGATGAGGTGGGCCAGGCGCAGCGCCTCGGGGACGTGGCCGCGATCGGTCAGGCGGTGCAGGGCGTCCTCGGTGGCCGAGGCCTCGAGGCCGGCGACCTGGAACACGAAGGGGGCGCGCTGGTGGATGGGGCCGGCGCGCGCCAGCAGGGCGAGGCGGCGCTCGGGCTGCGGCAGCTTGCGGATGGCGGCCTCCATGCCGGCGAGGTCGGGCAGGCGCCGCATCATGGCGACGCAGGGGCGCTGCAGCGCGGTGGCCAGCGCGGGCAGGTCGACCACGTTGAGGCCGCCGAAGGCGATGCCGTCGAGCAGCACCAGGTGCAGCTGGGGCAGATACTTGCCGCCGACCAGCAGGTCGATCAGCGCGCGGGTGGCGCTGCGGCCGTCGCGGCGCACGTGGCCCCAGACCAGGCCCTCGAAGCGGGTGCCCTGGCAGACCACCCCGGCGATGTCGACCCGGGCGCCGGCGCGGCGCGTGAAGGGGGCGTCGTCGAAGCCGATCGCGCGCAGCTGGCGAGGCGGACGCGGCAGGGACGCGGGCACGACGTGATCGTACACTGCGGGCGTGGCCGGTCGCCAACCACGTCGTGAGCTGCCGCTGGGGCGGGCGGCGTACGGACGCATCGCCCACCTGCCGGGCTCGCGCGTGGGCGCGGGGGATCGCACGGTGGATGCGCAGCATGCCGCGCGCTGCTTCGTCGGGCGGGCCGGCGAGGCCGTGCTGGTGGAGGAGAAGCTCGACGGCTCGTGCGTGGCCATCGCGCGCCTCGGGGACGACGTGGTCGGGCTGGGGCGCGAGGGCGCGCGCGCGGCGGAGTCGCCCAACCAGGCGCGCCAGCTGTTCGCGGCCTGGCTGGCGCCGGCGCCGCAGCGGGCGCGCTTCGCCGCGGTGCTGGAGCCGGGCGAGTGGCTGGTCGGCGAGTGGCTGGCGCTGGTGCACGGCACCCGCTATGCGCTCGCGCACGAGCCGCTGGTGGTGTTCGATCTGATGCGCCGGGGCGCGGCGCGCGAGCCCGAGCGGGCGCCGCGGCGGGTGCTGGCCGAGCGCGCGGCGCGAGCCGGGCTGACGCTGCCGGCGCGGGTGCACGACGGCCCGCTGGCGGCCGACGCCGCGCTGGCCCGGCTGGCCGGGGGCGGCGGCCATGGGGCCGACCAGGCCGAGGGTGTGATCTACCGGGTCGAGGCCGGCGAGCGGGTGGCCCTGGTCGCCAAGCTGGTGCGGGCGGACAAGCGCGATGGCGCACTGCTGCCCGAGAACAGCGGCGCGCCCGCGCTGTGGAACTGGCGCCCCTGAGGGCCTATCCTTGCCCCGGTGCGCGTCCATCTGATCACCGGTAACCAGAGCAAGCGCGACGAGATCGCGCATCTCCTGCAAGGCATCGACGTGGTCTGGCGCAAGCTGTCGCTGGAGCGCCCCGACCTGCCCATGGCCGAGGTCGCGCGGGCGCGTGCGGCGGCGGCCTTCGCCGAGCTGGGCGAGCCCTGTATCAACGAGGCCACCGAGCTCGCGCTGGAGGGGCTGCCGACCATGTCGGGCGCGGCCTACAAGCGGCGCCTCTTGGCCGAGGGCGAGGCCGCGCTGGGCCAGGCCTTCGGCGGGCGGCGCGGCACCACCCGCGTCGCGGTCGCGCTGGCGCGCAGCGCCGACCCCGCCGAGGCGCTGCTGTTCACCGGCTCCTCGGATGGCACCTACCTGGAGGTCGCGCGCGGCAGCGGGGGCCACGGCTGGGATCGCGCCTTCCTGCCCGACGGCTGGACGCGCACCCTGGGCGAGCTGGCGACCGCCAAGGCCTTCATCAACATGCGCGAGCGGCCCTACCTGGAGCTGGCCGACGTGCTGCGCGGGCGCTCGTTCGGCGGCGCCTTCGAGGCCCACATCACGGTGCGCGCGGGCGGCGCCGCGGACGGGGCCGCCACCACGGAGCGCTTCGCGGCGCTGTGCGGTGACCTCGGCGTCAAGCATGTGCTGATCGAGCTGCCGCGCGGCGAGACCCCGAGCCAGCCCATGACGGCGTCGTACCACCACGGCACGCTGCGCGAGGCCCAGGCCGAGGTGCACGGCCTGGCGCGCGCGCTGGTCGGCGGCGGCTTCGAGGTCACCCGCGTCAAGCTGGAGGCGCTGGGCCAGAACCGCGACATCCCCGAGGACGACGAGGCCGCGCGCGCGCTGCCGGAGAACTACTTCGAGTTTCACGTCAAGGTGACCATGCCGCCCGAGCGCACCGAGGCGCTGCGCGCCCAGGTCGTCGCGCACGGCGCGCACCTGTCGAAGAACGCGCGCAAGCTGCGCAGCGATGGCCAGGCCGAGCGCTTCGTCACCCTGCGCGTGTATGGCGCCGGGCGGCGCAGCGCGGACGACAAGTTCGCCGCGCTGCTGGCCGAGCTGGAGGCGACCGGGCTGCCGCTGGGGCAGCGCATCCGCGAGTACACCGTGTATGACAGCGACGTCGGCGTGGACCGCGGCTGGCTGCCGTGAGCGGGCGCGGGGCGCGAGGGTCCAGGTAGGTGGTGCCGACGCTGGCGGGCCCGGTGCTGCGCCGGGTGGCGGGCACCGAGACGCTGCTCCTGCGCGGGGGCGTGCTGCTCGGGCACTGGTGCCCGACCCGGCCGGTGGCGGACATCGACTTCCTCAGCCTGGCGGGGTTCGACGTCGAGGCCACGCGGGCCGAGCTGGCGGCGCTGCTGGCGCGCGAGGTGGGCGATGGCGTGCGCTTCGGGGCCCTGACGGCGGAGGCCATCTGGGCCGAGACGCGGTTTCCCGGGGTGCGCCTGCAGGCGGCGGCCGAGGTCGCGGGCGTGGGTGCGCAGGCGGTGCAGATCGACGTCGGCTTCGGCGACCCGGTGCTGGCGCCGGTGTGGCTGCAGCTCGGCGACGCGCGCGTGCTGACCTGTCCGCCCGAGTCGCTGCTGGCGTGGAAGATCCATGGCCTGTTCGAGCGCGGGCCGGGGCGCTGGCGGCCCAAGGATCTGCACGACGCCTGTCTGCTGCTGCGCCACGCGCCCATCGATCACGGGCGGCTGGGGCCCGCGCTGCTCACGGCGTTCACGCACCGGGGCGATCCGGTCGCGCTGCTCGGCCGGCTGATCCGCGGCGAGATCGGCCACTCGCCGTGGAGCGCCCAGAAGTGGCAGCGCTATGTGGACACCTGGCCCGGCGGGGCGGCCGAGGTCGGCACGCTGCGCGACCTGATGAGCGAGCTGGGCGCGGCGCTAGCGGCCCTGCAGCTCGAGCTGGGCCCGTAGCCAGGCCTGCGCCGGGCGCGGATCGACGCCGAGCGCGGCCAGGCCGGGCAGCACCACGTCGGTCATGGTGCTGGTGAAGATGGCGAGCCGCGCGGGCTCGGGCAGCTCGCCGTGGCGGCGCAGGGCGGTCTCGTCGACGCCGCCAGGCAGCGGGGTGAACAGCTCGTCGGCGACGGTGGCGGCCAGCATGCGCGGCAGCATGGCGGCCAGGAAGTCGCCGCGGCCGGCGGCGCGCTCGGCGGCCAGGTGGGCCCAGCCCAGGCGGGCGTGGCCGACCTCGTCGGCGAGGATCTCGCGCAGCGCGGCGCGCACGGCGTCGACCTGCGCTTCGCTGCGAGAGACCGCCATCAGGGCGGCGTTCAGGCTCTCGGTCACGCAGCAGAAGGCGACGATCTCGTAGAGCAGGCGGTCGCGGGCGCCGAGGGCGCTGGGGCCAATCGGAGGGGCCTCGCTGGTGCTCGTGCTCGTGCTCGTGCCGCCGTAGCCGTGCGCCAGGCGCTCGCAGATCACGACATGCCGGCGCTCGTCGTCGATGGCCGCCTCGGCCAGCGCCAGCACCTCGGGTGCGGCCCCCACCGCGCCGAGCTCCCCGTAGAGGCGCGTGAAGCGCGCCACCGCCTGGCGCTCCGACCCGGCCCGGTAGGCCCACACCTTGGCCAGCGCCTGCCGCGCCGCCTCGCTCAGAACCAGTGCATCCACGACCCCACCCCCGCGTCCGCCTCGTCGCCCCCGCCGTCCACCAGGATCACCCCGGTGCCGCTGTCGGCCCCGACCACCGGCGGATCCATCACCACCCCGCCGTCGCCCGCCGCGGTCCCGGCGTCCTTCTGCTTGCCCGCCTGATCGTTCTTGCCCGGCGTGCCGTCATCCGCCGTGCAGCCCACGGTCAGCGCCGCACCACCCATCACCAGCACCTTGAACAGTCGATTCACCTGCATCACGCACCTCCTTCTCCAAGGAAGTACGCGCATTCGACCGATCTCAGTATCGATACTTTCAAATCGCCATCATCAATGGACTACATACAATCGACTACGGGCTGGCGACCAGGTCGGCGCGCTCGATGCGGTCCATGCGGAACTGGCGGCGCGCCTGCTTGCCCAGGTCGTCACAGTTGAGCAGCGTCAGCGAGCGCTCCAGCACCACGCCGGTGACGCGCACGGTGCGCACGGTGACCTCGCCGGAGGCGCCGTGGTAGTGGATGCGCAGCGGGCGGCCCTCGAACCAGGCGGTCTCGACCGCGCGGCGCACCGCGGGGGCCACCGGGGCCGACGGCACGCCGGTGTACTCGAGGCCCTCGAGCAGGGTCAGAAGCTCGCGCTGCGCCGAGGTCGACAGCGCGCCGCGCACCTTGTCGAGCCCGCTCTGCAAGGTGTCCACGAAGGGCAGCAGGCGCAGCTCGGTGGCCATCCGGCCCAGCGCGATCATGACCGCGGCCTCGCGCGGCGTCAGGTTGATCGGCGGCAGGGTGTAGCCGCGGTCGAGGGCATAGCCGCCGCCGCGCCCGCGGTCGGCCCGCACCGGCAGGGCGGCGTCACGCAAGGCGTCGAGATCGCGATAGATCGTGCGCAGGGTGACGTCGAAGCGGGTGGCCAGCTCGGCGGCGGTGACCCCGGTGCGGCGCCCGCGCAGGTACTCGGCCAGGGCGAACAGGCGGGACCGGCGCTTCACCGGACTAAACTGACACAAGGCTGTCAATCGGTAAAGGCAGAGTGCCTCTCACAAGGAGGCAACACCCCATGCGCAATGCCATCAACTGGTTCGAGATCCCGGTCACCGATCTGCCCCGCGCCATGCGCTGCTACCAGACCCTGCTCGGCGTCAGCCTGAAGCGCGAGGTCTTCGCCGGCGTCGATCAGGCCATCTTCACCGGCGAGGACGGCTCGGTGCGCGGCTCGCTGATCCTCGACCCGGCCACCCGGGCCCAGCCCGGCGGCACCATCGTGTACCTGAACTGCGCCCCCAGCCTGGAGGCCGCCCTGGCCCGCGCCAAGGACGCCGGCGTCGAGGTCGTGATGCCGCTGACGCACATCGGCCCGCCCGGCTTCATCGCCATGGTGCGCGACCCCGACGGCAACAAGATCGGCCTGCACCACACGACTCGGTAGGTTGACGACGGTCACCCGCGCCGCGCCTCTCGGCGGTACAGTCCGCGCCATGGCGATGATGCATGGCGGACGACTGGTTGCCGAGGCGCTGGCGCGGCATGGCGTGACCCACCTGTTCACCCTCTGTGGCGGCCACATCCAGGCCATTTACGACGGCTGCCTCGATGTCGGCATCCGCGTCGTGGACGTGCGCCACGAGCAGACCGCGGGCCACGCCGCCGACGGCATGGCGCGCGCGACCGGGCGGCCCGGCGTGGTCGCGGTGACCGCGGGGCCGGGCGTGACCGACGTGGTGACGGCGCTGGCCAACGCCCAGCGCGCCGGCGTGCCCATCGTGTGCATCGGCGGCGCCGGGCCGGTGCCGCTGGCGGATCGCGGCTCGCTGCAGGACATGAACCACCTCGACCTGGTCAAGGCGGTGGTCAAGGCGTCGTACCGCGTCACCGACACCAGCCGGCTGGCCGAGTATGTCGGGATCGCCTTCCGCGTCGCGCAGGCCGGGGTGCCCGGGCCGGTGTACCTGGAGATGCCGCTCGACGTGCTGATGAACTATGCCGAGCTGGGCGAGCTACCCGAGGCGCCGCGCTACCTGCCGGCCGGCCCCGCCGCCGACGGCCTGGCACGCGCGGTCGAGCTGCTGGCGGGCGCGGCGCGGCCGATGGCCATCGTGGGCTCGCAGCTCCTGTGGTCGCCGGCGACCGGGGCGCTGCACGCGCTGCTGGAGCGCTTCGCGATGCCGACCTTCCTGAACGGCATGGCGCGCACCGCGCTGGGCGCCGACCACCCGTGCAAGCTGACCACGGTGCGCAAGCAGGCGCTGGCGCAGGCCGACGTCGTGCTGGTGTGCGGCACGCCGTTCGACTTCCGCATCGACTACGGGCGCGCGCCCACCTTCCCGGCCGCGGCCAAGGTCATCCAGGTCGATCGCGACGGCGCCGTGCTGGGCCACAACCGCGCCGTCACCGTGGGGCTGACCGCCGACACCGGGCTGACCCTGGCGGCGCTGGCCGCGGCGCTGCCAGCGCGCGCGCCTGACGCCTGGCTGGCCGCGATGCGCGAGACCGAGAACAAGAAGGCGGCCACCATGCGCGCCGAGATGGAGACCGTCAGCGATCCGCCCGGGCCGCTGCATGTGTGTCACGTGCTGGGGCGCTACGTCGACGACGACACCGTGGTCATCGGCGACGGCGGCGACTTCGTGGCCACCGCGGCCTATGCGCTGCGCCTCGGCGCCAAGGGGCTGTGGATGGACCCCGGCCCGCTGGGCACCCTCGGCGTCGGCCCCGGCTATGCCATGGCGGCCAAGCTGGCGCGGCCGAACGCCAAGGTCATCGCGGTCTACGGCGACGGCGCCTTCGGCCTGCACGCCATGGAGCTCGAGGCCATGGCGCGGCAGAAGATCCCGGTGGTCTGCGTCATCGGCAACGACGCCGGCTGGACCCAGATCCGGCGCGGCCAGGTCCAGATCTATGGCGAGCAGCGCGCCGTCGCCACCGCGCTGGCCTACACCCGCTATGACGAGGTCGCCAAGGCGCTGGGCTGCTTCGGCGCCTGGGTCGAGCGCGCCGCCGACCTGGCCCCCGCGCTCGACGCCGCCTTCGCCGCCGCCGCGCGCGACCAGGTCCCCGCGGTGGTCAACGTCAAGATCGGCAGCAGCGACTTCCGCAAGGGCGCGCTGTCGGTGTAGTGCGGCGCCCATCGCGGCTCGCCGCGTCAAATGACGCGAACCTGACACAAACGTGGCAGGTCGGGCTGGCTGCCGCTGCTACGATCCATCGATGCCCAAGACCGCCCTCGAGCGACGTGAACAGGCCGTGCGGACGCTGGCGCGGCGGCTCGATGACAGCGGGGTGCCGTATGCCATCGCGGGCGCCATGGCGATGCAGGCCCACGGCTACCGGCGGCCGACGACCGATGTCGATGTGCTGCTGACCCTGACCGGACTGGTGGAGTTCAAGCGCCGCTACCTCGGCCAGGGCTATGTCGAGCGCTTCGCCGGCAGCCATCGCCTGCGTGACACCGCGCTCGAGGTGTCGATCGCGATCAGCATCACCGGGGAGTTCCCGGGCGATGGCCGCCACAAGGCGGTGGCCTTCCCCGACCCGGCGGCGGTCGCGGTGCGCGCCAGCGCGGGCGCGGTGGCCATGCTGCCGCTGGCGTCGCTGATCGAGCTCAAGCTGGCGGCCGGGATGACGGCGCCGGCGCGCACGATGGATCTCGCCGACGTGGTCGCGCTGGTGCGCGCCGGCAAGCTGAGGCGCGACTACGGGGCGGCCTTCGACCCCTGGGTCAGGGCCCGCTTCGACGAGCTGTGGCTGACCGCGCAGGCGGCGGCGTAGGCAACCGCCGGCAGCCAGCAGCCCGCGGCCAGCAAGGGCTTGCCGGCACTGGCCGCGGCGGCTAGGCTGAAGGCATGTCGATGAACGCGAACGCGAACGCGAACGCGAACGCGAACGCAATGACGCGTCGCTGGTGGCGGTCCGGATAGCCGGGCGGCCAGCCTCGTCATCGACAGACCGACGTGCGCGAAGGGTCGCTCCGAATGGACGCGACCCTCTCGATTTTCGGCCCATTCGGACGCCTCGCGCTGGTGCAACCAACCAGGGAGGAAACCATGGGTACCCAGCTGGAAGTCTCGAGTTCGGACATCGTCGTGACCGGCGACCGCCCCACCGGGCCGCTGCATCTCGGCCACTTCGTCGGCAGCCTGACCACGCGCCTCGGCCTGCAGGAGCGATGCAGGCAGTTCATCCTCATCGCCGACCTGCAGGCGCTGACCGACAATGCCGGCGCGCCGGGCCGCGTCGCCGAGCACGTGCTCGAGGTCGCGCTCGACTATCTCGCCGTCGGCATCGACCCGGGCCGCTCGACCATCGCGCTGCAGTCCGGCATCCCCGAGCTGGCCGAGCTGACCATCCTGTTGCTCAACCTGGTCACCGTCGCGCGGCTGGAGCGCAACCCGACCATCCGCGACGAGATCCGCCAGCGCGGCTTCGAGCGCGACATCCCGGCCGGCTTCCTGATGTATCCGGTCAGTCAGGCCGCCGACATCGCGGGCTTCCGCGCCACCGTGGTCCCGGTCGGGGCCGACCAGCTGCCCATGATCGAGCAGAGCAACGAGCTGGTGCGCGCGGTCAACCGGCTGGCCCAGCGCGACATCCTGGTCGAGGCGCGCCCGCTGCTGTCGGCCACGCAGCGGCTGCCCGGCCTCGACGGCAAGAGCAAGATGAGCAAGTCACTCGGCAACACCATCGACCTGACGGTCTCGAGCGAGGAGCTGCGCGAGCGCGTCAAGCGCATGTTCACCGACCCCGGCCACCTGCGCGTCGACGACCCGGGCACCGTCGAGGGCAACGCCGTGTTCGCCTACCTCGACGCCTTCGACCCCGAGCCGGCCGAGGTCGCGACGCTGAAGGCGCGCTACCGGCAGGGCGGCCTGGCCGACAGCGCGCTCAAGCAGCGGCTGACCGGCGTGCTGGAGACGCTGCTGGCGCCCATCCGCGCGCGCCGGGCCGACCTCGCCGGCCGCAGGCGCGAGGTCGCCGACATCATCGACGCCGGCACCGAGGTCGCGCGCCGGCAGGTCGCCGAGGTGCTGGGTGACGTGCGCGAGGCCTTCAGGCTGCGGCGAGAGCGGCGTCGTGTCGGCCCGTAGCGTGCTTCCGCGGGCTACAGCACGCGGGTGGTGCAGCCGGTCTCGACCTTGACCTGGATCGAGCGCGCGGCGCGCACGTCGTCGCAGGCCTTGCCGATGAGCTCGACCTTGCCGTCGCTGGTGTAGTCCCAGCAGCCGGTGGTCAGGCACTGGTTGGTCATGCTCTGGCGCTTGGCCAGCTCGCTGGTCACGCTGTCGGCGATGACGCGCACGTTGACGCGGCTGCGATCGATGCTGCTGCCGTCGGGCGGGCGCGGCAGCTCGAGGATGCAGCCGACCGCGGCGCCGCGCACCGCCGCGATGGCGTCGGCCAGCCGCTGCGCGGTGAAGCCGCCCTGGGTCATGTCGAAGTGACACGACGTGGCCGGATCGGCGCCGCTCTGCATGTAGGCGCGGCCGGTGCACGCGGCGGGCACGTGGGTCGGCGAGCCGGCCCACGCGATGGCGCTGAGCGCCTGGCGCATGCGGTAGGGCGGGAAGTTGCAGCCGGTGCTGTCGAAGGTGTCGGCGCCGGGCACCCCCACCACGAAGGTCTCGATGGGCTTGGCGCCATCCATGTACGCGGCGGCGACCAGGTCGACGATGTTCTGCGGGTTCTCCCAGTCGTGGTTGCAGCCGTTGCAGTCGGGGTAGCCGGGGCGAGTGGAGAACTGGTTGCAGCTCAGGGTGCCGTCGGTGACCGCGAGGATGATGCGCTTGCCCGCCATCGGCCACGCCGTCAGCGACGCGTTGGCCGCGGTCAGCGCGGCGTGCATCGGCGAGGCGTCGCCGAGGCCATTGTCGGGCGAGTTCGCCGTCAGCCAGTCCTTGATGCGGCGGCGCACACCGCTGGCGGCGCTCGACTTGTCGGCTCCGGCCAGCGCCAGGTCGACCTGCGGGAAGGGCGGCGCCTGGCACGACACCGGCAGCCCGAGCAGACACGACGGACCGGCCTGGCTGCCGCTGGGCGCCGCGTACAGCCCGACGTGCATGCCGTCGAAGCTGTCGGCGTCGAGCGCCTGCACGATGGCCTGCGCCGCGAAGGTCCACTTGCTGTTCATCGCCATCGACGAGCTGCGATCGAGCACCACCAGCATCGCGGCGGGCACCTGCACGGCGTCATAGGTCGCGCTGGCGCAGCCGTTGAACGAGCCGTCGACCGCCGGGACGTCGTCGTCGTCGCCGCCCGAGCTGGGCGGGCCACAGCCGGTCATGAGCGTGATGAGCGCGACCCCTGCCAGCCACCGTCCCTGCCGCATGACACCCTCCGCTGCACCATCATAGGGCCGATGGCAGCGCAGGAACGCGGGTCAGGGCGAAATGGGACGATGGTTCGAGGTGGTCCGACCATCGAGATCGAGGACCTCGATGTAGCGGCCGCCGATCTCGGCGCCGAAGACCACGATGGCGCCGCCCTGCAGCTCGACCGCGACGTGGTTCAGGTACTCGCTGTGCGCGACCGGGCCGAGCGCCTGCAGGTCGGTGGTCCACAGGATGCGCCCGGTCTCGGCGTCGAGGGCGACCGCGGTGGCGCCGCTGGAGATGACGGAGTGGTGCACCAGGATGACGCGATCACCCGCGTCCGCCAGGGCGGCGCCGGGCACGAAGTCGGACGGCACCGCGGTGGTCCAGCGCGGCTGGCCCTGGGCATCGAGGCGGCTCAGCGCAGCGGGGCCATCGGGGCGGGTGGCCTTCCACTGGTAGTGATCGGCGCCGGGGCCGGGGATGACCAGCTCGGGGGGATCGAAGCGGCCCTCGGGGACGTCGCGCCAGGCGATGCTGTCGGCGCGCGGGCCGGGCGGACGGGCGGCGTCGGGGGTGATGACCACCGGGGGCGGCGCGGTGGGGCGCGTGGCGGCGCTGGCGCCAGGACCGGGGCCGGCGCCACGGGGCTCTCGCGTGCAGGCCCCGAGTGTTGACACCGCGTAAAGTAACAGGAGCCGTTTCATCGCGGGACCAGGCGTGTCGACAGCATGCGCCCCTCGGGGGTGAAGAGCTCGATGTAGCGCCCGCTGGACTCGTTGCCGAACACCACGATGGCGCCCCGGAAGGTCGCCACCTCGACGCGGTTGGCATACTTGCTGTGCGCGATGGGGCCGAGGCCGTGCACCGGCAGCGTCCACAGCTTGGCGCCGCTGGCGAGCTCGAAGCTGGACAGGGTGGCGCCGCTGGAGATGCGACCGTGCTCGGCCACGTAGAGCCGGTCCCCCAGCGTGACCAGGGCGGCGCCGGGGATGAACTGGTCGGCGCCGGGGACGGCCCAGCGCTCGCTGCCGTCGGCGCCGACGCGGCGGATGGTGGCGGGGCCGCGATCCTTGGGCACCTGGTAGAGGATGCGGTCGCCGTCGGGTAGCGTCAGCTCGTGCGGCACCTCGGGCAGCTGGCTGGGGAAGCCGGTGGCACCCTGCCAGTCGACCTGGTCGGCGGTCGGAAAGGCGTCGTCGGGCAGTGTCGTCGTCGGCGCGGGCAGCACGACCGGCGTGGCCGGCTGGGCGCGCGGCGCCGGGCGGCTGGCGGGGCGCGGCTCGCGGCTGCAGGCCGGCACGAAGAGGCAGATGTTGACGCTGATCAGGACGGCGGCGGCGCGGCGCATCGGGCTGATGATACGCACGCGGGCGGCCGGCGATCCCATACACTGTGAGGATGTTGCGCCGCGCCGCCCTGGTCGCCCTGCTCGTGCTGCCCGGCGTGGCGCGCGCGGCGACCCAGTGTCCCGATCCCTATGGTGGCGCGGGCACCGACGCCGGCGTGGTCTGCAACGAGTGGGTGTCGCGCTTCGACGGCGTGCGCGACCACGCCTATGTGCGGCTGCCGACCGGGTTCCAGGCCAGCAAGAGCTACGATCTGGTGTTCTGGTTCCACGCCGCCTACCAGGGCGAGAGCGCGGTGGCCGACCCGCGCTTCCACCGCCAGGTCGGCGACGACTACCAGGCCATCACGGTCGGGCTGTCGCAGCGTGGCGAGGTCAACTTCATGGGCGACCGCTTCGCCGACGGCGAGCCGGCCATCTCGGCGCAGTCGCGCCTGGCCGCCAAGCAGGACATGGCCGAGCTGCTCGATCAGATCGCCAGCCGCTTTCACGTGCGCCACGTCATCGTGGCCGGCGCCAGCATGGGCGGCTACAGCGCGTACCGGATGGGGCAGCTGTATCCCGGGCGGGTGTCGATCATGCTGGGGGCGGTGCCCGCGCTGTGCATCGGGGCGGACATCCCGGCGCCCAACTGCACCGACAGCCGGGCCTTCGCCGGGTCGGTCGCGGTGTACGACGCCGCGCGCGCGGGCGTGTTCGACGACAAGCTGCTCTACAACGTGCCCGGCGCGGCCGAGGACACCCAGGGGATCTTGTCGGGGGCGCGCGCGCTGGACGCCATCATGCGCGGCAAGCCGTGGTACCGCTATCGCGAGGTCGCCGGGCAGGGCCACGTCAACTTCTTCGCCGACGAGTACAACAACTCGCTCGGCCTGGGCGAGAAGTGGCTGATCGACAACCGCGCGGTGCCGTCGCTGCGCGCCGACATCCGGGCCTGGATCGCGGCGCACCCCGATGGAGTGCTGGATCCGGGGGCGGAGTTCGTGGCGCCGACGACGGAGGCGCAGCAGTACCTGGTGGCGTCGCTGCGCGCCAAGGGCGGGCGGAGCTGGCCCGACACCGCGGTCGGAGACGGCGGCCGGCCCGATGGGCGCGTGCTCGATGGTGCGCTGGGCGACATCGAGGATGGCGATGGCGGCGGCGGCGGCGACGGCGGCTGCGCCTGCCAGACCGGTGGTGGCGCGCGTGATCACACCGCGAATGGCCCGCTGCTGGGCCTGATCGTGGTGGGTTGGCTGCTGCGCAGGCGTTTTACCCAGCCTTGACCGAGGCCGGACCCGGCACACCGTAGTTTCGGGTATGCGGAGCCTGCTGGTCGTGCTGGTCCTGGTCGTGGGTGGTTGTCACGAGATGCCACGGTCGTCGCGCCGGGCGGTGCCGCGGACGCCGGCACCGTCGGCCCTGCCGATGCCTGGCGGCGGCGGCTTCGTGCTGCCCGAGCTGGCGCCGGATCTCGCGCTGGCGATCGACGTCCGCGGCGGCTTCTCCTCGGCGCCGGCACACCTGGAGATCGCGGGCGTCGACACCCGGCACTGGTGGCCGATGGGCGCGCCGCCGGTGGCGTACCGGGTGGCGCCCGGGCGCTGGCTGCTGGAGGACGGCGCGCGCATGGAGCTGTTCCTGTGGGACGGCGAGGCCAGGCAGCTGGCGGAGCTCGGCCCGGGTCGCACCGTGGCGGTGCCGCGGCTGGGCCGGGTCATCAGCGCGGTGCTGGGCGAGGACGTCGCCGAGCTGAGCGAGGTCGATCTGGCGGCGCGCAAGCTGCGCGTGCTCCACCGCGGCGGCGGCGGCCTGCAGGTCCTGGGCGCGTGGGACGGCGCGCTGGTGGCGGGCGACGTCACCCCGGGGGCCATCGACGTGGTGGTGCTGCGTGCGGGTCAGCCGGCGCGCCACCTGGGGGTCAAGGGCTGGATGGCCGAGGGGCCGGACGCGGTGCGCAAGGGGCGCCTGCTCGTGGTGGCGCCGACTCCGTCACGAGGGCTGGCGCTGGGGCAAGCGCCCGGCTTCGCGGCGAAGATCGCCACGCTGGACCTGGCCAGTGGGGACCTCTCTGCGCAGGGTGACGCCCCCGGCTGTGAGGTGCTGCGCAACAACATCGACCCGCTGATCGTGTTCAAGGTGGTGTGGGGGCCGCGCGTCACCACCAGCGTCGACCTCGGCGACTGCACGACCTGGGTCGACCCGCCGCAGTAGTCAGCGCGTGGCCGCGACCGGCTGCGCCATCCAGGCGCTGATGCGCGGGTAGGAGCGGATCTTGTCGGCGTGACGGCTGGTGCGCACCAGCTCCTCGAGCTGCGCCGCGACCGCGTGGTCGGCCAGGGTGGCGTCGTCGCCGACCAGCCAGGTGCGGCCCTCGAGCAGCGCCTCCAGATGGTCGAGGTGGGCGAAGAAGCGGCGCTCGACCTCGTCGGGGGCCATGCGCGCGAGGCCCTGCTCGCGCAGCTTGCGCGGGTAGTGCATCTTCAAGTAGATCCGCGTGGCGGCGCGCTCCCAGCGCGGGCGCCCGGCGCACAGGATGTCGAGCGCCTTCTCGCGCGCCTCGGGCTCCAGCATGCGGTAGTAGAGCTCGAAGAAGTACAGCGACTGCGCGGCCCAGTCGTCCCAGAAGGCGACCTCGGCGCGGGCGCGCGGGGCGGCCGGCAGCAGGGGGCGCCCTGGGTACAGCTGGTCGAGGCGCTCGGCGATCCGGGTCGAGTCCCAGATCCGCTCGCCCTCGTGATCGAGCACCGGCAGGGTGCCGACCTGGGACAGCTTGGCGGCGCGGCGGGCCAGCAAACCGTTGTAATTCTCGACCTCGAAGTCGAGGCCCTTGTGGGTCAGGCAGCGCCGGACCTTGTTGCAGAAGGGTGACATTTCCCACTGGTGCAGCACGATCTTGGCCATGGGCGGCAGGGTAACTCGTGATATGGATCGCCGGTGCGGCTGTTTTCGGTGATCTGTGTGGCGAGCCTGCTGCTCGCGGGGTGCGACGGCGAGGAGCCGGGCGCGGGGGATGGCGATGGCGGCGACGTCATCGTCGATGTGGACGGTGGCGCGGCCGGTGACGGCGCGGTGCAGCCGGCCAGCGGGACGGCGCCCACCGGGGCGGTCGCGGGTGAGGTGGCGGCGGGCGCGACCAATCCGGTCGCGGTCCCGGCGGGCGGGGTCGGGATCTGGCGCGTCGAGACCACGGCCGGCGAGCACGTGGCGTTCCGGCTCGACTTCCCGAGCGCGACCACCGGCGTGGTCATGGCGGTGGTGCGCTGGGACGGTGCGGCGCCGGTCGATCTCGGCAAGACCGACGCGGGCGCCGGGCTGCGCGTGCTGGCGGTGCTCGATCAGGGCGGGCCGCGCACCTTCTGGGTGCGCATCGAGGCGCGCGCCGGGGCGCTGAGCGGGACCTTGAAGGTGACGCGCACGCCGTTCACCGAGGGCGTGCGCTGCGCAACCGACTGCGATCGCCTGCTGCAGCTGCCGCTGCCCAACGATGCCCGCGTCGATGGCTATGACATCAGCGGGGCGATCTATCGCTACCAGTTCGGGCGCCGCGACCTGGTGATGTTCCTGCGCGAGGCCGGGCGGCGCATGATCGCGGCCGGTCAGGTGCCGTTCCTGCCCGAGGATCTGTCGCAGTGGGACGGCCTGACCCCAGGCACCGACGTCGGCGCCACCCGCCACGCCTCGCACCAGCGCGGCAAGGACGTCGACATCTCGCTGTATGGCACCGATGGCCGCGCGCCGTGGCGCAGCTACTGCACCACGCGCACCGTGAGCGGCGGGCGCGAGTGCACGCCGGGCACCCGCATGCTGTTCGACGGCTATCGCAACGCGCGCCTGATCGGGTCGTTCTTCGCCTCCGGGCGGGTCACGATGTCGTTCCTGGATCGCGAGCTGATCGCGGCGCTGATCCCGGGCGCCATGATGGCGGCGCAGGATGGCGTGGTGCCGATGGCGCTGCTGCCGCTGTTCTCGGACGGCACCCACGTGCAGCACTGGCCCAACCATGACAACCATGTGCACGTGCGGGTCAGCGAGACCGCGACCACGCCGGGCACCATGACGCAGCCGGTGTCGGTGTTCGAGGCACCGTAACGTGGCCGAAGCTGGCGGCAGGAGACCGTGATGAAGCGGGTGCTGTGGGTCGGTGGACTGATGCTGGTGGTGGCGGCGCTGGGCATGGGGCTGGGCGCGGCGTGCAGCAAGCGCCAGCGCGAGGGCGGCGGCGGCAAGAAGTTCCCGCCCGGTAGCGGGCGCCCGTCGGCGCAGGAGTGTTCGCGCACGCGCGCGCCGGGCACCGCGCAGCCCGGCATCCAGGGCGCCTGCCAGACCGACGCGGACTGCACGGCGGGCCAGAACGGGCGCTGCATCACCGGCGGCTCGCGGGTGCAGCAGAACCTGTGCACCTATGACGCCTGCTTCAGCGACGCCGACTGCAAGGCCAGCAGCGGCGGCCCCTGCGAGTGCAACAGCTGGGGCGGCAACAGCTGCCTGGCTGGCGACTGCCAGGTCGACGCCGACTGTGCGTCGGGCTCGTGCGGGCGCGCCAACGCCATCGGCTGCCGCGGCGGCCCGGCGTCGTACTGGTGCCGCACCAGCAAGGACAGCTGTGTCGACGACGACGACTGCAAGAAGAACCAGCGCTGCGGCCGCGACGAGGCGCAGAAGCGCTTCCGCTGCTTCGAGGAGATGCCTTGTCCCGTCGGCTGAGGCTGGGTGCGCTGGCGCTGGCGGTGGCGGTGGCGCTGGCGGGGTGCAAGAAGAAGAAGCAGGCCGGGCCGTCGCAGCGGCTGCCGCCGTCCAGCGCGCCGTCGGTGTCGGGCGCGCCGGGGGGGGCAGCGCCGGGCGCGAGCCTGAAGCGCTGGCCGGCGGGTGACCTCTTGGCCAGCGACGTGAAGTTCATCCATGCGCTGTACTTCGCGCCCAAGGCCAAGGTCGATCCGGTCAAGGCGCTGGCCAGCTGCAAGAAGAAGGTGGCCTGGCAGGACGGGCCGGGGATCCTGGTGGCGGAGTCCCGGCCGCCACTGCAGGACTTCGCGCCGCCGGCGCTGGACTCGCTGCAGTATGTCGGCGTCGGAGTCGGCGCTGCCGAGGGCGAGGCGATGCTGACCGGCGAGGCGCCGCTGGTGGTGGCCTTCGCGGCGCCGCAGGCCGCGGCGCGGGCGGTGCTGTTGCGCGCGGCCAAGCTGATGGGCTGCGTGGCCGACGCCACCGGCGCGCTGCTGTGGGACGAGGCCACGCGCCAGGTGTTCTCGCGCGCGGCCTGGCAGGACGAGCGCATCGCGCCCTGGGAGGGCGAGCTGCCCGCGGTGACCCACCACACCGTGATCCACTTCTACCAGGACGGCGACGCCAACCGCGCCGTGACCCTGGGCATGAGCAAGTTCGGCCTGCCCGAGATCGTCGTCAATGACGTGGCCGGATCGCGTGACGTCGGCATGCTGATCAACCTGGTCGCGCAGACCATGCTGGAGCGGCCCACGGTGGCGCGCGCCGGCGAGCTGCCGGTCGACGCCAGCAAGCTGAAGCTGCCGCCGGCGCTGCGCGGGGTCGGCAAGCGCGCGGCGCAGACGCTGCAGGTGCTGGTTGGTGACAAGCAGCAGGGCGACGCCGACAACCGGCTGCTCGAGGTGGGCTTCGACGGCGAGGTCGGCGCCACGTTGCACGAGCGCCAGATCGCGCTGCTGGAGGGGCTGCTGGGTGACCCCGGCGAGAAGGTGCTGGGGGTCGGCGACAGCGACACCGAGATGCTGGCGGCGCGTGATCGGGCCCGGGTGGCGCTGGCCAAGCTGGCCAAGGGCTTCGCCAAGGGGCGCGAGGATGGTGCCCACCTCATCGTGAAGGCCCCGTTCAAGACCGACCAGGGCGACAACGAGTGGATGTGGGTCGAGATCAGCAAGTGGAGCGGCGATCGCATGGAGGGCATCCTCATCAACGAGCCCTTCCATGTGCCCACGCTGCACCAGGGCGCCGACGTCGTGGTGTCGCAGAAGACGCTGTACGACTACCAGTACACGCGCGCGGGCGGCGCCACCGAGGGCGGCGAGACCGACCAGATCCTGCTGCGCCGGGAGCAGGAGCAGAGCGGCAAGGCGGCCCCGTGACCGCGGGCGCACGCGGGCGGGCCTTGCCGGCGACGGCGACGGCGCTGGCGCTGGGCGCGGCGCTGCTGGCGGTGGCGAGCGCGGGCTGTGGTGACGACGGCGGGAGCGCGGGCGACGACGCGGGCGCGGTGCTCGATGGTGGCGCGGGCGGCGACGCCCAGGCCGGGGATGGCGGCGCGGGCGGCGATGGCGCGGTCACGCCGAGTGGCCCGGGCGATCTGCTGGCGGTGCGCTATCCGGCGGGGGCGCTGCACTCGCCGCTGAGCGCGGAGGTGGTGGCGCGCGCCGGCGCGGTGCTGGCGGGGTCGACCGGGCGGCGCGACGTGTTCGCCAAGGTGGGGGCCTCGAACACGGTCTCGGCGGGCTTCTTTCACTGCTATTCGGGCAGCGACGTCATGTGGGGGGCCAGCGCGGCGCTGCAGCCGACGCGCGACCACTTCCTGCGCACGCTGGCGGACGGCAGCGTGGACTCGTTCGAACGCAACAGCCTGGCGGCCACCGTGGGCTGGCAGGCCAGCGACGCGCTGCAAGGCAACCCGACCCCGCTGGCGCAGGAGATCGCCGCCATCCGGCCGGCCTTCGCCATCGTCCTGTTCGGCACCAACGACAGCTTCGCGGCCGGAGTGGCGCCGTTCGAGCGCAGCCTGACCGGCGTGGTCGACACCCTGCTCGGCGCCGGCGTCTTCCCCATCGTGTCGACCATCCCGCCGCGGGGAGACAGCGCCAGCGCCGACGCCATCGCGCGCGAGATCAACGCCATCGTGCGCCTGGTGGCGGCGCGGCGCGCGGTCCCGCTGGTGGATCTGTGGCAGCGCCTGACCCCGCTGCCGGGCTATGGCCTGATCGGCGACGGCATCCACCTGGCGAGCTTCAGCCAGGGTGGCAGCCACCCATGCTGGCTGACGCCGGCGGCGCTGATGGAGGGCATGAACCAGCGCAACCTGGTCACCCTGGAGGCCTTCGATCGCCTGCGCCGCGTGCTCGATGGCGGCGCGGTCGAGGCGGCGGCGCCGCGGCTGGCCGGGCGTGGCACCTGGAGCGACCCCTATGTGATCGATGCGGCCGCGCTGCCCTTCGGCGACGCCGGGGACAGCGCGCGCAGCATGACCAGCGAGGTCGGGCGCTACGCCTGCGGCGCCCAGGACGAGGGCGGCGCCGAGGTGGTGTACCGGGTGCGCCTGTCGTCGGCGACCACGCTGCGGGCGCGGGTCTTCACCGATGACGGCGTCGATGTCGACCTGCACTGGCTGGACGCCCCGCGCGCGGATGGCTGCGTGGCGCGGGCCGACAAGCTGCTCGACGTCACGGCGGCGGCGGGTGACCACTGGCTGGTGGTCGACAGCTTCGTGTCGGGCGGCGTGGCGCGCGCGGGCGGCTATCGTCTGACGCTGCTGGAGACGCCCTGATAGGATGGGCGCCATGAAGCGCCCGGCGCTGCTGCTGATGGTCTCGATGATGGCGACGCTGCTGGTGACCACGGGCGAGGGCGAGGCCGAGGCGCGCAAGGCCCGCAAGCCACGGGTGCCGCGCGTGCTGGCACCGACGCGGGGCGAGGTCGCCACCCTGCTGGCCGCCAAGCTGAACCACAAGGCCACCGTGAGCAAGCTCCTGGGGCCGGCCGGCGCGCTGCGCTGGGTCGCGCTGTACGTGGTGCGCGATCACAAGCGCGTGACCGCGCGCTATGGCGTGGCCACGGTGTCGCGCGCGCCGGTCACGCCCGAGGGTGCCCAGGGCGCCATCAGCATCGACGGCACCGCCACGCTGCCCACCGCGGCGACCCCGAGCGAGCTCGTCGAGCCGGTGCAGTGGGGCACCGCGGCGCTGAAGGACCACGACGGCGACGGCAAGCCCGAGCTGTTCGTGATCTACGGCTACAACGGGCCCATGGAGGCCGCGCTGGGCGACATCTATCACCGCGAGCTGGCCCTGCTGAACCTCGACGGCGCGCCCACGCTGGCGCTGCACCTCGAGCTCGACGAGCGGCCCGAGGCGATGGCCTCGCGCGAGGTGCTGTCGAAGTGGAGCTTCAGCAAGCCGGTGCCGGGCAGCCCGCCCGAGGTCACCATGACCAGCACCATCGGCGACTATGACGATCGCGCCAGGGCGCGCACCGTCAGCGTGGTCAAGGTGACCTACCGCTGGGACGCGGCGGGCGACCGCTGGCTGCGCGTCGCGCGCTGAACCGCGGCGGCGAGCTCCAGCGGACCGGCGGCGGGCAGGGTGCGGGCGGCCGCGATCAGCGCGGCGTGCAGCGCGGCGGCGTCGGGGTAGCGCGCCGCGGGCTCGCGCGCCAGGCAGCGCAGGATGACGGCGGCCAGCTCCGGGGACTGCGGCAGCGCGCTGACGTCGGGCGGCACCGCGGCGGCGATGAGGTCGGTGGTGGCGAGCGGGCTGTCCCCCTGATAGGGGCGCCGGCCGGTGACCAGCTCGAACAGGGTCACCCCGGCGGAGAACTGGTCGGAGGCCGGGCCGATGGGGACGCGCGCGACCTGCTCCGGGGACATGTACGCGTAGGTGCCCTTGCGGATGTTGGCGCGGGTGACGTCGGCCAGGCGGGTCGCCTTGGCGACGCCGAAGTCGACCAGCTTGAGCTCGCCGGCGCGCGACACCAGGACGTTCTTGGGGCTGACGTCGCGGTGCACCAGGCCGAGCGGGCGGCCGGCGGCGTCGCAGGCGCCGTGGACATAGGCCAGCGCGAGGGCGATCTCGGCCAGGATGTGCAGCGCGAGCTCCGGCGCCAGCGGCACCGGGCCGTCGGCCAGCAGAGCGCGCAGGTCGCAGCCGTCGACGAAGTCCATGGCCACGTAGTAGGTGCCGTCCTCGCAGCCGAGATCGTGCACGCCGACCAGGTTGCGGTGGCCCAGGCGCGCGCCCAGGCGAGCCTCCTCGATGAGCAGGCGCTCGAGCTCGCCGTCGCCGGCGTGCTCCGGGCGCAGCAGCTTGAGCGCCACGGTCTTGACGAAGCCGCTGGCGCCGAAGGCCTCGGCCACGAAGACCTCGGCCATGCCGCCATGGCCCAGGCGGCGCACCAGCCGGTACGGTCCGAGTTGCCGTGGCAGATCCACGCATGCAGGATAGCGCAATGGACCAGCCCTCGACGGTCGCCACGGTGCACAGCGAGGCCGTGCCTGCGGGCGGCAAGGCGCGCAGCCAGCTGGTCGTGGTCGAGGGGCCCGAGGCCGGACGCGCGGCGCTGATCGGCGCCGCCGGCGTGGTGGTCGGCACCGACCCGGCGTGTGACCTGGTGCTGTCGGACGAGCGGGCCTCGCGCCGCCACCTCGAGGTGCACCCCGACGGCGGGCGCTTCCTGGTGCGCGACCTCGGGTCGACCAACGGGACCTTGCACGAGGGCACCCTGGTGACCGAGGTGCGCGCGCCGCTGGGCGCCACCTTCAAGGTCGGCAAGAGCTTCCTGCGCATCCAGCCCGAGCCGCAGGCGCTGGAGCTGCCGCCCAGCCAGGCGCGCCGCTTCGGCGAGCTGGTCGGCGAGAGCCTGGCGCTGCGCGAGGTCTTCGCGGTGCTGGAGCTGGCGGCGCAGTCGGACGTCACCGTGCTGCTGGAGGGCGAGACCGGCACCGGCAAGGAGCTGGCGGCGCGCGCGCTGCACGAGGCCAGCGCGCGGCGGCGCGGGCCGTTCGTGGCGGTCGACTGCGGCGCGCTGCCCGACAGCCTGCTGGAGAGCGAGCTGTTCGGCCATGTGCGCGGGGCCTTCACCGGCGCCAGCACCACGCGCGCAGGGGCCTTCGCGCGCGCCCATGGCGGCACCCTGCTGCTCGACGAGCTGGCCGGGGTGCCGGCGGCGGTGCAGGCGCGCCTCTTGCGAGTGATCGAGGAGCGCAAGGTGCGCCCGGTGGGGTCGGACCAGGAGCGCGCGCTGGACGTGCGCCTGATTGCGGCGTCGCGCATGGATCTGGCGGCGCGCGTGACCGAGGGCGATTTTCGGCCCGATCTGTACTACCGGCTGTCGGTGGTGCGGGTGGTGCTGCCGCCGCTGCGCGCGCGGCGCGAGGACATCGGGCCCATCGTGCGCGAGCTCCTGCGCCTGCGCGGCCTGGGCGACGAGCGCCCGCGCGGACCGGCGCTGGCGCGCCTGGGGGCGCACAGCTGGCCCGGCAACGTGCGCGAGCTGCGCAACGTGGTCGACCGCGCCATCGCGCTGGCGCCCGGTGCGCGCAGCTTCGAGGAGCTGCGCTTCCAGCTGCCCGGCGGGGGCGCCGGTGGTGCGGGCGGTGCCGGTGCGGGCGCGGGTGACGCCGGCGAGCCGCTGCCGCTGCGCACCGACATCCCCTACGCCGAGGCCAAGCAGGCCGTGCTGACCGCCTTCGAGCGCCGCTACCTGGGCGACATCCTCGAGCGCGTCGACGGCAACCTGACCGCCGCCTCGCGCGAGTCCGGCCTCGACCGCAAGCACCTGCGCACCCTGTGCCGCCGCCACGGCCTCATCGCGACCCCGGACCCCGACCCCGAGGACTAGCTCAGGGCGTCCCCTCGCGCGCGACCCGCTCCGCGAACGATGTTCGAAACGCCTCGAGCGCCTGCGCGTCTGCTGCGGCGATCCCATCGGCCTTGGCCAGTGCGCTGACGGGAAACTCGCGCAAGACCCAGGCCAGATTCAGCGGAGAGAAGCCGCCATCCTGACGTCCGGCATCGGCCAGCGCGCGCGGCAGATCCCCGCCCACAGCGAGCAGCGCCTCGACGTCCGACAGATCCCTGAGTTCGGACCGGCTGAGCACCGCGCAGAGCTTGTTCACCAGGATCTGGTGCATGGTGTCGACCTGGATCTCGACGCCCCCGATCGACACCTTCACGGGAGGCTCCGCCAGGGGCACAGGATCGGCGACGAGATCCAGCACGACCGCTGTCGAGGCGTCGCCCGCGGTCATGCGGACGAACGACGGCGAGCTCTCCAGGCGACTGACCGAGAGCGTCAGCCTATCCTGCACGAGGCATCCGCCACAGTTCGAAGAGCCAGGTCCAGAACGCACGGCGCTTGCCGAGGTAGCGTTCCAGCCGCGGCCAGAGCGCCTCGATCTCGGCGCGGGTCGCGAAGGAGAACACGTCGTCTGGCTTGGCCTGGCGCATCAGCTTGCCCGTGTAGTAGGCGCGAACGTCCGGGTCGGCATCCCGGAGCCGCTCGCGAAACACCGCAAGCGTCATGTCGGAGTCCCACAGGAAATAGGGCCGCCCCTGCGCATCGCAGAGGCGCTCGGCTGGAGTGGGATTGAGGACGCTGGTCTTCATCTAGGCGTCCTCAGTATAGCGCCGCGCAGGGGGCGGCTCGGGGGGCGTGCGTTCGAAGCGGAAGATGGCCTCGCGCAGCGCCTCGGGCCAGGGCGCGGCCTTGCGGGTGGCGACCTCGGCGTGGACGTAGACCAGGCGGCCGCTGGTCAGGTGCTGGTCACCGCGGTAGATGGCGAAGCCGAGGTGCATCGACGAGCGGCCCAGGTGGCTGCAGCGCACGTAGATGTCGAGCTGGTCGTCATAGCCGGCCGAGGCGTGGTACTGGGCGCCCGACTCCAGCGCATAGATGTCGGTGCCGGCGGAGGCCAGCGCGGCCGGGTAGTCGAAGCCCAGCGCGCGCCAGTACTCGGTCACCGCGACGTCGAAGTAGGTGAAGTAGTGCGGGTTGAAGACGATGTCCTGGCGGTCGACCTCCGACCAGCGGACGCGCAGGCGGTGGCTGAAGCTGAACGGGGCGCGCACGCCGCGATCATACCGCGCGCACCCGCACCACGACCGCGGTGATGTTGTCGCGACCACCGGCGTCGTAGGCCGCGCGCACCAGGGCGGGTGCGGCGGTCGCCGGCGGCGCCGTCAGGAGGGCGGCCAGCTCGTCGTCGTCCAGCCCCTCGGTGAGGCCGTCGGTGCACAGCAGGAAGACGTCGCCGGCCTCCAGCGAGCTGACCACGACGTCGACGCGCGCGCCCTCGCGCATGCCGATGGCGCGCGTGATGACGTTGCGATACGGGAAGTCGTCGCCGACGTGGCCGCCCGCGGCGCGCATCTCCTCGGCCAGCGAGTGATCGCAGGTCAGCTGCGCCAGCACGCCGTCGCGCAGGCGGTACACCCGGCTGTCGCCGACGTGGGCGATGACGGCGTGGCCGTCGCGCACCACCAGGGCAGCCACGGTCGAGCCCATCTCGGCCAGCGCGCCGACCTTGCGGGCGCGCACGTCATCGTGGGCCTGGCGCACCGCCATGGTGATGAGCTGGGCCCCGGAGTCGTCGCCGGCATCCACCACGCCCCCAGCACCCGTGCCCGTGCCCGTTCCGGTGCCGGTGCCGGCGCCGGCGCGCGCGCGACTGAAGCAGCTGTGCAACGTGTGCGCGACGATCGCACTCGCGACCTCGCCGCCGGCATAGCCGCCCATGCCATCGGCGACCGCGAACAGGCCGTGCTCGGGCGCCACACACACGGCGTCCTCGTTGTTGTCACGCCGGCCGACATGGCTGGCGGCGGCGTGCTCGAGGGCCAGCGCTGCGCCGTGGGTGAACTGGGGCTGCGAACCATGGTTGCGATTGCGGGTCATGCCCCAGGACCATTTCGCGCCGTGTGCCGCGGCCAACCTGGCGATCCCGCTGGGGACACCGGGGTGGCGCCACCCCTGCCCCGCCCGCCCACGGGGCTCGACCGGGGTGCCGCCACCCGCCTGGACGTGACCCGGATCGCGGCAGGGGCACCTCCATCACTGCATGAAGCGCACGACGAACGCCTCGCTCTCGCTGACACTGACGCTGCTCCGGGCCACCCGCGCGCTGGTCGCGCTGGGCGCCGCGCGCACGCTGGCCGTGACCTCGCGCTCGAGCCGCCTGGTGGCCGCCGCCGGGCTGGCCGCGCTGCTGGCCGCCGACCACGCCTGAGCCAGCGCCACGGCCGGCGCCACCGCCGACGCCGGCATCGACGCCGGGGACTGACCCGCCGCGGAATCGCAACCCACGCACGCGCGTAGTCATCCTTGTGCACGAGTTCCGCGCAGCCGCCGAGCCAGTGCCGCCGTCGCCGACGCGCCGCTCACGCACGCCAGGCCCGGCGGGGCGCGGCACCGTCGCCCTGGCGCTGGTGTGTGCGCTGGCCGCCGCCGCCACCGTGGTCGGCAGCACCAAGGTCGCGCGCGAGCTGCTCAACCCGCCGCGACCACTGCCCCCGCCCAGCGAGCTGCCCCTGCTCGAGCTGACCCAGCGCGGGCGCCACGCGCTCGAGCGCGGCGACCCCGCGCGCGCGGCGGCCTGGCTGGCGGCCGCCTACCTGGCGCCCGGCGGCGAGCACGACATCACGGTGCGCTACCTGCTGGCGCGCGCGACCGCGGCGCTGGCCGGGACGCCGCAGGCGTTCAACCGCGCCCTGCCGCGCATCGCCTCCGAGGTCACGCTGGGCCGCGGCGGCGAGCTGCTGGTCAGCGGCCCCGACGGCAGCGAGGTGGTGACCCCGTCGTCGCTGCTGCTGGGCTGCCCGGTGGGCGCGTCGAGCGTGGCCGCGTCGCCCGACGGCCACCTGCTCGCGCAGGCGTGCTGGAACGGCCGGGCCCGCTTGCTCCGGCGTGCCGACGGCGCCTTGCTCGCGGAGCTGCCCCACTTCGACGGGGGCCGGCGCACCATGGGGGTCGCCTTCAGCCCCGACAGCCGCGACCTGGTGACCTGGGCCGGCAGCCTGGTGCTGTGGTCGGCCGAGGACGGCACCCGGCTCGGCGAGGTCACCCCCGCGGCCGACGTGCACGCCGCCGCCTACAGCCCCGACGGGGCCGTGCTCGCGCTGGCCCTGATGGACGGCACGGTGGAGCTACGCGACCGCGATGGCGGCGCGCCGCGCCAGCTGGGCCGCCTCGGCGCCGCCGCCTATACGGTCGCCTTCAGCCCCGATGGCGACCAGCTGGTGGCCGGAGGCCTCGACGGCATGGTGCGCGTGTTCGACCTCGGTGGCCGCGAGCTGTCCCGCCTCGGCCGCTCCGGCGGCCCGGTCTACGCCGTCGCCTTCAGCCCCGATGGGACGCGCATCGCGACCGCCAGCTATGGCGGCGAGGTGCACCTGTGGAACGCCTCGAGCCATCAGCACCTGGGCAGCCTGCAGGTCGGCGAGCACCCGCTGTCGCTGGCCTTCGACGCCGGCGGCGAGCACCTCTATGTCGCCAACGAGACGCGCACGCTGTCACGCTGGGACGTCGCGCTCGACCCGCGCAGCCAGGTCGAGGTCGCGCGCTGGGCCACCACCCTGCACTGGCAGCTCGACGGCGACGCCCTGGTCAGCCCAGGCCGTGGCAGGCCTTGACCTTCTTGCCCGAGCCACACAGACAGGGATCGTTGCGCGACAGGTTGCGCGGCGGCAGCTTCACGAAGCGCGCAGGATCGGGCCACGCCGCCCCGCGCCGCCCCGCGCCGACCGCCTCGGCGGCCTCGAAGCGCGCCACCAGCTCGGCCAGCTTGTCGGGCGTCAGCCAGTCGCGGGCGCGCGCCTCCAGCGGCCGCGCCCGGGCGCGATAGCCCTCGGGATCGTGGTGTGAATCGATGTGCACCACGGGGCGAAAGCCGGCCGGCACCGGGACCACGGCGTTGCCGCCCACGAAGCCGTAGGTGCCGACGTCCATCACCGTGTACAGCGCCCAGTCGATGCCGAACAGCGCGCGCGCCAGCGGGCCGACGCCGACGAAGGCGACCGCCTCCTGGAAGTTGAACGGATCGAGGAAGGCCTGCTCGGCGGCGCGATCGGGTTCGACCTCGCGCGGCACTCCGTAGGGCGCCCCCAGCGGGGTGCCATAGTTGGCCTGGCTGACGTCGCCCATCAGCGCGTGCAGCGCCTCGTGCACCGCGAAGCCGAGCAGCCGCCCGTACGAGCACGCGCTGTCGCCCACCGCGACGCCGCGGTAGGCCGGGTCGCCTGCCGCCTGCTGGGCGCGGAACAGCGACGTCGCCGCCAGCACATACACCGGATCGTAGCCCCAGCCGCGCATGGCGTCGTCGAAGCGGTACAGCGCGCGGATGCCCTGCGCGCGCGCCGGCTCGCCGAGGGCGCGGTGGCAATCGCACAGGCAGCGCACCGGGTCACCCAGCAGGGTCAGCAGCGAATGCGCCATTTGGCTATCATGCACGCGACCAAGGAGGTCGTCGAATGCCAGGACTCGAGGTTGGACAGAAGGCGCCGGCGTTCAAGCTGGCGTCGGCGCAGGGTGGCGTCACGGGCGAGGTCTCGCTCGCGGACTTCAAGGGCAAGCAGGTGGTGATCTACTTCTACCCGCGCGACTCGACCCCGGGCTGCACGGTGGAGGCGCGCGACTTCCGCGACGCCGCCAAGCAGCTGGCCAAGAAGGGCGCCGTCGTCCTCGGCATCAGCAAGGACTCCATCGCGTCGCACTGCAAGTTCGCCGACAAGGAGCAGCTGAACTTCGCGCTGCTCAGCGATCCCGACGGCAAGGTCATCGCCGCCTACGGCGCCTGGGGCGAGAAGAACATGTACGGCAAGAAGATGATGGGCATCATCAGGAGCACCGTGATCGTCGGCGTCGACGGCAAGGTGAAGCAGATCTTCCCCAAGGTGAAGGTCGCCGGCCACGTCGACGCGGTGCTGGCCGCGCTGTGATATCGTGAATTTCCACGCGGGTTTTCGCAGCGCTGACGCGAGAGCCCCGGTGGTGCGTATCAGAGCCATCAGGAGGAAATGATGCGACTCGGGATTGGCTGCGCTGCGATGCTGGTGCTTGCTCTGGGCTGTACCAAGGAAGGGCGTGGGGGGGGTGGAGGCGGGCCCGTCAAGCCGACCGCGCCGCCCGTGCCGACCCCGCAGGTGACCGCGACGGTGACCGCGGTGACGCTGGCGGATGACTGCGCCCACGCGGACGCCTCGGCGGTCAAGCCGTCGGCCGAGCGCGCCGCGCCCAGCGTGGCCCAGGGCGCCATGGCGGGCGACTGCGCCGGCCCCAACTGCGGCATGCCGTGCCAGCAGACGACGATGCAGCTGACCCTGGACGCCGCCGCGGGCAGCGCGCCGACCACGGTGAAGATCGTGCGCGTCGAGCTGACCGAGAAGGGTGGCGGGTCGCTGGGCGTGATGCAGTCGCGCGATCCGATGCTGTTCGCCGAGGCCGAGGGCAACTACAAGACCTGGGACGGCGCCATCAGCGCGGGCAACAAGCTGCAGGTGATGTACGCCCTGGGCAGCCCCGACTGGGGCAAGGTCGGCGGGCGCTGGAACGCCATGAACAAGACCTTCGTGCTCAAGGTGACGCTGAGCATCGGCGGCGCCGAGAGCACGGTCGAGAAGACCGTCGAGTCGCCCGAGATCATGATCGAGCCGCCGGTGGTGACCTGATGCGGGCGCTGCTGGTGGCCGGGCTCGCCGGCGCGCTGCTGCTGGGCGCCGGCTGCGACAAGAAGGCGCGCAGCGGCGCTGGTGGCGGCGGAGGCCCGGTGTCGCCCACCGCCTCGCCGTCGCCGTCCCCGGTGGCGCCGTCGGTGATCGCCGAGCTGGCCTCGGCCACGCTGGCGGATGACTGCGGGCAGCACGCCGCGGCGCCCGCGACGACCGACACCACGGTGGCGAGCGCCGAGGTGGCGCCTGGTCCGCGGCCCGCAGGTTCTGCCACCATGACCAAGCCGTCCGCCAACCGGGTCGCCGGTGACATGGCCGCCGGCGCCGCGCGCGGCAAGTGCGCCGGGCCCAACTGCAACTTCCACCGCCCGCGCGCCTGCCAGCAGACCACCATGCAGCTGACGCTGACGGCGCCCGACAAGCTGCCTCCGACCAGCGTCGAGGTGGTCAAGATCGAGCTGCTCGACGAGGGCACCAAGGCCAGCCTCGGCGAGCTGACCGCGCGCGAGCCCAACGTGTGGCGCAGCGGCGGCCAGTACCAGCCCTGGGACGGCACCATCAACGCGCGCGACGGCCTCAACGTCAGCTACAAGCTGAGCGCGCCCGACTGGAACAAGCTGGCGGGCAGCCGGGCCGCCGCCGCCGGCAAGAGCTTCCTGATGCGCGTGACCCTGCGCATCGGTGGCCAGGAGTCGGCGGTCGACCGCGTGGTGCAGTCGGCGCCCCTGATGGTCGAACCCCACGTCGTGACCTAGGAGATGATGATGCGCGTTGCGACTGTTGCGAGCCTGCTGCTGGCGCTGAGCGCCGGCTGCACCAAGCACGAGCGTCAGAACGGCGGCGGTCCGGTCAAGCCCAGCCCGAGCGTCGGCCCGGTGGCCGGCCCCGAGGTCGCGGTCACGCTGGCCGCGGTGACGCTGGCCGATGACTGCGCCACCGCCGAGGCACCCGCGACCCCGGCGTTGCCGGCAAAGACCGCGTCGCCGCGGCCAGGGGACCAGGCGCCGGCCTCGATGGTGCCGGGTGCGGCCCCGAGCCGCCGGCGCTGCGAGCAGACCACCATGCAGCTGATGCTCGCCGCCAGCGGCAAGAGCGCGCGCACCGACATCCAGATCACCAAGGTCGAGCTGTTCGAGAAGGCCGACGGCAAGTCGCTGGGCACCATGACGGCGCGCGATCCGCAGGCCTGGACCGACGCCGCGGGCGCCTACCAGACCTGGGACGGCAGCATCGGCCCGGGCCAGCAGCTGAAGGCGATGTACAAGCTGTCGGCGCCCGACTGGAGCGTCATCGGCGGCAAGTGGAACGCGCAGGGCAAGAGCTTCCGCGTGGTGGTCACGGTCAAGATGGGCGGCCAGGAGAGCACCGCCGAGGCCACCGTCGAGGGCCCCGAGATCATGGTCGAGCCCGCCATCCCCACCTAGTCGTCGTCGTCCGCCCCGTGCGCGCAGCGCCGCTGCTGGTCGCCTGTGCCTGCGCTGCCGCGCTGGGCGGCGGCTGCGTGCTGGCGCGGCGCAAGGTCGTGCTGCCCAGCGGCGACGCGCCCGCGGTGCTGCTGCTGAGCGGCGCGCTGGCGCCCCCGATGTCGCAGATCGCGCGCCACTCGTGGCTGGCGGTGCGCGGCCAGGGCGAGACCGAGTGGGAGCGCTGGGAGGTCTGGAACCACGGCGACGAGCAGTGGGGCTACGTGGTGCGGCGCAAGCGTGATCCGCTGGCGTGGAGCCTGTCGGGGCGGCCGGCGCTGCACGCGGTGTGGCGCGGCGCGCGGGCGCAGAAGGCCATCGCGTGCATCCGGCGCGAGTCGCCGCAGTACCCCGATCGCAACACCTACATCCCGTGGCCGGGGCCGAACTCGAACACCTTCATCGACTGGCTGCTGCGCCGCTGTCTGCTCGACGCCGAGCTGCCCGCCACCGCGGTGGGCAAGGACTATCGCGGCATCATCGGGGCGTCGTGGAACGCCGGCCAGACCGGCGCGCAGCTGGAGACGCCGCTGGTGGGGCTGAAGATCGGCTTCACCGAGGGGGTGCAGCTGCACCTGTTCGCGCTGACCATCGGGGTCGACATCTGGCCGCCGGCGCTGCTGGTGCCGTTCGGCGAGGGCCGCATCGGGTTCGACGACCGGTAGCGGCGGCGCGGCGCGGCCAGCTACGGCGTGGCGCCCGACAGGTGGAAGCCGAAGCCGAGCAGCAGCATGCGGGTGCCCATCAGCTCGCGGTAGCCCAGGCTGACCTCGTAGCCCGAACCGACCAGCGTGTTCATCATCCTGTAGCGCCGCCCGAAGCGCAGCCCGAGCTGCGCCGCGAGCTCGTCGACGGCCAGCCGATCGAAGCGGCTGCCGTCCTGGCGCGCGTCATCGCTGAGCCAGCTGGCGCGCGCCGACAGCGCGACGCGCACCCGGCCACCGAGATCCTGCTCCAGCCACAGCTCGGCCGGGACCTGCCAGCTGAACGGGATGCGATCATAGGCCGCCGACAGCCCGCCGCCCGCGGCCAGGCCGAGCATGCCGCGCGCACCCAGCCGCACCGCGACCGCCGCGGGCAACAGATCGAACTGGTACGCGAAGGCCGAGCGGTAGCTCCAGCCCACGCTGGCGTCGATGGCGGGCCCCCAGGCCAGGCGCCAGCCCAGGGCGCCGCGCGCGCCGACGCTGAAGCTGCCCAGGTGGCCGACGCCGCCCGCGCGCTCGCTGTCGAGCACGCGCGCATAGCCGAAGCCGAAGCGCGCGCTGCCGCCACCGCACAGCTTGCGCAGCCGGCGCTGCATCACCTCGGCGCTGCGCGAGCGCGCCGCGGCCGGCGCCTCGGTCAACGCCGCCAGCGCCGTCAGCCCGAGCAGCGCCAGCGCCGACAGCAGGGCGGCGCCGCGCCTCATGCCGGCGTCGCGCCGTGAGCCAGGTGCGCCAGCAGGATCCCCGCCGCCACCGACACGTTGAGCGAGTCGATCACACCCGCGCCCGGGATGGCCACCAGCTGGCTGCAGGCGGCGCGCACCGCGGGCGCCATGCCGTGGCGCTCGCTGCCCAGGACGACCACACAGGGGCGTGGCCAGGCTGGCCCCAGCGCGGCGCCGGCGCGGGCGTCGGTGCCGATGACGGTGACGCCGCTGTCGGCCAGGTGCCGCAGGGCGGGCGCCAGCGACGGCACCCGCGCGACCGGGACGTATTCGGCGCCGCCCTCGGCGATGCGCAGCGCCGCCGGGGTCAGCTGGGCCTGCTTGTCGTCGTCGGCCAGGATCAGCGCGCGCACGCCGAAATAGGCCGCGCTGCGCAGGATGGCGCCCAGGTTGTGCGGGTTGCCGACGCCGTCGAGGGCCAGCGCCGCACCGGCGGGGCGTCCGCCGGCGCCGGCGTGCAGGTGCTCGGTCAGCGCGCGCAGCGACAACAGCGGCAGCGGCTTGACGGTCAGACAGACGCCCTCGTGGT
>JBGASF010000008.1:0-94386 GCA_044229835.1 Polyangia bacterium | reverse complement strand
GCTGTAGGTCGGCGGCAGCCCCTGCGCCTTGACCAGCGGGCGCGCGCCCAGCTGGGCCCGGGTGCGGCGCTCGCCCCAGCGCAGCCGCAGCGCGGCCTCGCCCTGGTCATAGGCGTTGCCCTCGCGTGCGCGCCAGGCGTCGTCGTCCAGGTTGTAGGGCGTGCCGCCGTCGTCGAAGTAGGTGAAGTCGCCGCGCGCGCCCGCGTACACCGCGGTGGCCGACCAGTCGAGCCCGCCGCTCCTGGCCCGCTGCGCCGCCACCATGCGCCGCGCCCCGAACGACCCCAGCGACGCCGAGGCCAGCGTGCGCGCCCGCGTCGGCGCCTTGGTGACCAGATTCAGCGCGCCGCCCAGCGCGCCGCCCATCTCGAGCGGCACCGCGCCGCGGTAGATCTCGACGTGATCGATGGTCTCCAGCGCGATGTCGCCGAGGTCGACCCCGGTCGCGACGTCGCGCGACAGCGGCACGCCGTCCAGATAGATCGCGATCTGCCCCGGCGCCGCGCCGCGCACCGAGACCGACGAGAACGCCCCCAGCCCGCCCAGCGAGCGCACGTGCACACCGACGCTGGCGGCCAGCACCTCGGCCAGATCGGTGACCTCCTCGGCCGCGTGCGAGGCGTCGATCACGGTGACGAAGCCGGTGCGCTTGCGCGCCGCCGCGGCGGTGGCGTCCAGCGACGACACCTCGGCGTCGCGGTCCGCGGTCACCGTGGTCTGGTAGCCACCGGTGCCGCTGCCGTCACCGCCGCCGCCGCCGCCCGGGGCGTCGCCACGCGCGACACCCGCCGCGGCGCACAGCAGCGCGCACGGCAGCGTCCACTTCCCATGTCTCCGCGTGGTCAACATGACGCCGGCCCAGTCCATGGGGAACGGCGCCGTGCGTCCGACTCCTGACGCGTGAGCGGCCGTTCCTCTACCCCGAGGACGGTTCCGAAAGCACGCGGGCAGGTCTCCTGGCTATCGCCGGGTCATCCTACTCGCGAGTCTTCCCGGGCTGTCCCAGTGCTCTCGCTTTCGTCGCCGGCTATACAGTGGCGGGGGCCGCGCCGGTGTTTCACCGGCTTCCCTCTTCGCGTACCGTCAACGACCAGACCACGTGCTGCAGTCGTCTCGGTACGAACCCGTGCGCATATGGGAAGTGTTGGGCGCTGCCTCCTGTCCTCGGCTCCGCGGACTCTCGACCGCTCAGCCGAAGTCTTCGGGTAGCACGAAGCTCGCGCCGCGTGCAAGCGCTGGCCTATTTCGGATGCAGTGCCGCGGCGATGCGCTTGACCACGGCGCCCAGGCGCGGCCCCGGCGTGACCACCGCGCGATCGGCGAACACGATGACGCGGCCGTTCTTCACCGCGGGCACCGTGGTCAGCGAGCTCCAGTCGGCCACCGCGTGCGCGATGTCCTGGGTGTGCACGGCGTCGAGGATGACGTCGGGCGCGCGCTCGACCACCAGCTCGGGGGCGATGCGGATGTAGCCGCCGCTGGCGTCATCGATCACGTTGGCGCCGCCGGCACGTGACAGCAGGTCGTCGAGGTAGCTGGTCGGCCCCGCGACCACCATGCTGGCCAGGCCGCCGAGCTCGCGATCGACCACCAGCAGCGCGCGCGGCCGCGGCCCGCTGCCGGCCAGCTGCGCGGCCTCGGCCAGCTCACCCTCGAGGCGCGCGTTCAGCGCCAGCGCCGCGTCCTCGGCGTGCAGCTCGCGACCCACCATCGTGATCGCGGTGTGCACGTCGTCCACCGTCAACACAGGCAGCGCGACGGCATGCACGCCGACGCTCTCCAGCGCGCGCCGGGCGTCGCTCTGCACCGCATCGAGCAGCACCACGTCGGGCGCCGCCGCGGTGATGGCCTCGACGTTGGGGGTCAGGAAGCTGCCCATGCGCGGCAGCTGGCTGGCCTCGGGTGGAAAGTCGCTGTACTGATCGACCCCGACAATTTCGCCACCCCGGCCCAGCGCGAACACGATCTCGGTGAACGACGGCGTCAGGGTGATGATGCGCAGCCGCGCGCCCGCGGCCTTGGGCGCCGCGCTCTTCGCGCCGCGCTTGCAGCCCAGCACCGCGAGCACGACACAGCTGATCGCGGCTGTGAGCGAAATTCGGAAAACCGGTCGCCTGGGCACGGGGCAGACAACAAAAAAGATCGACCCCTGTCAAGGCGACCACGCTTTCTCACAGCGTGGGCAAGCTACCCGGCCCGAACTGAACACATGGATAATCCCGAGTCGTTGCGGCAACCTTGCCGATCGCATCCGCCGGTCATCCCCACGTTCTCCACAACCAGCCCCCAGCTACTGCACATTGTGTGTGAGAAACTTGTGGCCTACTAGCGCTTGTGTTTTACTGATTGACAGTACGACCGAGCCGGGGTAGATCAGGCTTTACCGAATTTGACTCCAGTCCTGTCTGTGTATCGCTCACCAACACCTACCTGACCGCTCTTTAGGGGGGCTTCCAGGAAGGGTGGAGCGAAGCGAAAGCGGCGACCGGTGGTTCTCCGACGCGACCCCAGCGGACGTCGGGCGATACACGGGGCGGGACCGAAGCCAGCAGAAACGGGTAGCGCGAGGCTCCTCACGGGCGGTCGGGTTGATCTACCCATCGCTCGCGGGAGGAAGGGGTGCGTCCTATGGATCGTCACGTGAATGATCGGGTGAATGGTTCCGCCAAGTCGTCGCTCAAGGCCAAGGCCGAGACGACGGGCCATTCGAGTCCCGCTGGTCACAGCCAGCACGGGAGCCACAAGAAGAAGGCCGCGGGGGCGCCGGGACTCAAGATCCCGCGCTACTTCACACGCCCGAACATCGATCCGTTCGACGAAGTCGAGTGGGAGCTGCGCACCGCGGCCATCACCGGCGAGACCGGCAAGGTCTACTTCGAGCAGAAGGACGTCGAGATTCCGAAGGCCTGGAGCCAGACCGCGACCAACGTGGTGGTCCAGAAGTATTTTCGGGGCATCCTCGGCTCGCCCACGCGTGAGCGCTCGGTGCGCCAGCTGATTGGCCGCGTCGCCAACACCATCCACAAGTGGGGCGTCGCCACCAACTACTTCGCGTCGCCCGCCGATGCCGAGTCGTTCCGCTCCGAGCTGGTGCACCTGCTGGTGCAGCAGAAGATGGCGTTCAACTCGCCGGTCTGGTTCAACGTCGGCAGCGAGGCCGAGCCGCAGGCGTCGGCCTGCTTCATCAATTCGGTCCAGGATTCGATGGACTCGATCCTGACCCTGGCCAAGACCGAGGGCATGCTGTTCAAGTGGGGCTCCGGCGCGGGCTCCAACCTCAGCAACCTGCGCAGCTCGCGTGAGCACCTCAACGGCGGCGGCACGGCCTCGGGCCCGGTGTCGTTCATGCGCGGCTTCGACTCGTTCGCGGGCGCCATCAAGTCGGGCGGCAAGACCCGTCGCGCGGCCAAGATGGTCATCCTCAACATCGACCATGGCGACATCGTCGACTTCATCGAGTGCAAGGCGCGCGAGGAGCGCAAGGCCTGGGCGCTGATCGACGCGGGCTACGACGGCGGCTTCAACGTCGTCGGTGGCGCCTACGATTCGGTCGGTTACCAGAACGCCAACCACTCGGTGCGCGTGACCGACGAGTTCATGGAGGCGGTGCTGCGCGACGGCGAGTGGCACACCCGCTCGACCTGCGACGGCCGCGTGATGGACACCTATCGCGCGCGTGACCTGATGCGGCGCATCTCGGAGGCGGCGCACCAGTGCGGCGACCCCGGCATGCAGTTCGACACCACCATCAACAGCTGGCACACCTCGCCGGCGTCGGGCCGCATCAACGCCTCGAACCCGTGCTCCGAGTACATGTTCCTCGATGACTCGGCGTGCAACCTGGCGTCGCTGAACCTGATGAAGTTCGTCAACGCCGAGGGCGAGCTGGACGTCGAGGCCTTCAAGCGCGCCGTCGAGATCACCATCCTGGCGCAGGAGATCATCGTCGATAACGCGAAGTATCCGACCGAGCTCATCGGGAAGAACTCGCACGACTTCCGTCCCCTGGGCCTGGGCTACGCCAACCTGGGCGCGCTGCTGATGTCGCGCGGCCTGCCCTACGACAGCGAGCCGGGCCGCGCCTACGCGGCGGCCGTGACCGCCCTGATGTGCGGCCACGCCTACGCGACGTCGGCCAAGATCGCGCGCGACGCCACCGGACCGTACCCCTGCTACGAGCCCAACCGTCAGGCCTTCGTGGGCGTGATGGAGAAGCACCGCCGCCATGTCGATCACATCGACTCGGCGCTGGTGCCCTACCCGCTGATGACCGCGGCGCGCGAGTCGTGGGACGACACCCTCAAGGTCGGCCGCGAGCACGGCTTCCGCAACGGCCAGGTCACCGTGCTGGCCCCGACGGGCACCATCGGCTTCATGATGGACTGCGACACCACCGGCATCGAGCCCGACATCGCGCTGGTCAAGTACAAGCGCCTGGTCGGCGGCGGCATGCTCAAGCTGGTCAACGGCACGGTGCCCGAGGCGCTGACCAAGCTGGGCTACGACCCCAGCGAGATCAAGACCATCCAGGAGCACATCGCGGAGCACGACACCATCGAGGGTGCCCCCGCGCTGAAGCCCGAGCATCTGCCGGTGTTCGACTGCGCGTTCCGCGCCCAGAACGGCACCCGGTCGATCCACTACATGGGCCACATCCGCATGATGGGCGCGTGCCAGCCCTTCCTGTCGGGCGCCATCTCGAAGACGGTCAACCTGCCCACCGACTGCTCGGTGCAGGACATCGAGCAGGCCTACATCGAGTCGTGGCGCCTGGGCCTGAAGGCGGTCGCGGTGTATCGCGACGGCTGCAAGCGCACCCAGCCGCTGTCCACCGGGCGCACGCCCGACAAGGGCTCGGGCACCAGCGTGGCGCAGGTGCCGGTCGCGGCCGTGCCCGCCCCGATGATGGGGCCGCCGACCGCGGTGCGGCGCAAGCTGCCCGACGAGCGCGCGTCGCTGACGCACAAGTTCTCGCTCGCCGGTCACGAGGGCTACATCACCGTCGGCCTCTACGAGGACGGCACGCCGGGCGAGATCTTCGTGCGCATGGCCAAGCAGGGTTCGACCGTCGCGGGCCTGATGGACTCGTTCGGTCTGGCCATCTCGCTGGCGCTGCAGCACGGGGTGCCGCTGCAGACCCTGTGCGAGAAGTTCTCGCACATGCGCTTCGAGCCGTCAGGCTTCACCGGCAATCCCGACGTGCCGCGCGCGACGTCGATCATGGACTACATCTTCCGCTGGCTGTCGGTGAAGTTCCCGGCCCGCGCCGAGGCCAGCGAGCTGCCCGAGCCCGACGCCGACGGCATGACCGCGGTCATCGAGGCCGCGACCTCGGCGGCGGCGCTGTCGGTGGTGGCGCAGGTGGCCAAGGCCACCAACGGCAACGGGCGCCACACGCGCACCGAGGTCGTGGTCGAGAACAAGACGTCCTGGAAGCAGGAGTCGGACGCGCCGCCGTGCCACGAGTGCGGCGCCATCATGGTGCGCTCGGGTGCTTGCCACAAGTGCCTGAACTGCGGCTCGACCAGCGGCTGCTCGTAACAGCGTAGAAATCAGCCGGGCTCTCCATGTGGAGGGCCCGGCTGTTTGTTTTTCTGGGGGCGGCGGGATGGAACCCATGGGTGCTCGGTGCGACGCGGCAGCGGCATGACCCCGAAACAGCTCCTCGAGGCCGAGGAGGAGGTCGAGTGGTACCGGCTGCAGCTGCGGTCGCCACTCATCGTGCCCTCGCCGGTCCCGGTGCCGGTCGCGGCGGGTTCACGGCCCGGGGTGCGCGTGGCCAACCCGGTGCCGGCGCCGGCCACGCCGCGGGCCTTCACCTATGTCGCCGAGGGCACCACGTCAGGTCCGGGTGGCCAGGTGTTCGCGCAGGCTGCTCATGAGGTCGCCCCACCACAGGCCCATGTTGCGGATGAAGGTGGGCACGTCGTCGCCGTGACGCGCGGGGTGGTCGGGGCGGATGCTGGCCCAGCCGCGGTGGATGAGGGTCAGGCTGGTGGCGCTGCCATTCTTGATGGGGTCGAAGCGGACCTCGACCTCGGTCTGCTCGCCGGCCACGAAGTTGGCCGCGCGCCAGATGAAGACCAGGCGTGACGGCGGCTCCCATACGGTGACGCGGCCGACCTCGGCCAGGCGCGTGCCGGCCACGGTGTCGTAGCTCTCGAACAGGCGGCCGCCGACGTGCGGCTCGAGCTGCAGCGCGCCGGGGCGGCGGCCGGCGACGCGGAACTTCACCCCGCGCCGCCACCAGCGATCGATCTCGGTGGTGAAGACCTCGAAGGCGACCGCGGGTTCGACCGCGACGTGCAGGTTGACGACGGCCTGGTCGCCGGGCAGCGCGCTGGCGGTCACTTGTTGCCGCGCTTTCCGCGCGTGCGCTCGACGTGCTCCTTGAAGCCGGCCAGCTGCTCGGTCCAGAAGCCCAGCGCCTCGTCGGCCCAGCTGCGCAGCCCCTCGAAGGGGGCCGCGCGCAGGCGGTACATGCGCACGCGGGCGTCGTCGGGCGCGCCGTCGCCCTCCTCGATGAGGCCGGACTTGCGCAGCACGCGCAGGTGGCGGCTCATCGCGGGGGCGGACATGTCGAGCGCGGCGGCCAGCTCGCCGGCGCGACGCGGGCGCTTGCTGAGCAGGTCGACGACGTGGCGGCGCGTGGGGTCGGCCAGCGCGGCCAGGGTGTCGTCGATGTGCGGGCTGTGTGCGTGGGCGGACATCAGGCCTTGGATGCGCCTGTGCCGGTCTTGATGCGCTCGACGAACCACCAGTGGTGACCCTCGAGGTCGCGCGCCTCGTAGCTGCGGTCGACCCAGTAGTCGTCGCCATAGTCGCTGGTCTGCGGCTCGTAGGTGATGACGGCGCCGGAGGCCCTGGCGTGGGCGCAGTGGGCGTCGGCGCTGTCGACGTAGAGCATGGCGTTCTGGGTGTTGGCGCCGCCCACGGAGGCGGGGGCGGCGGGGTGGCTGGCGCCGCGGCGCGCCTTGGCCTCGACCGCGCCGGCGACCATGATCATGGCCTCGCCATAGGTGATCTCGGAGTGCTCGAGGCGGCCGCCCTCGCCCAGGATCTTGAGGCGGACCTCGAAGCCGAAGGCCTCGCACAGCCAGTCGATGGCCTTGATCGGGTCCTGGTAGTAGAGGGCGATGGACAGGCGGGGCCAACCGGGCGGCGTGGGCTTCATGGCGGATCTCCTCGAGTGGCGCGCGGGACGATAGTTGCGCGAATGAGGAAATAGTTAACTCAATCGTGAATGATGTGCAAGCCCCGTCTCAGCGCGACGGCGGGTAGCCCAGCCAGCTCCAGTGCCGCACCAGCAGCAGGCAGCCGGCGGCGATGGCCAGGAACAGCGCCGGCCAGCCCAGGTAGCGCAGGCGCGCGGCCCAGAGGCGCGGCCCCAGCGGCGGCTTGCCGCCGCCGATGACCAGCAACGACTCCTCGCCGCCGGCGCGGATCAGCCACTGCTCGCCCTCGCGCACCGGGCGACCGACGACCCGCGCGGCGTCGTCCTTGCGCAGCTGGTGGCGCAGGACCAGCCGATCGGACGCGGTGCGCTCGTCCCAGCTGGCGGTCAGCGTGTGGTAGTCGGCGCCGTCGGTCTCGACCTCGAGGTCGCCGCGCGGCGTGGTCAGGGTGAAGCGGCCGCTGCGCATCGGGCTCTGGTTGCTGGTCCACCAGTAGCGCGTCGACTCCTGCGCCACCTGGTTGCCGTTGCTGTCGGTGACCATGCGCGTGTAGCTCTCGCTGTGGCGGGTATAGGTCGTCTGCATGCCCAGCGCGACGCCGGAGGAGGTGATGACGCCCTCGTGGGCGGCGAAGCGGCCCTCCTGGGGCTCGGCCACGGGAGCGCCCGAGGTCAGACCCAAGAAGCGCCACTCGTCGTAGCGCGAGATCAGCAGCACCAGCGCGATCACGGCGGCCTCGGCCGCGATGGGCAGGAAGGCCAGCCGCACCAGGGCGGACTCGCGCACCGCGCCGGCCAGTGGCAGCACGAACAGCGAGATGATCACCATGATGCCGGTGCCGCCGAACGCGGTGGGGAAGCGCGGCGGTGCGCCGCCCTTGCGCTTGCCGTCGCGCTTGCCGTCGCCCTTGCCCTTGTTGGCGCGCGCGCCGTGCACGGCGCGTGGGTACTGCGTGGCCCAGATGGCCAGCGCGTGCAGGGCCAGCAGCACCGCGAAGGCGATGCCGCTGACGCGCCACGGGGCCACGCGACCGCGGGCGTCGGGGCCATCCTCGAACAGATGGCCGGCCATGATGGCGACCGCGGCCAGCCCGATCACGATGACGGGCCAGTCGCCATAGGGGGCGGTGCGCTTGCGGGGCTGCGGCTTCGGCCTGGCCGGGGTGGGCGCGGGCGCGGGCGCGGGCTCGCGGGCGGCGCGGGCCTGCGCGGCCTCGGCGGCCTCCAGGGCGGCGCGGGCCGCGGCCTCGTCGGCGCCCACGACGACGCGCAGCGCGCGCACGCGCGTCGGCAGCGCCGGCGCCGTGTCGCGGTAGCCTGCCTCGGGTGGCCGCTCGTCCAGGATCTCGCAGCTGATGGCGACCAGGTCACCGGCACAGATGAAGCGGCCGCTCAGGCCGACCTCGACGTGATCACCGGGCGCCTGGCCGGTGAACAGGGCGGCCAGCCGCTCGCGCTGCAGCTTGCCCCAGGGGCCGCTGCGCTCGAAGCGCACCTCGCCGGCCAGGGCGTCGGCCTCGGCCTCGACCTCGAGGCTGCGCTCGGAGTCGAGGATGAGCAGGGTGAAGCTGCCCTGGCGGCGCTCGTCGTGCTTGCGCTTGCCGACCTGCAGGCCGGCGCGGGCGAGGACCAGGCCGGCGTCCTTGCCGGAGCCCTTCCCCGAGCCCTTGCCGGCGACCCGACCCAGCACGACGAGGCGCTCGCCGATGGCCATGCTCACTCGTGGCGAAGGCAGTACACGTCCGCCTTCACGATGAGCTCGGTCTCGGTCGACGTGTTCTTGTAGTCGCAGCGCCAGCGCGCCGGCTGCTTGGGGTCGGTCACGCCGGCGGGTGCGTTGGTGGTCAGCACGCCCAGCCACGACGGGTCGGCGCTGCAGCCGCCGGTGATCAGGAGATCGGCGGCGCGATCACAGCGCGCCACCGCGCTGCCCGACAGCCCGGGCGCCAGGCGGACATCGCCGCTGCGCAGGTAGAGGTCGTCCTTGCTGGAGTAGCCGCCCGGCTTGCCGGGCGGGCCGGCGATCCCCTGCGGCCCTTGCGGGCCTTGCAGCCCCTGCGGGCCTTGCAGCCCCTGGATGCCCTGCGGGCCCGGCGGGCCTGGCGGACCGGGGTCGCCCTTGATGCCGAGCGGGCCTTCGGGGCCGGCGGGGCCGGTGGGGCCGATGGGGCCGATGGGGCCCATGGGGCCGGGTGGGCCGGTCGAGCCATAGGGGCCGACCGGGCCGGGTGGGCCGGTCAGGCCGCCGTCGGCGTACTCGGCCAGCGCCTTCGCCAGACGATCGGCGTCGGGGCGGGTGCCGCGCTTCTCGATGTCATTGATGCGCGAGGTCAGCTTGCCGAGCGCGCCCTGGACGTCGTCGGCGCCCAGGCGGGTGGCGTTGTCGTCATAGGGCAGGGCGCCGGCGGTCAGCTGCTCGCGCGGCGGCGACTTCTTGCTGCACCCGGCGGCGCTGACGCTGACCCCGGCCGCGAGCGCCACGGCGGCCACGGCGGCCACGGCGGCCACAGCGCCGGCGGCCACGGCGGCCACGGGGCGACACAGCAGGGCAGAGCGGGCGCGCATGGCGCCCCATCCTAACCCGGGGCTGCCCCCCCTGCTATGATCCGACGCTCCAGGAGGTTTGCCATGTTGGTGTCGAGGTCCACCGGGTCGAGACGTTGGCTGGGGCGGTGCTTGCTGGTGGCGGTGGCGTTCGCGGGCGGCGCCGTCGTCACGCGGCTGGCCTCGGCCGGGCCCGAGCCAGCGGCGGCCTCGTCGTTCAAGCGGCTGCGCGTGCTGTCGCGCGCGCTGGCCTATATCGAGTCGTCGTACGTCGAGCCGGTCGGCGAGCAGAAGCTGGTCTACGGCGCCGTGCGCGGCATGCTGCAGAGCCTGGATCCGCACAGCATGTTCCTGTCGCCGCAGGAGTTCCGCGAGCTGCGCGAGGACACCGAGGGCGAGTTCACCGGGGTCGGCATCGAGATCGAGGTGCAGGACGGCCTGCTGACGGTGATCGCGCCCATCGAGGGCAGCCCGGCGGCGGCGGCGGGCATCAAGTCGGGCGACAAGATCGTCAAGATCAACGGGGTCGACGCCGAGGGCTTCAGCATCCTGGACTCGGCCAAGCGGCTGCGCGGCAAGCCGGGCACCGACGTGACCCTGACCATCGAGCGCAAGGGCTGGAAGGAGCCGCGCGACTTCAAGCTGACCCGGGCGCACATCAAGCTGAACACGGTGGAGGGGCGGCTGGTCGCACCGGGCTATGGTGTGGTGCGGCTGCGCCAGTTCGTCGAGGGCGCGGCGACCGAGACCGCGGCGGCGGTGCGCAAGCTGGAGGCGGACAACAAGGCGCCGCTGGCCGGGCTGGTGCTGGATCTGCGCGACAACCCGGGCGGGCTGCTCGACGAGGGCACCGGGGTAGCCGATCTGTTCCTGTCCGATGGCCAGGTGGTGTCGACGCGCGGGCGCGGCGGCATGATGCTCGACGACGTGCGCGCCGGGTCGAGCGAGGACGTCGCGGTCGGGGTCCCCCTGGTGGTGCTGATCAATGAAGGGTCGGCGTCGGCGTCGGAGATCGTGGCCGGCGCGCTGCAGGATCGGGGGCGGGCGGCGGTGCTGGGCACGCAGAGTTTCGGCAAGGGTTCGGTGCAGACGGTGATCCCGCTGGACGACGGCTCGGCGCTCAAGCTGACCATCGCGCGCTACTACACGCCGTCGGGGCGGTCGATCCAGGGCCGGGGCATCACGCCCGACATGGTGGTGGAGCAGCTCGACGCCGAGGCCCTCAAGAAGGCGCGGCTGGGCAAGTCGCGCGGGGTGGCGGAGGCCGATCTGCCCCATTCCTTGAAGCCGGAGGGTGCTGCGGGCGCATCCTCCGGGGTGGCAACTCGTAATATCGACGCTGACTTCCAGCTCAAGACCGCGGTCGACCACCTGAAGGCGGCACGGGTGCTGGCCAATCCTCGCAAGCCGTGAGTGTCTGACCATTCCAGGCAGGCGACTTCTTGACGGTGCCCCGGCGGCGCAGGTACGCTCGTAGCGCTGCGAAAGTCCTCAGGGGCCACACCCGGTAGGGGCCAATGTACAAGCTCATCATCCAGGACGACGAGGGTAAGACGACGGTCGTTCCGCTGATCCGTGACGAGATCACGATCGGACGGAAAGAGGGCAACACGATCCGCCTCACGGAGCGGAACGTGTCGCGTCGTCATGCTCGCATCCTCAAGCAAAACGGCCACATCTACGTCGAGGACTTCGACAGCTACAACGGCATCCGGGTCAACGGCTCGCGCATCCAGGGCCGCGTCGCGGTCAACGAGGCCGACCGCATCCAGATCGGCGACTACCTGCTCGAGCTCAAGCTGGAGCGCGCGCAGCAGCCGGTCGGGCATGGTGGCGATCCCTTCGGGGACGTGCGCACCGCGCCCATCGAGCGCCCCGATCCGTCGATTCCGCCGCAGATGGCGGGGGCTTCGGGCGCCGGGATCCCGCAGGCGCGACCCAACGAGCCCACGGTGCCCTACCCGGCGTCGCCCGCAGCGATGGGGCTGATGGCCGCGGCGGGGGCGCCTGCGACGTCACTGCCGCCGCAGCCTCCTGCGGTGCCGGCCATGGCGCCTGCGGCGGCGCCGTCGGCGGCGACCCCGGCGCGCCTGTTCGTGGTGTCGTCGAACTTCGCCGGGCGCGAGTACGTGCTCGACAAGCCGGCGCTGGTGATCGGGCGCACCAAGGACAACGACATCGTGATCGACCACCGGTCGATCTCGCGCCACCACGCCAAGATCGTCCACGAGGGCGGCCACTACAACATCGTCGATCTGCAGAGCTCGAACGGTGTGCGCGTCAACGGCGAGGACTACGGCAAGGTCGAGCTGCGCAAGGGCGACCTCATCGATCTCGGCCATGTGCGCATGCGCTTCGTCGAGCCGGGCGAGGACTTCGTGTTCGCCCGCGACGCCCAGATCGTCGACGCCGGCGAGGGGCCGGGCGGCGGCGGCAAGGGCAAGTGGATCGCCATCGCCGGTGTGCTGGTGGTCGGTGGCGCGGTGGCCATCTTCCTGTCGATGGGTGGCAAGAAGAAGAAGGGCGGGGACGACCCCGGCGCCATGGCGTCGAACAGCCCCAGCGCTTCGGCCAGCCCGTCGGTGGCGGTGCCGTCGTCGGCGTCGCCGGCGGCGTCGCCCTCGGTCACGGCCGATCCCACGCCAGGTCCTGGTGGGCGGGCGCAGCCCAACATCGATCAGGCCAAGCAGGCCATGGCCGACGAGAAGTGGTCGGACGCCATGGGCTTCGCGGTGCAGGCGCTGGCCGCCGAGCCGGGCAACGCCGAGGCCACCGAGATCAAGCAGCGCGCCGAGAGCGAACTGCGCGCGCAGGTCACCTACGAGAACCTGAAGAAGAAGGCCAAGGTCAAGGATGCCGAGGCCGTGCTCGAGGCCTACAACGACCTCGACGCCGCCAGCGTCTATCGCGAGAAGGCCAAGGACGACTACAACGCCGCGCGCCAGGCCTTCCTGGGCGCCACCGGCAAGCAGATCGAGAAGTTCAACAAGGGCCACAAGTGTTCGGAGTCGATGTCGGTGGCCGAGCGCGCCGGCGAGCTGGTGCCCGACGATCTGGCCGAGCTGACCTCGGCGGCCAAGCAGTGCAAGGCCGAGGTGGCGTCGGTCGACAAGACGCCGTCGCCGTCGCCGAGCAAGACCGCGTCGCCCAGCCCGTCGCCGTCGCCGAGCAAGACCGCGTCGCCCAGCCCGTCGCCCAGCACCCCCGCGGGTGGTGGTGGCGCCGATGCGCTGGTGGCCGAGGCCCGCGATGCCCTGCGCAAGGGCCAGTGGGCGGCGGCGTATCGCAAGGCCGATCAGGCGCTGGGTGAGTCGCCGGGCAACGTCGATGCGCTGTCGCTGGCGGCGATGGCGTCGTGCAAGCTGGGCAAGGTCGACAAGGCGACGTCGTACCTGGGCAAGATCAAGGGGCAGCGCCAGATGATGGTGCGTCAGTTCTGCGGCAATGCGGGGGTCACGCTGCCGTAGGGGCGTGGGGCGTGGGCCGTGGACCGTGGGGCGTGACCGTGACCGTGACCGTGACCGTCCTGGCGATGGTCAGGTGGCTGCGGAGCTCAGCTCTCCCGTCCCCCGCCCTCCGGCAGCGCCGCGACCCCCTGGCTCGGCGTGCTCGCGCTCTTGCCATACTCGTCGAGCTTCCGGTACAGCGTCTTCCGGTCCAGCCCCAGTCGCGACGCCGCGCGCGTCTTGTTGCCGCCCTCGTCGGCCAGCACGCGCTCGATGTACTCGCGCTCGAGCTCCGACAGCGTCAGGTTGCGCGCCACCGCGCCGGCCAGCAGATCGGTCGGGCGGCGCTCCTTGAGGTGCGCGGGCAGGTCGGCCTCGGTGATCTCCTCGCTGTCGGCCAGCGCGACCGCGCGCTCGATCACGTTGACCAGCTCGCGCACGTTGCCCGGCCAGGGATAGGCCTCGAGGACGCGCATGGCCGCCGGCGCGATCCCCCGCACCCGGCGCCCTCCCGCGGGCACCGCCTGCGTGTTCAGGAAGTGCTCGGCCAGCGCGCGCACGTCCTCGGGCCGCGCGCGCAGCGGGGGCAGCGCGATCTGCACCACGTTCAGACGATAGAACAGGTCGCTGCGGAAGCTGCCACCCTGCATGCCCTGCTCGAGATCGCGATTGGTGGCCGCCAGCACGCGCACGTCGATCTTCTCACTGCGCGTTGCGCCAAGTGGCCGGACCTCGCGCTCCTCCAGCACGCGCAGCAGCTTGGCCTGCAGCGCGGGCGCCAGCTCGGCGACCTCGTCGAGGAACAGGGTGCCCTTGTCGGCCTCCAGGAACAGGCCGCTCTTGTCGGTGCGGGCGTCGGTGAAGGCGCCGCGCTTGTAGCCGAACAGCTCGCTCTCCAGCAGCTGCTCCGGGATGGCGGCGCAGTTCAGCGCCAGGAAGGCCTGGTCCTTGCGCGGCGAGCTCTGGTGCAGCGCGCGTGCGACCAGCTCCTTGCCGGTGCCGCTCTCGCCCGTGATCATCACGCTGGCCGATGACGCCCCCACGCGCGAGATCAGCGCGAAGACCTCCTGCATGACCTTGCTCTTGCCGATCAGCGCGCCGAAGCGCTCGCGCCCGAAGGCGGCCTCCTGCTCCAGCTTGGCGACGCGGGCGCGCAGGTTGCGCTCGCCCAGCGCGCGCTCGACCGCCAGCATCAGCGCCTCGATCTGGAACGGCTTGGTGATGTACTCGTAGGCGCCCAGGCGCACCGCGCGGATGGCCTGCTCGATCGACCCGAACGCGGTCATCACGATGACGTGCGGCGACGGCGTCACCGCCTTGATCTCGCGCAGCACGTCGAGACCGTCGAGATCGGGCATGCGCACGTCCGAGATGACCAGGTCGAGACCGCCGGCGCGCGCGCGCTCGATGCCGGCGCGGCCGCCCGGCGCGGCGTCGACCCGGTAGCCCTCGTCCTGCAGCGCCTCCACCACCAGCTCGCGCATGGCGGTGTCGTCCTCGATGACCAGGATGTTGGCGAGACGCTCAGCGGGCATTGGCGACATCCTTGGAGTCGGGAGCTTCGGGAGCTTCGGGAGCAGCGGGCGCCTCGGCGGGCGGCTCGACCTCTGCCGCAGCGGGCGGCGCCATCACGGTGCCCGGCGGGATGGTGGTCGGGCGCAGCGCCGGCGTCTCCATGGGCAGGAAGACCCGGAACACCGTGCCGGTGCCCTCGGGCGCGCTGTCGAGCTCGATCCAGCCGTCATGGTCACGCACGATGCCATGGCTCACCGACAGCCCCAGGCCAGTGCCCTCACCGTGCGCCTTGGTCGAGTAAAACGGCTCGAAGATCTTGTCACGATCCTCAGGTGGAATGCCGACCCCGGTGTCGCGCACCTCCAGCACGACCCAGCTCGAGGCCGCCGCCAGATCGAGGTTGGGCTTCTTCCGGTGCTCGCGCCGCACCCGCACCGCCAGCTTGCCGCCCTCGGGCATGGCCTGGATGGCGTTGAGGTACAGGTTGAGGCAGATCTGCTGCACCTGGTCGCCATCACCCGGGATCTGCGGGATGCCCGGCTCGACGTCGATGACGGCGCTGATGCGGCCCTGGGTCAGCTTGTGCTCCAGGAAGTCCAGCGACGAGGTCGCGACCCGGCCGACGTCGACGAAGTCGCGCCCGCTGGGCTTGCGCCGCGCGAAGTCGAGCAGCTGCTGGATGATGCGGGTGATGCGCTGGGTCTGGTCGGCGATGATGCCGGCGTTCTTGCGCACCTCCGCCTCGTCGGGCGCCTTGCGCGCCATCACGCTGGCGCGGCCGGCGATGACGTTGAGCGGCGTGCCGACCTCGTGCGCGATCCCGGCCGCCAGCTGGCCGATCGTCGCCAGCTTCTCGGCCTGGCGCAGCCGGTCCTCGAGCTCGAGCTTGGCGTCGGCGCCGCGCCGGGTCTCCTCGCGCGCCTCGCGCAGCGACCCCGTCATGTCGTTGAAGCGGGCCGCCAGCGCGCCGATCTCGTCCTCGCGCTCCTGCAGGATGACGCGCGACAGGTCACCGCGCGCGACGCCGTCGATGCCGTCGATCAGCTTGCCCAGCGGCGCCGTGACGCCGCGCCGCGCGATGAGGCCCACCGCCAGCCCCAGCCCAAGCGTCAGCATGACCAGCGACACCACCATGCGCAGGGTGGCGGCGTCGACCGCCTCGTCGATCGAGCCCAGCTGCCGGCGCACGTCCAGCACCGCGACGATCTCGCCGCTTTCGTCGCGGATGGGCGCCATCACCGCGACGCCCTCGCTGCCCGCGCGCATGGCCACGCCCTGCTGCACCACCACCTCCTGGGTGATGCGCAGGAGCTCCAGCCGGCGCGCCAGCCCGGGCAGCGCGGCGCCCTCCGAGGGCAGCGCCAGCACGACGTCGACCTCGAACGGCGGCTTGCTGCGCTGGCTGACCAGATCACCGGTGCGCCGCAGCTGCTCGAAGCCGCCCTGGCGCAGCGCGGACTCGAAGGTCGACCCCAGCACGCCGGCCAGCTCGCGCGTCTGCCGCTCGGCGTCCTGGGTCAGGTCCGCGCGCCGCGCCCGCAGCGTGATCAAGCCGTAGGTCCCCAGCGAGATCGCCACCAGGGCCGACGTCGTGATCGTGATGCGGCTCCCGATCTTCACTGTCGCTGACTATAGCGCCAGCGGCCCCCGCGCGCTGCCGCCAGCGCGCGGGGCGCGAGCAGCCTACGCGGCCACTTCGGCGGTCGCCGGCCAGGTCGCGGCGGCGCGCACCACTTCGTCGAGCTCACGCAGCGGCAGATCACCGATGGCCTCGCCGACCATGCGGCCCGCGCGCATCAGGACCACCGTCGGCAGCACCGTGCTGCGGCGCGGCCAGCTGCCATCACCATCGTCATCACCTTCACCCGCGGTCACCAGCGTGACGCGCACGGTGTCGATGTAGCGCGCGGCCAGGATGGCCAGGCGCGCCTCGAAACGGACGAACTCATCTCCTGCAGGCTTGACCGCGATCAAGTGAATGCGGGGATCACAACCGGACGGGTCGGGATCAGCAGGGTCGGGATCGATCATCAGAAACGGCTCCTTTCGAGCGGGTTTTTCCACAGCGCGATCAGCTGATCCATTCAACTGATCGTGACGCTGTGTGGCCATACGTTACGCTACCCGCGATCAGACACCACTGTCAACACTTTATTCAAGGAGTCTCAGTGGGTACGATCCGAGCGCCGCCTCGACGCGCCGCGTTACGCGCTGCGTGGATGGTCTGCCGCCCTACGTTCCAGCCGATCGATGACCGCCCCCGCGAAGTCGACCGAATACAGATCAGTCGCGGTATGCAGCCCTCCCGGCGTGTGCACGTTGACCCCCAGCACCTTGTCGCCGACCACGTCGCAGGCCACGAAGAACAGCCCGTCATCCCTCAGACGTGCGCCGACTCGATCCACGATCTTCTGCATGCCGGCGTCGAACTCCGCCGGCCGGCTGCGCTTGCCGATGCGGCGCTTGAGGTGCGCCGGCGCGTCCGCCAGCCCCGGGTGCGTGCGTCGATACAGCGCGGTGCGCCCCTCCACCACCAGCGGCTCGCCATCGAGCAACAGCAGGCGCAGCTCGCCGTTCTCGGCGTCGGGCAGGTACTCCTGCGCCAGCACGAAGCCGCTCTGGCGCACCACCGCGATGATCTGGTTCAGGTTCTTGAGCTGCCCGCGCCCGACATAGAAGACCTGCTCGCCGTCGTGCTGGCCGCGCACGTCGGTCAGCGGCTTGACCACCGCGGGCGCGTCGAGCTCGCGCAGGAACTGCTTGATCTTGTCGGGCGAGCGCGTGATCAGCGAGCGTGGGCGCACATCCGCGGGCAGCGTGCTGACGTACATGCGCCCGCCGGCCGCGTGCGCACCCTCGGGCGAGTTGACCACCAGCACGCCCGCCGCCTCCAGGCGCACGCCGAAATCCAGCCCGGGGCTGGTGCGCTGCTCGACCGCGGGGCCCTCGCGCGCCGGGTGATAGCGCAGGAACACCGCGTCCATGGTCGCCAGATCGACGCCCTCGCGCGGAGCCGTGCGCAGCGACTCGGCCAGCGCGTCCTCGTCCACGGCCGCCACCGGGCGCACCGCATCGGCCACGATCGAGCCGCCTGGCTGCAGCGTCAGGTCGCCGATCGACACCAGCACCACGTCGTGCCCGCGCCGCAGCGCCGCGTGCAGCAGGCGCACGGTCGCAAAGCGCGCCGACTGCTGGGTCGCATCCGCGACCAGGAACGCCAGCTTCATCGCCGCGAGCCTACCCTACTCGGACGCGCCCGCGCGCACGGCCTTGCGCACCGCCGACGCGATCATGCACACCACGCCGACCACGAACACGAAGCCGACCAGCACGCGCAGCTGCAGCTTGAGCAGCGGCCAGCGCTGCAGCGGCGTGGGGAACTGCTCGAACACCACCAGGTGGAAGTACACGAACGACGTCAGCGCCGCGACCACGTGCGCGGTGGCCGCCGCCGCCCACACCTTGAGCGCGCCGTCATACCTGCGCATGGCCCCCACGATCACCGTGATCGAGCACGCCAGCAGCAGCAGCAGCGCCAGGTCGTTGGCCAGCCCCCCCCGCGTCGCCCGCACGTGTTCGAGGATGATGGAGGCCCCCGCCAACGCGACCCCGGCCCCCAGCAGGAGGCCGATGCCTCGCCGCGCCGGTGTCCGCGCGCCCCGATCACCGCCAGCGATGACCCGCAGCGCCGGCTCGCTCACGGCCCGATCCTCACCCACATGGGATCGCCATAGCCGTCCTGGTTGGGCGCCGGCCCCAGGCGGCGACCATCGGGGCGCAGGTAGTAGGCCGTGCTGTCTTCCTTCTTGTCCCACTCGCGCACCAGCAGCATGGCGCCGTCGGGCGTCAGCCAGTAGCCGGCCACCCGCGGCGGGCTGGCGATCACGCGCGCCGCCCCGGTCGCCAGCGACACCTTCTGCGGCGACAGGACCATCCAGGCCTCGTCGCACGGCGGCTCCAGGCGCCCCTTGCCGTTGCGCGGCATGCAGCCGGTGACCTGGTTGACCAGGGCCCAGTCGCCGGCCACGCGGTGCAGCCAGTGGTGGCCCTCGACCCGCATCAGGTGGCGGGTGCGACCGGTGGCGACCGCGACCTCCTCCAGGGCATAGCTGGCGTAGCTGCGATCGTCGGGCCGGATGCCGATGTACAAGAGCTCGCCGTCGGCCGAGGCGTCGATCTCCGAGATGTGGCCGGCGCGCGACACGATCTCGCGCGGCGGATCACCATCCGGCTTCAGCTCCAGCAGCCGGTCGACGTCGCCGTGATCGATCCCGATCACCGAGCGGCCCGGCCCCGGCATCGCCACCGTGGCGCAGCAGTAGTGGCGGTCCTCGACGTTGGCGAACGGATCGCGCGAGATGATGTGGCCGCGCTGCTGCAGCGAGTTGTCCCAGTAGTAGATCCGCTCGCCGTCGGGCGACCAGCCCAGCAGGGTGTGCCGCCCGCGCACCAGCGTCTTGGCCGGTTCGCCGTGGCGATACAGGTCGATCATCATGATGGCGCGCTCGTCGTCGGCGTTGTCGGCGCAGGTGAAGACCACGTGCGGCGTGCGCGGCGAGGCGTGCAGCTTGTACACCTTCATCTGGCCGCCGCAGGGCGCCACGAACTCACGCCAGATCTCGCCGCCCAGGCCGGTGACGACCAGGCTGCGTGACTGCGAGGTCGGGAACAGCAGGCCCCACGGGCTCTCGCGGCGCGCCGTCGCCACGGTGCCGCTGTGCACCGTGACCCGCGAGCCCTGGCGGCCCGACTGGATCGTCCCGGCGGCGCCGGCCGTCACGGCCAGCACGAAGACACTCACGAACGCCAGCCGACGCACCATCCCCCTCAGTCTAGCCCAGACGGGTCAGGTCGGCACGATGGCCGCGCGGGCGCGCTTGATGATCTCGGCCGCGCGCGCCGCCGGCAGCCCGGGCGCGAAGTGGCCGCTCTGCCCGGTCATGTCGCCGCCCTGGAACAGGGCGTTGGCGATGGCCTCCTCGGTGCACTCGACCACGGCCTCGTAGAAGCCGTTCATCGCGGTGTCGAGCAGCACGTCGATCTGGGTCCGCATGCGCGCCGCCACGCGCGGCACCTTGTTGGCGGTCGAGAAGCCGACCACGATCTCGCCCGAGCCGTGCGCGGCGTACGACCCCGAGCGCCCGATCCCCAGCGAGGCCCGCTTGCACACCCGGCCCAGCTGCACCGGCAACATCGGCGCGTCGGTCGCCACCACGCAGATGATCGACCCGTACGAGTACATGCGCTTGATGACGTCGCGGAAGTCGGGCTCCAGCACCTCGCCGACCGGGACGCCGTCGATGCGCAGGTTCTTGGCGACCCCGAAGTTGGTCAGCACCAGGGTGCCCAGCGTGTAGGTGATCTCGTCGATGGTGATGCGGCGCGACGAGGTCCCGATGCCGCCCTTGAAGTCGCAGGTGATCATCCCGGTGCCGGCGCCGACCGAGCCCTCGGCGACGCGCCCCGCGGAGGCGCTCTCGATGGCGCGGTAGACGTGCTCGGAGCGGATGTGGCGGCCGACGGCGTCGTTGAGGAAGCTGTCGTCACACTCGCCCACGATGGGGATGAGGACGTCGAAGTCGGTGCCGATGCCGGGGTGGCGCCGGGTCATCCACTTGATGGTGGCGTCGGACACCTTGCCGACCGACATGGTGTTGGTCAGCAGGATCGGCGTCTCCAGCAGGCCCCACTCGGTGAGCTGGGTCATGCCCGAGACCTCGCCGGCGCCGTTGAGCACGAAGCCGTTGGCGATGACGCGCTGGTCGAAGATGTTGTCGCTGGGCACGATGGCGGTGACGCCGGTGCGCACCGGGCCCTTGCCGGGCACCAGCGGGCCGTCACCCTGGATCAGCGTGGTGTGGCCGACGCGCACGCCGGGCACGTCGGTCAGGGCGTTCTCGGGCCCGGTCGGGTAGTGGCCCAGCGCGATGCCAAAGTCACGCAGACGCCGCGGCGCAGCCCCAGCCGGGCGCTGCCGATCGGCGTCAGGCATCGGCTATCCGACCTCTCCCGGCTTGGTGGAGGTCACCGCGCCGCCCGGGAGCTTGCCGTTGCCGTTGCCATTCACGTGGCCGTTGCCGTTGCCGTTGCCGCCGTTGCCATTGCTGGTGACGGCGGCCGCCGGCTTTTCGACCGGCTTCTCCGCCCGCTCGGCGGCGCGCTTGGCCTCGGCGCGATCCTCCTGCTGATCGCGGCGCTTCTCGCGCAGGCGCTTGAGGCCGCCGGCCAGGATCTCGCCGATCAGCGTGTGGTAGCTGATGTTGGCGGCCTTCGAGATCAGCACCAGGTCGGAGTAGTCGGGGGTCAGCCCGGGCAGCGGGTTGGCCTCGAGGACGTAGACCAGGCCGGCCGCGTTCATGCGCAGATCGACGCGCGCGACGTCGCGGCAGCCCAGCGCCAGGAAGGTGTCGCGCGCGGCGCGCTTGACGTTCTCGAGCTCGGTCGCGGTCAGCTTGGCCGGGCACTCGTAGGAGACGTGCTTCTCCCACTCCTGCTTGATGGTGTAGTCGTACACGGGCCGCTCGTTGCCCTTGTCCTTGAACAGGATCTCCATCGGCGGCAGCACGCGCGGGCGGCTGCCCCCGAGCAGGCCGACGGTGAACTCGCGGCCGGTGATGTACTCCTCGACCAGCGCGGGCTGGTCGTACTTCTCGGCCAGCTCGCGCACCAGGGTGCGCAGGCGCGCCTCGTCGTCGCACACCGAGGCCGAGCCGATGCCCTTGGACGAGCCCTCGGCGTTGGGCTTCACGATGACCGGGAACTTGAGGTTGGGCGACAGCCGCTCGCGCCCGGTCTGCATCAGCTGGAACTCGGGGGTCAGGATGCCGTGCTGCTTGAGCACCTTCTTGGTCAGCGCCTTGTCGAGCGCGATGGCCAGCGTCGAGCTGTCCGAGCCGGTGTACGGGATGCCGACGATCTCGCACAGCGCGGGCACCTGGGCCTCGCGGCCGCGCACGCCGGAGCCGACGCCCTCGGCGATGTTGAACACCAGGTCGACGCCCGACTCCGCCAGCAGGCGCGGCAGATCCGGGGTGGCCTCCAGGTGGATGACGGCGTGGCCGTGCGACGAGATGGCGTCCGAGATGGCGTTGATGGTCTCGGGCGGATCGAACTCGGCCTCGGCGTCGCCCCCGGTCTTGGAGTCGACGCGCTTCATGTTGTAGATGAAGCCGACGCGCACCGCGGTGTCGCGCTTCTTGGAGCGCACCGGCCCGGTGATGGGCAGCTTCCAGCGCAGCGCGGCCGAGTGCACGATCGACTGGATGGCGCTGTCGTAGGTCAGCCCCTCGCGCGCGGCGGCCGAGAACAGGCTCGAGCCCTTCTCCAGCGAGGGCAGCGCGTTGACCTCGAGCAGATAGATCCGCCCGTCGTCGCCGAGGCGGAAGTCGATGCGGCCCATGTCGCGCACGCCGATGGCGCGGAACACGGTGCGCGCGATGGAGCGCAGGCGGATCTGCACGTCGCGCGGCAGGTCGGCCGGGCAGCGCACCGAGACCATCGAGGACTCGGTGCTCTTCAGGCGGTAGTCGTAGATGTTGTACTTGGAGCGCGCCGACGGCTCGATGTTGTAGTCGACCGGGTGCAGCACGCCGCCCCACTCCTCGTCGGGGCTGTCGGCGTGCACGCCCTCGAGCAGGCCGACGGTGACGTCGGTGCCGGCGATGAGCTCCTCGACCAGGACGCCGGACGGGAACTGATCCAGCGTCTTCTGCAGCAGGCGCGACAGCTGGCGCGCGTCGCGCGCGACCGAGTCGTCGCACACACCCTTGGACGAGCCCTCGTAGTTGGGCTTGACGATGACGGGCAGCGCCAGGTGCGGCAGCGAGCCCTCCGAGATGCGCGGCAGATCCGACGGCGTGACCAGGCGGCCGCGCGGCGAGTCGATGCCGTGCGCGGCCAGGACCAGCTTGGTCAGCCACTTGTCGAGGGTGACGGTGAGGACGTAGGCGTCCGACCCGGTGTACGGGAAGCCGAGCTCCTCGAAGAAGGCCGGGTAGAAGGCCTCGCGCGTGCGTCCGCGCTTGCCCTCGGCGATGTTGAAGATGAGGTCGGGGCCGAAGGCTTCGAGTCGCGACGCCAGATGCGACGCGGGGCCCGACACCTCGATGCGCTCGACCTCGTGGCCGGCACCTCCGAGGGCGTTCGCGATCGCCTCCACCGTTTCAGCAGAGTCGAACTCCGCCTCGTCCTCGGAATCGGTCAACCTGAGGTTGTGCGTCAGCGCGAGCTTCATGGCTCCTTCACCCATCCACCTTTGGAACAGATGGTGGGTAGCACCCCGCGTGAGCGTGTTTCAATCTTGACAGATCACGCGCAGGATCGGATCGCGCGTCGGTAGCAAATTCGGGACGCCGATAGTTTCTGGATCCCGGAAACGGAGCGGAATAGCGCTCCTCGAAGCTTCGCTTCGAGGGGGCTAATCGCTGCCCTTGGCGCCCTCGCTGCGCAGCGGGCCCGGAGTGGTCAGGCGCTGCCACGCGGCAAAACGCTCCAGATAGGCTGCGCGATGCGCCTTCTCCAGCGGCGTCGTCGGCGCCAGCCGCTCGGCCCAGCGATCCACGACGTAGTTGATGGGCAGCGCGAACGACAGCCCCTGCGCGCGCCGGTAGATGAAGGAGATGACGCCGACGATGCGGCCGTGGGCGTCGATCACCGGGCCGCCGGAGTTGCCGTCGTTGATCGACATGTCGGCCTGCAGATAGCGCGCGCCCTCCATGGTGCGGCCCACGAAGCTGACGATGCCGCGCGACACCGTGAAGCCGAGCTTGCGCGGGGCGCCGACCGAGAACACCTCGTCGCCGGGCTGCATCGCGGTGACGTCGCCCAGCGCGGGCGCCGACAGCCCCGGCTGCGGCGGCAGCTCGAGCAGCGCGAGGTCGAGCTTCTTGTCGCTGGCGACCAGGCGGGCGTTGACCACGCGGCCGTCATAGAAGGTCGCCCGCGGCGCCTTCATGTCGGAGACCACGTGCCAGGCGGTGACCGCCAGGCCGCGCGCGGGGTCGACCAGGAAGCCGGTGCCGTAGATCCCGTCGCCCTCGAGGGTCAGGGTGTACTGCAGGGCGCGGCCGATGCCGTCGGGGCCGACCCGATCACCGGCGGGCAGCGCGGTCACCGGCGCCGGGGCGGCCGCGGCGGGCGCTCGCTCGGCGGGCGTGGCGCGCCAGGGCACCAGCAGGGTCAGCACCGCGAGCCCCAGGCCGCACAGCGCCAGCCCGACGAGCACGGGGCGGAGCTGCGGTGGGTGCTGCGCGGGCGTGGACACGAACCCTCCTCGTCGACCTGATTGCAGTGGCTTCCTCTTCAGTGTGAAGAAGCGCGGGCCCTCACGCAAGGCGCACTGCGGGGTGCGCCAGCGCACGGGGGTGCGCTTGACAGCAGGGGGTGCGAGCGACTAGCTTGAGGATCGGTGAAATTGATGTTGGTTCTCAATATCAGACGATTCGGGAGCGCGCTGCTGCTGGCGGGGCTCGGCCTGCTGGCGGTCGGATGCACCCGGCCACCGCCGACGCCGACCACGGCCGATCTGGGCCGGGTGTCGTCGCGCTATCCCGGCCTGACCCTGGCCGAGCTGCAGCAGGGCCGTGACGTCTACCAGTCGCGCTGCGGCAGCTGCCACGTGCTGTACCAGCCCAGCCAGCACGGCCCCACCGAGTGGCCGCACCTCATCGGTGAGATGGCCCAGCGCGCCAAGCTGACCGAGGCGGATCAGAACCGCGTCGAGCGCTACCTGGTCGCGCTGTCGTCTCGCACAGCCTCGCGCTGAGGCGGCGGCGCTTCAGTTGCGCGGGCGGATGCCGTCGAGGATGAGGCGGGTCATCTCGGCCTTGCGGCGGGCGACCACCGACGGCGCCTCGAGATCCTCGGGCCACAGCATCTCCACGACCTTCAAGTTGTGGAAATACCATGCGATCATCCCGAAGACGTTGACCACCCAGTGGCGCCCGTCGAAGGGCGCCACCAGGCCCTTGCGGGCGGCCTCCTCGTAGAAGCCGGCGGCCAGGGTGAAGGGCACCTTGAGGCTGCGCTCGACGACGGCCTTCATGCGGCGCCCGCCGTCGGCGGACTCGCGCGACACGATGGCCTGGACCTCGTGGTTGTGCACGAAGTAGTCGGTGATGAGATCGACGAACGCGCCGACCGCGGCGTAAGGGTCGGTGATGGTCAGCGCGACCCGCTCGGTCGAGGACGCGATCTCGGCGAAGGCCGACTCGATGACCGACTCGTAGAGCAGCTCCTTGCCGCCGAAATGGTAGTGAATCAGGGCCAGGTTGACCCGGGCCTTGCTGGCGATGGCGCGCATGCGAGCGCCGTCGAAGCCGCGCGCCGCGAAGACCGCGCGCGCCGCCTCGAGGATCTTGACCCGCGTGTCGGTCGCCGACCGAACACCCCGCCCGCGCTTCCCGTTGCTGCTGGTAGACAAAACACTCACAGCCGCCGGTTTAGTCAGTTGTTAAACAAAAGTCAATCGCCCTGGACGGCACGGCGGCCATGCAACCGGGGCGCGCGACCAGGGGTCGGAACGTGGTAATCATGCGCGCGATGAAGACCAAGAGGTTGGCGCTCCTGCTGCTCGCGGCGACGTCGGTCGGGGGCTGCCGTCGCTACGTCAAGTCGCGCGAGCTGGCGCCCATCCCGCCAGTGGAGGATCTGCCCGCCATCTCGCAGCTGGCGCCCGGCGCAGCGGGGCGCAAGCTGGCCGCCACCGAGGCCTGGCTGAACGAGGTCGAGCCGCAGGCGCTGGCCGCCAAGGACGCCGACCGGGTGCGCCTGCGCCTGGAGGCCAGCCGCGAGCTGCACGAGGTGCTGCCGCTGATCGCGCCCGACGAGACCGGGACCAAGGCGCTGCGCGCGGCCATGCAGGTCGCCGCGGTGGAGCACGCGCTGGGCGTCGATGGCGCGCTCGAGATCGCCATCGGCCTGGGCGGCCAGCTGGTGCAGAAGACCAAGACCACGCAGGACAAGGTGCTGCTGGGCGCGCTGCAGAACCAGCGCTTCCACTTCGCCGAGACCATCACCCTGCTCGACGGCGAGGCCAAGCGCGCCAGCGGGGACGAGCGCCTGGCGGTGCTGGTGGTGCTGGCCAGCGCGCAGCGCGGCGCGGGTCGCGCCAAGGAGGCGCGTGTCACCTTGCAGGAGTACCTCGACGCGCGCCCCGACGATGAGCAGGCCAAGGCGATGGCCGACGAGCTCGACGCCGCGCTGGCCAGCGGGCAGCCGCTGGCGCCGCTGACGGCGCCGGCGCGCGGCTTCTCGCTGGCGGTGGCGGGCGCGCGCGCGACCTACCGCAACACCAAGCATCGCTGGTCGGTGCGCTACCCGGTCGACTGGCTGATCATGACGCAGCTGGCGGACGCGGCGCGCTTCACCGGGTCGTATCTGGCCCTGGTGGTGCCGGTCGCCGAGGGGCCGGCGCAGGCCGGCCTCATCATCACGTCGATGGCGATGGCGCAGGGTGACGACCCCTGGCCCAAGCTGAAGGAGGGCGTGCTGCGCGCGCTCGGTGGCACCGACCCCGGCGCGCCCAGGGGCAAGAGCCCGGGCAAGCTGGACCTGCCCGGCGAGGTGGCCTACTACGCCGGCGAGACCTCGCAGCAGGACGAGCGCCTGCGCTACGAGGTCTGGATCCTGCGCGGGCAGGAGGCCGGCTATGCCGTGGTGCTGCTGGCGCCGGTGGCGCGCTGGTTCGAGATCCGCGACGAGGTCGCCGAGGCGCTGGAGACCTTGACCGCGCCTTGACGCGGCGCGGGATGGCGTGATTTCCAGGGCGAATCAGGGGGATTTTAGGATCCTTTAGGTCGGGGCGCGGCGTTCGTGTGCGAGGGTTTTCCAGCCGATTTGAATCGGCTGGAGGACGACCACATGAAGAAGCGTGGCTGTGGATGGTTGGGGGTTGTGGCGAGCGGGCTGGGGGTGCTGGCGCTGGGCGCGGCCAGCGCGCGCGCCGACCAGTGCTGTTGGATCGTGGAGACCTCGGGCTGGAGCTACGTCAGCGGGCGCTACACCAACGCCGACAATGGTGACGCCGTGGTGCTGGCGACGCGGCCCAACGGGACGCTGCGCCCGATCATGGATGCGCTGGGCGAGCAGCACGATCACGTGGTGATGGTGGAGTCGTACGACGGCTTCTACATGTCGCAGAGCGAGGGCGACGACACCAAGATCCAGACCGCCAGCCAGATCCACCACCCCATCGTGGGCGGGTTGCAGCCGATGTATCAGACCCACGGCGGCTGGAACTACCAGACCAACGCCGACTATGCCGGCCAGCTGCGCGGCTATCCGACCAGCACCGTGCTGCACGGTGCGGCACCCAACAAGTCGCCCTACTACGGTGCCGGCTGCGGGCCGACGCCGTCGGGCTACCGGCTGGCGGGGTACTCGCGCGACGTCAGCAACGGCATGTGCGTGCAGTACATGAACGACTCGTGCGCGATGCCGCGGTCGGCGCCGCGCTACTACCCGCCCAGCGTGACGCAGGGCGCGGCCAGCGCGATGTACAGCGCGGTGTTCCAGCGCGCGCAGGCGGGTGGACAGCCCTGGTACGCGGCGCTGTTCTATGGCAACGACGCCTTCAGGCACGCGGCCAACCAGGTGGTGAACTCGTTCGTGTGGGACAACTGGTGGGAGGAGGTGGCGCAGAACTGGAGCGTGCCGATCACCAGCGTGGTCAGCCCGACCCAGCTGGCGGCGGGGTACCAGGGCGCCAAGGAGCCGGTGACGTACACCGGCGGCTACTACGAGTGGCGCACCTGGCAGGCGTTCCTGTGTGACTGGGGGCCCGACAAGGGCTGCGGCTACGGGCCTGGCGGGTACACGCCGAACTACTCGCGCTGCCAGTGTGGCGCGGGCCCGTTCTGCCCGCCGGGGACGAGCTGTGCGAACCCGCTCTAGGGTGGCGGGCGCGCTGGTGGGCGTGCTGCTGCTGGCGGGGCTCGTGTCGTGGTGGGCGTGGTCGGGGGACGCTCCGCGGGCGAGCGGCGAGCGGGCGCGGCCGGCGCGCGTCGTCACGGCAAGGCACGCTGTCGGTGCGCCGCCTGCGCCGGTGACGGTGTCGCCTGCCCCGGTCGCCGCGGTGGCGCCGAGCAGCGAGGTGCTGCCCTACCGGATCGTCGAGGTCAGCGTGGAGCCGGCGCGGATCTGTCGTGATCAGCAGGTCGTGGTGCGCATGCGGGCGGAGCATGACGAGGGGCGCGCCGAGTGGCTGCTGCCGCTGATCGGCGGCAAGCTGGGCTGGCAGGTCGCGCTGGTGTTGCCCGACGCCGCGCCGGGGCGGGTCGAGATCCCGGTGTCGATCGGGGAGCCGGTGAGCGGCGGGCGCGTGGCCGGCGCCGGCGTCGTGGAGGTGATGGACTGCGAGGCGCGCGGGGCGGCGCTGTGGCTGGCGGCGGATCAGGCCGGCGAGCGCGAGGAGGCGGTGCGCTTCACCGGGAGGTTCGCGGGGGGGCGCGAGACGGCGGCGCGCTTCGGGTGGGACTTCGGTGATGGCTCGGCGCGGGTGACCACGACGGAGGTGCGGGCGCGCCATGACTTCCCCGACGAGGAGGCGCGCGGGCCGGGGCGGCGCATCAGCACCTACCTGGTGCGGGTCGAGGCGCTGTCGGCGCGCGGTGAGGTGCTGGCGCGCGGGGTCATCGACGTCAGCTTCAGGAATCGCTTCGAGGAGCTGGAGGAGAGTGACGGGCGGGTGCAGCTCCAGGTGCTGTATCAGCCGCATCCGCGGGTGACGGCGGACGGCGACCAGGTCATCGAGGTGACGCTGAAGAACCTGGCCGCGGAGGAGAGCGCGCGGCTGGAGGCGCTGGAGTACCGGCTGGTGCCGTGTGCGCCGGGAGAGGTGGCGAGGCAGGTGCACCCGGTCAGTGACGTGTTCGCCGAGGCAGTGGTGCCGGCGCGCGGGAGTGTGCGCGGGCAGCTCAGGTGGCCGCGAGGAGCGCGGAGGGACGTGTGCAATGTCGATGTGTCGGTGCGCGGACGATCGGAGCCGGGTGGGCTGGTGGTGGGCGGCGTGTTCTCGATGCGCACGCGCGTGGAGGTCGGCCAGGGTGCTGTGGCGGTCACCGATCCGGCGCAGGTGGCGGCGCTGGAGCGCGCGGTCGGGCTGCTGGGGGGCGGGCCCGGCGCGGTGGTGACGCGCGAGCAGCTGGAGCGGCTGGCCGACGAGGGGCAGCTCGAGCGGCTGGACTGGACGCCGCCGCGGCCGCCGCCGCTGGGCGCGGGCGTAGGCGCAGGCGCTCAGGATGGGTCGTCGATGATGTCGATGGGCAGCTTGGGGTCGAGCAGGTAGCCCGAGCCGGCGCGCACCAGGTGGGCCGCGAGGCCCATACCGCGCAGCATCGAGATGGCGACATAGACCCGGCTGGCGCCGGAGTCGGCGCTCGGGCGCTGGCCGGGCCAGCCGGCCTCGAGCAGGGTGTCGACCTCGAGGGGGTGCCAGGGGTTCGCAACACGTTCGGCGATGAGTCGGGCCAGGACCAGCTGCAGGGCGTGGCGGCGCAGCAGGCTGACCGGCGGCTGGTTCGGCAGCGCGAACCAGCGGCCGTGGCGCTCGAGGCGGAGGGGCGGCGTGGCGGCGCGGTCGAGCGCGCGGGTCAGCAGCGTGCGCGCGTGGCGGACGTCGTAGCTGGTGGCGGCCAGCAGCATGAGGTGGTCGTCGCTGGCGCGGGCGCGAGCCAGCGTGCTCGTGCTCGTGCTCGCGAGGGCGAGGCAGCCCTCGGTGAGGGCGACCACGGCGAGGCCGACCTCGTCGCTGACCGACTCGGCGCGGGTGCGGGCGTCGCTGATGCGCTGCTCGGCGACGGCGAGCTGCCCGGCGTCGAGATCGAGCTGGGCCTGCTCGCACAGGGCCAGGACCTGGGCCGGTACGTTGCCGACCTCGTCGGCCAGGCGTAGCGCGGTGGCGAGCGCGGCGCGCGCGGCGTCGCGATCGCCCTGCTCGCGCAGGCAGGCGCCCAGGTACTCGAGGAAGAGGCCCTCGACGCGGCGGTTGCCGAAGGCGCGGTTGTCCTGGATCGAGCGCTCGAGCAGGCGGCGGCCCTCGTCGAGGCGACCGCGCTCGAGCTCGACCAGGCCGAGGTGGCCGCTGGAGACCGCGGCGTAGCGACGCTCGCCGACCTCGGCCAGCATGGCGAGCGCCTGCTGGAAGAACAGCTGGGCCTCGTCGAGGTGGCCGAGGCCGTGCTCGATGGCGGCCAGGCCCGACAGCGAGATGGCCTCGCCGCGGCAGTCGCCGGCGCGACGGAACAGCGCCACTGCGTCAAGGTAGTCGGCGCGCGCCTCGTCGAGCGCGCCCTGGCTCATGGCCAGGTGGCCCAGCGTGCCGACGGTCGAGCCCTCGCCCTGGGCGTCGCCGGCGCGCTGGTGCAGCGGGCGGGCGGCAGCGAAGCAGGCGCGCGCCTCGGCCAGGTTGCCGCGCGCGGCGGCGTGGGTGCCCTGCGCCGACAGCAGGCGGCCGAGCAGCCGGTCGTCGCCCAGGTGGCGCGCCAGGTCGACGCCGCGCGCGAGGTCGGCGGCGCTGCCTGCCATGTCGCCGAGGATGCGGCGGGCGTTGCCCCGCATCTCGAGCGCGGCGGCGACCAGGGCGTCGGCGGGGAGGTCGCTTCCGGCCAGCGCCTGATCGAGCAGCGCGACCTGCTGGCTGACCGGCCCCTGGCGGGCCAGCAGGGCGCCCAGGGCCAGCGCGGCGCGCAGCGCGTGGTCGTGCGCGGGCGGGGCGGCGGCGAGGGCGCGCTGGTGGACCGCCAGCAGGTTGTCGTGTTCCAGCGCGAGCCAGCGCTGGGCGCGCAGGGCGTCGGGGCCGTCGATGGCGAGGGCGCCGCGGCTGGGGCTGGCGCCGGGGCGGGCACGCAGCTCGGCGGCGGCGAGGAAGTAGGCCGCGTGACGCTGCTCGGTGGCGGCGCGGTCGGCCTGCTCGGCCAGCGCGGCGGCGGCGTAGTCGCGGATGCTGTCGTAGAGCGCGTGGCGGGTCTCGCCGGTGGGGGCGGACATGCTGAAGAGCAGCGATTTGCTGCGCAGCTCCTGCAAGATGTCGAGCGTCCACGGCGCCTCGGGGTGGGCCGCGAGATCGATCACCGCGCCGGCGGCCTCGAGCGAGAAGCCGCCGCGAAACACCGCGCACTGGGCCAGCGCGCGCTGCTCGTGCGGGCGCAAGAGGTGCCACGACCAGGCGATGGCGGCGCGCAGGCTGCGCGGGGCCCTGGCGCTGGCGCCCACCTCGGTGAGGAGCTGGAAGCGCTGGCCGAGGTTGTCGTGCAGCTGCCGCAGGCTGAGCATCGGCGCGCCGCCGCCAGCTCGATGGCCAGCGGCAGCCCGTCGAGCGCGGTCACGATGGCGGCGACCAGCGCGCCATCGACGGCCGACACCCGGAAGCGCGGGTGCTCGGCGGTGGCGCGCGCGATGAACAGCTGCGCGGCGGCTGATGCCAGGGGGTCCTCGCCGGGGCCGGGCAGCGCCAGCGGGCCGAGGTCGAGGGCGCGCTCGCCGGGGAGGCCGGTGCGCTCGCGCGAGGTGGTGATGAAGGTGGTGCCGGGCGCGTCGGCCAGCCAGCGGGTCAGCAGCGGGCGCACGATGGGCAGCACGTGCTCGAGCTCGTCGAGCACGACCAGGCCGGGGCCACGGGCGACCAGCGCCGCGGTGACGGCGGCGAGGTCGTCACCCGCGCCGATGACGCCAGGCAGCGGCGTGGCCAGCGCCTTGCCGAGCAGCGCGAGGACGGCCTCGGCGCTGTCGGCCTCTTGCAGCTCGATCCACAGCGGGGGTGCAGCCGCGGGTGCAGCGACGGCTGCTGCGTGGCGGCTGGCGGCCTCGGCGGCGAGGCGGGACTTGCCTGCCCCGGGTGGTCCGACCACCGTGATGAGGCGTGCGCCCGCGGCGATGGCGGCGTCGAGGGCCTCCAGCTCGGCCGCGCGCCCCACGAAGGCGCAGCGCGCCGACTCCAGCACGCGCGCCAGCGCCGTCTCCATCACCTCCACGCCCGGCCAGCCTACCATCAAGAGGAAGGCGAGGTGCCAGCTGCCGTAGACTGGGCACCGTGTCCGCCTCGCGTCATGTCCGGTTTGCGCTGAGCGCGCTGCTCCTGCTGGCCGCGGGCTGCGGTTCGTCCGGTGGTGGCGGTGGGCACGATGCCAGCGTCAGCGTGGACGCCGCCGTGGGCGACGACGCGGGCGCCGGGGACGACGCCGCGAGCGGCGACGCCAGCACATCGAGCGATGGTGCCACCGGGGACGACGCGGCGAGCGCGGATGCCGGCGCGACGGGCGATGCCGGCGCGAGCGCGGACGCCGGCGCGACGGGCGATGCCGGCGCGAGCGCGGACGCCGGCGCGACGGGCGATGCCGGCGCGAGCGCGGATGCCGCCCCCGCGGACGCCATGCTGATGGCCGACGCCGCGCCCGATGCGACTGTGAGCACCGACCCGTTCGATCCCGGCAGCTGCGCCGCCCCCGCGCTGACCAGCAGCGAGGCGCTGACCCTGCTCGGCGCCGCGCCGCGCAGCAAGCTCGCCGACGCGACCCTGATGCGCCGCACCCGCAGCTGCACCGGCGCGACCCCCGACACCTGTGGCGCCTGGGGCACCCCGGTCCCGCACACCCAGGCGCTGCTGACCTACTCGGGCGGCGTGGTCACCGACTACAAGACCTTCAGCTTCCCGACCCACCTCATCCTGTACGCGCAGACCGGCCAGCCGCGCCTCTCGGTGCGCCACACCTCCGACTACCAGCACGACGCCACCGCCTCGAGCCGCGGCGTGGCCTTCAGCTTCGGCGCCGACCCGATGGAGAACACCTATCCCATCATCTACGTGTGGGACTTCAACCCGGCGCCCAACCGCTATCAAGACCTGCAAGGCCTGCTGGGCAGCCGCGGCTACCTCCACGCCGCGCAGCACTGCGCCCGCGTGGTCTTCACCTCGGGCGTGACGACCGAGATCGCCGGGCTGTACAGCTACTGAGACAGGTGCTAGGCGCCGTCCTCGACCTCCAGCGTCTGGTACGCGAAGCCATCGGTCGGCACCAGGAGCTGGAACGCGTCGACGATCGGGAACGGCGTGTGCGCCGGATCGCTCTCCGGTCCTGGAGCCGCGTCGCCGACGACCGTCGCATAGTGGGGCCCCGAGCCCGCCGCGGCTTCGGCCTGTCGGCGCGCACCGAGCGCACCGAGTAGCTGGCTGAGTCGACTGTCGGCGGTGAGATCGAGGCCGCGCTCGCCCTCGAAGTGCGCTGCGAGCCAGCCAATCGCCGCGCGCTCCATGCCCGCCCGAATGGGGATGCACACGCGCACGAAGGGGCTGTTCAGGAACTCGTTGCGGCGCCGATCACCGTCCTGCTGCAGCAGCCACCCCAGGGATGCCCCGAACTTCGCGGGCTCGCTCTCGTCGGTGATGTCGTAGGAGCTGCGGCCACTCCCCAGCCGCGGCTGCCACCACCAGGGGTGCGCGTAGTAAAACAGCGCCGACAGGTCGAAGTAGCGATGAAACAGCTCGACCTCGAGGGGCCCCGGCCGCGGGCCACCAGGCGGAAACGCGCCCTCGATCATGCGGGCCAGGATCTCGTAGCGCTCTTCTTCACGCAGATCCGCGGCGGGGCGGGGGCGGATACGGCTGCGCTGCTCGACCAGCTTGCGCGCGCGCTCGAACTGCTCCATGCGCTGCGCCGACTGCCAGCGAGCGTTCGCGGCCTTGACCTGATCCTGCCAGTCCTTGATGGCCGCGTCCGAAGGCTTGAAGTAGACGACATACTGGACCACGACCTCGGTGCTCTTGCCGCGAGCGAGCCTGGCACTGAACGTCACCGAGGTCTCGTCCTGCCCCGGAGTGGACGGCTCCCGCGTGGTCGCGTCACCCATCAGCGCCGGAGCATCGCTGAGACTCGCTGACGCGTCGGAGAGGTCGGTCACGGAGAGGCCCGTGTAGACGCGGAGCGGATTGCCGGGGATGGAGATTTTGATCGTGCCTGGTTTCCCCAGGGCCACATCCAACGGGCCGTCCAGATCATCGCGGACGACCCGAACCGTCGCCGTCCCGGTCTCCTGGCCAAACCTCGGCTCTGGCGGGGCGTCGGGGGGCAGGTCGCCAGGTGCAGCGGGGCTGTCCTGGAAGACCACCATCTGCCCGCGGGCGAGGCGACCGCCGGGGTCGGTCACGTGCAACTGCCAGACGAGTTGCGGCCCCAGCTCTTGCAGCCGGACGTCGACCCGCCGCATGACCCGGCGCAACGCATAGTTGACGGGAGCCGCGCTCGGGTTGCGCAGGGTGCGACGCACGGCGGAGCGCTCGCTGACATCGCTGACGCTGCGTGTCCGCAGGCTGTAGGTCTTGCGCACCGTCTCCGCGCTCCGCGTCGTCACCTGGTTCATGCGCCGACGGGTCAGCTCACGCGACTGCTCGGTCGACAGGGTGAGATCGTAGCTGGCGCTGGCACCGCCGCTGTAGACTCCCACGGAACCCTCGCCGTGGGCCGAGATCGCCACGTGCATGTCGCGGCCGATGCGGCTCTGCACCTGGTCGGAGATCTCCTCCTCGTTCTTGACCTCGCGCTCGTTCTCGATGGAGCTCTCGCTCCCGAACGACTCCTCACGTTCGTAGGTCTGGCGCCGCACCATCTCCTGGACGACCTCCAGCTCCTCGCCCGGGGCGATGGCAAACACCTGCTCGACCGGGCCGAGCCCGGCGCCTCCATCGAAGTAGAGCTGCCGGTAGAGATGCGCAATTCCGATCGGCGAGAGACCCAGTTCGATCTTGTCCCCGAGCAAGTGCGCAAACCCCATCTGGGTGAGTCCATCCCTGAGGCCCGGTAGCGTCAGGGTCGGATCGGCCAGCAGCGCGTCGAGGCCAGCGGCAAAGTCCGCCCGGCTCTCGTGCGTGGCGGAGACGCGGCCAGGAATCGAGCCGTCGGTTTCCGGGCGATCCGCAGGCAGCACCACGCGTCCCAGCATGCGGAGCCGCGACATCGTGGTCGTGGCCAGCGCCAACCGCGGCGACCCATCAGCGGGTGTCACTGGCGCCGGTGGCGCGAGGATGACACGCTGCACGAGGTGCTTGCGCAGATCCTGGATCTGGTTTTCGCTGAGCCACGAGAGCAGCAGTGGCTCGTAGGTCGCGACATACAAGCTCGCGTACGGCGCGAGCATCGGGCGAATCGGCGCCAATGGTCACCTCGGGCGCGCACGATAACATGTCGTCGGCAGGCGCCCGGCGGGGCACGATGAGGGCCTCGAGGTCGGTGCGGCAAGAATGACGAGGCTCGCGACATCGAGGTTGCTGGCCCTTGCGCTGCTGATGTCGTCGTCGGCGGGCTGTGAGCGCAAGGTCCGCGGGGCCGCGAACCAGGACGACATCGAGACGCCGATGCCAGCGCCCAGGCCGCTGCGCGCAGGCGTCAGCTGGCAGCGGGTCTATGCGGGGGCAGCCGGGCTGCTGGACTACTCCTGGGTGGTGACGACGGACACCGTCGGCAACGTGCTGGTGGGCGGCGCCGAGGGGGTGCGAAAACGGCCCCGGCCCTGGCGACAGGACGACGAAGGGTTCGTGGTCAAGCTCGACCAGGACGGCAAGGTGCTGTGGCGGCGCCGGCTCGATGTCGGCCACCGGGCGGCGTGGGTCCAGGATCTGGCGACGGACGACGTGGGCAACGTCTATGCGGCATCGTTCTGCTGCGAGGTGCGCAAGTTCTCCCCGGGCGGGCGGGTGCTGTGGACGCACACGCTCGAGCAGACTCCCAGCAGCCTGGCGGCAATCCGCGGCGGCGGTGTGTATGTGTGCACCCGGGCGAACTCCCGGGGGGGCGGCAAGCTGGAGCGGCTCGATGCCGAAGGCGAGGTGGTGTGGACACGGTCGGTGTTCCCGGGATTGGCCCAGCCGACCTGTGCTGCGGTGACCATGACGGAGGACGACGCTGTCCTGGTGGCAGCCAACAGCACCAGCAGCGACGGCGGCGAGCCGGTGGTCATTCGTCTGGCGCCCGACAACACCGTTCAGTGGCAGGTCCAGCTCGAAGGCACCGTGTATCCGATGTATGGCCAGCTCGTGAAAGACGTGCTGGTCCTACCCGATGGCCGGATCATCGCCGCCACGGAGGACCTTCTTGGAACGGGGAACAGCACGTCGGTCCTGGCTTTCGCCCGAGATGGCGCACTGCTGTGGAAACGCCCCCTCGAGAGCCGCCTAGCCAAGGGGGACCGAACGCCGGCCCTGGCCGCCAGCCACGACGGCGCGCTGCTTGTGCTGGGCGACGGCGAATTGTTCCAGATCTCTCGAGAGGGCGAGATCCTCCGGCGGACCGCCTTCAGGGAGCACAGCGTCCGCGCCTTCACGTCAGACCAGGTCGGCAACCTCATCGCGGTGGGCGACACCGAGAGAGACGTCGTCATCACCAAGCACGCGTCTGCAGACACCCTGTTGGTGCCCAGCTCAGCGCCGAGGTAGATCCGCCTTGGATTCGCCGAGAGTGATGACTTGGCCGTCGTCGACGCCCAACAGGGTGTGGACGATGCCGGTGGCATGCAACGATACCAGGCCCACGTTGGTCTGAGGCTCGAGTTGCGGTCCTTTGAGCCCCCCGGCTCTCGGCGACAGGATCTGGATGAACTCCGTCCAGGCGGGCGGACCGGGGACACTGCCCCCAACTCCAAGCCACTCGTCGGTCCACATCTCACGGATCTTCCGCCGAAAGGCGCCAGATCTAGCGATCGACTGGTTGCGTTGCCGAAGGCCGCTGCTGACACACTGCGCAACCGAGATCCCAATCGCGGTGGGATCCCGCGGCCAAACCGGGTTGTCGTAGCCGACTCCAAGCCAGTACACAGCTTCGGTCGTGAAGCCATAGTGCCGGTCGCCAGACAAGAAGACGACCCGCCCCGCACGCAGCTCCTGGGAGAGCGTCGACATCAGTGCGCGCAGCCCGTCTGGGCAGTTGCCCCACAGCTCGGCATCCTCCTCCCTGGCTCTGGCAGCGCCAACGGCGCGCTCGAAGCTGCGCACACCGAAGACGGGGGCCGCGGAGACCACGAGAAGCACATCGCCAGCGCGCTGGCCGGCCCGACGCGCCGTTTCAACGACAGCACGGAGCCCACCCGCATTCGGATCGATGAGCGCCGGAGGACCTGCCTCGTTGCCGCCCTCCGCGCCCCGGTAGGTCCGGGTGTCGAGCACGATCAGTGGAGGCGTCGTCGCGGCGGCGAATAACCAGTGGTTCCTCCGCAACAGGTCGCAAGCAGCCTCTCGATCGTCCGTCCACCTGTCAGTGGCGCGCATGAAGGCAGCGTCGAACCGTGCCGAATCGTTGCCCCAGTGCTGGAAGGCCCAGTAGGCGGCCAGCCCGTTGTCCCGCAGCTGGTTGCCCAGTTCGGTCTGGTAGACGCCGACCTCCCAGCGCTGGTTGAAGTTCCAGCCGTCGGTGATCTCGTGGTCGTCGAAGATCATGTAGGTCGGCGTGTTGGCGAAGAGGCGGCGCACCTTGGGCAGGGCGGTCCTGCTGCGCTCCAGCGCCTGTGCGGTCTCGTCGTCGAGGCTGGCCCAGGAGGCGGGCCATAGCTTCTCGTTCCAGGCCAGCAGGTACATGGCCGCGAACTCGCCGAAGCCGTAGAGCTGGCGCTTGGCGTCGATGCGGATGTCAGCGCCGAGCTGGGCGCGGTCGGTGTCGGTGAGGTCGCGCAGCTGGCGGGTCTGGCTGCGCCAGCGGATGGTCTCCCATGTGCCGAGGAAGGCGTGGGAGATCTCGTTGAGGTGGGTGCGCAGCTCCAGGGGGACGTCGTCGGGGTAGATCTGATCGCCGGTCAGCATCAGGATGGCCGGGCGGCGCGCCAGCTCGGCCGCGCTGTCGGCGACGATGTGGTCGGCGGCGATGGACGCGTCCTCGCCGGCGGCGGTCAGCTTGCGGCAGGAGCCGTGCAGCAGGCGGAGGGACAGGCCCTTGCCGCTGTTGCGGTCGAAGTGCTGGATGAAGAAGGTGGGCTGGCTGAAGCCCGGGTAGCTGATGCTGGTCAGCGGCTCGCCGAGGAGGCTGGCGAGGGTCCACTCGGAGGGTGGGCCCGCGCTGCGCAGCTTGATGTCATAGCCGATGAGCTGGTTGACCGGCAGCGTGGTGATGCGCGAGTCACCCGCGGGCTCGGCGAAGATGAGGGTCACGAAGAGCTTGGGGGCCAGCGCGACGGTGCGGAACGAGCTCTTGGTGGAGATGCGATCGCCGCGTTCGGGGCGCGGCAGGCGGCGCTTGAAGCGATCCTCGGTGCGCCAGCTCCACAGATGGAGCTCGGCGCTGCTGGGACGGATGCTGGTGGCAAGCCAGATGCAAACCCGGCGCGGCTCGACCCGGCGCACGATGGGGCCGGCGAGCAGGGTCGGGAGCTGCATCGACGCAGGTTACTCGAACGAGCAGATGTACTGCGCGATCCCGGCATCGGCGGCGACCACGATGTCGAAGCCGGAGTGGGCGGGGACCTCGAAGGCGGCGCCGGCCTCGATGTCGCGCCAGGCGGGGTTGCCGTCGAGGCGGATCTTGCAGCGGCCGGCGGTGATGTCCATGCGCTCGGCGGCGTCGGTGCCGAAGTGGTACTCGCCGGGGTAGATCAGGCCGAGGGTCTTCTTCTTGCCGTCGGCGAGGAGGATGGTGTGGCTGACGACCTTGCCCTCGAAGTAGACGTTGGCCTTGGCGACGGCGGTCACGTTGCTGAACTGCAGGGTGTCGGACATGATGTGCGGGAATATGGCACAGACGGCGCGGGCGGCGATGGTGATGCTGGGGCTGGCGGGGCTCTTGCTGGCGGGGTGCACGCGCGAGCGCCACGACCGGCGCCCGGTGCTGCCCAGCCCCAGCGCGACGCTGGCGCCGACGCCGACACCCACGGCGTCGCCGCTGCCCGACCCGACCACATCGCCTGATCCCGGCGCGCTGCCGTCACCGACCATGTTGCCCTCGCCGTCGCCGACGGCGTCCCCGACGGCGGCGCCGCAGCCCGAGCTGGCCTGCGTCGCGGTGATGAACCACTGTTCGTGCAAGTTCATCTGCATCCCGGCCAGCGACCGCACCCGGACCGATTGCGCGCGCGCCTGTCCCCAGGAGCGCTCGGTGCTGCCGCCGAAGTGCTCGGGCAAGAGCGGTCAGTGCGAGATCGTGCCTTGAGGTTTGGCGGGAAAGCCGTGTAGCTGCGGCGAGATCGAAGAATCGGCGCTGCCTGCGCATCCTTTTGCGTGGCTGGATCGTGGTCAGGACATGAGCGAACGACTCGCCGTCTCGGCCAGCAAGACCAGCAAGACCTTTCGCATGGAGTGCGCGGTGCGCTGCGCCATCGACGCGCCGCCGGCCACCATCTGGGCGCTGCTCACCAGCGCGGCCGAGTTCCCGCGCTGGAACTCCACCGTCACCTCGATCACCGGGGAGATCGCGCTGGGCAACAAGCTGGCGCTGAAGGTGCCCATCTCGCCACGCACGTTCACGCCCAAGGTCACCGTCTTCGAGCCCGGGGTGCGCATGGTGTGGAGCGACGGCATGGCGCCGATGTTCAAGGGCACGCGCACCTTCACGCTGACGCCGCGCCCGGACGGCGGCACCGACTTCGCCATGGTCGAGGTCTTCGCCGGGGTGATGCTGCCCATGATCAAGGGCTCGCTGCCCGATTTCGGCCCGGTGTTCGAGCAGTACGCGCGTGACCTCGAGCGCGAGGCCACGCGGGCGCGGAGCGCGTCATGAGGCGCGTGATGGTGCGCTACCGGCTGCTGCCCGAGCGGGTGGCCGAGCACGAGGCGCTGCTGGCGGCGGTGTTCGCCGAGCTGGCGGCGCAGCGCCCGGCGGGGCTCGAGTACCGGGTGCTCAGGCTGGCCGACGGGGTCAGCTTCGTGCACCTGGCGACCGTGGCGGGGGCGGACAATCCGCTCACCGCGCTGGCGGCGTTCAAGGCCTTCACTGCCGACATCAAGGCGCGCTGCGCGGATGGCCCGCCGGTGACGACCGAGGTCACGCTGGCAGGCGACTACCCGGCCGGGGCGGCGCCAGGTGCCGGGTGAGTGGTAGGTTGACCTGGTGAGCACGCCACTGGCCGACGACCTCGCGCGGGCCCGCGAACAGTTCCTCGCCGTGGTGGACGACGTGCGGCCAGCGCTGCACCGCTACTGTGCGCGCCTGACCGGGTCGGTCATCGAGGGCGAGGACATCGTGCAGGACACCCTGGCGCGGGCCTTCTATGCCCTGAGCCAGTCGCCCGAGGTGCCGCCGCTCCGGCCCTGGCTGTTCACGATCGCGCACAACTGCGCGGTCGACTTCCTGCGCGGCCACAGCCACAGCCGCACCGAGGTGCGCGCCGACCTGGGCGACGTCGCGGGCTACAGCGAGACGCCCGACCCGGGCGTGGTGCGCGCCGCGCTGACCCAGTTCCTGGCGCTGCCGCTGAGCCAGCGCAGCGCCGTCATCTTGAAGGATGTCCTGGGCCATTCGCTGGAGGAGACCGCGGAGACCATGGCGACGACCATCCAGGCTGTGAAGGCGGCGCTGGTGCGTGGGCGCGCGGGGCTGCGCGCGCTGCAGGACGACGAGGCGCCGCGCGCGACCGACGCCGAGACCCGGCGGGCGCTCGATCGCTATGCCGCGCTGTTCAACGCGCGCGACTGGGACGGCGTGCGCGGCCTGGTGGCCGACGACTGTCGCCTCGACCTGGTGGCCAGGTCGCAGCGCCGCGGCAAGGCGGTCGGGATGTACTTCACGAACTATGCGAAGGAGCAGGTCACGCTGCAGCTGGTGCGCCTGGAGGGCCGGCTGGCGCTGGCGGCGCACGTCGCGGGCGCGGCGGAGGTGGCGTACTTCATCCTGCTCGAGGTCGCGGACGACAAGGTGCAGGCCATCCGCGACTACCGCTACGTCGGCTACATCGCCCGCGAGGCGGAGTTCGAGGTGCTCTAGCCCGCTCTAGCCCTGGGCGGGCTTGGCCACCAGGTGCACCACGATCTCGACGATCTCGTGCACCTTGAGGAACAGGAACTTGGGCGGCGGCACCCCGACGTCGTTCAGGTTCAGCTTGAAGCGGGCCTCGGCGCGGGCCTCGGTGTCGCCCAGCGTGCCGGAGGCGTCGGCGGTCAGGGTGACCTTGCGGCCGCGGTACTCGAGCAGGCCGGTGGCCCTGCCCTTCAGCTTGTCGCCGTCGCGGGTGACGCCCTCGATCTTGCCCAGCGTGAACACCGCCTCGGGCCACTTGTCGGGGTCGAGCTCCTTCTTCATCTTCCAGTCGCGCATGCGGTCGCCGGAGTCGTAGTCGGCCATGCTGAGGCGGACCACCGCCTTGGCGGTGTCGGCCAGCGCCGCGGGGTCGCCCTCCAGCGTACCCGACAGCTTGGGGAACAGCGTCTTCATGGCGCCATGCAGCGTCGCGGTGGCGATGACCTCGACCTTGCTGGCGGCGTCGACGGTGTACTTCACAGCGTCACCGCCTGCCAGCCCACGAAGCGGGGCGGGCCCTGCAGGAAGCCCGCCGTGGTGCGCGCGCCGCTGTGGGCCTTGCGGAAGGCGTCGCTCTCGGTCCAGGCCTTGAAGGCCGCCTCGCTGTCCCAGACCGTGTGCGACGCGTACAGCTGGGCGCCGTCCTCGACCGGGCCGCGCAGCAGGTGGAACTCGCGGAAGCCCGGAACTTCGGCCAGAAACGACTCGCGCTGGCGCCAGACCTGCTCGAAGTCGGCGTTGCGCGCGGGGTCGATGCGGAAGTGATTCATCGCGATGTAGACCGCCATGCCGGATCCTTACCATGGCCTTCGAAAACTTTGCTTGCGACGGATGGCACGCCGATCGTAGATCGCTGGAAAAGATGTCCACCAAGCGCGCCGCAGACGTCCTCCATGGTTGGTCGGTCGCCGACTCGATCGAGACCTACTCGCTGCGCGACTGGGGCGGCGGGTACTTTGGCGCCAACGCGCGCGGCAACCTGGAGGTCACGCCAGCGGGCCCCGGCAAGGGCAACATCGACCTGAAAGAGCTGGTCGACGATCTGGGCAAGCGCGGCATCACCACGCCGCTGCTGATCCGCTTCTCGGACATCCTGCGCTCGCGCATCGTGGAGCTCAACGAGTGCTTCCGGCGCGCCATCGCCGAGTACGGCTACAAGGGCCAGTACAAGGGCGTCTACCCGATCAAGGTCAACCAGCACCGCTTCCTGGTCGAGGAGATCTGCGAGTACGGCAAGCCCTACAACTATGGCCTCGAGGCCGGGTCGAAGCCGGAGCTGCTCGCCGTGATGGCGATGCTCGAGAACGAGGACGCGCTGATCGTCTGCAACGGCTACAAGGACGAGGAGTACGTCGAGACCGCGCTGCTGGCGTCCAAGCTGGGCCGCACCGTCATCATGGTGGTGGAGAAGAAGTCCGAGCTGGAGGTCATCCGGACGATTGCCGCCAAGACCGGCGTCAAGCCGCTGATCGGCATTCGCGCCAAGCTGTCGGCGCGCGGCTCGGGCAAGTGGGAGGAGTCGGGTGGCGATCGCTCGAAGTTCGGGCTGTCGGCGCGCGAGATCCTGGAGGCGGTGGCCTACCTGCGCGAGCACAACATGCTGGAGGGCTTCCAGCTGCTGCACTTCCACCTGGGCTCGCAGATCAGCGCGATCCGCAGCGTCAAGAACGCGCTGCGCGAGGCCGGTCGCTTCTACACCGAGCTGGCCAAGATGGGCGTGCCGCTGCGCTACCTGGACTGCGGTGGCGGCCTCGGCGTCGACTACGACGGGTCGCACACCAACTTCGCATCGTCGATGAACTACTCGACGCAGGAGTACGCCAACGACATCGTCTACTCGATCATGGAGATGTGCGACGCCGAGGGTGTGGCGCCGCCGACCCTGGTGACCGAGTCGGGGCGCGCCGTGGTCGCGCACCACGCCGTGCTGGTGGTCGACGTGCTGGGCGTCGGCGAGCAGTCGCCGCCCAAGCTGCCCGAGGCGCTGCCGCCGAATGCGCCGCAGATGGTCAAGAACCTGTTCGAGGCCTACCGCGACGTCAGCACCAAGAACTACCTCGAGACCTATCACGACGCCGTCGAGTACAAGGAAGAGAGCCTCAACCTGTTCGCGCTGGGGCACATGACGCTGGACGAGCGCGTCATCGCCGAGAACTACTTCTGGGCCATCTGCCACAAGATCCTGAGGATCGTGCGCGAGCAGGACCGCTTCCCCGAGGAGCTCGAGGGGCTGGAGCGCGCGCTGTCGGACACCTATTTCTGCAACTTCTCGATGTTCCAGTCGGTGCCCGACTCGTGGGCGGTCGACCAGCTGTTCCCCATCATGCCGATCCACCGCCTGGGCGAGCAGCCCACGCGACGCGCGGTGCTGGCCGACATCACCTGTGATTCGGACGGCAAGATCGACAAGTTCATCGACCTGCATGACGTCAAGACCACGCTGCCGCTGCACGCCATGAGCGGCACCGCGGCCTACCACGTGGCCATCTTCCTGGTCGGCGCCTACCAGGAGATCCTGGGCGATCTGCACAACCTGTTCGGCGACACCAACACGGTGCACGTGGCGCTGGAAGAGGGCCACGGCTACCGGATCCAGCATGTCGTCGCGGGCGACACCGTCACGGATGTGCTGAACTATGTCAGCTACTCGCGCGACGACCTGGTGGCGCGCGTGCGGCGTGCGGCCGAGGTCGCGCTGCGCAAGCAGAGGATGACGCTGGAGGAGTCGCGCCAGCTGCTGCGCATGTACGAGGACGGGCTGAGCGGGTACACGTACCTGGAGCGGGACTAGCCCCTCGAACCGAAGGTTCGAGGAGGCTATCCGGTTCCGTCGCCGGTTCCGTTCCGGTTCCGTCTCCGTCTGGCACCTGAGTAGTGCGTCCTGGCGCCCGCAACGCCCCCCCTCGCGCTACTTGTTCGTCATGCTCTCTCGCATCATCGGATGGTTCATCGGGCGGTCGCCGGCCGCGAAGATCCCTGGCCTGGCGGCCTGGCTGCGCGAGCCGCGGGGTGCGGCGCCGGTCGACATCGGTCGCGCGCGCGGGGTGAAGCTGCTGGTGCTGCTGGTGCTGGTGGGCTGGGTGGCGCCGACGGGCTCGGGGAGCGGCCCGGAGACGCTGCTGGAGCAACCGGTGGCGTGCACCATCGGGGCGCTGGTCGGGGTCGCGCTGTGGGCGCTGCTGCGCTGGGTGGTCACGCAGCCGCTGCGGCTGGACGCGCAGGGGCTGTCGCTGGGGAGCGGGGCGGCGCAGCTGGTGGTGCCGTGGTCGCGCTTCGACCCGCTGCGGCGGCCGCTGCTGGTGAGTGGCGTGCTGATGTCGCTGCCGCTGCGGCCGCTGGCGGGCGACGAGCGCAAGGTGACGCGGGCGGCGGTGCTCGGGCAGCGCGAGCTGGCGGTGTGGCTGCTGCAGGCGGTGCGGCCGGACGATCTGGTGTTGGCGATCTCGGCCGGCGTGGCGCGTTTCGGCGCGCTGCGCGGAGGGCTACAGCCCGAGCTGGACCGCGAGGGCGAGCACCGGTACGCCACCGATCAGGTCGGCGCGCGCCTGTAGCCAGTAGCAGGGGCCGCCGCCACTGTTGCTCAGGCAGCTGAAGCGCCAGTGGACGCCAGCCGACAGGGCCGGCGCGTAGCCGGGCAGCGCCAGGCCGGCGCCGATGGCGAGGCGGGTGCGCCGGGTCGACTGGTAGACCAGGTCCTCCGCGAGCGTGGCGGCGCCCCATTCGGGGCCGCCACCCTGGGTGTTGTCGGCGGGGATGGCGAAGAAGCCGAGCTCGCTGCCGAGGGCGAGGCGGCCGGGCAGCACCAGGTCGAGGCGGACGTGGTAGCCGAGGACGTAGTTCCAGCCGTGGTCGGGGATGCGGGCGGCGCCGATGGTCATGACGCCGGGGTTGATGCGCAGGCCGCGGATGAGCGAGCGGGTGGGCGAGGGGGCGGCGATCGTGGCGGTGCTCGTGCTCGTGCCCGTGCTCGTGCTCGTGCTCGTGCTCGTGCTCGTGCTCGTGCTCGTGCTCGTGGTGGGGACCCACTGGGCGAGGGCGGGATGTGCGCCCAGGGTGATCACGATCAACACGAGAGTTCGGCGCACGCTCTTGAACGTGGGCGCGTGTGGCGGGCTTACGTCAGCGCGAGTACATGGTGGAGCAGGCGCCGACCGGGCCGGCGCCGTTGGCGACGGGCGACACCCAGGCGCCGGCGGCGCCGCACTGGTACCAGGTGCCGTCGAAGCGGGACTCGACGCAGCTGCGCGGGGCGACGTTCTTGTTGAGCGAGTCGGAGCGGCACCAGGGGTAGCGCGTGGTGCAGCCGGTGCTGCCGGCCTTCCAGACGCCGGCGTCGCACTTGTACCAGGCGGCGTCGGAGGCGGATTGCACGCAGGTGCCGGCGGGCACGGTCTTGTTGAGGGTGGCCGAGCTGCAGGTGAGCGCAGGGGTGGGCGTCGGCGTCGGGGTCGGGGTCGGGGTCGGCGTCGGCGTCGGCGTCGGCGTCGGCGTTGTCGTGCCGCAGGCGCGCGGGCCGAGCGGGGTCGTCGCGGCGACCTTCCTGACCGTGACCTTCATGCGGTCGCTCCAGCCGGCGGAGCGCGTGCCGTAGAGGTGCTGCGAGATCAGCGGCGACACGTCCATGATGGGGCCCTGCACGGCGGACTCGACGCAGACGTCGGGGCCGTAGTCGTCGGTCTGGGCCACCACGCACTTGCCGTTGGCCTCGATCTCGATGCGGGCGCCACAGCCGTAGCGCTGGCGCGAGGCGGCGTAGTACCAGCTGCCGCCGCGGGTGTACGAGCCGCACGACATGATGCCGTCGTCGGACGAGGTGAAGCCGAAGCTGGTCAGGTAGTAGACGCCCGAGGCCGGGATGGCCGACGAGGCCTGGCCGCGACAGCCGGTGAGGCCCTCCTGCAGGGTCAGCACCGAGGGGCCCTCGTCGAGCTCACCCGCGCAGCCGGCGGAGCCGAGGCCGAGGCCGGCCGCCAGGCAGACGGCCAGGGCGAACTTGATTGGGGCGGACATCCCGATCATTGCCGAGGGGCTGGGGCCGGACGCGGGGGTGGTGGCCATGACGGGGGGAATTGCAGACCGCGGGCCGCACAGAGGTGCGCGGAACTGTTGTGCGCGGGTGGGGGGTGCGGTCAGCAGGTGCACACGGGCGTGAGCAACCTGGGGGGAGTGCGCGGAGACGGAGACGGAGACGGAGACGGACGCCTCGACCCTACGGGTCGTGGATGGCGGCGGAGACGGACGCCTCGACCCTACGGGTCGAGGATGGCGACGGAGACGGACGCCTCGACCCTACGGGTCGAGGCGGAAGACGCGGTCGGCCAGCATGTCGACGATGTAGACCTTGCCGTCGGGGCCGAAGGTGATGCCGCCGAGGGCGCCGGGGCCGAGGCCGGTGTCGACCTGGTTGACCTGCTCGCCAGCCTTGGTGAAGGCGGTGATCTTGGCGGTGCGGTTGTCGGTCACGTACAGGTAGTCGCCGTGCAGCTCGAGGCCGCTGGGGGCGTCGAGGGTGCCGTTGTCGGGCACGACGTCCTCGATGACCGCGCCGTCGACGCGGCGGAACTCGGCGATGCGCTCGAAGTTGTTGAGCGCGGCGCCCACGGTGCCCGAGGTGGTGTCGAGGCGGGCGATGCGGTGGTTGCCGGTGTCGGCGATGTACAGCATCGAGGTGCTGGCATCGAAGACCAGGTGGCTGGGGGTGTTGGCGACATAGCCGACCGCGCCGGCGACGTACTGGCGCGCCTTGCCGTCGGAGTGGTTGTCGTTGCCGATGCCGTCATCCAGGCCGAAGTCGAACATCATGATCGACTTCGACAGGCCGGCGAAGACCCAGTACTTGTTGGCGGTCTCGTGCGCGATCCCCATGCAGTTGGGGGCGTAGTGCAGCATGTCGAGGTGCGAGCCGAGGCCCATCGGGTCCAGCTTGGCGAAGATGGTGGGATCCGACGACCACAGCGCGGGGCCCATGAAGTCGTTGGGCGCCGCCATGTTGTCGTAGTGGTTGCGCGACTCGCCGCAGGTGCCGAAGGTGCCCGGCTTGCCTACGCGCGGGGTGGTCTCGTTCTGGCCGAACGAGATCGCGGTGACCTCGGCCATGAAGTGCAGCGCATAGCCGTCCTTGCGGTACTCGGTGGTGCGGGTGTCCTTGCTGGCGTCGTGGATGATGGTGACGCTGTCGTCGCGGTAGTTGACGACCCACAGCTCGTCGGGGCGCATCGGGTTGAACTCGAGGTCGCGCGGCTGCTGCAGGCGCGCCGTCGGACCGGCGATCTCGGTCAGCGTGATCGAGGCCGGGGTGCCATCGCCAGTGCCAATCTCGGGGGCGCGGCGCACGGCGGCGTCGGGGGTCAGCCCGGCATCGACATCGCCATTGCCCTCGGACGACCCACAACCGACCGCGAACGTCATGACGGAGATCAAGAGAATCGACTTCATGTCGGGATTCATAGACCAACCAGGTGGCCGCGACAAGGCGCACGCGTTCGTGATAGATGAGGAGACATGCGTGGCCTGCATTTTGTGTTGGCTTGCACACTGTTGATGGGCGCGGTTGCCGGGTGCGACACAGACGTGGACCCCGCAGAGCTCCCCGCGGCCCTCGACGCCAAGGGCTACCAGAGCTGGGACCCCACGCCGATCATCGCCAGCGGCTACATCCCGGCCCACGGCAACTCGGTGCGCCTCATCTATGTCAACCCCAAGGCGCGGACCTATGCGCACTCGGGCCACTACCCCGAGGGCAGCGTCATCGTCAAAGAGGTCTACCACCGCAAGGACGACGGCTCGCAGGGCAGCCTCAACTACGTGGCCATCATGCGCAAGACGGCCACGCCGCCCGAGGGCGTGCCGAGCGCCGGCGGCTGGATCTTCACCCAGGCCGACAGCAGCGCCGCCGTCGTCGCCGGCAAGACCGAGCGCTCGCGTGATCTGTGCTGGGACAGCTGCCATCGCCAGGGCTCCTGGGACGGCGCCTGGGCCGACTACGGCGACTAGACCCGGCCCCGCCGCGCGTACACTGACGGCATGAACGCGCTGACACGGACGACGCTGGGCCTGGTGGTGATCGCGACGATGGTGCTGGCGCCGGCGACGACGGCGCGGGCCGATTCGCCCGAGTTCAAGTGCATCGGCAGCGAGCGCATCGAGCGCAAGCAGAGCACCTGGGGCTACGCGCGCGGCGCCGGCTCCGACCTGCGCATCGAGAACACCCAGAGCTCGGTGGGCTGGGCGCGCAGCGCCGGCGCGGACTGGCGCATCGAGACCTTCGGTGGCTCGACGCTGGCCTTCGTGCGCGGCTCGCGCATCGAGAAGTCCAACGGCGAGACCTGGACCAGCCTCGACACCGCGCGGCAGTTCGCCGAGTGCCCCGACGTCGTGGCCGCCGCGCTGTGGGTGCTGCGCCAGGCCGGGCGGCTGTGAGCTGCCCGAGGTGCGACGCATACTTCGGTGACTGGCGCAGCGGCGGACCGTGGTTCCCCGAGCGCGACTGGGACATCGTGCAGTCGGAGGACATCGAGGTCGGCACGCACGCGGCCGTCACCGTGATGCAAGGCATCGCGCGCTGCCGGGGCTGCGGACAGACCGCCGACTTCGGCTGCAGCTACGGCCCGGGGTACTGGTTCACTCCCCGCGAAGACCGTGTCGTTCCCTGACCTCGCGTACTACCTGCCGCGGCAGGACACCTGCGAAGCGGTGAGCCTCTACGGGCAGCGCGTGGCGGAGCGCTACGACGACGCCACGCTGGCGGTGCTGGCCAGCTTCCCGAGGCTCGCGAAGCTCGAGCTGCTCAACCATCACATCACGCGGATCCCCCGTGGGCTGCGGGCGCTGCGGCATGCCTGGATCGGCCAGTCGCCCGGCCTGGCCACGCTGGAGGGGATCGAGGACGCGGCCTCGCTGCAAGGGCTGCAGCTGTCGAACCTGCCGGCGCTCGATCTCGTTGACGCGCTGGAACGGCTCGCGGGGCTGCCGGAGCTGGTGTACCTGACCCTGGGCGGCGAGCACGTGCGACAGCTCCCGGCGGCGTTCGCGCGGCTCCCCAGGCTGGCCCACCTCGAGCTCGGGTATACGCCCGGCCTCGACCTCGATCAGGCCTTCGCGGTGCTCGCGCAGGTCCCGACGCTGCGGGTGCTCGAGCTGGGCAAGATCGCCGTGCCACCCTCGATCGGCGCGCTGCGCCAGCTGCGCGTGCTCACGGTGGTGGCGGAGGGCACCTTGCCCGACGAGCTCGGCGCGCTCGCCGCGCTGGAGGAGCTGCACCTGCCGAAGGCGACGTGCAAGGCGCTGCCGAGCTCGATTGGCAAGCTGTCACGGCTCACCAAGCTCGAGCTGTACGAATCGAAGGTCGCCGCGCTGCCCGACGAGATCGGCGCCTGTCAGTCCCTGCGCGCGATCGAGGCGCGCAGCAGCGCGCTCGCGGGGCTCCCCGAGTCGATCGGCAGGCTCGCCGCGCTGCACACGCTCGACCTCTACAACACCAAGGTCAAGAGGCTCCCGCGCTCGCTGGGCGCGCTCGAGAACCTGCGCGTGCTGGAGGTCTCGTACGACAAGCCGCTCGAGATCCCCGAGGAGATCTACCAGCTCTCGCTCGAGAAGTTCACCGGCCCGCAGGCGGTGCTGGACCGGCTGGTCCTGCGACGCTTGCCGACGCCGGACCGGTACGAGGTCCTCTACTCCGAGGCCGAGCGCCTGCCCGACGACTTCGGCGACGTGGGCAGCCTGCAGCTCGCCCTCCACGAGCACACCGCGCCGATCCCGCAGCTCGCGAGGCTGCCACGGGTCGAGCAGGTCACCATCGACACCGGCAACCTCGACGATGCCTTCGCGCGTCTCGCCGGGGCGCCGCGCCTGTGGCGTGTCGCGGTGCTCGGCGAGCGCGACGCCCTGCCCGCCTCGCTCGCCAAGCTCACCCAGATCACCGCGCTCCAGATCGACAGCGGCCCCTGGGGCGACTCCGACCGGCCGGGCACGCTCCGCGCGCTCCCCACCGCGCTCGGCGCGCTCGCCGGCCTCGAGACGCTGGTGCTCGAGCGCCATCGCCTGACCGAGCCGCCCGAGGTCATCGGCGAGCTGGCCGCCCTCCAGAAGCTGACCCTGTCGGCGCACGGGCTCGCTGCGCTGCCGCGCTCCCTCGGCAAGCTCCAGCGCCTGCGCGAGCTCAGGCTCCATGGCCTGAGCGAGCTCCAGCTGCCCGACGAGCTCGCGCACTGCGCCGCGCTCGAGGCGGTGACCCTGCGCGGCGGGTGGGGACCCAGCCGGATCCACAACCTCGCGGTGCTGGGTCGGCTGCCCGGGCTGCGGAAGCTGTGGATCACGCACGTCCAGCAGCCCCAGGACTGGGCTGGCCTGCTGGCCGCGCTCGGGGGCAGCGGGCTCGAGCTCCTCGACCTCGAGAACAGCGAGCTCGGGGTCCTCCCCGCCGAGATCGGCGGGCTCGCCAGGCTGCAACGGCTGGTGCTCGAGCGCACCGGGCTCAAGGAGCTGCCAGCGCAGCTGCGCGCATGCACCGAGCTACGCTGGATGAGCTGGTCGAGCTACCAGTTCAGCGAGCAGGGCCGGGCCCAGCTCAAGAAGCAGCTGCCACCCGGCCGCTGGCGCAAGCAGAAGCGGGACGGCGTCGAGTTCTATGAGCGCACGGCCTGACAGGAGCCGGCTCGACGCCAGCCCCCACTGCCCGCCTGCTGCTATCCTCCGCCAGAATGAGCGCCGAGCGTGTCTGCGCGCAGTCGGGACTCCTGGTGGATGGAGACACGCGGGTCCTGACCGATCCGTGCGAGTACTACCATCCTGCCGTCGGCGTCCAGGTGGGCTGCGGGCGCCTCCGCTGCGAGAGCTGCAAGGCCTGGGTGCGCTCGGGCCCGCCGGGGCTCGGGCTCAAGGCCGGAACACGCTTCGATCTGCGCGCTCTGCACGCGGCGCCTGACTGGTCGGCGCTGGCCTTCGTGGAGCAGGCCTACACGCTCTTCAATCGCATGCGGCTCCACGCGTGCCTGTGCTGCATCTGGACAGCCGAGAGCGTCGCGCCGATCGACAACGACCACGAGCTCGTGTCCGATCCCGCTATGCCGTGGGCCTGCGCCGGCCACCCCGCCCCCGAGCCACCGCTGGTCCTGAACCAGCTGGTGATCGATGCAGGGACCGACTGGACGCAGCTCGTCGACGCGATCCTGCGCGGCAGCTGCCCCCGCGCGCTCGAGCGGCCCGAGGCGCTGGGAGCAGAACCTGGCCTCTGGCTGGCCTGGCTGTACGTCTATCTGCGCGGGCTGCCCATCGCAGACGAGCTCTCGCTCGCCATCGCCGACCGCATCGAGGACCCCGAGCCGCAGGTGGTCGGTCGCGTGCTCTACTTCTTCGTCCACTTTTCACGGGCGCGCGGCATCGAGAAGATCGTCGCGCACATCGAAGCGGACATTCACCGCGTCGCCCTCGGGTATCCCATCCCCGAGCATCCTCCCGCGCTCACGCGGTGGGCGGTCCTCGAGACGCGCCTCCGCAACGCGCCGGACCAGCGCGACGACCTCGACGCGCGCGTCGAGGCGCTGGTCGAGCGCCTCCTCGTCATGCCGCGGTCGTCGCTCCCTCACGACGATGTCGGCCCCTCCGGAACCGGCGACTTCGAGCGCCAGCGGCGCGAGCGGCTGGGGTGGGACAGCGCGACCTTGAAGTACGTCCTGGACGACTTCGCACGCACGAGAGCGCGCGAGCGCACCGACGTGGTCGGGCGCGCGCTCGAACGCTCGGCCGGGATGTTCGCCAGTGCGGAGCGGCGTCGGTTCATCGCGGATCACATCCTGGAGATCGACGCGGCGGCGCCCGGTCGCTGGCGTCAGGCGCTGGCCTTGCTCAGCGACTGGCACGGCAAGCCCGCACAGGGTCACCTGATCGTGGTCGCGGGTGCGCGGGTCATCCTGGCGCGCCGGGCCACACCCGCCGAGTTTCGCGCCTGGATCGCGGAGCGCCGCCGCTATGGCTGGGTCGACGCTGCGTGGGTCGCCCCGCTCGAGACCATGCTCGAGGCGACCGAGAGGCTCGAAGCAGCCCTCGCGGAGCCGGGCAGGAAGCTCCAGGCCTCGGGGCAAGAGCAGGGCGGCAAGCGCGGGGTGACGATCTACAGCCTGGCCGGTGGTGGCGCGAAGGAGCTGCTCCCGATGCAGGTGCCCGCGGCCGAGCACGACGCGCTGGTGGCGATGCTGACAGCGCGTGGATGCGACCAGGCCGAGACCGAGTTCCTGACCCGGATCGTCTGGGTCAGAAAGCCTGACGGCGTCGAGGTCTTCGACGCCCGGCGCAAGCAGTTCGACGCCGATGGCGAGCGTGCGACGCTCGAGGACGGCCGTGTCGTCGAGCGCGCCGACATCGCCCAGGTCTTCGCTTGGGCCTCCGACGACCACGCCCACCGCGGCATCCAGGCGACCTTGCGCTCGGGCGAGGACGTGGAGCTCGTCACCGAGATCGCGCTCGCCGCGACGGGCGATCCCACCTACAACCGCAACGACCTCCTGATGGACAGCGGGTGGTGCACGACGCTGGGACGCCTGATCGCGCGCTGGGCGGGCGCGCCGTTCGAGGACAGGATCTAGTGGACCTCGCGACGAGCGAGCGGCCCGACGAGCTGATCCTGCGCGGGTGGAGCGCCGGCCTCGACAGGAAGGCGGTGCTCCGCGAGGGCACCGACGCTGCCCGGTACCTCCTCGCTGGTGAGCGCGACGAGCTGTCCAGGCTGTTCTGGCCGGTGCCGCGTCGCCTGGAGGCGGTGAGTCTGTGGACCGAGAATTGGCACCCGGTCACCGGCGTCCCCGAGGAGCTGCGCCCGTTCGCGAGCGCGGTCGTGCCCGCGTGCATCGCCGGTGCCCTGCTCGCGCACTACGTCGTGCTGCCCCGCGCCCCGGCGCTCGGCGAGACGATGACGATCACCGGAGTGATCGTGGCGACGTACGCGCTGCTCGGAGCCGTGCAGAAGGTGTTGATCCGCGCCAGCCTGAGGCGCCAGGTGGCGCGGCTCGACGAGGACACCGCGCTCGGCATCGTGCTCGACGCGCTGCGCAGGGGGATGCGCCGCACCGCCGCGCGGATCCCGCGCGCGTGCGAGCGGATCCGCGAGGGGCTCGCGCGCTGCGCCCCGGCCAGGGTCGAGGGCTCGTTCACCTGGCCCGCGTTCGAGGTCCACCAGCCGCTCGACGGCGGCCGCTCGTGGACCGCGGCCTTCGACAGCCACGACCAGCACAAGGACGACGTGTACTACCTGGTGCGGCTGTTCCAGGGCGACGACCCGAGCGACGAGTTCATGGTCGAGATCGGGACCGAGTGGACCGGCGACGACTGGACCGTCCCGACGTTCCTGCCCGAGCTGCAGAGGCGCATCGCCGAGGTCGCCGCGACCGGCAAGACCAACACGGCCTACCGCCGCTGAATCTGACTGGACCGCGCTGCCTAGTTCATCGGGGCGCCGACCAGCAGCCACTGCCGGAACAGCTCGCGGTTCTCGGCCGAGAGCACGTCGTCGGGGGCGAGGCCGATGAGCTGCTTGGAGGACTTCGGCGGCATCTCGCGCTTCTGGATGACCTTGCGGTACAGCACGCCGAGACGCGGGGCGTAGGTCTCGGGCTTGGAGGGATCGAAGTCGAGGTCGGGCACGCTGAGGGTGCCACCGTGGCAGTCGGTGCAGCCGCCCAGCACGGCCAGGATGCCCTTGCCCTCGGGGCCGCCGCCGCTGTTGAAGCGGATGGCCACGCTGGCGGGATCGATGCTGCTGACCACGACATACGGCGTGAGCAGCTGGCGGCGGGCGTCGCGGGCGTCCTTGACCGCGATCTCGAAGCGCCAGCTGGGCGAGTCGCCGAGCTTGCTGGCGTCGACCGGGACCTGCACGTTGAGCGGCACCGTGTTGGCCTGGCCGGGCGTGCCGGCACTGGGGCTGGCGGGCGTCAGATCGACGCGCTCCTCGCCCTTCACCGCGGTCACCGTGTAGGTCACCGGGTAGTCGCCGTCGCCGTCGTGCACCGTGAACTCGACCGTGATGGGCGCGACCTTGCCGTTGAGCAGGGCGTCGGGGCCGGGCTTGACCAGCTCGACACGCGGGGCCAGGTTGCCGCCCGGGTGCTCGATGGTGACGTTGCCGAGCTGGCGCGCCACGGTCAGGCCGGGGGTGCCGTCGGTGATGCTGGCGCTGAGCTTGTACGTGCCGGCGCACAGCGTGCCGGTGTCGAAGCTGACGTGGCCGGCGCCGCCGTGGACCGGCAGCGGCGCCAGATCGACGCGGCCCCCGGCGGCCTTGCAGGCGGGGTCGGCGCTGTCCTCGCCGAGCAGCAGGCTGCCGGTCACCGACTCGCGATCGGCGTCGCTGACCAGATAGTCGAGCTCCAGGGTGTCGTCGCCCTTGCCGTTGCCGGTGTTCACGGTGATGGTCGGCTCGGCGTTGGCGGCGCGGGTGCCGCGCTCGAAGACCGTGGGTGCCTCGGGGCCCTTGCAGTTGGCGCCGAACCAGTTCTGGAAGATGTCGCGCGCGCGCGACGGGATGGCGCTGCCGTTGGGCGGCATGTCGGCGGACACGCTGCCGCGGATGCAGATCCAGCGCCCCATGGTCGCGGCGCCGCGGATCTGCTGGCCGTTCTCGATCGTATCCTCGTAGAGATCGAGGCGGAACGTGCTCGGCGCGCCGCCCGCCGCCGGCGAGCCGTGGCAGCGCACACAGTTGGCCATCATGACCGGCTGCACGTCGTCGACCCAGGTCGGCTTGTCGGGCGCCGAGGGCGCACAACCGGCGGCGGCGCCGAGCGCGGCGAAGGCGATGGCGAAGGCGATGCGGTTGGTCGTCTTCATGGGTAGTAGTGCAGCTGCAGCATGGCCAGGTTGGCGTTGTCGCCGCCGTCGCCGGCCCCGAGGATGCGGGTGCGGGCGAGCAGGTGAAGCTCGAAGTGGGCGCGCGGGAACCACTGCAGGTTGGCGCTGATGGCGTCGCGCGCGACGTGCTTGACCGCGATGTCCTCGTCGTAGCGCTCGACGGTGGCGCTGACCTGCCAGCCGCGCTTCAGCCAGTAGTAGGCGCCGAGGTGCGCGACATACTGGGTGCGCCCGTCGGGCAGCGCGTCGAGCTCCTGGCGCATCAGGTCGACCTCGCCCATCAGGAGCAGCTTGCGGTTCCTGAAGGCGCGCTTGCCGACCAGGCCGACCAGGTAGCGATCGTCGAGGTCGCCCAGGCTGGCGCGGGCCTGCATGGCCAGGCTGGAGCGATCGTCGATGCGGCGCTCGACGTAGGCGGCCAGCCCCTTGCCGCCCTTCTGCCCCAGCGGGCGCAGGAAGTCGGGCATGAACGCGGTGAAGTGCGCCTCCCAGGCGTCCTGCAGCCAGCCCACCGAGAGGTTGTAGGTCTCCTCCAGGGTGTGGAAGCCGGTGTAGCGCCGCACATACATGGTGTGGTCGGGCAGGCGCAGCCCGAACGGCGCGAAGAAGCGGCCGGCGCGCAGGTAGTAGCCGCGGCTCTGCGGGCGCCAGGTCAGGTAGTGCTCGCGCGACACCGCGTAGCTGAGCAAGGAGGGCTCGCGCGGGCGCACCGAGCCGCGCGCGCCGACGATCATGTTGAACGACAGCTTCTTGGTGAACTCGAAGCGGCTGTAGAGGTCGAGCTGCATGGGGAACCAGGCGAACTCGGGGCCGTCACCGTCGTGGTTGCCGGCGTCGTTGAGCAGCATGGCGGAGCGCACGTCACCGCCCAGCTTCAGCCAGCTGGGCAGCTTCCACCAGCCGTGCAGGAAGCGGCCGTCGCCGCCGCGCGAGATGGTGTCGGCGCTCTCGTCGCGGCCATAGCCGTTGAGCAGGCCACCACCGGCGGGGGCCAGATGGCACAGCGTGCAGCGCGTGGCGTCGGTGCCGAACTGGAACTGGGGATAGGCGCGCGCCGCGGCCGGAGCCAGCGTCAGCGCGAGCAGCGTCAGGAACAGGCGGGCCCGGGTGCGCATCAGTCGTTCTTGGCCCCGGCCAGGATCCAGCGCTCGATCAGCGCGATATCGGCCTCGGGCAGCGGGCCGTCGGGCGGCATGCGGTAGGCGACGTTGTCGCCGCGCAGGAGGTACAGCAGGCGCGACTCGTCGGGGCGGCCCGGCTTGACGTAGCTCTGCGGCGGGAAGGGCTGGTTGGGCCCGCCGAACATGCCGCCGACCAGGTCGATGTACGCGCCCTCCTGGGTGTCGAGCTGGAAGCCGAAGGTCGCGGTGTGCTTGGCGTGACAGCCCGAGGTGTTGCAGGCGGGCTGGATCAGCGTGGGATAGATGTAGGACCAGCGCGCGGGGCGCGTGTCCTCTTCCTCGCCACAACCACTGGCCACGAGTGCCAGCCCCACCAGCAGCGCCGAGGCCAGCCAGCGCCCGGGCCCGATCCAGGAACGCAGCCTACGCACGTTGCAATGGGTAGCACTACGGCCAAGGTCGTGTCCACGGGTATACTCGGCGCATGTCGTTCTGCCCGGCCTGCCGGTCGGACTACCCCGCTGACTGGAAGCGCTGCCCGAAGGACGAGGCGGCGCTGCTGCAGTCAGATCATGTCGGCAAGTACAAGATCGATGGCCTCATCGGCGCCGGCGGCATGGGCGCGGTCTATCGCGCGCTCAACCCCGACACCAAGTCGACCGTCGCCATCAAGCTGATGCATCGCTCGGCGTCGGCGCAGGACGACGCCCGCAAGCGCTTCCAGCGCGAGGCGGCGTCGATCGCGGCGCTCAAGACCCGCCACGTGGTCACCATCTTCGACTTCGGCACCGACGTCGACGGCACGCTGTACCTGGTGATGGAGCTCCTGCGCGGCCACTCGCTGCGCCACGAGATCGGGACCGGCGGCGGCGCCATGGAGATCGGGCGCATCAACACCATCCTGCAGGGCGCCCTGCGCGGCCTGGCCAGCGCGCACCGCGCCGGCATCACCCACCGCGACCTCAAGCCCGACAACATCTTCCTGGCCGAGACCGACGACGGCGAGGTGCCCAAGATCCTCGACTTCGGCATCGCGCGCGCCAGCCGCGAGCAGGGGCTGACCCAGTCGGGCGCGCTGATGGGCACGCCGGCCTACATGCCGCCCGAGCAGGTCGCCGGCCAGCGCGACCAGATCGGCCCGTGGACCGACGTCTATGCCATGGGCGTCATCCTGTACGAGATGCTGACCGGCGCGGTGCCGTTCTCGGCCGAGAGCGTCACCGAGATCCTGCGCAAGGTGCTGGCGCGCGAGTTCACCCCCATCAGCGAGCTGCGCCCCGAGCTGCCGGCGCCCATCCAGCAGGTCGTCGAGCGCGCGCTGGCCAACGCCCACGACGAGCGCTACCCCGACGCCGACGCCATGCGCCAGGGCTGGGAGGCGGCCTACCGGACCGTCGATCCGCACGCGCCGGCGTCGCCGCCGGTCAGCGACCGCAAGATCACGGTGCCGCCACGCCCGATGACGACGCCGCGCAACGTCGCGCTGGAGGACACCCAGGCCACCGACAGCGCGCCCATCGCGGTGCCGCGCGTCCCCACGGTGCCCGCGGGTGGCCGGCCGCCGGGGAGCGGGACCGGGGCGGGGCCGGGCGCGGGGTCGCAGTCGATCGCGCCCGTGGTGCTGGGCGCGGGCGAGGGGGTGCGCAAGCCCGGGCGTGGGCGCTGGGTCATGCTGGGCGCCGCCGTGGTCGTCGCCGGCGGGCTGGCGGTCGGCATCCCGCGCCTGCTGCGCAAGAGCAAGCCGAACCCGGTGACCCACGTCGGCTCAGACGCAGGCGCCGGGCCGCTGGTGGTGACGCCGCCGGGACGCGCCGACGCCGCCGTGGTCGTCGCGCCACCCGCGGGGGCCGACGCCGCCGTGGTGGTGGCGCCGCCGGATCCGCCCGGCATGGTCAAGCTGGCGGGCGGGTCGTTCGATTTCGGGCCGCCGGCGGCGCAGCAGAAGGACATCACCAACGCGCTGCCGCGCACGCCGGTCACGCTGGCGCCGTTCTGGCTCGACGCCCACGAGCTCAGCCGGGCCGACTGGGCCGCGGTCGACCAGGCCGGGGGCGGCGCGCTGCCGGCGCAGGCCGACGCCGCGCGGCCCGACGCCGACGACCTGCCGGTGCGCTACCTGTCCTGGAAGCAGGCCGACGCCGCCTGTCGCGCCCTGGGCAAGCGCCTGCCCAGCGAGCAGGAGTGGGAGTTCGCCGCCACCCGCGCCGCCATCGATCCCGCGGCGGCGCACATGAAGAAGTCCAAGGCGGTCGACCGCCCCGCGCCGGTGGGCAGCAGCCCGGGCGACGTCGCCGAGGGCGTCTTCGATCTCATCGGCAACGTGCTGGAGTGGACCTCGGGCGAGACCAAGGGCCAGCGCATCGCGCGCGGCGGCTCCTACAACGTGTCGCCGCAGGACGCCTACTACAACCCGCTGTACGCTCGCTACAAGTTCAAGCCCACCGATCCCGATCCCGAGGTCGGCGTGCGCTGTGCGCGTGACGCCACTCCCTAGAGGCCCGAGGCCAACATGATCCGCTCCGTCGTGCTCGCGTCGTTCGCGTCCTTGCTGCTCGCCATCGGCGCGGGGAGCGCGGGCGCCGTCAACCGCGACTGCCCGCCCGGGCTGGTCTGGGATCCCGGGCAGGGCGCCTGCATCAAGAAGGTCAAGGTCAAGCGCAAGCCGCTGGAGATGTACTACGCGGCCATCGAGCAGCTGGAGGGCAAGAGCGGCACGCCCGATCCGGCGCGCGGCGCCACCCTGCTGCGCCAGGCCTGCGAGGCCAAGGAGATGGCCGCGTGCACCCTGATGGGCCACGTGCTGATGGTCGGCAAGAGCGCCGCCGATCCCAAGCGCGCGGTGGCGGCCGACGCCGCCGGGTCGCTGCGCTCGTTCACGCGCGCCTGTGACGGCGGCGACGCCCAGGGCTGCCTGGGGGTGGCCGACGTGCACGCCCGCGGGCTGCTCGGCAAGGTCGACCAGGTGGCGGCCACCGAGGCGCTGGATCGCGCGTGCACCATGCAGAACGGGCGCGGCTGCTACCGGCTGGCCGAGCAGTACGAGAAGGGGCGCGGCGTGAAGGCCGACATCAACAAGGCGCGCGAGCTGTACAAGAAGGCGTTCGGCCTGCTGGGCGCGACCTGCCCGTCGAGCGGCCCCAGCTGCTACCTGCTCGGGCTGGCCTACAACCGCGGCGCCGGCACCGTGGCCAGCTCGAGCAAGGCCTTCACGGCGTTCGAGAGCGGCTGCAGCGCGGGCAGCGGCGAGGCCTGCTTCGAGCTCGGCAAGGCCTACTTCTGGGGCGAGGGCGTCAAGACCGACAAGGTCAAAGCGGTCGTGTATTACGATCGTTCTTGTTGGCAGTATGACTATGCTCTGGGCTGTCACGACGCCGGCGTCACGCTGGTGCAGGGCGGCGAGGTCCCGGTCGACACCGCCCGCGCGCAGCGCTTCGGCGACCGCGCCTGCGAGCTCGACAAGCAGCAGTGCGAGCTGCGCGCCTACCTGATCGCGGTCGGCCCCGAGCCGCGCGACGAGGCCGCCGCCGCCAGCTGGTACCGCGTCGCGTGCGAGAACGGCAACGCCACCGGGTGCTACTCGCTGGGCGCGCGCCTGGCGAGCGGCCTCGGCGTCGGCAAGGACCAGGCCGCTGCGCTGGCCGCCTTCGAGCGCGCCTGCGACGGCGGCCACGAGGCCGGCTGCCGGCGCCTCGGCCTGGCGTACTACAACGGCGAGTCGCAGGGGCTGAAGGTCACCGTCGACAAGGTCAAGGCGTTCCGCTTCTTCGCGCGCGCCTGCGACAACGGGGACGCCGAGGGCTGCCACTGGGCCGGCTACCTGGCCGAGAAGGGCGAGGGCATGGCCGCGGTCGACGACGCGCTGGCGGTGCGCGCCTACACCAAGGGCTGCACGCTGGAGCGCGGCTCGTCGTGCGAGGCGGTCGGGCGCATGGCGGCGGCGGCGCGCGGCGGCCTCGAGGCCAAGGACGCGCGCGAGTGGTGGGAGAAGGCCTGCAACCTGCGCGACCAGGACTCCTGCATCAACCTGGGCCACCGCTACTACGACGGCGACGGCGTGGGCAAGGACGACCTGGCCGCGGCGGGCGCCTTCGAGCGCGCCTGTGTGCTGGGCGCCGGGCGCCAGTGCATGTGGATCGCGCAGCTGCTCAAGGGCGCGGGCGCCGATGCCGCGCGGCAGAAGACCGCGGTCGAGAGCCTGAAGACGGCGTGCAAGGGCAAGGCGCCCAACCCCAAGGCGTGCCTGGCGCTGGCCGGCGTCTACGCCTACGGCACCATCGCCGAGAAGGAGCCGCGCGCGGCCTTCGATCTGGTCAAGGACGCCTGCGAGCAGCGCAAGGATCAGGACGCCTGCATCGAGCTGGCCAACTACTACATGACCGGCGTCGGCGTGGTGCCCAACGTGGAGGAGGGCAAGAAGCGCTACCAGGAGCAGTGCGACGCCGGCATGGCGGCCAGCTGCACCTGGCTGGCGCTGCAGCTGTACAAGGAGCAGAAGTACGACGTCGCGGCCCAGCTGTTCGCGCGCGCCTGCACCGAGAAGCACGCCCAGGCCTGCACCATGATCGGGTTTTCGCACTATGCCGGGCAGGGCGTGCGCTGGGACGTCGAGGCCGCCGCCGGCGAGTACGAGCAGGGCTGCGAGCTGGGCGACGCGGTCAGCTGCTCCAACCTGGGCGAGATCTACGAGATCGGGTATGCGCGCGCCAAGGATCTGAAGAAGTCGCTGGAGCTGTACCAGAAGGCGTGCACGCCGACCGCGACCTCGGGCTGCTGGGCGGTGGGGCGCTTCTACGAGCGTGGCTGGGAGGTCAAGGCCGACCCCGAGCGCGCCGAGCGCGAGTACCGGCGCGCCTGCGAGGCCGAGACCGGCGAGGCCTGCCAGTCGCTGGCGGCGCTGCTGGGCAAGCGCGGCGGCAAGCTGAAGGAGATCGCCAAGCTGAATGCGCGGGCCTTCGAGCTGGCCACGCTGCAGTCGAAGTCGAACCCGTATGGCTTCTACGTGCTGGGGCGCTACTACCGCGACGGCGTCACGGTGCTGAAGGATCGCGCCAAGGCGGCCGAGCTGTTCGGCAAGTCGTGCGATGGCAACGAGCCGCAGGGCTGCCTGAACGCGGGCGCGCTGGCCATGGAGCGCGGGCGCGGCGGCGACAAGGCCGGCTTCGAGGCGGCGTCGGTGTACTACGACAAGGGCTGCGCGGCCGGGGTCGACGAGGCGTGCACCGAGGCGGCCGAGGCGCGCAAGCTGGGTGAGGGGCCGGCGCCGTCACCGTCGCCGTCGCTGCCCGGCAAGGTGGCGCCGCGGGCGGGTGGCTGCGGCTGCCGCGCGGGGGCGCGCACGGGTGGCGCGGGTGGTGGGGCGGCGGCGCTGTTCGGGGTGCTGGCGCTGTGCGGGGTGATGCTGGTGCGGGCGAGGCGGCGGCGGGGGCGGTAGCGCGCGCTATTTGCGCGGGGTCAGCTGCTTGGGGGCGACCAGGCGCTCCTCGCCGTTGGGGAACTTGACGATGATCTTGTCGCCCTGCTTGCCCTCGATCACTGCCGGGTAGCTCTGGCCGTCGTACCAGGCGACCATGACCTTGTCGCCGGGGTGGAAATCGCTGGGGGTCGCCATTTGTTGTGCATGGTACCCGGAAGGCTGGGCGGCTGGAAGGCCGCTTGAATCGCACCCCGGGGTCGACGTCGAAGGCTCCAGGGGGCTGTAAATGAGGCGGAAAACAGGCTGGTTCGTGGTGACGGGCGCGATGGCCGCGGCGCTGCTGGCACGCGGGGGCAGGCCGGCGCTGGCCGCCGAGCCCGACGCCGCCGCGCTGCAGCGCGAGTTCCTGCGCGTCTCGGGGGCGCGATTGGTGTTCGACGCCGCGGAGTTGCCGGCCGGCAGCTACCACGACGTCATGGTGCCGCTGCCCGCGGAGCGCCGCGTCGCGGCGGCGCGCATCGCGCTGGCCGAGGTGCACAAGTACCCCGCGGGCTACCTGGGTGACATGGGCCTGGGTGCCATCGGCGTGTTCGCGGCCTGCGTGTCGAAGCAGGGCGATGGCTTCCGGCCGTATGACAAGGCCCTCGGCGGCTACCGCTACTACGGCATCTGGAACGGCAAGGACGGCATCGCGGCCGCGTACTACGGCGACCAGCAGCTACCGCTGACGCTGCACCACGAGATCTTCCACCACGTGGACGGCACCGTCGGTGGTCGCGGCGCGCGCGAGCACAGCAGCGATGACGACGCCCGCTTCACCCTGGCCATCGCCGGGCTGGAGCCCTATGCGGCGCCGGTGCTGTCGGCCGCGGACCGCAGCGCGCTGGGCAAGCTGGCGCGCGGGGTCACGCTGGAGGACGCGGTGTCGGACTATGCCGCCAAGAGCCCGGGCGAGGATCAGTCGGAGACCGCGCGCCACTTCATGACCGAGCTGCCCGACGCGCTGCTGCAGGTGGCGACGCAGCCCAAGCTGGCGGGCAGCCAGCGCATGCTGCACGTGATGAGCGAGTATGCCGCGGCGCTGCCGGGCGGCGGCGGGCCGGGCTTCTCGTGGTGGGTCGACGTCGCGCTGGGGCGCAGCGTGCGCGGCAGCTTCGAGCAGTCGGCGCGCCGGGCGCTGGCGCGGGTGCGGGCGCACATCGAGCCGATGCCCGGGCGCTTCGTGGTCTGGGGCGAGGAGGACAAGAGCGGCGTCAACTGGACGCTGCGCGGCGAGGTCGCCACCTTCGGCGCCGAGGCGCGCCTGCTGGGCACGCTGGCACGGAAGGCCGCGGCGCCCGAGGCCAAGGTGACGCGCGCGATGCTGGAGCGGGTGCGCCTGCTGGGACGCTACATGGGCTTCATCGGGCGCAACTGGAAGCTGTCCGACGGCACCCGACGGGCCTTCACGGACGCGCTGGCGCGGCACCTCGAGGTGTTGACGCCGGAGGTCGCGGCGGCGCTGGGCAAGCTGGCGCCGGAGACGCTGGGCGACGTGGTGAGCGACGAGGTGCTGGCGGCGCCCGCGCCGGGTGCGGCGCTGCTGGCGGTGGTGGCCCGGCTGGCGGCGGCGACCCCGGCGGCGCGGCCGGTGCGGGACAACAAGTACCTGGCCAACGTGGATGCCGAGATCGCGGACAAGACGGTGCGCGCGGCCATCCGCGCGGTGCAGCCGGCGACCGTCAAGCTGGGGGGAGGCAGCGGCGTCAACCTGTCGCCCAGCGGGCTGGTGCTGACCGCGGGCCACGTGCCCAAGAAGCTGGGCGCGCGCCTCACGGCGGTGTTCCCCGATGGCACCCAGCTCGCGGTCGAGTGCACCAGGTTCGACGCCAGGGCGGATCTGGCGGTGATGACGCCGGTGGCGCCGGTCAAGGTGGAGCTGCCGTGGGCGGCCATGGCGAAGCGGGCGCCGGTGGCGGGCACCCCGGTGGTCGTGATCGGGCAGCCGGGCAAGTTCACGCCGGATGGCGAGCCGACCGGGTATCAGCCGTTTCATGTGTCGACCGGCCAGGTGCGCGGCTATCGCGCCGACTTCATGGGCGCGCAGGCGCTGGGCGGGCTGAAGCACGACGCCTGGACCTACTGGGGCCACTCGGGCAGCCCGCTGTTCGATCACAGCGGCACGGTGGTCGGCATCCACAACAGCTGGGACTCGACCACCGCGATGCGCCACGCGGTGCCGCACCAGGTCATCGTGAAGTTCCTGGCGCGGTAGCGGCCGCGCCGGTCACGGCAGCTTGGCGATACCCTCGACCAGCGGCCAGCTGGGGCCCGAGGTGATGTGCACGAAGCGGCGCCCGGCGCCCATGTCGGCCTGCGCGGCGGGGAACTCCAGCGTGACCTTGCCGGTGGCGTCGGTCATGCGGGCGGTCTCGCCGGCCTGGAAGAAGTCGTCGTACAGCAGCGCGCCCTGCACCAGCGCCATCATCTGCGGCGCACCGGCGGAGTCGGTGACCGTGACGTCGACCTGGAGCGGCGCGCCGGCGGCGCGCGCGCGCGGGGTCACGGTGGCCTTCCACAGCTTGCTGTCGGTCTGCACGAAGTCGCTGGGCGGATGCTCGAGCATGATGCCGAGCGCCAGGTCGAAGGCGTAGACGGCCTCGGCCAGGAAGTCGACGTCGACCTTGTCGGGGGTGTCACGCCGGGTGTGGTAGTAGGGCGAGTCGACCGCGGTCGAGATGGTCGGCACGTTGGTGCGGTAGATCCCCTGGATGTCGGTGGGGATGATGCCGCCGAACAGCTCGGGCACCAGCTCCATGCCGACGTAGAGGTTGTAGAGGTCCTCGAGGCCGACCGAGGTGATGGCGGTGTCGAGCAGCGGCAGCGCCGAGTGCGCCAGGCCGAAGGTGTTGGACTCGCGCGCCGAGGGGCCCTCGAAGTTGAGCACCGCGAGGATGGGATCGACGGTCTCGATGCGGTGCCGGCGCAGGTAGTCATAGCCGCCGTAGAGCGCGACCTCCTCGCCGTCATAGGCCACGAAGACCAGGGTGTAGCGCGGCTTGCCCTGGGCCTTGCGCGACGCCGCCAGCGCCAGCAGCGCGGCCACGCCGCCCGAGTTGTCGGTCGAGCCCACGAACCAGGTGTCATAGTGCGCGCCGATCACGATCTGGCCGGCCTCGCGCCCGGGGATCGACCCGATCCAGTTGCTGCCGGTGGCCTTGACCGCCGAGACCTCGGCGTCCATCACCGCGTGCACGGTCTTGTTGGCGTCGAGCGCGGCGCGGATGGTGGCGCCGTCGTCGGCCCCGATGGTGATGGCGGGGATGGGGCCGACCGACTCCCAGCTCAGGCTGACCGAGCCGACCTGGCGCTCGTTCATCGCCGCCAGCGACAGGTACAGCATGCCGCGCGCGCCGGCGGCGGTGACGTTCTTGTACTGCGTGGAGCGGTGGTAGAAGCGGTTGCGCTCGACCAGGGCGATCTTGTTGGTGAGATCCTTGCCGGCGAGATCGGTGCTGGTGGCCGAGCCGACGAAGACCAGATCGCCCTCGGCGTGGCCGCCGCCGGAGCCGTAGAAGACGTCGAAGCCCGGGTTGGTCGCGGGCGCGCCGTCGATGCTGATGGCCAGCGACGCGGCGCCGACGGTGTGGCGCGGGATGGTCCAGCTCTCGGCGTGGACGTCGGTGAGGCCGATGGCGGCCATGCGATCGCGGATGTACTCGCCGGCCTGCTGGCCGGGCGGGGTGCCGACGCGCTTCTCGCCGAAGGCGGCCAGGGCGTCCAGCGTGGTCATCAGGGCCGCGGGCTGCGGCTTGACCGGCGCGGGCGGGGCGTCGTCGCCTCCACCGCAGCCGGCCAGCGAGAGCAGGAGGACCAGGCCACGGCGCGAGAACAGGTGCATTCGGTCAGCTTACTTGAGCGCGCGTCGTTGCGCGACGGCGGTGTAGGCTGGCCGCGCGGTGCGGCGCGACGGGCCAGCGGAGTTCGACCTGGGACAGCGGCAGGCCCGCATCGCCGCGCTGCTGCTGCTGGGGGTCGAGCTCCTGATGCTGCTGCCGCTGCTGCGCGGGGGCGAGCCGCTGGGGGACGACCTGTCCATCCATCTCGGCGAGATCGCGCAGCTGTCGCGGGCAATTGCCGGCGGCGACGTCGGGCTGTGGAATCCCGGTGGCAACCTCGGTTTTCCCAGCGGCTACTACTACCAGGTGCTGCCCCAGCTGGTGCCGGCGCTGGCCCATGTGGTGCTGCCGGGCGTGCCGCTGCTGCTGCTGTTCAAGCTGGCCATCATGGTGCCGCTGGCGCTGACGCCGCTCGCGTGTGTGCGCGCGCTGCGCGTGGTCGGGGTCGGGCGGGTGCAGGCGCTGGGCGCGGGGCTGGCGGTGGGCTGTGTGCTGGGGGCGTCACAGTGGGGGCTGGGGACGGACTCGGTGTTCGTGACCGGGCTGTACACCCAGGCGTGGGCGATGCTGCTGTATCCGCTGGCGCTGGCCCATGGCGCGCGCTGGCTGCTGGCGGGGGCGACGCCGGGGCGCGCGGTCGGCTACGCGGTGCTGACCGGGCTGTGCCATCCCTTCGTGGCGTTCTGTCTGGCGCCGGCGCTCGGGCTGGTGCTGATGCTGGTGCCGTGGTGGTCGGCGTCGGCGACGGCGGCGGGCGGCGGCGGGCGCGCGGTGCTGCGGGCGGCCCTGCGTGCGGCGCTGCTGCTGGCCCTGGTGCTGGGGGCGACGGCGTTCTTCTGGCTGCCCATCCTGGTGCACCACGACTCGTTCGGGGGCTTTCCGGCGCGGCTGCCGTCGGAGGCCGGGCTCGCGCCGGCGACCTTCCTGTGGTGGCTGGTCAATGGCTGGTTCCTGGATGCGCAGCGGCCGGCGGTGATGTCGGTGGCGCTGGCGCTGGTGGTGTTGGCGGCGCTGGTGACGCTGGTGCGCGGGCTGCGCGCGGGGCGCGGGCTGCGCTGGCCGGCGCGCTGGACGGTGCCGGCGCTGCTGCTGGCGCAGGGCGTGCTGTTCGGTGCGCTGGTGATGCTGGGGCCGCTGGTGGGCAAGGTGAAGGACGACCTCATCGCGGCGGTGCGCTTCCTGGCGCCGATGCAGCTGGCGCTGGCGGCGGCGGCCGGGATCGGCGTGGTCGAGCTGATGCTGGCGGCGACGCGCGAGCTGGATGCGGCGGCGGCGCGGCCGGGATCGTGGTGGGCGCGGCGGCCGGCGTGGCTGCGCCTGGGGCCGCTGCTGCTGGTCGGGGTGGCGGCGGCGGTGCTGGTGGGGACGGCGGCGCGGGTCAGCTGGTGGCGCATGCGCACCAGCCGCGACTTCTCCGAGGTGCACCGCGACGAGCTGGCGACGATGCTCGACGCGCTGGGGCGGCGGCCGAGGGGGCGCGTGCTGGGTGGGCGCGAGTGGGGCACCGGGTCGCACTGGTGGCTGTACCTGCCGTTCGCGTATCGCGGGGTGCCGCCGCTGCGCGCGTGGGGCGGCGCGGCGCTGCAGTCGAGCCCGAACTTCCAGTTCCTGCGCGAGGTGCGCTCGCCGTTCGAGAGCGCGCGGGTGTGGGGGCTGCGCTATGGGCTGGTGGGCGCGGGGCGGGTCAAGGCGTGGCCGGGGGCGAACAAGGTGGCGGAGACCAGGCACGACTGGCTGCTCGAGGCGGGCGGCACCGGGGCCGAGACGGCGTTCCTGTTCGGGCCGGTGCGCACGCTGGGGCGGGTGGCGGCGCGCGGGCGCGTGCTGCGCGCGCTGGTCAAGGCGTGGCTGGCGTCGGGGGTGCACGGGGTGGGACGTGAGGGCTGGTTCCAGCGTGATGGAGGGGCGGCGCCGGAGCCGGGGACGGTGGAGGGGCTGCGCGGGGCGCGGGTGGTCAGCGAGCAGGAGGGGCTGTCGCGGCTGTCGGCGCGGGTCGAGGCGGAGCGGGCGACGCGCTTCGTGGTGCGGGTCAGCTATCACCCCGGGTGGCGCGCGGAGGTGGATGGTGTGCGGGTGCCGGTGCGGCGCATGATGCCGGATGTGATGGCGGTCGACGTGCCCGCGGGCGCACATGTGATCGAGCTGAGGTTCAGGCGGCCGTGGTGGACGTGGCTGCTGATGGGCGTCACGCTGCTGGGATTCGCGGTGCATGGAGGGGTACGGGCGCGAGGGCGGCGCGCGAGCACGAGCACGAGCACGAGCACGAGCACGAGCACGAGCACGAGCACGAGCACGAGAGGATGACGCTGTGACAGTGGAAGAGTTGCGCGCGGCGCTGGCGATCGCGCGGGAGCCGCGGTTTCCGGCCAGCTCGGTGGAGGGGGCGCGGCCGGCGGCGGTGGTGCTGGCGCTGGAGCTTCAGCCGCTGCGGCTGCTGGTGGTGCAGCGCGCGACCACGCTGGCCGATCACGCCGGCGAGCTGGCCTTCCCGGGCGGCAAGCCCGAGAGCGCGGACGTCGATCTGCGCGCCACCGCGGCGCGCGAGCTGGAGGAGGAGTGCGGCGTCGCGCCGGCGGGGCTGGACTGGCTGGGGCAGCTCTTGCCCTGCCCTGTCATCACCGGGCGCTTCCTCATTCACCCCTTCGTGGCGGCGCTGCCAGCGGGGGCGGCGCCGCGGGCGGCCAGCGGCGAGGTCGCGCGCGTGCTGTGGCTGGAGCTGGAGCCGCTGCTGGCGGGCAGCCAGCGCTACGGCGCGGTGCGCGGCAGCTGGCGCGGCGTCGACCTCTTGACGCCACACTTCATGGTCGGCGGCGCGCTGATGTACGGCGCCAGCGCGGCCATCGCGCACGATCTGCTGTGGCGCATCGCCGCCCAGCGCGGCCAGCCGCTGCCCGAACCCGAGCTGACCCACGACGCGGTGTGGGGCGATCGCTACAAGATCTAGCCGGCGGCGCCGCCGGCGATGTCGATGATCAGGCGCTCGTGGGCGAGGTGGGCCTCGCGGGCGACCATGATGGGCACGCGGTCACCGGGGGCGACGTTGCGCGAGGCCGACAGCGCGGTGATGCGGCGGCCCCAGTGCGTCGCGGGCGCGTCGGGGGCGTTGGCCAGGATGCCGTGGTCGTCGAGGTGGGCGCGGAAGAACAGCAGCACGGCGCCCAGGCGGCCGGCGCGGGTGACCTCGAGGCTGCGCGCGACGGGGGCGGCGACGGCGTCCTCGCTCACGGCCATGAGATCGAGATCGTGCAGCAGGCACGGCTCGGTGAGGATGGTGAAGCCGACGTCGCGCAAGGTGTGGATGAAGGCGCGCGCGGGCAGCGCGCTGACCACCTGGGCGAGGGCGTCGAAGTGCACACCCCAGCGCGACAGCCCGGCGATCTGGGACAGCGCGCGCGGGCGATCGGCGGGGGTGTCGTCGTCGGCCACCGCGACGCCGACACAGAGCAGCTCGAGGCGGTGCGGCAGCAGGCGCCCGCCGGGGGCCAGCAGGCGCCGGCGCGCGTCGCAGATGCTGGGCAGCAGGCCCTCGGCCAGCGGGTCGCCACCGATGAGCTCGTGCACGATGACCTCGACCGGCTCGCGCAGGGTGACGTCGCGGCTGGAGCGGCGCACCAGCGTGATGACGTCCTCGTGGCCCGCGAAGTGCGCCGCCGCGACGTCGGCGATGCTGCTCTCCTCGACCGCGACCACGCTGCGCGCGCCATACTGGGCGCACAGCAGGGACAAGAGGCCCGTGCCGCAGCCCAGCTCGAGCACGGTCTTGCCGCGCACGTTGCGCTGGATGGCGGTGCGGTAGGCGTCGACGCGCGCGCCGTCGGCCAGCATGGCGACATGGTTGAGGGCGTCGGCGAAGAAGCCGGTGGCGGGGGCGGCGGCCTGCTGGCCGTGGGAGGGCACGATGAAGCCGGCGTCGATGAGCTGCTGGGCGGCGACGGCGAAGGCGTCACGGTCGACCTGGTAGCGCTCCTGCAGGCGACCGAGCGCCTCGTGGGCGGGCACGCCGCCGGCGAAGGACAGCAGCACCAGCATGCTGTCGGGGACCAGGTGCAGGTGGGCGCGCGAGATCGAGCTGACCGCGAGCAGGGCGCCCTCGGGCGAGACCTGCAGCACCAGCGCGCGCGACAACGTCAGTTCGGCATTCCAGTCCCAGGTCACGCGCCATCATACGTCCGTCCGTCCGTCCCGGGCGCGGCGCGTCTGCGCCTCAGCGACGGCGGCGCGCTGCGGTCACAGCGCCCAGGCGAAGCCGAAGCCGGCGACCAGGCCGCCGCCGCTGATGCCGAACTGCGTGGTGTCCCCCGCCACCATGCCGCCGGGGACGTACTCGTTGCTGGTCACCAGCGACAGCAGCGGGCCGGCCTCGCCGTGCACGGTCAGTCGATCACCGAGGGCGATCTCCACGCGCAGCGGCGCCTCGAGGTGCACGTCGGTGTTGCTGTCGCCGTCGCCACCCTCGACACCGCCGGTCCCCGCCACCCCGCTGTAGGCCAGCGCCAGGCGCCCACCCACCAGCAGCGCCACGCGCGACGGCGTCTTCCAGCGCAGGAAGGCGCCGGCGGCGAAGGCGATCTGGGTCGTGGACGGGCCGTTCGCGGGTGAATAGCGGCCGATCCCGGCGATGCCCTCGACCAGCAGCCGACCAGCGCGAAACTCGACCGCCAGGCCGCGCACCCCGGCCAGCGTCTGCGCCGCACCGACGGCGAAGCGCCGCGCAGCGGGGTCAGCAACCACCACTGGGGCAGCGGTCGTCGCGTCCACCACGGCCTCAGGCTCCTCCTGCAGCGGCGCCGCCTCCGGCATCGTGCCCGTGCCCGTGCCCGTGCCCGCCTCCGTGCTCTTCTCCGTCCCCGCCTCCGCCTCCGTCCCCGCCTCCGTCTCCGTCTGCGTCCCCGGCGCATCCTCGCTCGGCTCGGGCATCTGCGCCCGCGCGACACTGCCCAGCAACCCGAGCAAAACCAGCGCAAAAGTGGCTCTCATGGTCGTCTCCTCGATCCTCAGAAGTAGAAGTGAAACCCAGCGCCGCCGACCAGCCCGGTGTCGCCCAGCGACAGCCCGGTGCCCTCCGCATTCGCGCCACTGCCGATGACCCGCCCCTCGGCGGGCACCAGCTCGACCACCACGCCGACCTCGACCGACAGCGACAGCGCCTCGGCCAGCCACCACTCGACCCGCAGCGGCAGCTCGAGATCGATCTGCGTCGCCGACTGGTCGCCGCGGCTGAAATACGCCAGGTCGACACGTCCGCCGATGGTCAGCTCGGCGTTGTCACCGCTGGCGATCGGATACAGCCCGCCCAGCGCCAGCGCCACGCCCTTGGCGCTGTCACCCTGCTCGGGGCTGACGAGCTCCGCCCCCAGCGTGGCGTTGAACCCGACCTTCCCGAACCAGCGCACCAGATCGATCCCGCTGACGCCTCCCAGCGTCTGTGCCGCGCCCAGCGCGAGCCGTCCATCGTTGTCCCGCGCCGCCGCCGTGCGCACACCCGCGCCCAGCAGCAGCAACCCGACCAGCATCAGTCTTCGCATGCCAGCCCTCATCGCAACCGCCGTGCCGCCGGCCGCGACGCGATTCCGCCGCCTTCCACGCCGCGCCCCCATGGGACATCGGCGCGGCCCCATGTGCTACCGTCGCGCCATGAGCGAGGCCGAGGCCCCCACCACCAGCTCCGACGAGCACGAGTTCTCCACCGCCCACAACCAGATCCTCACCGGCCTGTCAGGCGCGGTGGTGCTGGTCTCGGTGGCGACCATCCTGTTGTCGTCGATCAACATCATGTTCGGCCTGGCCCTGGCCCAGGTGCCCGGGCACGGCCTGTCGGCGACCTTCCTGTCCCTGAGCGGGATCGCCGGCCTGGCCATCGGCTTCTGGCTGATGAACGCCGCCAGCGCCATCGACCAGGTGGTCAAGACCCAGGGTCACGACGTCACCCACCTGATGAAGGGGCTGGCCGACCTGCGCCGCGTGTTCCGCTGGCAGGCGCTGCTCATCGGCGTCCAGGCCGCCCTCATCCTGGTCGTCACCATCATCGCCCTGCGGTAACCCGCGCGCTACAGGGGCGGCAGCCGGGGCGGCCCCTGGAAGCGGGGCTTCATCCAGGCGAACCAGTACAGCGCAATGGCCAGCACCGACCCCGCGAAGGTGTAGCCGGCCAGCTGGTTGGGCGGCAGCACGAACAGCACCGTCACGATGGCGACCCAGGCCACCGCCAGCACGCGCACCGCCACCGTCCAGCGCCCCAGCTGCCAGGGCCCGCGCCGCACCAGCTTGCCGTCGCGCAGCGCCGCCAGCACCGGCAGCGCATACGACGCATACAGCGCCAGCGTCGACAGCGCGACCATGGCGGCGTAGGCGCGCGCCCACAGCGCGACCGCGAAGGCGGCCACCGCGCTGACCCAGACCGCCACGTGCGGGCTCTGGAAGCGCGGCGACACCCGGGCCAAGAGCTTCGACGCCGGCAGCCCGCCATCGCGCGCGAACGCGAACAGCATGCGCGAGTTCGAGGTCACCGACGACAGCCCGCAGAACCACATCGCCACCATCACCATCCACACCATCCAGCGCCCCAGCGTCTCGCCCAGGCCGGTGGTCAGCACCTGGATGAAGGGGTTGCCGGCGGCGGCGGTCGCGGGCAGGTCCTGGATCGCCAGCGTGATGACCAGCAGCATGATCCAGCCGACCACCGCGCTGACCGCCACCGAGAGCACGATCCCCCAGGGCGCGTTGCGCGAGGGGTCGCGGGTCTCCTCGGTGGTGTGTGCGCTGGCGTCGTACCCGGTGAAGGTCCACTGCGCCTGCAGCAGGCCGATGGCGAAGGCATACCAGTAGGTGTGCTCGCCGTCCGCGGAGTAGCGCCGCATCAGGAAGCCGGGCGACGCCATCGGGGCGCGCCACAGCAGCGCGACCACCAGCAGGGCGACACCGATGATGTGGTACCAGGCCGACAGCCAGTTGAGCACCGCGACGGCGCGCACGCCGACATGGTTGAGGATGGCGTGCGAGGTCAGGATGGCGCCATAAACGCCGAGAATCTGGAGGCGTGACGGCTCCAGGCCCAGGGTGTCGACCACGAACAGGGCCAGGCCATAGTCGATCCCGGCGGTGATGGCGAACTGGCCCAGCGTGTTCAGCCACGCGGTCGCGAAGCCCCAGCCGTTGCCGCCCAGGATGGCCGACCAGTGGTACAGCGCGCCGGCGGTCGGGTAGGCCGAGGCCAGCTCGGCCAGCGCCAGCGCCACCGTCATGGTGCCCAGCGCGACCAGCGGCCAGCCGATGGTCATGACCAGCGGGCCACCGTGGGTGAGGCCGTGGCCATACAGCGTGATGGCGCCGGTCAGCACCGAGATGATCGAGAACGACAGGGCGAAGTTGTGGAAGCCGCCCATCTCGCGCAGGAGCTGCTGGGCATAGCCGAGCTTGGCCAGCTCGGCGCGGTCCCGCTCTGCGCTGCCGCCGTCGCCGTCGCCGGCCTCCGTGCCCTCCGTCACGCACGAAAGGTACCCTTGTCAGCGCCGCGCTGTCAGCCAACAATAGGAGCATGTTCGCCCTGTGCTCATTGATCATCTACGGGGCGATGGTGGCGCTGCTGGAGGGTGGGCGCGACCGTCAGGTCGGCTGCAAGGCGCTGCCGGCGCGGCGCGGCATCAGGCGGCGTGACTCCGAGCTGCGCATCGCCGGGGTGCCGGCGCGCCTGCGTCGCATCACGCGCCGCGGCTGCAAGTGGATCGAGCTGGATCTCGCGCTGTCGCCCGACGTCATCCAGCTGACGCTGCGGCCGCGCCTGCAGGCGGTGCGCAACGCCACCGCCGAGCTGTGCATCGACGACGCCACCTTCGACGCCATGTTCCAGGTCGAGGCGGCGCCGGCCGACGTCGCGCGCGAGCTGCTCGACGCCGACGTGCGCGCCGCGCTGGTGCACATGGGCGGGCCGTGGATCGTGCAGGTCGAGGGCGGCCTCAGGCTGGCGCGGCCGGGCCACACGCCGACCGAGGTCGCCGAGCTGATCGCGCTGGCGCGCGCGCTGGCGCTGGGCGTCGAGGCGGCCTACCGCGCGGCGGATCGCGGCTCGGTGGCGCGGCGCGGGGCGCCGTTCCGGCCCACGCTGGATGGGCCCATGCTGGCCATGGTCGAGTACACCCGGCGCGAGGAGCTGGCGCGCATGCGCGCGGCGGAGCGGCGCGATCTGCAGAAGCGGCTGGCGCGGGTGGCGATCGCGATGGTGGCGCCGGCGGCGCTACTGCTGCTGCTGTAGCTCGGCGCAGGGGCCGAGCTCCGGCGCCAGCCGGCAGGTGCGCTGGCGCAGCGGCTCGGACTCGGCCTCGGGGACCAGGATCGACAGCGTCAGGCAGGCCATGGCGTCGTCCTTGCGACAGCCGCGCTCGAGCAGCGTGCGCGCGTGGGCCAGGATGGCGGGGCCCTGGGGATCCTTGCGCGACAGCAGCGACAGGTAGGCGCAGGCGTAGGGATCGTCGGCCTTGCAGCCGGCGCCGAGCAGGGTGGTCGCGCGATCCATGAGCAGGCTGTGCGCGGACTCGTCGCCCTCGGGGCCGCGGGTGGCCAGGCCCAGGCAGCCGATGCCGTCGCCGGCGTCGCAGGCGCGCTGCGAGAGCTCGCGCTCGCGGGCGTCACAGCCGGCGGGCGGGGCGCCCGACGCGCCCGGCTCGCACACCAGGTCGGCCAGGGCGACGCAGGTGCGGGCGTGGCCGCCGTCGCAGGCGCGGGTCAGCAGCGGCAGCTCGGCGTCGATGCTGGCCCGCGAGGGGTTGCGATCGAGCAGCGAGGCCAGGCGGAAGCAGCCGTCGGTGTTGCCCCCGCTGCACGCGCTGCGGCAAGCCGCGATGCGGTTGCAGCGGCTTCCGGCGCCAGCTGCGGCGCCGCGCTGGCTGCCGGCGCAGCCAGTGAGGGCGAGAAGCAGGAGGATCGCGGGGGATTTCGCCATGTGCATCCATACCGCACCGCTGCGTGGTAGAGAAAGCGAATGCGTCGCCCCGAGCTGCTCGCACCCGCCGGGGATCTGGCGTCGCTGGAGGCGGCGCTGGCGGCGGGAGCCGACGCGGTCTATTTCGGGCTGGACGACGGCTTCAACGCGCGCGCGCGGGCGGCCAACTTCGACCGCGCCGGGCTGGCGGCGACGGCGGCGCGGGTGCGGCGCGCCGGCGCGCGCTCGTACCTGACGCTGAACACGCTGGTGTTCGAGCCCGAGCTGCCGCTGCTGGAGGCCATCCTGCGCGACGTGGCGGCGGCGGGCATCGACGCCATCATCGTGCAGGATCCCGCGGTGGCGCTGCTGGCGCGCGCGCTGTGCCCGGCGCTGGAGGTGCACGCGTCGACGCAGATGACCATCTCGAGCGCCGAGGGGGCGCGCTTCGCGGCCGGCCTCGGCGCGACCCGGGTGGTGGTGCCGCGCGAGCTGTCGGTGGCGGAGATCCGGCGCCTGGCGGGCGAGACCGACATCGAGCTGGAGGTCTTCATCCACGGCGCGCTGTGTGTGTCGTGGAGCGGCCAGTGTCTGACCAGCGAGGCCTGGGGTGGGCGGTCGGCCAACCGTGGCCAGTGTGCGCAGTCGTGTCGCATGCCGTACCAGCTGGTGGTCGATGGCGTGCGTCGCGAGCTGGGCGAGGTCGAGTATCTGCTCAGCCCGAAGGACCTGGCCGGCGTGCACGCGGTCGGCGAGCTGGCGGCGGCGGGCGTGCATGGCCTCAAGATCGAGGGCCGCCAGAAGGGGCCGGCGTACGTGGCCACCGCGGCGGCGACCTATCGCGCGCTGCTCGATGGCGGGGCGCTGCCCGAGCACGCGCTGGAGGAGCTGACGCTGACCTACTCGCGCGGCTTCTCGCACGGCTTCCTGGCGGGTTCCGACCACCAGGGGCTGGTGGAGGGGCGCTTTCCCAAGCACCGCGGGGCCTATCTGGGGCGCGTGGTGGCGGTCGACGCGCGCGCCGGCGAGGTGGTGGTGGAGCGCGACGCCGAGGGGCGGCCGTGGACGGGGGCGCTGGCGACGCCGGCGGGCGCGCCGCGGGCGACCGGGCCGGAGGGTCAGGTGGCGGCGCCGCTGCCGGGCCAGCTGGAGGTCGAGGTCGAGCCGCGCGCGGGCATGGGGGTCGGGTTCGATCTGGGCACGCCCGAGGCCAGCGAGCCGGGCGGGCCGCTGTTCCGGGTCGAGGTGCTGCCGCGCACGCGCGGGCGCGCGGCGGGCTGGCGGCTCGGGTTCGGGCAGCCGGGGCCGGAGCTGGGGCGGGTGCAGCCGGGCCATCGGGTCTGGCTGACCTCGGATCCTGCGCTGGCGCGGCGCACGCAGAAGGTGATCGCGAGCGCGCCGGCGGGGCGCCACCGGTTGCGGCTGCGGGTCAGCGGGCGTGCGGGTGAGGCGCTGGTGGTGGAGGCGGTGGCCGAGCCAGGTGGGCGGCTGCGCGCGCGGGCGCAGAGCGCGAGCGTGCTGGCGGCGGCGCGTGGGGCCGGGCTGGACGCGGCGCTGCTCGAGGACAAGCTGGGCGCGCTGGGCGGGACGCCGTTCGCGCTCGGCGAGCTCGACTGTGGTGGCCTCGAGCCGGGGCTGTTCGTGCCCACGGCGGAGCTGAAGGAGCTGCGCCGGGTGCTGGTGGCGGAGCTCGCGGCGGCGCTGGAGCGCGGGCCGCTGCGCGTGGTCGAGCCGGCGCCGGCGCTGCCGCGGGTGCGGGCGGAGCTGGCGGCGCAGCTGCAGGCGGCGCAGGCAGCGCAGGCGGCGCAGGCGCAGGCGCAGGCGCAGGCGCAGGCGCAGGCAGCGCAGGCGGCAGCGCCGGCTGGTGAGGCGCGGGCCAGCGCGGTCGACCTGGCGGCGCCGCAGCTCCTGGTGCTGTGTCGCACCGATGCGCAGCTGGAGGCGGCCATCGCGGCGGGGCAGCGCGAGGTCGAGCTGGACTGGATGGAGCTGGAGGGGCTGGGGCGCGCGGTCAGGCGCGCGCGCGCGGCGGGCCTCGGCGTCACGCTGGCGACGGTGCGGGTGCAGAAGCCGGGCGAGGAGGGCTATGACGCGCGGCTGGCCAGGCTGGCGCCGGATGCCGTGCTGGTGCGGCACTGGGGCGCGCTGATGGCGTTTCGCGAGGGCGCGGCTGCGCGGGCGGCTGGCGGCGGCGCGGCGCGGCCGGCGCTGCACGGCGACTTCTCGCTCAACGTGACCAACTCGATCACGGCGGCGCACCTGCTGGCGCTCGGGCTCGACACCCTGACCGCGGCGCACGATCTCGACGCCGCCCAGCTGGACGCGCTGCTGGCGGCGGCGCCGCCCGAGCGCTTCACCATCGCGCTGCACCACCACATCGCGACCTTCCACACCGAGCACTGCGTGTACTCGCACCTGCTCTCGAACGGGCGCGACTTCAGGAGCTGCGGGCGGCCCTGCGAGCAGCACGAGGTCGCGCTGACCGATCATGTCGGCCTGACCCACCCGGTGGTGGTCGACGTCGGCTGTCGCAACACCGTGTTCAACGCCCAGGCGCAGAGCGCGGCCTCGCTGGTGCCGCGCCTGCTGGCGCGCGGGGTGCGCCGCTTCCGCGTCGAGCTGGTGCGCGAGTCACACGACGAGGCCACCCGCGTGCTGGCGGCCTATCGCGAGCTGCTGGACGGTCGCATCACTCCCGCGGAGGCCGTCCGCCGCGCCGGCGTCCACGAGCAGTTCGGCGTCACCCGCGGGACGATGAAGGTTCTGGCAGGCTGAGCAGCCCGAGCAGCTCGGCGGCCCGGCCCTCGGGCACGCTGTCACGCCGCCACACCACCGAGTAGCGCGTGCGCGGCAGCGCCGCCAGCGGGCGCGCCACCACGCCGGGCGGCATGCGACAGCAGCCGTTGACCACGGCCCAGCCAACGCCGAGCCGCACGAAGTGCAGCATCAGCTCCCAGCCGGTGGCCTCGACCGCGATCTGCCAGGGCACCGCGGCGCTGGCCAGCGCCTGCTCCAGCGCGCCGCGCAGCGCGTGGCCGGGTGGCGGCACCACCAGGCGGGCGTCGCTCAGCGCGCCGAGCGGGATGCGGGTGCGCCGGGCCAGCGGCGCGCTGGCGGGCAGCGCCAGCACCGGCGCGGTGTCGCTGATGATGCGGGCGTCGAGGCCGTCGGGCACGGCGTCGAACACCGCGACGCCGAGCTGGGCGCGGCGCTCGTGCAGCGCGGCCACGGTGCCGGCCTGGTCGCGGGTCAAGAGGCGCAGCGCCCCGGGGTGGCGCGCCGAGAAGCGGCGCAGCGCCGGGCCGAGCAGGTAGAGGTAGGCGCCCTCCCCGGCCGCCAGCACCACCGGGCCGTCGTCGGCGCGGCCGTGCAGGGTCGCGGTGAAGCGGCGCGTGCGCTCGCCGAGCTCGCGCCCGAAGGCGGCCACGGCCACGCCGGCCGCGGTCAGCTCGACCTGGCGACCGCGCAGCTCGTAGAGCGGCAGGCCGACCTCGGCCTCGAGCTTGCGCACCTGGGCGTGCAGCGCGGGCTGCGACAGGTGCAGGCGGCGCGCGGCGCGGGTGAAGCCGCGCTCGTCGGCGAACACCACGAAGGCGGCCAGGCGGGTCGAGTCCACGGGCCATCATCACATTTTTGGATGATTCATCCAATCATACGAACGAACGATGATGATTACCCGTGCGTAGATCGAGCCATCATGATGACGAACACGAGGAAGCGAGACATGGGTCGGAAGCTGGTCGAGGAGAGCAAGCGGCTGTCGTGGCTGCTCCGCCACGGGGCGGGGGGAGAGGGGCTGGCGATGGACGCCGCCGGGTGGGTCAGCGTGCCCGAGGTGCTGGCCCGGGTGCGCATGACGCGCGCCGCCCTGGAGGAGGTCGTGGAGCTGAACGAGAAGGGGCGCCTGGAGCTCGACGGCGAGAGGGTGCGCGCCTGCCAGGGCCACTCGCTGGCGGGCATGCCGGTGACGCGCGAGGCGCTGGAGGCGTCGTGGACGCCGCTCCAGGGTGACGCGCCGATCTGGCACGGCACGAATCTCGAGGCGGTGGCCGGGATCGCGCGCCTGGGGATCCTGCCGGGGGCGCGCACCCACGTGCACCTGGCGGCGGCGCTCGACAGCGTGGTCGGCAAGCGCGCCAGCGTGCACGTCATGCTGGAGGTGGCGCCGGCCCGGGTGCGCGCGGCCGGCCTCGGCCTGTGGCTGAGCGGCAACGGCGTCGTGCTGGCGCGCCAGATCCCGGCGGCGTGCATCGTCGGGCTGCGCGCGATGACGCGGGCAGCGCGTGCCGAAGAAAGCCGGCTGCGCGGCTTGTTTCCCGGCTGAGCTTCGCTATCCTGCGCGCGGTGCGCACCGGGGTGACCAGGGTCGTGGAAGGCATGCGGAACCGGAGCAGCCTTTGGCGCTGACGCGCCTGAGGCTGATGGCGGCGCTGCTGGCCGGGGTCGCCACCTACGCGACCTTCACGCTGCGCCGTCCCCCGACCGCGCTGCTGACGCTGATCGATCCGGCCGCCGAGCGGCGCATCGCCATCGAGGGCGGCATCCGGCTGCGCTACCGGGGCGACGAGCTCGAGTTGCCGGAGCTGCGCAAGCTGGTGGACAAGGTCGAGCCGCGCCTGCGCGCCATGGGGGGCGAGGTCACGCTGGCGGGGCGCGACCTCATCATGGATCTGCCCGGGCGCCGCGATCTCGCGGCGGTCGAGGCGCAGGCGTCCAGACCCGGGGGCCTGGCCATGCAGCTGGTGGCCGAAGGGGCGGCGGCGCAGGAGTGGCAGGCCGACGCCGCGGCCCGGGTGCGTGCCGCGGGTGTCGCGGGGGTGCGCGACCACAGCTTCCCCTTCGGCCGCAACGGCGGGGTCGAGATCGCGCTGATCGCCGAGGAGCGCGACCTGCTCGAGCGCACCCTGGCCCGCGCCGGGGTGGTGGCGCCGCCCGGCTTCGCGCTCGGCCTCGAACATGTCGAGCGCGTCCGCGCGGACGACGACGCCGACGACCGCCCGGGCGGGCTGCCAGCCAGCTACTGGCGCACCTACTTGCTGGAGCTGCCGGTTCAGCTCGACGGCGACGACGTGGCCAGCGCCAACATCATGTCCGACCCCATGACGGGCAGGCCCGAGATCATGCTCGAGTTCACCCGCAAGGCCGCCGAGCGCTTCGCCGACCTGACCGAACGCAGCGTGGGTCGTCGCCTGGCCATCGCGGTCGGGGGCACCATCAACTCGGCGCCGGTCATCGAGAGCCGCATCGCCGGCGGGCGCGCGCGCATCAGCATGGGCGGCAGCGACCCACGCAAGGCGCTGGCCGATGCGCAGTCCACGGTGGTGGCGCTGCGCTCGGGAGCGCTGCCGGTGTCGCTGCACCTGCTGGACGCGCGGCTGGTGGCGCCCCGGGTGTCGGCGGCGCTGCTGCCGGGGGTGCGCCTGGCGCTGGCGCTGCTGGCGGCGCTGCTGGTGCTGGGGCTGGGCCTGCTGGCGCGGCGCCTGCCGCAGTGGACCACCCCGGGGGCCGACCTCGCGCTGCGCGGGCAGGCGCCGGCGCCGTGGGGGCGCCTGGTGGTGACGCTGGGCGCGCCGCTGCTGACGGTGCTCGCGGGGCGCATCCTGGTGCCCGGGCTGGATCGGGACTGGCTGGAGTATCTGCTGCGCGAGGGCAACCGGCGCGCGGTCAGCGTGGTGGCGCTGGGGCTGACGCCGGTGCTGACGGCGTTCGTGCTGGTGGAGCTGGCCGCGCTGGCGGTGCCGCCGTGGCGCAAGCTGCGCACCGGTGGGCGGCGCGGGCCGCTGCTGCTGGCGGCGCTGGGGCTGAGCGCGCTGCTGGCCGGGCTGCAGGGCTGGCTGATCACGCGCTGGCTGGTGGGGCTGGGTGACTACGGACGCGAGCTGCTGGTCGGCTCGCCCTGGCTGGTGGTGGTGACGCTGATCGGGGGCACCTTCGCGCTGCTGGCGCTGGCGAGCGTCGTGACCCGACATGGGCTGGGCAGCGGCATCATGGTGGTGCTGCTCGGCGGCGGGCTGGTCGAGCTGCACGCGGTGGCGCGCAACCTGCGGCACGCGGGCAGCGCGCGCCTGACGCTGACGCTCGCCGCGGTGACCGCGCTGGCGCTGGCGACGACCTGGCTTTTGGCGCGGCGCACCACGGTGCAGCCGCAGCGACGGCTGCCCGGCAGCAGCCTGGATGCGCTGGTGCTGCCGCAGCTGGTGCTGGCGCTGCTCTCGCTGGCGGTGCTGGTGGGCGGGGTGGCGCCGGCGCGCGTGCTGGAGTGGCTGCAGCCGGCGCGGGTCGAGGTCCTGGTGGTGTTCGCGCTGGTGGCCGCGACCATCGCGGTCGGCCTCGGGCGCGCCTACACCGGGCGGCTCGACGCCGCGCCGGTGGACGTCGCCTTCCTGACGCTGGTGCTGGTGGTCGGCTATGTGCTGGGCAAGCTGGCCGGGCTGCCGGCGCTGAGCATCGTGATCGGCACCGGCTGGCTGCTCGACGTGCAGGCCGAGTGGTGCGCGCGGCTGCCCGATCCGGTCGATGTCGCCGAGCTCGACGACCCGCAGCGGGGCGACCTGGTGCTGGGCACGCTGGCGGCGGCCGGCATCCCGGCCCACCTGCGTGGCGTCAACGTGCGCACGCTGCTGCGCTTCTTCGCGCCCTTCGTGCCCATCACCGTCCGGGTGCCGCGGGCGCAGGCGGCGGAGGCGCAGGAGCTGCTCGCGAGGCTGCCGGCGTAGGGGCGGGCGCGGGCGGCGGGGCTGGCGCTGGCGGCGGCAGCACCACAAGCTCGATCCGGTTGTTCTTGCGCCGGCCCGCCGCGGTGCGTGGGCTGACCAGGGGCACGTTGTCGCCATAGCTGCGCGCCTGCAGCCGCGCGCGGGCGACGCCCTTGTCGACCAGGTAGCGCAGGATGGCCTCGGCGCGATCGCCCGACAGGCGCCGGGCGCGGTACTCCTGATCGGGCTCGCCGTCATGGCCCTGGATCTCGAGCTGGAGGGTCGGCTGCGCGACCAGCAGCGCGACCACGGCGTCGAGCAGCTCGAACGCGCGCGGCTTGATGATGGCCTTGGCGATCTCGAACTCGACGGGTCTGGCCAGCACGATGCGGTCCTTGCTCAGCACCGCCAGCGGCGGCGGCGGGGGCGGACTCGGGCGCGGCCGGGGCCGCGAGCGGGCGCTGGCCAGGCTGCTGCACACCACGAGCGCGATGAAGACCACGAAGTGCCGCATGGATCCCTCAGTGCACGGGAACGCCGCGGCGGTTACAGCCTTTACACTTCTTCACCGCGCGGACATTCGTCCGGCACCTCGCCCGGGCAGCCTGGGTCCATGGAGAGCTTCAATCGCGCCAAGGCCCGGCTGGTCGCGTCGGCCCCCGACCGGCCCGGCGAGCAGTGCTTCGCCGAACCGGCCAGCTTCCAGCCCATCGTCAACCGGCTGCGCTGCGAGGGCCGCGGCGATTGTGTCGAGGTCTGCCCCGAGAACGTCTTCCAGGTCCGCCGCATGGACGACGCCGACTTCGAGGCCCTGCCCTTCTTTGCGCGACTGCACAGCCGCGCACATGGCCGCCAGACCGCCTACACCCCGAACGCCGACGCCTGCGCCGCCTGCGGCCTGTGCGTGGTCGCCTGCCCCGAGGACGCCATCAAGCTGGTGCGCATCGCGAAGTGACAGTGCGACGCGCCGGGTGCATCCTGAAGCTGTGGGGAAGCGACTTTCGCTGCTGATCGCCTGTGTCGTGGCGACGGGCTGCATCCCGCTGGAGCTGCCGTCGAGTGATGGCGGGGTCGACGGGGGCGGAGGCACCGACGCGACAGTGACTCCGGACGGGGCTGCCATCGACGCTGGGCCGGCGCCCGACGCCGCGGTCACGCCCGACGCCGCGGTCACCCCCGACGCCGCGGCCACGCCCGACGCCGCGGCCACACCCGACGCCTCGGTCACGCCCGACTCCGCGGCCACGCCCGACGCCGCGCTGCCTCGCGACGCCGGCACGCCCGACGCGACGGCGGTGGTCGACGCGACCCCGATGGCCGATGCGGCGCCACCAGGCGACGCCGCGCTGCCACCTGACGCCGCCACGCCCACCGCGGACGCCGCGGTCTTCATGTTCGATACCTGGCCGCGCACGACCTTCAGCCTCAGCGGTGGCGGCGGCGACAACGTCGTCGAGGTGTGGACTCCGCCGATGACGATGCGGGTCTACAACCGGACCACGGTGCCGAGCGGCCCCGTCACGATCGAGATCCTCGGCCCCGACGCCGCGCGCTTCGAGCTGCTCACCAACGCCTGTCCCAGCATCCTCCCCGTCAGCTGGTGCGACATCACCCTGCGCGGGCGCCCGACGACCGGCACCGTCACCGCCGAGTTGCGCCTGAGCGCCCCGACGGCCAGCCTCAGCATCACCCTGGGCGTCTACAGCAGCAACGCACCAACCTGGATCTGGGAGGCCCCCGCACTCGACTTCCTCGAGCTTTCACATGGCGTGCCCAGCGTCCCGGTCGAGGTGCGCATCCTCAACGCCGGCACTGGCCCCGGCACACCGGTGATGAACCTGACCGATGATGGTCGCGGGCAGTGGACCTGGATCGATCCCCCGTGCGGGGTGGTCCAGGCCCACGCCCTCTGCAAGCGGCGCATCCAGGCCTCCACATCGCTGACCGGCACCTTCGTCGCCGACGTCGGCCTGGGCACCGCCACCCAGGGCGTGCACCTGAGCGCCTACGGCCTCCCCGGCGGCACCCTGGTGGCGCGCACGACCAGCCACGACTTCCGCGGCGTCCCCATCAACTCCACCTCGGCGCCGGTGAGCGTGGTGATCGAGAACACCGGGACGGCGCCGATCACGTCGATCGCGTCCTCGGCGACGGTGCCGTTCATGGTCGATGGCGCGGCTTGCGCGGGCGGCCTGGCGCCCGGGGCGCAGTGCACCGTCAGCGTCACGTTCCGCCCCCGTGGCGGCGGCGTCGCCACTGGCTCGGTCGTGCTGCTGCCGCAGCCGGCGGGGCCGCGCGCGCTGGTGTCACTGACCGGCTCGGGCACGGCCATCATGCGCACCAGCGTTTCGGGTGGGGGACACGGCAACGTGCGCTCGATCCCCGAAGGGCTCGATTGCCCGGGCGTGTGCAGCGCCCCGGTCGACAGCCCGACCGTGGTGCTGCACGCCTGGATCGACCACTACCTGTACCAGTCCCAGGGCTGGGGCGGCGTCTTCGGCAGGGACTTCGTGCTCACCATCGATGGCCCGGACGTCGGCCGCGGCGTCAGAACCGACTAGAGCACTAGACCACGGGTTCGCTGCCGGCGCTGAGCGGGTCGGCCAGCCAGGCGGTGCGGAAGGCGGTCAGCGCGGGGTACTTCGCGAGGTCCACCTGGGCGCGGAAGACCAGCCAGTCGAGCGCCACCGCGAGGGACAGGCCGCCGAGGCCGAGGGGGCGCGCGAACTTCGCCGGCGTCGGACCGTGGTCGAGGTGGGCCAGGGTGGTGTCGATGCGCTCGGTCTGGCGGGCCAGGTAGCCGCGCTCCTCGAAGTTGTCGCGGCGCAGGTAGAAGCGGTTGATGGCGGCGTCGAGCACGCCCTCGGCCAGGACCTGCAGCTCGCGCTGCTCGAGGTGCATGGGATCGAGATCCAGGCCGGCGGCGCGCAGCGCGGCCTCGTGGCGCTGCCACAGCCAGCCCACGATGACCGAGGAGTCGGGCAGCACGCGGTCGCCGTCGAGCAGCACCGGGATCTTGCCCAGCGGCGCGTGGCGGGCCAGCAGCGCGGCGCCCTCCTCGGTGCGGGTGTCGACCATGGTCAGCGGCAGCTTGGCGGCGTGCGCGACGATGCGGACCTTGCGCACATAGGGCGACGTCGTGGTCCCGAGCAGCTTCATCATGACGCCGTCATCGCACGCGCGCCCGGCGGCGGCAAGCCGCAGCACGACCGGTACAGCTGCGCAGAGCTCAGCGGGCCAGCCAGTCGAGGATCAGGCGGTTGACCTCGGCGGGACGCTCCTGATGCAGGAAGTGGCCCGCGTCGGCGACGCGCTGCACCTCCAGCCCCCCGGGGGGGAAGTCGCGCGGGTCGCAGGCCAGGTCGTACAGGCGGCTGTCCATGCAGCCGTCGCGCGCGCCGGTCAGCGCCAGCAGGCGCACCGGGGTCCGGGCCTGCAGGAGCTCGCGGCTGCGCCGCGCCGCCGGGCCGCCGCTGGCGAAGGCGCGGTAGTAGCCCAGCGCCGCGGTCAGCACGCCGGGCTGCGCGAAGGTGTGCTTGAGCGCGGCCATGTCCTCGGCGGGCCAGTCCCAGCCCGGCGACCAGGCGCGCCACAGGCGCTCCAGGAAGGCCCAGTCGCTCTGCGCGACCACGCGGTCGGCGAGGCCGCGCAGCTGGAAGAAGGCCATGTACCAGCTATTGCGCAGCTGGCCCGGGTAGCGCAGCACGGCGCGGCCCATGCGGCGCAGCGGCGGCACCGCCAGCGTGGTCAGGCTGAGCAGGCGCTCGGGCGCCAGCGCTGCGACGGCATAGGCGGTGACGGCGCCCCAGTCGTGGCCGACCAGGTGACAGCGCTCGGCGCCCAGGTGATCGAGCCAGCCGACGACGTCCTCGGCGAGGCGCACGATGTGATAGTCGCCGTCGCGAGGCTGTGACGACGGCTCGTAGCCGCGCATGGTGGGCGCCACCGCGCGGTAGCCGGCCGCGGCCAGCGCGGGCAGCTGGTGGCGGAAGCTGCCTGCGTGGTCGGGAAACCCGTGGAGACACAGCACCAGCGGGCCGGCGCCGGCGGCGTGGGCCGAGAAGCGCAGGCCATTGGCGCGAAGTTCGATGCGATCGGTGGTCACCCGCTGGCGATAACAAATGCAGCGTCGTTTGTCACCGCGCGCGGGCGCGCTATGCTGCGCAGCATGTATGACGCGGTTTTCGTGAGTCCCTGGCCGTGGTGGGCCGCTGGTGCCGGCATCGGTCTGGTCGTGGTCGCGCTGGCGGCGCTGGCGTCGCGGCCGCTGTCGGTGACGACCGGCCTCGGCAGCGTGTGCGCGATGGCCTCCAACCTGCCCTACCTGAAGCGCAGCGAGTTCGGCGCCAGCGGGCGCTGGCGGCTGGAGTTCCTGGCCGCCGTGGTCGCGGGCGCCGCGCTGAGCGGCTGGCTGGGCGGCGGCTGGGGCAGCGGGCAGGCCATGGGCTCGCTGGCGGCGGTGCTGTCGCAGCCGCTGCAGATCGTGGTGCTGGCGGGCGGCGGCGTGCTGATCGGCTTCGGCGCGCGCATGGCGGGCGGCTGCACCTCGGGCCACAGCATCATGGGCACCTCGCTGGGCGCGCCGTCGAGCTTCCTGGCCACCGCGATGTTCATGCTGGGCGGCGCGGCCGCCACCAACGCGCTGTTCGCCATCGTGGTGCGGTCATGATCCGCGCGGCGACGCTGCTGCTCGGGCTGGCCTTCGGCTTCCTGCTGTCGCGCGGGCGGGCCACCGACTATGACGCCATCGCGGGCATGTTCCGCTTCAAGGACGCGCACCTGCCGCTGCTGATGTGCACCGCCATCGCGGTCGCCGGGGTCGGTCTCTGGCTGCTGCGCCGCTTCCAGGTCCGCGCCCTCGATGGCCGCCCGGTCAAGCTCGACATCAAGCCGCTGCACGCCGGCGTGGTCGTCGGCGGCCTCATCTTCGGCGCCGGCTGGGGCCTGGCCGGGCAGTGCCCGGGCACCGCGCTGGGTCAGCTCGGCGAGGGCAAGTGGCTGGCCGGGGTCACCGTGGCCGGCATGCTGGTCGGCACCTGGCTGTACGCGCTGCTGGAGCCGACGCTGGCGCCGCTGCAGAAGCCGCGCCCGCAGGGGCCCGTGGTAGGTTCGCGCGCATGAAGCTCAGCACGCGCGCGCGCGTCCATGTGCCCCGGTCCCCCGAGCAGGTCTTCGACGTCGCGGTGCGCGAGCTACCCGCGCTGCTGCAGAAGTACGGCCCCATCCCCGGCGTCGATCACATCGAGCTCCTGGAGGGCACCACGCCGGTCACCGGCTCGCGCCGCCGCGTGACCATGACCGACGGCAGCGTCATCCAGGAAGAGGTCCTCGAGCTGACGCGCCCGCGCCGCCACAACTACCGCTGGCTCAACAGGCCCAAGTTCCCCTTCTCGCTGATCGTGAAGACCGCCGAGGCCGACTGGATCTTCACCCCCGAGAGCGGCGGCACCACCGTCGAGTGGACCTACACCTTCACCCTGACCTCACCCCTCGTGTTCCTGCAGGCCCGCCTCGCCGTCGCCCTCTTCAAGCGCTGGATGCAACGCGCCCTCGACCGCCTCCGCGACGACCACTAGCTCCCCGCTCCCTCCGACCATTCCCCGTTGCCTGTTGCCTGTCGCCTGTTCCCTGTCGCCTGTTCCCTGCCCTGAAAACACCGGCCTAACTCGCTGATTTCTCTGCTGGACAATCGCGCTGCCTCGTCGGCTTGCTGGCGCTAATTCACGGTCACGGTCACGGTCACGGTCACGGTCCCACGGAACACGGTCCACGCAGCACGGGGCACTGTGCCGACGGGTAGATCGGTGACGGATCAAGCTGTGCGGCGGGCAGACGCCCCCCTGATCGAGAGTGTCAGCGATGTCCTGATCCGTTCCCGTGTCCCGTGGACCGTGTGCCGTGACCGTGACCGTGACCGTGACCGTCGCGAGCAAAGCGCCTCTCGAGACGACTTCAAACGTTTTCGCCGAACCGGGGTCGACGCCCGGCGTCGGCCGAGTCTGTTGCCTGTCACCTGTTTCCTGTCACCTGTAGCCTGTTCGTCCGGGCTCCCCCCTACGCCGCAATCGCCCCCCTGTCATCACCCCGCTCCAGCGCCTTGCCAATCTCCTCGGCCGCCCGCGTCGCCATCGCCATGATGGTGACCTGCGGATTGACCCCCAGTGACGACGGCACCGAGCTGCCGTCGGTGACATACAGCCCCGGCACGTCGTGCACCTGGTGGTCGGTCCCGACCACGCTGGTCTTCGGATCGCGCCCCATGCGCGCGGTCCCCAGCGGGTGGTACGCGGTGATGTCGAAGTCGCGCGCCTTCAGCTTGGCGTGGCGGAAGCCGGCCATGTCGGCCTCGCTGCGCCACTCGTCGAAGCCGTGCACCATCGAGAACACGCGCCGCGCCCCGGCCGCGAAGTAGACCCGGCCCAGGATATCGACCGCGCGCTTGAGCCGCGCCACGTCGCCGTCGTTCAGGAAGTAGATCGGCAGCGGCCGCCCGCGCACCATGCGCACCTGCCCGCGCGAGGTGTCCTCGATCATGCAGCCGAACATGGCCACGCGATCATAGCGCTCCATCAGGCGCACGAACTGCGGCCCGAACTGCGGCATCACCGACGCCCCCATGTCGAGCGGGAACATCGCGCCCTCGAACAGGATCCCCTCGTCGTGGAACTCGTCGATCGAGTAGCCCTGCGGCACCGCGTTGTAACCCTGGACCTGCTCGCCGAACTCCGCCGCCATGCCGATGGCGGGGTGGATCGACAGGTTCTTGCCCAGCTGCCCCGAGCCGTTGGCCAGCCCGTTCTGCATCAGGAACACCGGCGTGTGCAGCGACCCGCACGCCACCACCACGCTGCGCGCGTGCACCGTCAGCGACACCGACGGCGGTCCGCCGCGCCGCCCCGCGGTGCGCGCCACCACGCCGACCGCGCGCCCGCCCTGGGTCAGCACCGTGGTCGCGCGCACGCCCGTGAACAGCTGCGCGCCCGCCTTCAGCGCCATCGGCACGTACGACACGTTCATCGAGCGCTTGGCGTCGGTCGGGCAGCCGAAGCAGCACACGCCCTGGCCGTCGCACTCGGGCGCGTTGCGCTTGAGCGGCCCGTGCGAGTAGCCCAGCACGTCGCAGCCCTTGGCGATGAGGCGCGCGATCGCACCCAGATACTTGGCCGGGTTGGCGCCCACGCCGATGACCTGCTCGACGCGGTCGTAGTACGGCGCCAGGTGCTCGGGGGTGAACTCGCCGAGGCCCATCTCGTTGCGCCACTTGGCCAGCACGCGGTCGGGCACCCGGAAGCAGGTGCCCGAGTTGATGGTCGTCGAGCCGCCCACCGTGCGCCCGACCGGGATCGGGATCATGGTGTTGCCCAGCGCCCCGGTGGCGCCCATGTCGCGGTACAGCAGGCGCTGCATGTCGGCGGTCTGCCCGGTGAAGTCCTGGCGCCCGAAGAAGGCGCCCTCCTCCAGCATGACCACCGCGTGGCCCTGCTCGGCCAGCTCGCGCGCGACCACCGCGCCGCCGGCGCCGGTGCCGATGACGACCACGTCGCACTCGACGCGCTCGTCCGCGCCCAGCGACTCGCCGGCCACCACCTGCGCCATCCAGCGCTGCTTCTCCGGCTTGCCCGCGGGCCGCTCGTACACGCAGCCGAGCTGCTTGTAGAACTGCGGGTTGTTGTAGTGCGCCATCTTGAGCGGCGTCAGCAGCGCGCGCAGCGACAGCCGGCGCGCATAGATCCCGGAGTCGAACCAGTGCCCGAGCAGCTCCTGCCGCCGGGCCACACCCAGGCTGGCGAAGCCGCGCAGCGTGGTCAGCCGCGCCTGGGCATCGAGCGCCCACAGGATGGCCTTGTACGGCGTGGCCGCGACCGGTCCCGACACGCGCAGGAAGTCGTCGACCTTGTCGAGGACCCCACGATCCGCACCCGGGAAGATCTCGCCCGCGGGCAGCGCCGCCTCGGCGACCGCCCACAGGATCTTGCGCTCACGCTCGCTCAGCGCCGGCTGACGTTCCCCCGCATGTTCCGCCATGGCTGCTCTCCAGGTTTCTTACCCAGAGATGCCACAAGTGGTCGGACCATTCAACCGATTCCGCTACTCGAAATCCGCCAACCTACTCCTCGCGGACGCCAATGTCCTCGGTGCCCACCACCTGGGGAGGCATCGGCACCGGGTTGCCCTTGAAGCGCGACGGCAGGCTCTTGGCCACCAGCTCGGCGATGTCGAGCACCTTGACGTCGTCGTCGGCGCCGCGGTCCTTCATGCCGTCGGTGATCATGACGTTGCAGAACGGGCAGGCCACCGCGACGGTCTTGACCCCGGTCTTCAGGATCTCGTCGGTGCGGTTGAGGTTCACGCGCTGGCCCTGGTGCTCCTCCATCCACATGCGCGAGCCGCCCGCGCCGCAGCAGAAGCCGTGCTCGCGGTTGCGCTCCAGCTCGACGCGGCCGCCGGCGATGGGCAGCGAGTCGAGCACGCGCCGGGGCGCGTCGTACTCGCCGTTCCAGCGGCCGAGATAGCAGCTGTCGTGGTAGGTGATGTTGTTCGCCACCTCCACCGAGGGCGTCAGCTTCTTCTCGTCGAGCAGGTGCCCGATGAGCTGGGTGTGGTGGATGATCTCGTAGTGGCCGCCGTACTGCGGGTAGTCGTTCTTCAGCGTGTGCAGGCAGTGCGGACACGAGGTGATGACCTTCTTGGCCTTGACCTCGTTCAGCGTCTCCACGTTCTGGGTCGCCAGGGCGTGGAACTGCATCTCGTCGCCGGCGCGGCGCGCGGGGTCGCCGGTGCAGGCCTCGCGGTGGCCGAGCACGGCGTAGTCCACGCCGGCCGCCTTGAGCACCTTCACCATGGCCTTGGTCTGCTGCTTGATGCGGTCGTCGAAGGCGCCCGCGCAGCCGACCCACAGGATGTACTCGGGGTCCGGGTGCTCGTCGATGGTCGGGACCTCGAGGCCCTCGGCCCACTCCATGCGCTTGTCGGCGCCGACGCCCCACGGGTTCTGGTTGCGCTCGAGGTTGCGCATGGTGCGCTGGATCTCGACCGGCACCTTGTCCTGCAGCATGATCAGGCTCTGCCGCATCTGGATGATCTTGAGCGGGTGCTCGATGAAGACCGGGCAGACCTGCTGGCAGGCGCCGCAGGTGGTGCACGACCACAGGGTCTCTTCCTTGATGCGCCCGCCGACCAGCGCCGGCATGGCCTCGACCTTGGCCTCGACGGTGGCGATCTCCTTCTTGAGGGCGTTGATCTCGATGAGGATGGGATCCTCGTAGACCGTGACGCCGTGGCCGTCGCCGTGGCCGTCGCCATGGCCGTCGCCGTGCGCGTCGGCCTTGGCCTCATGGCCATGCTCGTCGCCTTCGGCCTTCTTCTCTTCCCCCTCGTGCCCGTGCCCGTGCCCGTTTCCGGCCCCATGGCCGTTGGCGTGCGCCGCGTGCTTGGCCTCGAGCGGCGCCAGCTGCAGGCGCAGCTTCTCGATCTTGAGCCGCGCCTTGCCGACGTCGAGCATCTCGTCGCGCAGGTCGTGGATGAGGTGCATCGGCGACAGCGGCTTGTCGGTGTTGTAGGCCGGGCAGTAGTCGGTGCAGCGCGCGCACTCGGTGCAGGCGTACTGATCGAGCAGCGACTTCCACGAGAAGTCCTCGATCTTGGCGACCACGCCGATCTCGCTGGGGTCCTCGACGTCGAAGTTCAGCTTGGGGAACAGCTGACGGTTCCGGTCGAGGTCCATGAAGTAGATGTTGGGCAGCGAGCCCAGCAGGTGGATGTGCTTGGAGTACGGGATGTAGTTCAGGAAGCTGAACAGGATGACGACGTGGATCCAGTAGTTGACCTCGCTGACGATGTGCGCCGTGCGCGGGCTGGCGTTCGACGCCCACGACGCGATCATCCCCGACACCGGCGCCTGCCAGCCGCCCGGCGAGGCCACGTAGTGGAAGGCGTGATAGGCGAAGTGGGTCAGCATCAGGCCGCCGATCATCCCGAGGATGAGGCCGGCGTCCCAGTTCATCGGGATGAGGCGCGGCTGCAGCACGATGCGCCGGAAGAAGCCGAAGCCGATGGCCGCAAGGACCAGCAGGTTGAAGACGTCGACCGACCACTTGGCGAAGTGGTAGGGGGTCTTGCCGATGAACTTGAAGCTGAAGCCGGGGATGACGCCGCCGATGAGCATCTCGGTGGTGCCGAAGCCGATGACCAGGAAGCCCCAGAAGATGATGAGGTGGTGGCGCGAGTGCTTCTCCTCGGCGACCTTCTTCTGGCCGAAGAAGTAGATGAGGACCATCGCCAGCCGTTTGGGGATGTCGGCAAAGCGGTTGGCGGCGCCGGTGTCGGGCTTGCCGACCAGCATGAACTTGGCGAGGCGTCGAACGGTCCACACGAAGAACGCCACGGCTGCGGCGAACAGTGCGGTAAAGATGGCGGGTTTCATCAGTCTCCCCGGGGGGTTCCCTGGAACGATGGAGACCCCTGATAACACAGCGCCGGTTGAAATATCAACCCGATGGAAGCAAAATGGCGCGGCGCGTCAGCCCCAGCGTCGCGCAGCGACGCCGTGGCTGTTCCGGGCTTTCTCTTGCCCTCACCTGCCAAGCGGTTCAGCTTCTGATTGCAGCATCTGGATTATTTGATGAGTGAAGCAGCCAACATCCTCGTGATCTCCGACTTGCACCTCGGAGAGGACGTCAAGCCGACCACCAAGGTCGGGTACTTGCGCCACGTGGTCATGCTGGAGCGCGAGCTGGAGTCGTTCCTCGACCACTACGCCGACCCCAAGAACCGCAAGGGCGGGCGGCCCTGGCGCCTCATCATCAATGGCGACATGGTCGACTTCCTGGCGGTCTGGCTGCTGCCGGGTGAGGCAACCACCCGCAGTGGGCGCTTCGGCGACGTGGCAAAGAGCGCCATGGAGGCGACCAAGCCGCGCGTCGAGGACACCCTGCAGCTGGCCGTGCGCAAGGCCACGCCGGCGGTGCTGCAGCAGCAGAACAAGGCCGGCGAGCAGCTCGGCCTGGCCCTCGACCTCGAGGCCATGGACGCCGCCGAGCGCGAGGAGATCGAGGACATCGCGCGCTTCGGGGTCGGCTCCGACGCCGACGGCGCGCGCGCCAAGATGATCGCGGTCGGCAAGCGGCACGCCGGCGTGTTCCAGCGCCTGGCGCGCTTCCTGGCCAACGGCAACCAGGCCGTCATCATCATGGGCAACCATGACGTCGAGTTCCACTGGCCCGAGGTGCAGGAGTCCCTGCGCGACATCGTGTCGGCGCACGGCGAGGCCGGCGCCGAGCGCGCAACAATTGCGCACAACCTGACCTTCTCGCCCTGGTTCTACTACGAGGAGGATCTGGTCTGGATCGAGCACGGCCACCAGTACGACGACTACTGCTCGTTCGACTACTGGCTGAACCCGGTGGCGCCGCCGTCGCGGCCCCACCAGCGCCCCGGCATCGTGATGAGCCTGGGCGGCGCGGGCATGCGCTACTTCTCCAACCTGATGCCCGACATGAACACCTACAACCAGGAGGACTGGACCGCGGCCGACTACCTGCGCTGGGGCTTCCGCAAGGGTGTGCGCGGCGTCCTGCGCGTGATCTGGCTGTACTTCTTCCTGTTCTTCCAGCTCGCGCGCGGGGTGCGCTACCTGGCCAAGACCGCCATCCACGAGGCCCGCAAGGTCGTGCACCTGCGCCGCCTCGGCGAGCTGGCGCGCAAGGCGCACCTCAGCGAGAAGACCCTGCTGGCGCTGGACGCCCTGCGCGGCAAGCCGGTCATGACCAACGTGCTCAAGGTCATGCAGACCCTGATGATCGATCGCGTGGTCATCGGCGTGGTCACCATCCTGCTCGAGATCGCGGCCTTCGTGTTCCTGCCCTGGCCCTGGAACGCCGCCACGGCGGGCGGCCTCATCGCGCTGGCCATCCTGCTGGGCTGGCTGTCGGCGCGCGGGCGACACATCGACGCCAGCGAGCGGCTGCGCACCATGTCGCGCATGATCAGGAAGCACGTCAGCGCCAGGTTCGTGGTCATGGGCCACACCCACGAGCCGGTGGTGATGCCGCTCGGCGACGGCGCCATGTACTTCAACACCGGGACCTGGGTCGCCACCGAGCGCCCCGGCGTCGACCGCTCGTTCACCCACGTCGTCATCGCGCACGAGGCCGGCGGCCCGCGCGCCGCGCTGTGCCAGTGGAGCAGCCAGACCGGCGAGTCGCGCCCGTTCGATCCCAAGCCGCGCACCGCGGTGCGCCCCGACATCGACGCCCGCGAGGTCGCGCAGCTGCCCTGAGGCGCCCGCGTGTGGTAGAAGGCGGCCATGGCCGAGCTGGCGATGCCGAAGGACCTGCTGGAGCTCCTGCGCTGCCCCAAGTGCAAGGGCGAGATCACGCTGCGCGCCGACGCCTCGGGCTTCGAGTGCGCCGCCTGCCGCCTGCTCTACCCCGTCATCGACGGCATCCCCGACTTCGTCATCGAAGAAGCCAAGCCGCTCTGACGCGTCACCCCTGCAGCACCACGTCCTTGAGATAGTCCTTCTTGCGCTCGGCCAGGCACAGCGTGCGCGCCACGCTCCACGCCGTGACCAGGTCGCCCTCGATGCCGAGGCCGGGCAGGTTCTCGCGTGAGCACAGGAAGAGCCTGCTGATGCCGGTGTCGTTCTTGAGGCCGCACACACCCAGCGGCGCGGGCGCGGTGGAGGCATGGACGTACTCGGGCGGCGCCGGCGGCACCGCCTTCTTGCCCTCCTCGGGGACGCCGCCCTCGGTGGGCGAGAAGCTGCCCAGGATGTGCGGGGTCACGAAGGGCATCAGCTCGCCGAGGTGCTGCATGACCTCGGCGCGCAGCGCGGGCAGATCGGCCCCGGTGGGCGCGATGCACTCGACCGTGATGACCACCTTGGGCTCGTCGGGGACCGGCAGCACGGTCAGGCCGAGCAGGTTGGCGCCCAGCAGCGGCGCCGCCGGATCGCGCACCGAGACGAGGTGCGTCGACATGCCCTCGGGCAGCCCCGAGCTGGCCAGCACGACGTCGAGGATGTAGCGCTGGCCCAGCGTGCGCAGCTGGGTGCCGGCCTGCACCAGCCGCTTGGGTGGCGCGCCCGGGATGAGCGGCAGCGTGCGCTGCAGCGGCAGCGCCGACAGCACGTAGCTGGCGCCCAGCGGCTCGGCGTGGCCGACCAGCTTGACCCCGACCACGCGCGAGCGCTTGAGCTCGAAGGACTCCACGTCGGCGCGCACGACCTCGCCGGCGTGGGTGCGCAGCCGCTCGATCAGCAGCGCACGCAGCGCCGCCATGCCGCCGTCGATGTGCGCCACGCCGCGCCGCCACAGCTCCAGCGCGCGCGCCGCCGCGACCGGGCCGACCACGTCGTCGTCCTGCCACAGCGAGGTCGACAGCAGGCCCGGCGCCCGCAGCAGGGCGCGCGCGGCCAGGTCATCGACCTCGGCGAACAGATCGTCCTCGGGGCGCGGCAGCCGGGTGTCGTAGCGCGACAGCTCGCGGCGATCCCAGAAGCCGTCGGGCGGCAGCGTGATCTCCTGGCCCAGCAGCGGATCGAGCACCTTGGCGATGTCGGCGGCGCGGCCCAGGGTGGCCTCGATGCTGGCGCGCGCCCCGGGCAGCTCGCGGCCGAGCTCGCGCGCCAGGGTGTCGGGGTCGCTGGCGACGTCGAGGCGATGGCCGGGCACCACCAGCTGGAACGAGGGCCGGTGCGGCTCGACGCGGCGGCGGAAGATCTGCACCAGGTTGAGCTCGCCGACCACGCGGCGCCAGGCCAGCGAGTCGAGGCCGAGCAGGTGCAGCGGCGCGCGCGGCACCTCGGCGCCGGCGACGCTGACGTGATCGGGCACGTGGGCGTGCTCGACCAGGAGGACGCGGAAGCCGCGCCGCGCCAGCAGCGCGGAGGCGACCAGGCCGGCCAGATCGTCGCCGACGGTGATGACCTC
>JBGASF010000089.1:0-32237 GCA_044229835.1 Polyangia bacterium | reverse complement strand
GTTCGCGTGGGGTCCCTGCGACCAGGTTCCCCAGAGGACTCTCACCTCCTGATCACGCCCATGCCGGGCGCACAAAATGAAAAGGGGAGGCACCTTTCGGCGCCTCCCCTTCAGGACGAGAGCTAGACCGGCTTAGAAGTCGCCGGCCTTGTCGAACATCGTGACCATGGTGCGCTGCAGGTCGAGCTGCTGCAGGAACAGACGCAGCTCGACGCGAGCCAGCTCGCGCACCTTGGTGGTCTCAGCGGCGTTGGCGCCGGTGAAGCTGTCACGGGTGGTGCGCAGCCGCTCGGCGTAGGCCAGCAGCCGGGCGCCGATGCTGTTCGACGGGTGGCTGCTGGCAGGGGCGTCCCAGGCCACGTAGGTGCGACCCGACTCGGGATCGACAAACGTCTTGCGCTGACCGGCGGGGAAGCTGATGGCCTCGCCGTTGCCGTCGAGGAAGATGCGCGACTCGTCGTTGAACGAGTTGTCGAAGGTGTTCCGGTACATCGACAGCCCGTAGAACTGGGTCACCAGGCGGGTGGTGAACGTCATGGTCGGATCGACGTAGGCCTTGTTCGCCAGCAGGGGCCGCGGAGCCACCGTGGTGACCGTGGCGTACTTGATCGGGTCCATGCCGTTGCTGGTCATGTCGACGATCGGGGCCACCGCTGCCATGTCCTCGGTGATGGTCGAGCTGAAGGTGTTCTTCAGCTGCTTGCTGTAGGTCGTCGAGTAGTTGATCGCGAAGCGACGAACGTCGGCGAAGGTGTCGGCGCCCAGGTAGTTGGCGCTCGCCTCGGCCAGCAGGTAGGTCGCGACCTGCTTGTCGATGGCGAAGCCGATGCGGGTCTGGTGCTCGTACCAGTAGTAGCCCGAGTCGAAGTCCCAGGTGGTCGAGAAGTAGCGACCGTCGATCAGCGGGATGCTCTTGACGCCCGAGCCCATCGAGTCGCTGTCCTGCTTCAGGTACGACAGACCGACCGGGTTGACCTCGCGGATGAACGAACCGGCCTCGGGCGCGGTGATGATCTCGCCGAACAGGTTCAGACCGGCCTCGGCCGACAGGCCCCAGCCCTTCCAGCCCGCGGCGTCGGTGAACAGCGGGGCCACGACGGCCGGATCGACCTGGGCCTCGAGCGACGCGCGGTAGCGCACGATGCTCTTGTACTGGCTCTGGATGGGCTCCAGGTAGCGCTGCATGATGCGGCTCTGGTAGCCAGCGCCCTCCCAGCCCCAGCGGTCGCGCTTGAACGCGTTGAAGATGTAGTACGACTTGTAGCGCTTGATGTAGTCGTTGCCGATCTCGTAGATGTCCGCGCCTTCGTCGTAGCGAGCGCAGGTCTCGGTGCCACCCGCGAACTCGTCCGAGCAGAAGCGGTACGGAACCACCGCGCGGCGCATGCCATCACGCTCGGTGAAGGCCAGGTTGCCGTCGATGTCGGTGCGGATGGTCGAGCGGTGCACGTTGGTGCGCGACTCGAGGTCCGCCAGGGTCGGGAACTGGGTGTAGTTGATCGCCTTCAGGGTGCCGCCGGTCTGATCCAGCGCGGTCGGCCAGCCGAAGCTCTGGTACTCGGAGATGTCCGAGATCTTGCCGATGTTGACCGGGTTGGTCTCGTTGAAGACCTCGAGCAGGTCGCCGTACGCGAACTTCAGGGCCGCGAAGTCGTACTTGCCCAGGCCCTGGATGTCCGAGTTGAACTTCGCGCCGTAGTCCATGACGGTCGAGTACTGGTACTCGTTGATCTTGCCGTCGATCTCGGCCTGGGTCGGCGAGACCTCGAAGCGCTGCTTCAGGGTCGCCTTGTTGCCGCCGTTGGCCGCGATGCGCAGGTCCCAGTACTTCTTGAAGTAGTTCATCGAGTCGATGGTGCCCTCGAAGTTGTGGCGCAGGCCCATGTTGTGGCCCATCTCGTGCTCGGTCACGCCGCGGTAGATGGCGACGCGAACGTCCTTCCACAGGTTGTGACGGCCTTCCTCGGTCTTGAGGTCGTACTTGGCCTTGAACTCCTTGGCCAGACCGAGCGCCGACTCCTCGCCGAAGTCAGCCATGTCCATGGCGCGGTGCGCCTGCATGATCATGCGGTCGTTCTGCATGCGGCGGGTGGTGCTCGACAGCAGGGTCAGCGGCGACACCTGGCGGCGAACCTCGGCCGACAGCGAGGCCACGTCCGTGAAGGGGTTCACGCCGTGACGCGCATAGACGTCGGCAGCCTGCATGCGCCACTCGGGGTCGGACATCAGCAGGCCTTCAACGGCGCTACCCGACGCGGCGGACAGGCGAGCCCGACCGATGTCGAAGCCCGGCCCGAGAACGCCCGAGTCCATGACCTTCTTCTGGCCGCGGACGAAGATGTCGTTGGCGTCGCGCGGGTTCTGCGGAGCGCGCGCGCCCGAGTCAGCCTTGGGCACCCACGAGAAGTCCATGTAGTCGTACGGGTTGTGGGCCGGGTCGACCGCGGTCTCGTGCGAGCGCAGACCCTCGAAGTTCGCGGTCACGCTGTCGTGCACGTTCTTGCCGTCGGTGATCTGGGCGACCGTCAGCTCGTTGTTGAGGAGCAGGATGATGTCGCGCGACCAGCTCGAGTAGGTGTCGAGGCCGGCGCCGTAGATGAACGCCGAGGCGTGGATGGTCTCACCGGTCTCCGGGTCGGCCGGCATCGGGCCGTAGCCCAGGGGGCCGCCGCGCTGGGGCTTGTCGACCCAGGCGATCATGTTGTAGCGGAGGTCGCCTTCGCGAACCAGCTTGCCAACGCCACCGGCGTCGGCGATGCAGCCCGCCGGCGAGGTCGCGGTGGTCGGGTTCTGACCGCACCACAGGATCATCGGGGTCTCGTCGTTCGAGCCCAGGGCGACCTTCTGGCCGCTCTTCAGCTGGATCTGCATCGAGCCGCCAGCGACCTGGTTGTAGTGGTCGACCACGTTCCAGAAGGCCAGCGACCAGCCCTTGACGATCTCGGCGCCGGCGTCCTGCAGCTCGGCCGGGTAGGTCGGGTTGGCCCAGTAGGTCAGCTGGCGCGCGGTGCGCTCCTGCTCGGGCTTGACGACCTTGTTGCCGTCCGCGTCCAGCTCGAACGAGCCGTCGGCGTTACGCACGTGGTGGTCGACCCACAGGTTGAAGCGGCGCGCCATGCGCACCTTGCCCGAGTCGGTCACGCCGTACTGGCGGTTGTAGGTGCGGCGCTCGACGTCGAAGAAGCCGAAGCGCTCCTGGTCCTTGTCGGTCCAGATCTGGGGCGCGTAGTCGCGCGTCGGGTCCAGCTTCAGGAACGAGTGGCGCAGCTTGATCTCCTGCGCCGTGCAGTCATCCTGATTGCCGTTGAACCAGCACATCGGGATGTAGCCGTAGCCCTCGTAGTAGACCGTCTCGGGCGACACGAACAGCTTGTTCGTGATGTCGATGTAACCGACCTCGGTCACATTGGCATTGTTCTGGCCCGGCACCTGGCGGCGCTCGAAGCGCAGCGCCTCGGGGCTGTTCGGGTCGGTCACGAAGTAGTTGATCGGGGCGGTCTGGACCTTGTCGACCGTGAAACCCCAGTTGTCCGCCAGGTTGGCCGACCAGTCGACGCGGATGAACTCGCGCTCGTACCAGGGGCGCTCACCGGTCTCACGGATGGTGTTCGACTCCTCACCGGTGGCCGAGTTGTAGTCGCGGATGATGTCGAACTGCGACTGGATGCGCCAGGCGCCGACCGGCTGACCGACGATGCCGCCCTGCTTCAGGCTGTTGTCGGTGTTCTTGACCTGCTCGTAGGCCCGGCGGGCATACAGGATGTCCTCCTGGATGTCCCAGACGATCTTGTCGAGGTCCATCGCCTGCTCGCCGATGAACGTCGTCGCGGTGCCGTAGGGCACGTCGATGACCGTCGGCGCGTAGTACCACGTCCCAGTCAGATCTGCTTTGCGAACGATGTTGGGCTGCACAGTGTTGCGGACGGACCGCTCTTCCGCGCAGCTCGCCACCATCGCAGCACCCAGAAGCAGTGCCGAACCGAGGTAGGCTTTCGAGAACCTCATGCTGTTCCTCCCAATGTCGAACCTGTTTGAGACCACGTACTGAAACCATTGCGGCCCGAGGCCGCGGGACCCTACTACAGAAGCTCGGACAGCGCGAACGACGCCGACACGCCAACCGAGGTGAAACCATTGCGGGTGGTGCTGAAGAACGGCTGGCGGATGCCGTGGCCGTCCGCGGTGCGCACCGGCGACGCGGTGGTCATCGACCCGCTCAGGGTGATCCAGTCGTTCAGGCTGTAGTCGGCGCCCAGCGAGAACACCTGCGAGTCACGGCGGCCACGGCCACCGTCGGCGTCGCCGACGCGGCCGGTCGAGGCGCAGGTGTCGTAGCTGGTGCCGTCCCACAGGATGATGTCGCAGTTCTCGATGGCGTAGGTGAAGGTGGTGGACAGCGAGTAGCTGACGCTGCCCGACAGCTTGGGGGTGAACTGGTAGCCGACGTTGACGGCGTTGTTGAAGCCGAACTCGGCGTTGCGGAAGCCACCGTGCTCGATGAACTCGGCCGGGCTGATGACCTGGCCGTAGATCTCGGCGTCGGTGCCCGAGTAGTGGATGCCGGGGGTCGTATACTGGTGGAAGTACTTGGTGAAGCGCGGCGAGTAGCTGACCGACAGCTTGTCACCCTTGAGGAAGCTGCGGCTCAGGCTGAGGCCGGTCGACCAGGCCGTGTAGAGGCTGGCGTTGCGCGACGACAGCGAGATCGGGATGGCGAAGCGGGTCGAACCCGACAGGTTCATCTTCCAGGGCAGCTGGGCCAGCGAGCTGTGCGACAGGCCGAGGGAGATGTCGCTGTAATTGATGCGCTTGTCGTTGCCCGAGACGCGGCGGGGCACGCCGTTCGGGTCGATGAGGACGCCGCCCTGCTCGCTGAGGACGTACTGCTCGGGCAGGTCCTTGATGTACTCGTTGGAGCCGCCGGCGCCACGGAACAGATCGCTGTTACCGGTCAGCTCGCTCTGGAACGAGGTGCTGGCGCTGGCCGACAGCTTGGACCAGAAGCCGGTCTTGAACAGGACCTTGCCGACCTTCCAGCCGACGTTGAGGCCCAGCGAGGCGACGTTGTTGTAGTTCTCGGGCTCGGCGTTGATGCTGGACTCGTCCGAGATGTCGGCGCCGAAGGTCAGGCCGAACATCTTGGGGCCCTTGGCCTTGACCGCGACGACGGTGGCGGAGGGGGCGGTGCTGTCGCCCGTGGTGGCGACGTCATCATCAGAGGAGGCGGTGGTCGAACCAGTCGAGGTGGTCGCCGTCGCGCTGCCCGAGGCCGACACGGTCGCGCCGGCGGTGGCTTCCTCGGCGACCCGCGGGGTCTGGTCCTCGGCGCGGGCGATGCCGGCACCGAGAAGGGTGAACGAGACCAGAGAACCAACGAGCCAAGCCTGCTTCACGGGGAGCTCCTTGACGGGGGATCGCGGCGCGACCTTCTACAAGATCTTTGCCATCCTGATCGGCGAACGTCACAAAGGCGAAGTAACGAGAATCGCGTGAGCAATGCACCAGAGATTCGCCGACCTGCCGTTAGCCGATTAACGTGTGCGACATTGCTGCACACCGATCGTAGCGGTTTCGGTCAGGCGGCCGAAAAGCGCGCAGGGATCTACCTGCTTGCGTGACAAACAGCAAACCAAATTCATTTGGTGTTGGCCGTCACATAGAATGCAAGCCTTCGAGATCTCGACGGACTGTGGATGAATCTGTGGTCAGTTTGTGGGTGGTTTGTGAGAGAGAGGCTCATTCAACTCGCTAACGGCACGAACTCGCTTGACTTCGCGGCAAGGCTCGGCGAGAATCATTTGGTTTTCGACGCGGTGGTCGTAGCCTTGGACAAGCTTTCACAGGGGAGAGTGTATGGATAAGAAGTTCTTCGACCTCGACGCCAAGGTCGTGGCTTTGAATGAGCGGCTGGCGCGCATGGGTAGCGGACGACGCGCCGCTTTCCTCGACGACTACAACCACAAGCTGGATGTCTCGCTGCTGTACCACGACAACGCCCTCGAGGGTGTCGTGCTCCAGTACAGCGAGATCAAGGCGGCCATCGACACGCGCATCATCAGCGATGTCAGCCTCATCCCGATGTACGAGGAGATCAAGAACCAGAAGGCGGCGTTCCTGTTCGCTCGCGAGTGGGCCTACAGCAAGAAGAAGGCGCCGCTGACGCTGGAGACGGTCAAGAAGGTGTACGGCATTCTGTGTCCGAGCGAAGGCGCAAAGGGTGCGCCCTATCGCAAGGACAACCCGCTGCACCGCGCCTACTACCATGAGATCTCTGCGCCCGATAAGATCCTGGCGCGCATGAAGAAGCTGGTCGAGTGGCTGGGCGAGGACGAGACCCGGCGCCTGCATGCGGTCGAGCGTGCGGCCCGCTTCCACCAGCGCCTGATGGCCATCTACCCGTGGACCCGCAGCGCCGGTAAGCTGGCTCGCGTGCTGAGCAACATGCTGCTCATGCGTGACGGCTACCTGCCCGCGGTCATCCACGCCATCGATCGTCAGCGCTACTACGAGGTGCTGCGCTCCGAGACGGCGGGGATCGTGCCGCTGACCGCGGAGAGCTGCGGCGCCTCGCTGGAGTCGGCGCTGCGCGCGCTGCACGAGTTCGACGAGCAGATCCGCAGCCGCGCCGCTTCGTAAGTCCGCCCCCCTCCTCTCCCTCATCATCCTCGTGAACGATTTGCCGACGGCGTGGGCCAGGTATCAGCCCACACGCTCGTAACGTTCGCGTAGGCTGCGATCTCCAATGAGCATGTCCGTTCCGACCGTGCACGCGAACATTGTTTCGCGTGCCAAGCTGCCGACCCGCTGGGGCGAGTTCGACATCGTCGCCTTCAGCTTCCAGCCCGGTGAACCCGAACACGTCGCCCTGGTGCACGGCCTGTCAGCCGGCACGGCGGCCGGACCAGAGCCAGTGCCGCTGCGCGTGCACAGCGAGTGCCTGACCGGCGACGCCTTTGGTTCATTGCGCTGTGACTGCCGCGACCAGCTCGAGATGGCGCTGGCCGAGCTGGCGCGCACCCCGCGCGGCGTGCTGCTGTACCTGCGCCAGGAGGGGCGCGGCATCGGCCTGGCCAACAAGGTGCGTGCATATGCGCTTCAGGAGCAGGGGCTGGACACCGTCGAGGCCAACCTGCACCTCGGCTTCGACGACGACCTGCGCGACTATGGCGTGGCCGCGGCCATGCTGCAGGCGCTGGGCATCGAGCACGTCTCGCTGATGACCAACAACCCACGCAAGGTGTGGGGGCTGCGCCAGCACGGCATCGACGTCGCCGGGCGCCAGCCGCTGAAGGCCATCGCGACCGCGCTGAACCGGCGTTACCTCGACACCAAGGCGGCCAAGTCGGGCCACTTGTTGTAGCGCGCCGGCACGGTATAGTCGCCGCGCTTTGACGACTGAAGCCAAGGGTGCGCGCGGCGGACGGTTTGCGATCGGTCTCGGGGCCGACGCGGCGGCCATGAACGCGTCGATCGACTTCGACCGGCGGCTGGCGCGCTTCGACGTGCGCGGGTCGCAGGCCCACGCGCGCATGCTGGGGCGCATCGGTGTGCTGACCGCCGACGAGGTGACGCGCATCGTCGAAGGGCTGGCCGCGGTGCTCGGCGAGCTCGAGCGCGGCGAGCTCGTGCTGGAGGCGCGGCTGGAAGACATCCACATGAACGTGGAGGCGCGCCTGACCCAGCTCATCGGGGAGGCCGGCGCCAAGCTGCACACCGCGCGCAGCCGCAACGACCAGGTTGCGCTGGACCTGCGCCTGTATGCACGTGACGCCGCCGAGGTCCTGATGGCGCGCATCGACGCGCTGGAGGCCGCGCTGGTGGGGCAGGCGCGTGCCACCGTCGACGTCATCGCGCCCGGCTACACCCACCTGCAGCGCGCCCAGCCGGTGCGCCTCGGCCACCACATGCTGGCCTACTTCGAGATGCTGGAGCGCGACCGGGGGCGCCTCGGCGACGCGGCGCGGCGTGCGGGTGAGTCGCCGCTGGGGGCGGGTGCGCTGGCGGCGTCGAGCTTCGCGCTCGACCGCAGCGGGGTCGCCGCCGAGCTGGGCTTCCATGGTGTCACCCACAACAGCCTCGACGCCGTCGGCGATCGCGACTTCGCCATCGAGCTGACCGCGGCGTGTGCGCTGACGGCGACGCACCTGTCGCGCCTGGGCGAGGAGCTGGTGCTGTGGGCGTCGCAGGAGTTCGGCTTCGCCAGGCTGCCCGAGGGCTACTGCTCGGGGTCGAGCCTGATGCCGCAGAAGGTCAACCCCGACATCCCCGAGCTGGTGCGCGCCAAGGTCGGCCGCGTGGTCGGCGACCTGGTGACCTTGCTGATGGTCGTCAAGGGGCTGCCGCTGGCCTACAACAAGGACCTGCAGGAGACCCAGGAGCCGCTGTACGACGCGGTCGAGACCACCGCGCAGGTGCTGGGCGTGATGGCCGGGCTGGTGCGCGGGCTGGAGTTCGACGCCGCGCGGCTGGCGCGTGCGGTCGATGGTGGCCACCTGACCGCGACCGAGCTGGCCGACCATCTGGTCGGGCGTGGGGTGCCGTTCCGGCGCGCCCACGACCAGGCCGGGGCAGCGGTGCGCCGCGCCATCGAGCTGGGGCTCGAGCTGCGCGCGCTGCCGGTCGAGGAGCTGCGCGCGGTGGCGCCCGAGATTGGTCCCGATGTAGGTGAGTGGCTGGACCCCGCGCGGGCGGCGGACCGGCGTGACGTGGTGGGCGGACCGGCACGCGGCCGGGTCATGGACGAGATTGCGCGCGCCGAGGCGTTGCTCGCGGCGCGGCTGGAACCGAGCCAGTAAGGAGCCTTCAGCGATGAACCACTTCGAGTACCAGGGTGACCGGCTGTTCTGCGAGGGCGTGGCGCTGGACGACATCGCGGCCAAGGTGGGCACGCCGACCTACGTCTACAGCCACGCCACGCTGGAGCGGCACTTCCGCGTCTTCGACGAGGCCTTCACCGGGATTCCGCACATCGTGTGCTTCTCGGTCAAGGCCAACTCCAACATCGCGGTGCTGCGCGCCATGGTCAAGTGGGGCGCCGGCATGGACATCGTGTCGGGCGGCGAGCTGCACCGGGCGCTGCGCGCGGGCGCCGACCCGCAGAAGATCGTCTTCTCGGGCGTGGGCAAGCGCGAGGACGAGATCGAGGCCGGCCTGCGCGCCGGGATCCTGTGCTTCAACGTCGAGAGCCCCGGTGAGATCGAGCTCATCGAGAAGGTGGCGGCGCGCATGAACACGCGCGCGGCGATCTCGATCCGGGTCAACCCCGACGTCGACGCCGAGACCCATCCGTACATCTCGACCGGCCTCAAGAAGAACAAGTTCGGCCTGCCCATGGAGGCCGCGCGCGCCGAGTACCGCAAGGCGATGAAGATGCCGCACATCGTCATCCGGGGCATCGACTGCCACATCGGGTCGCAGCTGACCAAGACCATGCCGTTCCACGACGCCATCGCGCGCGTGGCCGGGCTGGCGCGCGAGCTGAAGGAGGAGGGCGTGCCGCTGACGCACCTCGACATCGGCGGCGGCCTGGGCATCCCCTACAAGGAGGAGGAGCCGCCGTCGCCAGCCGAGTACGGCCGCGCGGTCATCGAGGCGCTGGCGCCGTTCCGCGGCATGGACCTCACGGTGATCTGCGAGCCGGGCCGCGTCATCGTGGGCAACGCGGGGATCCTGCTGACCAGGACGCTGTACCTGAAGCAGGGCGAGGCCAAGAACTTCGTCATCGTGGACGCGGCGTTCAACGATCTGCTGCGGCCGGCGTTTTACGACTCGTACCACGGCATCAAGCCGGTGCTGCGGCGCGCGGGGGCGACGTCCCTGACCGCCGACGTGGTCGGGCCCATCTGCGAGAGCGGCGACTTCCTGGCCCGCGACCGCGAGCTCAAGCGCCCCGAGCCGGGCGACCTGATGGCCTTCATGAGCGCGGGCGCCTACGGCTTCTCGATGTCGTCGAACTACAACACCCGGCCGCGCGCGGCCGAGGTGCTGGTGCACGGCGACCAGTTCTCGGTGGTGCGTGACCGCGAGACCGTCGAGGAGCTCTTGAAGAACGAGCACATCCCCGACTGGCTGAAGTAGCCGCGTGGCCAGCGCCAAGCTGCTGGCGGAGCTGCCGCATCCCGAGCTGATGCGGGACCGCCTGCGCATGATGAACCTGCTGGACGCCATCATGGCGCCCGACACGCGCTCCTTCGAGTGGCACCCGAAGTGGGGCCGCGGCGAGCAGCTGGCGGCGTTCAAGGACGGCGAGGGCAACTTCTTCTTCGCCTGGTTCTCGCCGCGCGGCGCGGTGCTGCGTGGGTTCGACCACGACAGCGCGATGTCGCCGTTCAGGCACGAACCGCCGTCGCCGTGGCCCGGGCTGTTCGATGGGCTGCCGGCGTCGCTCGGGTATGTGCTCGAGGAGCCGGCGTTCGTGCAGGAAGAGGTCACGTTCTGCCTGTGGAACGTCGGTGACGGCTGGCAGGCGGGTCGGGTGCAGCGGCCGCCGGGCAAGAAGGCGGATGGGGCGGATTGGCTGCTGGGCTGCTTCCGCAAGCGCTTCCGCGACTGGGCCGAGACGCACTACCACAGCAAGCTGGAAGGGGCCGCGCTGACCAAGCTGTGGTGGGGCCGCGAGGCGCTGACCACGGCCGACGTGCGGGCGCTGAACCCCGAGGCCGACCTGAAGGCGGTGCGCGCCGAGGCCAAGCTGCTGGGCTGGCCGGTCGCGCTGGATGACAAGGCTGCGGCCAGGGCACCCGCGAAGCCCAGCAAGCCGGCCGCGCCGGCCAGGCCCGCCGCGAGCCGCAAGCCGGCCCCCGGCAAGCGCAGCTTCGGCGCCGCCTCGTTCACCGTGGTCTGCGAGCCGAGCAAGGTCAGCATGCTGATCCACGACGGCAAGCAGACCGTGGCCAGCGCCAAGGTCGACGTCTACGAGGAGCTGTTCGACCTCGTGAAGGCGCGCCTGAAGACGGCGCAGCGCACCGGCAAGTAGCCGCTTCTACAGGTCCACGACGCCGACCGGGCCGGGGTCCTCGCCGAGGAAGCGGGGGCCGAGCTCGGTGATGCGGGCGTGGTCGGTGACGAAGCAGTCCAGGGTGCCGGTGCCGGTGGCCAGCGCGTGGCGTTCGCCGAGGATGGCGGCGGCCTCGGCGGCCATGGCGTCGGCGGAGTCGACCAGGGTGAGCGGCCGGCCGAAGACGCGCTCGGCGGCACGGGCCAGGGCGGGCTTGAGGATGGGGTAGTGCGTGCAGCCGAGGACCAGGGTGTCGACGTCGGGGTCGAGGGCGCAAAGCTCGGTCAGGTAGCGCTCGGCGATGGTGACGGTGACGGCGTCGTCGGTCCAGCCCTCCTCGGCCAGCGGGACCAGCAGCGGGCAGGCGTGTTGAACCACCGCCAGCGAGTGATCAATGGCGTGCAGGGCGCGCACATAGGCGCCCGAGCGCACGGTGCCCAGGGTGCCGATGACCCCGACGCGACGGCTGCGGCTGGCGCGCGCGGCGGCGCGGGCGCCGGGCTCGACCGCGCCCAGCACCGGGACCGAGAGCTCGTCGGCCATGGCGGGCAGCGCGACCGCGCTGGCGGTGTTGCACGCGATCAGCACCAGCTTGACGCCGCGCCCGAGCAGGAAGTCCACGTTGAGGCGCGAGTAGCGCCGCACCGTCTCGGGCGACTTGTTGCCATAGGGCAGGCGCGCGGTGTCACCCAGGTAGACCAGCGCCTCGGCGGGCAGGGCGCGGCGCAGGGCGCGCACCACGGTGAGGCCGCCCACGCCGGAGTCGAACACGCCGATCGCCGCACCGATATTTTCCGCCATGGCCATGCTCGCCGCGTGTATAGCAGGATTTGCTACACTGTCTGAACCTGTAACGGCCAACCATTCGAGACCATTTCGTGGAGACCTTGCCAGCACCCCCCGCGCCCGGGGCGGCCCCGACCTCGGGGGCCAACCTGGACGCGGACCTCAGCGCGCTGCTGTTCGACGAGCAGGCCGACCCGGCCGTCGTCAGCGAGCAGCTGCGCGCGCGGCCCCTGGCCATGCTGGAGTGCGCGGTCGTGGTCAGCGAGACCCGCCGCACACCCTCGCGCGCGGCGACCAGCGCGGCGCGCGCCAACCTGGCGGCGCTCGACGGCGTGGCCCCGGCGGCCATCCGCGACGCCCTGACCCGCATGCTGGTGTGCCGCGAGGTCGACGTCGCGCTGCAGTGGCTGCACCAGGCCGGCCTGCTCGGCAAGTACCTGCCCGAGCTGGAGGTCACGGTCGACTTCTCGCAGGAGGCCGGGCGCAAGCACAAGGACGTCTGGGAGCACACCAAGCAGGTGGTGCGCCAGGCGGTGCCGCGGCCGCTGGTGCGCTGGGCCGCGCTGCTGCACGACATCGGCAAGGTGCCCACGCGCACCTTCACCGGCGACGGCAAGGTGCACTTCCACGGCCACAGCGAGGTCGGCGCGCGCATGTTCGACCCCATCGCGCGACGCTTCGCCTTCGACCGGCCGGAGCGCGACAAGATCCGCTTCCTCATCCTGCACCACCTGCGCGCCAACCAGTACGAGACCGGCTGGACCGACTCGGCGATTCGTCGCTTCGAGCGCGAGATGTGCGAGCACCTCGACGACCTGCTGGATCTGTCGCGGGCCGACATCACCAGCCGGCGGCCGGGGCGGCGCAACGATCTGCTGGCCCAGATCAGCGAGCTGTCGCGGCGCATCGAGGCGCTGCGCGCCGAGGACGCCAAGCAGCCACCGCTGCCCACCGGCGTCGGCAACGAGATCATGACGCGCTTTGCGCTGCCGCCGTCGCGCCTGATCGGCGACCTCAAGCGCAAGCTCGACGCCGCCATCGAGAGCGGCGAGCTGGAGCCCCGGCGCGAGTGCGGCTACTACTGCGACTGGCTCGACGCCCAGGGCGCCATCCCCAAGCCTACTGCACCGTGAGCGGCTGCTCGAGGGTGCCGATGTGTTCGTTGCTGAGGTCGGTGACGCGCACGATCAGCGTGTAGGCGCCGGCGGGGACGGCGTCGAGGTTCACGGTCAGCGGGAAGGTGCCCTCGGGGCTCAGGGTGCCGTTGTGGCGGGCCCGGGGCACGATGCGATCGTTGCCGTTGCCGCGCAGCTTGACCTCGAGCTCCAGCTTGGCGCTCTTGGTGGCGTCCGCCAGCAGGCCGAGCACGGTGAAGTCGAAGCTGATGGGCTTGCCCGCGGGCTGCGCGGTGGCGCTGCCAGTGGAGAAGTGCAGGTCCTTGAGGGTCAGGCCGCTCAGGTTGGCGGCGGCGGCCTGGCCATAGCTGACGTCGACCTGGGCCTCGCGGGACAGGTAGCCCGCCTTGTTGTCGGTGACCTTGACGTGGACGGTGTAGCGCCCGCCGGCCAGCCCGGCGGGGCGGTGTGACACCACGGGGCTATAGCCCTGCTCGGGCAGGAAGCGCTGCACCACGGTCTTGGCGTCGGACACGATGCGGCGGCCGGTGGCGTCGTCGATCCACCACTCGAAGTCGAAGCTGGACTCGCCCTGCTGCAGGGTGAAGCCGGTGACGCGGGTGCGGAAGCGGATCTTGTCACCACCGGCGTAGGCGCCCGAGGCGTTGACCTCCTCGGAGTCGGGCAGCGGTGACAGCAGGGTCGGGACCTCGATGGCGAGGGTGCGCGCGCTGGCCTCGACCGGGAGGCCGACACCCTGGGCGGCGGTCGGGTTGTCGACGCTGCCGACCGGCTGGGTCGGGCCCTTGCCATAGCCGGGCTCGTTGCCCAGGCGCTGCGTCGAGGCCTGTGACGCCTGCAGCTGCTCCAGGGTGACCTTCTGCGGGCCTTCTTCGCCCTTCTTGGAGCAGGCGACCACGGCGAGGGCGCTGGCGACGGCGGTGATGATGATGGGGCGAAGCTGCACTCAGGCCTCCCTGGCGTCGGCGGCGGAGATGGCGATGCGGCCGACGGGATTGGTGCGGACGTCGGGCAGAAGCTCCTGGAAGGATAGCACCGCGATGTCGGCGCGCTCGAGTTCGAGCAGGCGGCGCAGCGGGCGGCGCACATCGGCCGGAACCAGCACGACCGGGGGGCGCGCGGCGGCGGGGCGCGTGGCCAGGGCCAGGGCCAGGGTACGACGCAGGGCACCGAGGACGTCCTCCTGCAGCGCCGGCTCCAGCGCCAGCAAGGCGCCAGCGGCGGAGCGGGCGGCCGCGCTGCGTACGGCGTCCTCGATCTCGGGGTCGACCAGCAGGACGTCGAGCTGGCCGTCGGCGGCGTGCTGGTGCGACAGCTGGCGACGCAGGGCGGCGCGCACCCGCTCGGCGAGCTGGGCGCCGTCGCGCTCGCCGGCCGGCGTGTCGGCCAGCGCCTGCACGATCCCGCGCAGATCGCGGATGGAGACGCCCTCGTCGACCAGGCGGCGCAGCACGTCGGCCAGCAGCGCGGGGGCGATGCTGCGCGGCACCACCTCGCGCACCAGGGCGGGGTGGGTGCGCTCGAGGGCGTCGAGCAGGGCCTGGGTCTCCTGGATGCCGACCAGATCGGGGGCGCTGCGGCGCGCCACCTCGGCGACGGCGCGCGCCAGCGCCGGGGCGACGTCGGCGGCGGCGGTCTGGGCGTCCAGGCTGGCCTTGGTCATCGGCACGCCGGCGAGCAGGACGCGATAGGCGCCGGCGGCGAGGTTGGGGTCGACCCGCACGCGCACCGGGGGCAGCGGCACGCCGAGATCGGCCAGCAGCTCGGCGGTGACGCGTGGCAGCTCGACCGCGAGCAGCGCGCCGCCGTCGTCGGCCCCGGCGCGCGCGGCGACGTCGGGGGCCAGCTCGAGCGCCAGGGTGGCCATGCTGGAGATGGGCAGCGGGTGCGGTCCCGCGCTGGCGCCGGCGCTGGCGGCGGCAGATGCCACCGGGTGGCGCACCGCCCAGGCCACCGCGGCCACGATCACGCCCAGCACCAGGAAGGGCAGCGCGGGCAGGCCGGGCACCAGCGCCAGCACCAGCAGCAGCACTGCGGTGATGGCCAGCGCGCGCGGATGCGCCAGCAGCTCGCCGCCGAGGTCGCGGCCCAGATTGCCGTCGGCCTGCTCGCCGGGCACCCGGGTCACCACCAGGCCGGCGGCGGTCGCGATCAGCAGCGCGGGCAGCTGGGTGACCAGCCCCTCACCGATGGACAGGATGCCGTAGGTGGTCAGCGCCTGCACGAAGCCCAGCTTGTGCTGGGTCACGCCCACGATGACGCCGCCGATCAGGCTGATGGCGACGATGACGATGGCCGCGATGGCGTCGCCCTTGACGAACTTCATGGCGCCGTCCATGGCGCCATACAGCTGCGACTCGCGCTGCAGGGCCGCTCGGCGCCGGCGCGCCTCGTCGTGATCGATGGCGCCCGCGCGCAGATCGGCGTCGATGCCGAGCTGCCGGCCCGGCATGGCGTCGAGCGAGAAGCGCGCCGCGACCTCGGCCACGCGCTCGGCGCCCTTGGCGATGACCAGATACTGGATGACGACCAGGATCAGGAACACGATGGCGCCGACCACCAGGTTGCCGCGCACCACGAAGGCGCCGAAGGCGCGGATCACCCGCCCGGCGTCGGCGTCGAGCAGGATCAGCCGCGCCGAGCTGACGTTCAGCCCCAGGCGCAGCAGCGTCGCCAGCAGCAGCACCGTGGGCAGCGTGCCGAAGCGCGTCGCCGACGACACGTAGATCGACACCATCAGGAGCAGCGCCGCCAGCGCGATGTTCAGCACCAGCAGGAGGTCGAGCAGCGGGCGCGGCAGCGGCACGATCATCATCGCGACCACCGCGATGACCAGGCCGGCCACCAGCACGTCGCCGTGTCGCGCCACCAGGCCACGCACGTCGCCGCGCGCGAGCAGCGCTCCGAACCCCGGCCGTGTCACGTCCGTCCCCGTCCCATCGCTCGCGGCCACATTAACACGTGTTATGATCGAGACGCTGTCAGCGCACGGGCCGCGCGAGGCGTCGTCACCATGGAGAACCTCAAGAAGTATCGAAAGTCCGGCCTCGACCACTTCATCAAGTTCGTGCGTGAACTGCCCGTGATTCCTCCGCGCAAGATCTTCGCCAAGCTGGAGGAGCTCGGCTACCGCGGTCAGGACGACGCCCGCCGCGCCGCCTCGCTGATGGCGTATCGCCACGTGCGCCGCATCAAGCGGATCTACCTCGACGGCGCCAAGCGCGAGGACGTGCTGCCCAAGGCCAACTACCTCTTCATCGGGCCCACCGGGTGCGGCAAGACCCACCTGGTCGAGCTGCTGTTCCAGCACATCCTGCGGCTACCCACGGTCATCGTCGACATCACCACCTACAGCGAGACCGGCTACGTCGGGCAGGACTCCAACACCATCATCACGCGCCTGCTGCACGCGTCCGACGACAACCCGCTGCTGGCGTCGATCGGCATCATCTGCCTCGACGAGTTCGACAAGATCGCCAGCGGGCAGAACAACGCCATCTTCGCCGGCGCCGGCACCACCAAGGACGTCACCGGCATGGGCGTGCAGCGCGAGCTGCTCAAGATGCTGGAGGCCGGCGAGGTCGTGGTCCCGCTGGAGCTGACCCACTCGACCTATGGCGACCACCTGGTGATGTCGACCGCCGACATCGCCTTCATCGCCGCTGGCGCCTTCTCGGGCTTTGCCCAGGTGGCGCGCCGGCGCGGCAACGCCGACATGGGCTTCGGTCGCAAGGGCGCGCGCCCGCTGAGCAAGAACGGCATCGACTCCATCGCGGTCAGCTTCACCCCCGAGGAGGTCGAGAACGTCGCCAACTTCCAGGCCTATGGCTTCCTGCCCGAGCTGATGGCGCGCTTCACCCGCTTCGTGCCGTTCCAGGCCCTGGACGCCGGGACGCTGAAGAACATCCTGCGCTCCAGCGTGCTGGACCGGCTGACCCGCGAGTTCGAGGACGAGGGCTTCAAGCTGCACGTCGGCGACGAGGTCATGGACCACATCGTGGCCGACAGCATGAAGCGCGAGACCGGGGCCCGCGGCCTGGTCGCCATCCTGACCCGCCACCTGGAGGAGGCCGCCTTCAACGCCTTCGCCGAGGTGCCCGGCGGGGACGTGGTTTTGCAGGTCCACGAGGGCAATATCAAGGTGGTGGTCGAGCCGGCGTAGCCACCGGATCGGGGGGGTATTCGGAGCCGGAGCAGGCCTTCGAAGCTCCGCTTCGAGGGCCTGTTGACACCCTGCCTTTTTCGGCTATGGTCCGCGCTTCCTGACAACGCACTACCAGGGGTAATGACGTGAGCGAGACTGCAGATAGCAAGGAAGCCGGCAAGGACAGCGTGAAGACCACCCTGTCGCGCGAAGAGAAGAAGTGCTCGAACGAGGGCTGCAAGCGCCCCTATCGCGCCAAGGGTTACTGCAACGTCCACTACGCGGCCTGGCGTCGCGGCGAGATGGAGAAGCACAAGGCCCGCTACAAGACCTGCGGCAAGGAAGGCTGCAAGAAGCCGATGGTCCGCTGGGGTCTGTGCACCGAGCATTACGCTGCCGCCACCGGTAAGGGTGAGGAAGCCGCCAAGGCTTGAACGATCGCCGCCTGTAGCGGCGTTATCCCCGCATGGATGCCATTCAGATCGAAGGCGGACCTCGCCTCGAGGGTGAGATCCGCGTCAGCGGGTCCAAGAACGCTGCGCTGCCCATCCTCGCCGCCTCCCTGCTGACCTCCGGGTCCAGCACCTTCCACAACGTCCCCGCGCTCAACGACATCCGCACCATGTGCCGGCTGCTCGAGCTGCTCGGCGCCGAGGCCGAGCTGCCGTCGCCCGCGCCCAAGGGGTCACGCCGCAAGGCCGACCCGCACGTCGTCAAGCTGACCACCAAGGCGATCAAGGACACCACCGCACCCTACGAGCTGGTTAAGACCATGCGTGCGTCGGTGCTGGTGCTGGGCCCGCTGGTCGCGCGCCATGGTCAGGCCCGGGTCTCACTGCCCGGCGGCTGTGCCATCGGGGCGCGGCCCATCGACCAGCACCTCAAGGGGCTGGAGGCGATGGGCGCCAAGATCGTCCTCGAGCACGGCTATGTCACCGCCAAGGCCAAGCGCCTGCGCGGCGCCCGCCTGGTGTGCGACATCCCGACCGTCACCGGCACCGAGAACCTGATGATGGCGGCGGCGCTGGCCAAGGGCCACTCCACCATCGAGAACGCCGCTCGCGAGCCCGAGGTCGAGGAGCTGGCCCGCGTCCTCAACAAGATGGGCGCGCGCATCCGCGGCGCCGGCACCTCGGTGATCGACGTCGACGGCGTCGACGAGCTGCACCCCATCGAGCACGCCATCATCCCCGATCGCATCGAGGCCGGCACCTTCATGGTCGCCGCCGCGCTGACCCGCGGCAACGTGCTGGTGCGTGACTGTCTGCCCGAGCACCTCGACGCCGTCATCAGCAAGCTGCGCAGCGCGGGCGCCATCGTGACCGCCGAGTCGGGCGGCATCCGCGTCAAGGGGCCGACGACCATCCTGCCGGTCGACATCACCACGCAGCCGTTCCCGGGCTTTCCGACCGACATGCAGGCGCAGTTCATGGTCCTGGCCACGCGCGCCAAGGGCCAGAGCGTGATCACCGAGAACATCTTCGAGAACCGCTACATGCACGTGCAGGAGCTGGCGCGCATGGGGGCGGACATCATGATCGAGGGCCGAACGGCCATCATCCGAGGTGTACCGCGCCTCACGGGTGCGCCGGTGATGGCCACCGATCTGCGCGCCAGTGCGTCGCTGATCCTGGCCGGCCTGGTCGCCGAGGGGCGCACGGAAGTGCTGCGCGTGTACCACCTGGACCGCGGCTACGAGCGCATCGAGAAGAAGCTGCGCCCACTCGGCGCGCGCATCAAGCGGGTCAAGGGTAGAATGTAGGCGTGGCTCGTTCGTCCGCACCTTTGCGCCCGCGCCTGCTGACCATGGCTGCCCCCAAGGGGCGGGTGCTGGATGAGACGATCGAGCTGTTCGCGCGCGCGGGCCTGCCGCTGCCGCCGCTGGAGTCGTCGCGCAAGCTGATCCACGAGGTGCCCGCCGCCGGGCTGCGCATCCTGGTGGTCAAGCCGGTCGACGTACCGACCTATGTCGCCCACGGCGCGGCTGACGTCGGGATCGCCGGGGCCGACACGCTGGAGGAGGACGGCGTCGATCTGTACGACCTGCTCGACCTCGGCATCGGCGCGTGTCGCCTCAGCGTGGCGGAGTCGGTCGAGCGCCCGGTGCGCGAGGGCGGCCAGATCCACGTGCGCATCGCGACCAAGTACCCCAACCTGACGCGGCGCTACCTGACCGAGCGCGGGTTGACCGCCGAGGTCATCAAGCTGCACGGGTCGATCGAGCTGGGGCCGCTGACGGGCCTGTGTGATCGCATCGTCGACCTGGTGTCGACCGGCGAGACGCTGCGCCAGAACGGCCTCGTCGAGGTCGCGACCATCATGGAGATCACCAGCCGCCTGGTGGTCAACCGGGCAGCCTTGAAGCTGCACGGGGAGCAGATCGACGCCCTGGTCGCGCGCCTCGAGAAGGTGACGCGCAAGGGCAGGGCGGCCTGATGCTGACCAGCCCTGGACGCGGCGGCATCCCCATCCTGCCCGAGGACATCCCGGTCCACGTCGAGAAGCAGCTGCGCGTGCACCCGCGGGTGGCCTACCAGGGGCGCTTCTCCAGCGAGGAGTCGCGCCGGCTGCTGGCCGGGCAGCTGCCCAAGCTGGTGCCCTTCCGCGGCAAGGCCTATGCGGAGGTCATCCCGGTCATCGACTGGGATCACAAGCTGCCGTCGAAGGCGCTGCTCTTGCGCCTGTTCTGCTTCTACGAGGGCGGGCCGGTGGCCGACGGCGTGGCGGCGTTCGACGCCCGCGTCGAGCTGATCGCGGCCAAGGACAAGTTCCCCGAGTTCGACGTGCCCGACTTCGAGGATCTGCCCGCCGACGAGAGCTACGAGATCGAGCTCGACGTCGAGGGCAAGCCGGGCAAGGCGCGCCTGGTGTCAGACTGGCGTCGCGAGGTCGAGGACGCCGCCGGGCGCATCGCGGTCGACGTCGCCAAGGCGTCGGAGGAGTTCGCCACCGTGCTGGCCAGCGTGGGCAACCGGCCGCGCGGCCTGGGCGGCCTGGAGGCGGTCAGCTGGGTGCCCCCGTGCGAGAGCGAGCACCCGCGCTGGACCGTCGACGTCTGGTACCTGATGCAGTTCGACGGCCGCATGGGCCAGGGTCGCTCGCTGGTGGTGGACACCATCGACAAGCGCGTGATCACCGTGCGCGACTTCAGCGTCCGCGCCGGCGGGTAGTCTCGACGCGGCGAGAACCGCGTGCTGCTCGCGCGCGGGGCGGCACAAGGTGGCAATCGGCCCCGGTGGCGCGTTTCCGCGGCCTGTTGGCGCGTCGGTTGTGCGCGTGGGTATTAACTCGCCTCCCATACAGGAGGCAGGACAATGCACAGGTCGGCACTTGTACTGATCTCGATGCTGGTGCTGGTCACGGTGGGGGGGTGCAGCAAGAACGAACGCGAGCGTCGAGCCTCGACGAGCTCGCCGCCGAGCTCCGCGAGGACACCTGCGAAGGCGAACCGACTGGCGAACCAGCTGCCACCAGTGAAGTTCGGCGATGACCAGAACCCACTCGGCCCCGAGGCGCTTGGTGCCATCTCGTTCTACGGCGCTGCCGCCGATGTGGCACCGACCGAGGCTCACAAGATCCTCGCCAGCGGGATGGGCGACACCTGTGGCGCCGGCTGCTCGTGCATGACCACCTATGCGACCAGCCCGCCCAGCCTGAAGGCCGAGGCGCTGCTGGCGTGCGGTCTGGCCTGTGACGACGACGCGGCAGAGCGCTTCCGGGCCTCGAATGCCGTCAGCGGCAACTGGGTCCAGGGCGGCGCCGCCTGGCGGACCCTGATCGACGCTTGCGGCCTCGAATACTATGGGCTGCAGCCCGGGCAGGAGTGGATGTTCGACGACCGCTTCTTCGTCATCCAGCGTTACGGCCAGCGCTGGGCCCAGCTGAATGCCCAGGCCGACAAGATGATGGCTGCCGGCGGCAGGGCCAAGGTGGCGTGGCAGGCCTGGAAGGCGGAGGTCGCCGACATCAAGGCGAGCTTCAGGTTCGAGATCCCGGCCGAGCGGGCGGGCCTCTACCGCCTGCCCGTGATCGACGGGGCTGGCCCGACCGACTACGCGGAAGACCGCCTGGTCATCGTCACGGCCGACAAGCTCTTCGTCGCTCGCCCTCCCGCGGTCGAGATCACCCGCGACGGCAAGCTGGTGGCGGTCGACCCTGACCAGAGCTTTCCCGCGATGCGCGAGGTCGATCCGGCCAGCTTGCTCGCCCGCCTGAACGAGCTCGCGCAGCCAGGCCTGGATCCTCGGCCTGTGCTGGTCCTCGCAGACGCCGGCCTTTCCGCGAGGCGCGTGCTCGATGTAGCTGGCCGCATCGGACCGCAGGCGGTCCTGGCAGCCGCAGGCCACTCCTCCGGGCTGGCGAGTGCATACCACGCCCCCTTCAAGGGTGTTCCCGCGACGACGCCAGCCGCGAAGGTCGTGGTCAGGATCGCCCGCGACGGCTTCCACATCAGCGGCACCGATGATGCGCCCTTCGTCGAGACCGACGTCGCGGAGCTGGCCAACGCCGCCACCGTGTTCGACGGCGCCGAGCGTCGCCCGATCCAGCTCGAGGTCGACGAGGCCACGACCTACGATGAGCTGCTCAGGATCCTGCTCGTGCTGCCGGCGACCTGGATCAAATAGGCGGGTGCACGATCGGGAAGGCGTCGGTCGACAGGCGGCCTTCGGCGTCGGCGGGGAAGTGGCCGCGCATGGCGGCGGGCAGCAGGGCGGCGTCGCAGCGGGAGGCGGCGTCGAACATGCGCAGGACGAGCGTCTTGCGATGGCGGTCGCTCTTGTTGGGCGGGCTGCCGTGCAGCGTGAGGCAGTGGTGGATGCTGATGTCGCCGGGTTCGAGGGCGAGCGTGCGCGCGCTGGCGAGCTCGGCGGCGTGGGCTGGTGACAGCAGGGGGACGATGCTGTCGACCTTGCTGTCGCTCAGCGCGCGCACGTCGCCGAGCGGGCCCCAGCGGTGGCTGCCGCTGACGACATGCTGGGCGCCGGAGTCGGCGTCCTCGGCGACCAGGGCGATGCGGATCGAGATGGCCTGCGGGGGCACCAGGTAGCCGACGTAGGTGTAGTCCTGGTGCCACTCGACCGGGCCGCCCTGGCGCGCGGGCTTGTACAGCAGGGTGTCGTTGAGCAGCTGCACGCTGGCGCAGGCCAGCACCTCGGCGGCCAGCGCGCCCAGGCGCGGGTTGCGCGCGGCGGCCAGCAGCGCGGGGTGGTGGCGCGACGGGGTGCCGACCTCCCAGACCACGCCGCCCTTGCGGCGCGGGTAGTTGACGGCGGGGACGCAGGCGTCGAAGCCGGCGAGGTAGCTGGCGATGTCGGCTGCGCTGATGGCGCCGCGGACGACGACCCAGCCGTCGCGCGCGAAGTCGGCCGCGAGGGTGCTCAAGCCTTGACCAGGGCGCGGCCGAACACGTCGGCCAGGGCGCGACACACCACTGGCGCAACCTCCTCGAGGTCGACGTCGCGCCCGAGCACCTCGGCCATCGAGGTCATGACCTCGGCCTTCAGCCCGCACGGGTTGATGGCGGCGAAGCGCTTCAGATCCGTGCGCACGTTGAGCGCGAAGCCGTGAAACGTGACCCACTTGCGCACCGCGATGCCGATCGACGCGATCTTCTTGTCGCCGACCCAGGCCCCGGTCCAGCCCGGGTTGCGGCCGCCCTCGATGCCGAAGTGGCCCAGGGTGTCGAGCAGCGCCTGCTCGATGTTGCGCAGGTACGCGTGCAGATCGCGCTCCTCGCCCGCCAGCTTGAGGATCGGGTAGCCGACCAGCTGCCCGGGGCCATGGTAGGTGACGTCGCCGCCGCGCTCGATCTCGAGCACCGGGATGTCGCCGGCCGCGAGCACGTTCTTCATCGCCTCCTGGCGCCGGCCCAGGGTGATGACGTGCTCGTGCTCCACGATGAGCACGGTGTCGGGGATCTCGTCACGCTGCCGGCGCGCGACCAGATCCAGCTGCATCTGGTGCACGAAGCCATACGGGCGCCGCCCCAGCAGGACCCTGCGTAGCGGCGCCGGCACGACTGCGCCTATCGCCTCGGGATGTGCAGCGGCTCGCCCAGCGCGACGTGCGCGGTCTCCATCATGACCTCACCCAGGGTCGGGTGCGGGTGGATGGTCAGCGACAGATCACGCAGCAGCGCGCCCATCTCGATGGCCAGCGCGGCCTCGCTGATGAGGTCGGTGGCGCCCGAGCCGACGATGCCCACGCCCAGCACCTGATCGGTCTTGGCGTCCGCGATGATCTTGCAGAAGCCGTCGGTCTCGGTGGTCGAGATGGCGCGGCCCAGGGCCAGGAAGGGGAACTTGCCGACCTTGACCGCGATGCCCTGCGCCTTGGCCTCGACCTCGCTGAGGCCAGCGGTGGCGATCTCGGGATCGACGAAGATGACGGCGGGGATGCAGCGCACGTCGAACTCGGCCTTGTGGCCGCAGATGACCTCGGCCGCGACCTCGCCCTCCCGGGTCGCCTTGTGCGCCAGCATGGGCTGACCGGCGACGTCGCCGATGGCGTAGACGCCGGGGACGTTGGTGCGCTGCTTCTTGTCGACCTTGACGAAGCCGCGCTCGACGGTGACGCCGATCTTGTCGAGGCCCAGGTCCTCCGAGTTGGGGCGGCGCCCGACGCACACCAGCACGGTGTCGGCGTCCAGGGTCTGCTCGCCGGCCTTGGTCGCGATCTTCACGCGCGCCTTGCCGCCGGCCTCTTCCCAGCCCAGCGCCTTGGCCTCCAGGTGGACCTCGATGCCGAGCTTCTTGATCTTGCGCGCCACCACGTCGACCAGCTCGGGGTCGTTGCCCGGCAGCAGGCCCGCGGTGGCCTCGACCACGGCGACCTTGCTGCCCAGCTTGGCCCAGGCGATGCCCAGCTCGAGGCCGATGTAGCCGCCGCCGATGACGATCATGCGGCCGGGGACCTCGCGCAGGGCCAGGCCGCCGGTGGAGTCCAGGATGCGCTTGCCGTCGAAGGCGAAGCCCGGGATGGCGATGGGCCGCGACCCGCTGGCGATGATGATGGAGCCGCCCTCGACGCGCTTGTCGCCGTCGGCGGTCTTCACCACCAGGCGATTGGCGGTCTCGAAGCGGGCCTCGCCCACCATGACCTCGGCGCCGGCGGCCTTGAGCAGCCCCTTCACGCCGGTGGTCAGCTTGGTCACGACCTCGTCCTTCCAGGTCATCATCTTGCCGACGTCCAGCTTCACGCCCGAGACGGTGATCCCCATCTTGTCAGCGTGTGAAGCCTTCTCGTAGGTCTTTGCCGCCTGGATGATCGACTTGGACGGGATGCACCCGACGTTCAGGCAGACGCCGCCGATCTTCTCCTTCTCGATGACCAGCACCTTCTTGCCGGCCTGGCCGAGGCGGATGCCCGCGGGGTAGCCGCCCGGGCCCGAACCGATGACGATGGCGTCGTACTTTGCGGTTTCCATGGTCACTCTCTCTCCGACAGGTAGGTCGCCAGCTGCTCGCGCAGGTGGGCCGGGGGCTCGGCGAACACATCTTCGATGATGGATTCCACCGGAGGTGGCGGCGCGGCCTCCTGGGCGGCCACCGCGGCGCGCACCTCGGCCTCGATCTCCACCGCCAGCTCGGCGTCGCGCGCCGGGTCGAGCAGCCGCTTGTGCTCCAGGTAGCGGCGCATGCGCAGCAGCGGATCCTTCTGCTTCCAGGCCTCGGTGATGCCCTCGTCGCGATAGCGCGTGGGGTCGTCCGACGACGAGTGCGCGCCCATGCGGTAGGTCAGCGTCTCGACGAAGCTGGCGCCCCCGCCGGCGCGCGCGCGCGCGACCGCGGCGGCCACCGTGTTGTAGACCGCGAGCACGTCGTTGCCGTCGCAGCGGAACGACGGCAGGCCGTAGCCCAGCCCCTTGAGCGCGATGGTCTCGGCCGCGGTCTGGCGCTGCTGCGGCGTCGAGATGGCCCACTGGTTGTTCTGGCACACGATGACCAGCGGCAGCTGGTACACGCCGGCGAAGTTCATGGCGACGTGGAAGTCCTCCTCGGAGGTCCCGCCGTCGCCGATGTAGCCCAGGCACACCCGCCCCTTGCCCTCGATCTTCATGCCCCAGGCGACACCGACCGCGTGCGGCAGCTGGGTCGCGATGCATGACGACATGGGGACGTAGTTGGCGCCGCGCCAGCCCGGGTGGCACGGCATCTGGCGGCCCTTGCAGGGGTCGTCGCCGGTGCCGAAAATCTGCGCGATGTAGGCGCTGAGCGGCATGCCGCGATAGATCCCCGCGCCGGCCTCGCGCAGCGCCGGCAGGATCCAGTCGTCGGGCCGGGTCGCCGCCGCGCTGCCGATGACCGAGCCCTCCTGCCCGCGCGCCTCGCCGTAGAAGCCGATGCGGCCCTGGCGCTGCAGCGCCAGCAGGCGCTCGTCCATGACGCGGATGACCAGCATGCCGCGGTAGATCTCGAGCAGCTTGAGCGGCGTCAGCTCGGGGCCGAGCTCGCGCTCGTCACACGAGCCGTCCTCGCGCAGGACCTGGTACAGGCCGGTGGCCTGCGCGATGTCGGCCTCGGCGAGCCCGTCGAGACGGCGCCGCGGAGCACTGCCCGGCGCCAGCGACATCTAGATCATCTCCATGAACATCAGCGTCGGATCCTCGAGGTACTCCTTCACGGCGGCCAGGAACTGCGCGCCCTCGAAGCCGTCGACCACGCGGTGATCCAGGCTGATCGACAGGTTCATCATCGAGCGGATGACGATCTCGCGGTTGCGCACCACCGGGCGCTCCGCGATCTTGTGCACGCCCAGGATGGCGACCTCGGGGAAGTTGATGATCGGCGTGGCCAGCACGCCGCCCAGCGTGCCGAGGGAGGTGATGGTGAAGGTGCTGCCGGTCAGCTCGTCGCGGGTGGCGCGGCCGTCCTTGGCGGCGCCGGCCAGGCGGGTGATCTCGCCGGCCAGGTCGAAGATGCTGCGCTTGTCGGCGTCGCGCACCGTGGTGACGACCAGGCCCTGCGGCGTCGCGGCGCCGATGCCCACGTGGTAGTACTTCTTCAGCACCAGCTCGCCCTTGGCCTCGTCGAGCGACGAGTTGACGACCGGGAACTTCTTCAGCCCGGCGACCACGGCGCGCACGATGAAGGGCAGGTAGCTCAGCTTGACGCCGCGCTCGTCGGCGCGGGCGCGCGCGCGCTCACGCAGGGTGACCAGCTCGGTGACGTCGATCTCCTCGACGTAGGTGTAGTGCGTGGCGGTGAACTTCGAGCGCGCCATGTTCTCGGCGATCTTCTTGCGCAGCCCGCGGAACGGCACGCGCTCCTCGAGGCCGCCGGGGGCAATCGACACCGGGGCATATGCCGGCCTCGTGCTCATGCTCGTGCTCGGACTCGTGCTCGTGCTCGTGCTCGTGCTCGTGCTCGTGCTCGCAGGACGCGGCGACCCCGCCGCCGCGCGCACATCCTCCGGCGTCACCCGCCCACCCGCACCGGTGCCGACCACCGTCGAGATATCGACCCCCAGCTCGCGCGCCAGGTGCCGCGTCGCCGGCGCCGCCGTGACCTTGCCACCCGCAGCCGCCGGCGCCGCCGCAGCAGCAGCCGCCACCACCGCGACCACCGGCGCATGCGCCGCAGGCCTGGCCCCGCCATTGACCTTGACCGCCGCGCCGCCAGCCTCCTCGATGGTCACCAGCGTCTTGCCGACCGGGCAGATCTGCCCTTCCAGGTACATGATCTTGGCGATCTTGCCCGCGCGCGGCGACGGGATCTCCACCGTGGCCTTGTCGGTCATGACTTCGACCATGGGCTGATCGAGCGCGATGGCCTCGCCCTCCTTGACCTTCCAGCGCACGACCTCGCCCTCGATCACACCCTCGCCGATGTCGGGCATCCTGAACTCGAACATGTGCGGTCGCTCCTTCTCGGGCCTACTGGAACTCGACCGCGCGACGCATCGAGGCCATCACGCGCTCGGGGCTGGGCAGGTACTCGTTCTCGAGAGTGTACGGGAACGGCGTGTCGAAGCCGGCGACACGCTCGATGGGCGCCTCCAGCGAGGTCAGCGCCTTCTCGGCGATCAGCGCGGCCAGCTCTGCGCCGTAGCCGCAGGTGCGCGGCGCCTCGTGCACGATGCACACGCGGCCGGTCTTGCGCACCGAGGTCAGCACGGTCTCCAGATCCAGCGGCAGCAGCGTGCGCAGGTCGATGACCTCGGCGTCGATGCCGGCCTCGGCGGCCTTGGCGGCGGCCTCGATCACCGTGTGCAGCATGGCGCCATACGCCAGCACCGTGATGCCCTTGCCCTCGCGCACGATCTTGGCCTGGCCCAGCGGCACCGTGTAGTCGCCCTCGGGGACCTCGCCACGCGCCGCGCGGTAGACCCGCTTGGGCTCCATGAAGATGACCGGATCCTCGCCGCGCATGGCCGACAGGAGCAGCCCCTTGGCGTCATACGGGTTCGACGGGATGACGACCTTCAGCCCCGGGGTGTGCACGAAGTAGGCTTCCGGCGACTGCGAGTGGTAGTGCCCGCCGCGGATGCCGCCGCCGTAGGGCGTGCGGATGACCACCGGCGCGGGGTACTGCCCGCCCGAGCGATAGCGAAACTTGGCCAGCTCGTTCACGATCTGGTCGTAGGCCGGGTAGATGAAGTCGGCGAACTGGATCTCCGGCACCGGGCGCAGTCCGTACAGCGCCATGCCGACCGCGCTGCCGATGATGCCGGCCTCGGCCAGCGGGGTGTCGATGACGCGATCGGGGCCGAACTCCTCGAACAGGCCGCTGGTGGCGCGGAACACGCCGCCGAACTTGCCGACGTCCTCACCGAGCACGACCACGCGCTGGTCGCGCCGCATCTCGATGCGCAGGGCGTCGTTGACGGCCTGGATGATGTTCATCACGGGCATGGCTATCGCATCTCCTAGTGGGCGCTCAGCTTGCGCACGCCGCCCGCGGCGGCGATCTCGTCGAGTAGCTGCTGCTTCTGTTCGGCCAGGTGCCAGGGCAGGTCGGCGAACACGTCGTCGAACAGCGTCTCGGGCGCGGGCGGGCCGACCGACTCCGACGCCTTGAGGGCCTCGCTGATCTCGGCGTTGATCTCGTCGCGGAGCTGGGTGTCCCAGGCCTCGGTCCACAGCCCCTTGGTCTCGAGGTAGCCCTTGAAGCGCGTGATCGGATCGCGCGGCTCCCACTTCTTGGGCTCGTTGGGATCGCGGTAGACGGAGGGATCGTCCGACGACGAGTGGCCGCCGCGGCGATAGGTCACGGCCTCGATCATGGTCGGGCCCTCGCCGTCGCGCGCGCGCTGCACCGCGGTGTTCATCACCGAGATGATGGCGAGCAGGTCGTTGCCATCGACGCGGATGCCCGGCATGCCGTAGCCGATGGCCTTGGCCGCGAAGGTCTTGGCCGCGGTCTGGCGGTCGCGCGAGGTCGAGATGGCCCAGCCGTTGTTGCGGCAGAAGAAGATGGTGGGCGCCTTGTAGACGCCCGCGAAGTTCATGCCGACGTGGAACTGGCCGGTCGAGGTCGCGCCTTCGCCGAAGTAGACCAGGGCGACGTCGGACTTCTTCGAGATCTTGGCGGCCCAGCCGGCGCCGACCGCCTGCGGGATCTGGGTCCCGACCGGCGAGCTGATCGACACGTAGTTGATGCGCCGGCAGGCGTGGTGCACCGGCATCTGGCGCCCCTTGACCAGGTCGTCGGCGTTGCCGAACAGCTGGCAGATGAACTCTTTCAGCGTGTAGCCGCGCCAGAACGCGGCGCCGGGCTCGCGATACGACGGGAAGATCCAGTCGTCGTTGGTCAGCGGATAGACGCCGCCGAGGTGGGTGGCCTCCTCGCCGGTCGAGGTCATGTAGAAGCCGAGGCGCCCCTGGCGCTGCAGGCGCAGCATGCGGTCGTCCATGATGCGGACCAGCAGCAGGCCGCGATAAAGCCGCTTCAGATCGGCGTCCGGGATGGGCGGCGCGACGGCGCCCGGCAGCAGGTGGCCGTTGTCGTCGAGGATGCTGAAGGGTTCGTCAGGCGATACGGGCTGCTTCGCGGTCACGGCCATGGAGCGGGACCTCCGGTGGGGCTGCGCGGCGGGTATAGATTGCTGAGTATGGGAAGTCAACGGCAAGGTGCCCTAAGTGCCCGGAAGGATTGCCGCGCTGCGTTAGCAGCGAGCTGCTTTGGCACCCTGGGATGAATGAGCTAGATTGCGACGGCCATGTTGACCTGGATCATCGTGTCCGCCGCGATCGCCGCCCTCGGTGGGGGCGCGATCGGGATCTACCGGGCCTCCAACGCGACCTCGCGCCGTGACCGCCAGCTCGCCGAGCCGCCCAAGGAGCGCACCATCCGCGAGCTCCTGCCCAACGACATCGTGACCTTCGAGAACAAGGACTTCCTGGTCGAGGGCCTCATCATCTACGACGAGGACGGCCACACCTGGAAGGCCGCGCGCATGGTCGACGAGGGCAAGGAGCGCTGGATCATGACCGGCATGGAGCGCACCCCGGGGCTGACCAGCCCGGTGCGCGTGCTGGATCGCGACACCACGCTGCAGATCACCGGCTATCCCCCCGAGGTCCTCGAGGTCGGCGGCGAGCAGTTCAGGTTGTCGACCCGCGGCAACGCCGGCGTCACCGCCCAGGGCGAGGTCGGCATCCCGGGCCTGGGCAAGTCGCTGATGCGCATCCGCTACTGGCGCTACACCGCGCCCGGCGACAAGATGGTCATCGTCGAGCAGTGGGGCAGCGACTACCGCGCGGTCACCGGCAAGGCCGTGCCGGAGCACATGTTCACCCTGCTGCAGGCGACGTAGCGCGGGCGGACGCGCCCCCCTCAGAAGCTGGCAGGCACCGCGCTGAAGCCGAGGCCCAGCGAGATCGACTCCTTGATGCCGTCCTGACCCAGCTCGCCACTGGCGTCCAGCAGGTCGACGTCGGGTGACAGCATGGTCTGGACGGTGTTCGAGGCATCGAACTCGTTCTGCGTCATCGTGCCATCGCGGTTGGTGTCGAACAGGTTCTTGATCGCCATGGCCTCGGCCGAGCTGGGGGCCGTGGTCACGATCTGGGTCAGCTGCTGGAACCACCGCGGCAGGATGTTGGCCATCATCTCGGCCTTGGTGACGCCGCCACCCAGCCTGGCGTTGGTCACGCCGGTCGGCGAGACGGTGGCGCGGAGCTGTACCGCAACGAGCGGGAACATGAGCGGCCCGCCGACCCCGAGTGACAGCGTGACGGTCGCGGTGCCTGGCTCGACGCTGCTGAACACCCCCGTGGTGAGGTGGCCGTACTGCCGGGCGTTCACCGGCGAGACCGCCGCCAGCGTGAAGGTGCCGGCACCGCCGAGGTTGTTGCCCGGGTTGGCGTCGGCATCCTCGCCCAGGAAGAGCTGGAAGACGACGTCATCCTCGGTACCAAAGCTGGTCGAGCGCAGCTGGGCAAGGTGGATGATCTGGCCGCCCAGCACGGCGTCGTCGTTGCGCGCCTGGGCGTCCACCGGGGCGCCGGAGTTGGCAGCGATCAGCTGCAGGATCGAGCCGAGCTTGTTGTCGATGAAGTGGCGCGAGTCGTTGTCGAGGTCGAACCCGAGGAAGTCGTTCTCGGAGGCTCGATCCGGCACGTTCAGGCTGTCGAACACGTAGCGCGTGCGGCCCTTGGCGTCGGCCAGGCCGTGATCGACCACCAGGGGCGGCGCGCCGTCGCGCCCGGGGGCCGCATCCGCCAGCGCACTGTCGGGCAGCGCCGCATCGGGCCGCGCGCTGTCGGGCAGCGCCGCATCGGGCCGCGCGCCATCGACCGCCACGTCGTCATCGTCGCCACAACCCGCGAGCACTGCCAGCGCCAGGACGGTCCAGGCTGTCTTCATCATGGCCCCGAACCCTACCCGTGTGGCGGCGCCGCCGGCTGGCAGAGTCCGACGACGACTGGCAGATTGTGGATCTCGTGGGAGCGCGCGGCGCTGCTAGTGCGCGTGGCTGCCGTGGGGCGGATCCACGCCGATGGCGCCGGGGTCGATGGCGTTGATGTAGTCGCTGCCGGCGGTGAGATCGACGTGGTAGTGGTTGCGGTGGTCGGCGTTGAAGTTGGGCGTCAGGATGATGTTGAAGACCTTCTGGGTGTGCATCAGGCAGGCGACCTCGTGCAGCCACCTGTCCTTGTCGTTGGAGGTCGCGGCGGTGCAGGTCGGCATGGTGTCGGGGTCGATGACGAAGTCGGTCTCGGTGTTGTAGGTGGTGGCGCCGACGCGGAACTCGTGCAGGTCGATGCCCTTGGCGTAGGCGTGCTGTGACGGCGTGCAGGTGCCGCTGTCGGGATCGCCGCCGCCGATGCAGCGGTAGTTGTAGATCCCGATGTGCTCGATGGCGGTGACGCCGCGCGGGCGCAGGACGTCGCCGAGCTTGTGCAGCGCGAGGGCCAGCTTGCAGTCCATGAACATCTTGGACTGCGGGGTCGCGGCGCCATAGGCGTAGTAGGCGATGCCGTTGATGGGCGTCGTGACGGTGACCGGGTCGGCGACGCCCTTGTTGTTGGGGCCGAGGACGTAGGACACGCCGAGCGCGTTGAGCATCTCGTGGCAGGTGCCGGTCTGGCCGGGCATGGCCTTGACCACGAAGTCGATGCGCGCGGTGCCGAGCTCGCGGCCGTCGGCGGCCAGCGCGTGCGCGACCACGAAGCGATCGCCGTCGCCCTTGAAGTCGGCCATCAGCGCGAAGTCGGGCGCCTCGGCGACCCCCAGCGAGAAGACGTCCTCGGCGACCCACTCGACGCTGGCCACGCCGGCGCTCGCGCTGGCGGTGAACTGGATGGGCGCCGCGAAGCCCGCGGTGACCGCCTTGTCGCGGGTGAAGATCTGGCCCGGCGTGGGCGAGGTGATGGTCAGCAGGGTGCCGGCATCGCCGCCGCCGCCACCGGCGTCGATCAGGCCGTCGTCATCCCCGCCGCCGCCGGCGCCGTCACCGGCGCAGCCCGCGCTCAGCGCCGCGATCGCCAGCGTCAACGTCAGCATGCCCAGCGCGCCCGCGATCGTCCGCTTCATTTGTTGCCACCTTTGTTGGGCCCGCCGACCAGCAGGATCTCCAGCTCATTGTGCGCCTGCGTCAGCGACTGCGACAGCTGCGTCGCCATGCGCTGCTTGTCGGCGTCCTGACCGAACAGATCGGGGTGATACCGGCGCATCAGCTTGCGATAGGCGAGCTTGACCTCGTCATACTCGGCGCCATACGACAGCTCGAG
>JBGASF010000088.1:0-32357 GCA_044229835.1 Polyangia bacterium | reverse complement strand
GTGGTCGACATCGGTGACGTCTTCGTGGTGCCGCAGCTGCTCGGCGACGACATGCTGTCGGCGGCCCAGCTGGCGTCGAGCCGGCGCGCGCTGTATCCCGATGTGGCCGACCCCGGTGCGCTGCCGGTGTCACCGCTGTCGATCGCCGAGCGCGCGCTCGACCTGGTGCTGCAGCTGAGCCACGGGGTGCGGCCGATCTTGCTCGGCGGCGATCACTCGTGCACCTGGCCCGCCATGGCCGCGCTGGCCCGGGCGCGCCCGCCCACCAGCGAGCGCTGGTGCGTGGTGCAGTCCGATGCCCACACCGATCTGCTGGCCGAGCGGCTCGGGGTGCGCATGTGCTTCGCGACCTGGTCGTTTCACGCCAACCAGCTGCTGGGCGGCGGGGGGCGCCTGGTGCAGCTGGGGATCCGGGCCACCCGGCACGACCGCGGCCACTGGGAGGCCATGGGGGTGCGCCAGTTCTGGGCCGAGGAGTGCAGGCGGCGGCCCGAGGGCGTGCTCGACGACATGGTGGCGCACCTGCGCGCGGTCGGCTGCACCGGGGTCTACTTCACGAACGACATCGACGGCACCGACGCGGCCTTCGCCGACGCCACCGGGACGCCCGAGCCCGACGGACTGACGCCCGACTTCGTGACCGCCGCGATCCACCGGCTGGGGCGCGAGTTCGGCCTCATCGGCGGCGATGTCATGGAGGTCGCGCCGCCCATCGCGCGCACCCCGGGCGGCGCCGAGCGCACCCTGGCGCTGGCGGTGCGCTACCTGCGCGAGACCCTGGCGGCGGCGCTGGGCAAGCCGGCCTGATGGAAGGCGGGCGCCATGGATCTACGTAGCTGCAAGCTGCGCTGGGCGGCTGGCCATGTGCGCGCGGTGGTGGTCGACGCCGGCGGCGAGCGCGGCCGCGACCTCGAGGGGGCGGCGGCGGCGCGGGTGCTGGCGGCGGCCGAGCCGCTGCGCGCGGCGCTCGACGCCGGGGCGGACGCGCTGTCGATCGACGTCGACGACCGGGTGGTGCGCGCCAGCGTGCCGGGTGTGCGCGCCGACGGTGCGCGCTTCGCGGCGCTGGAGGCCGAGGTGCGCGAGGTGGCGCGGGCCATCCTGAACGAGCTCTTGCCCGCGCGCGGGGACCAGCCGGCCACGCCGAGCGACCCGGCGTTCTGGAGCATGATCTGGCAGACCGGGCGTGACGGCTGGGAGCTGGGCCGGGCGGCGCCGCCGCTGGCGCGCTGGGTGGCGACGCATCCGGAGCGCCGCGCGCGCGCCCTCGTGGTCGGGTGCGGGCGCGGCCACGAGGTGCGCATGCTGGCGCGGGCGGGGGCGGCGGAGCTGGTGGTCGGCGTCGACTTCGCGCCGGAGGCGATCGCGGCGGCGCGCGCGCTGGCAGCGGCCGAGGCCGAGGCGGCGGCGGGCAGCCGGGTCGAGTTTCGCCAGGCCGATGTGTTCACGCTGGCGGCGGCGCCGGAGCGCTATGACCTGGTGCTCGAGCACACCTGCTTCTGTGCGATTGCCCCCGAGCGCCGCGCCGAGTATGCGCGGGTGATGCAGGCGGTGCTGGTGCCGGGCGGGCGGCTGGTCGGGCTGTTCTGGCAGCACGGGCGCGAGGGCGGGCCGCCGTTCTCGGTCACCCGTGGTGAGGTCGAGCAGCTGTTTGCGGCTACCGGGTTCACGGTCGCCGGCGCCGAGACGGCGCCCGACTCGGTGGCGTCACGCGCTGGGCAGGAGTGGCTGATGGAGCTCGTGCGCACGTAGCTCGTGCTCGTGCTCGTGCTCGTGCTCAGCGACCCCGGAACACCGGCGGGCGCTTCTCCGCCATGGCGCGGCGGCCCTCGGCGGCGTCCTCCGAGCGCCACGCGGTCTCCTGCGCCGCGGCCAGTGCGGCGGTGGCCTCGGGCGACAGACGCGCACGCACCGCCAGCAGCGCCTCGAAGGTGCGCCGCATGCCCTGCACCGCCAGCGGGGCCAGCGCGGCCATGTCGCCGGCCAGCGCCAGCGCGCGCGGCAGCACCTCGGCCTCGGGCACCACGTGATCGACGAGGCGCCAGGCCTGGGCCTCGGCGGCGTCCAGGGTGCGCGCGGTCAGGAACAGCTCACGCGCGCGCGACTCGCCGACCAGGGCGGACATGCGGTTGAGGCCGCGCGCCGCATAGATGATGCCCAGGCGCGCGGGCGGGATGGCCAGCTTGACCCCGGGGTGGGCCACGCGCAGGTCACAGGTCGCGGCCAGCTCGAGGCCGCCGCCGAAGACCCCGCCGTTCAAGGCGCACACCAGGGGCACCGGCGACGCGGCCACGGTGTCGATCAGCGGATAGAACGGGTTGTCGGCCGCGCTGTCCTCGGGGTCGTCCAGCGAGCCGAGGTCGAAGCCGGCCGAAAACGCCCGACTTCCAGCGCCGGTCAGCACCGCGGCGCGCACCCCGGCAGGCGCCAGCGCGCGCACGGCGTCGACCAGCTGGCGGCACAGCGCCGGCGTCAAGGCGTTGCGCTTGGCCTCGTTCGACAGGGTGAGCACCATCACGTCGCCCTGGCGCTGCTGTTCAATGGTCGCGGTCACGGCGCCATCATAGCGGGCGTCGCGCCGGCGCAGTACCATGCCGAGGTGACGGCGAGGTCCCAGCGCGGCGACACCCTCTGGCTGGGGCTGGCGCTCGCGCTGGCCCTGGTTGGCTGCGGCGCCGACTCCCGGGCGGCCCTCGACGCCGGCCCCGCCGATGCTGACCTGCCGCGCGAGGCCGGCCCCGACGGCGCGCGCCCCGACGCCGCGCTGGTCGATCTCGATCAGGACGGCCTCGACGACGGCGCCGAGCAGACCCTGGCGCAGGCCTACCTGCCCTACCTGTCGCTGTCGCCGACCGACGGCTGTGCGCGCTCCGGGCTGATCTTCCGGCTGCGCCCGCACCCGGCCGGCGGGCGCTGCCTGCTGGCGACCTATGTCTGGCTGTATGACCGCGACTGCGGCTCCATCGGCGGCATCGGCGCCCATGACGGCGACGACGAGACCTTCGGCGTCACCATCGATCCCACCCTGCCGGCGCCGCAAGGCATCCGCGCCATCCGCGCCATCTCGCACCAGGGCACCCTGTGCGAACGGATCAGCGAGTGCGGCGACCTGGCCGCCCTGACCGCGTGCGAGACCCTGCCCCGCGCCGGCACGCCCTGGCCCGCGCTGTGGTCGAGCAAGAACAAGCATGGCGGCTACGTCAACAGGACGGCGCGCTGCACCACCTTCGGCACCTGCATCGACACCTGCGAGGACAACGCCACCCCGACGCTGCCGCCCCTGGTCAACGTCGGCGAGCCGGCCCACCCGCTGGTGCGCAACCTGACCACGCAGGGCTTCATCACCAGCGCGAACGGGTGGACCAGCGCCGGCCTTTCGAACTACGATCCGTGGGGCATGAGCGACTTTGGCGGCGCGGGCAGCGTGGCGGGCGATCTGGTGGACACCGCGTTCGACACCCCGGCCTGCCCGTGACGACCTCGGGCGCGGTCGAGTTCGAGCTGTCCTCGGGGGGCCTGGTCATCGACGACGCCGGCCGCGTGCTCATGATCAAGGTCGCCACCCAGAACGAGATCTGGACCTTCCCCAAGGGCCGCATCGATCGCGGCGAGACCTCCGAGGACGCCGCGGTGCGCGAGGTCCGCGAGGAGACCGGCTGGCGCTGCGAGGTCCTGCGCACGCTGGCGCCGGTGACCTACTGGTTCCAGCGCCGGCGCGGCGACGGCTCGGTGCGGGTCAAGAAGACGGTGCACTGGTTCCTGATGCGACCGCTGGAGGAGGTCGGGGTCCCCGATCCCAAGGAGGTCGCGGCGGTGACCTGGCTGCCGGTGGCCGACGCGCCCAGCCGGCTGACCTATGCCTCGGATCGCAAGCTGCTGGAGTCACGCGACAGCTGATGCGCGCGCGCGCCGTCGTCCTCGGGGTCGCTGCGCTCGCGGCGCTGCTGCTGGCCGGCTGTGGCGGTCGGCAGCGGGCCGCCGGCGCGACCGCGCACGCCGCCGGCACCGGCGCGCCGCAGCAGCCGCCAGCGCGCGTGGAGGACTGTCTCGACAAGCTGGGGCGCGAGCGCCACGTGCTGGCGGCCTGCCGCAGCGACGACGCCACCTTCGAGCGCATGGACGGCCCCGGCCCGCTGCCCTGGCAGGCGCTGAAGACCGGCGAGGTCGACGCGCTCGAGCAGGCGCTGCCGGACCTGGCGGTCGAGACCCTGCTGACGCTGCGCTGGCCCGACCGCGCCGTGGTGGTGACCCGGGCGCGCGGCACCCACCGCGCGGCGCTGGGCGAGCTGGCGCCGACCGGACGCAGCCTGGCCTGGCTGAGCGCGCTCGAGCTGGAGCTGGGCGCCGATGGCCGCGTGCACGCCGCGCGCGCCTACCAGGATGGCCTGACCCTGTATGGCCAGCTGGGGATCTGGGCCGGGGCGTACCGGTCGACCGACGACGCCGGCAACGCGCCGACCGGCAGCGCGCGCGGCGACGGCGCCACCGCGGAAAGCCCCGACGTGGCCATGATCAGCGCCTGCCTGGAGGCCTGGAATCGCCACGACCAGGCGGCCACCCGCGCCTGCTACAGCGGCGACGCCGTGCTGCACGATCTCGGCGCGCCCGCCGACGTGCGCGGTGGCGACCTCGACAGTGCGCTGACGACCCTGTTCACGGCGTTCCCCGATGGCCAGTGGACCGGCACCCCGCGCGCGGCCGGCCCCTGGGTCGTGGTCGCCGCCAGCTTCACCGGCACCCGCCAGGGCGCCCTGCCCGCCCTCGGCCTGCACAAGACGTCGACGCCGGTCGCCGTCACCGCCCACGAGCTCCACCTGTTCCAGATTGCGGACGGTCACATCACCCAGCACTGGATCTTCCGCGACGCCCTCGCGCTGGCGCGCAAGCTGGGCGTCAGGTAGCGCGCGCGGCGCCGGCTCAGGCCAGGGCGTCGAGGTAGCGCGCCAGCGCCTCGGCCTTGCTGAGCAGCGTGGGCAGCTCGATGTACTCGTCGTGAGTGTGAAAGCCGAGGCCGCGCGGGCCCAGGCCGTCGATGGCCGGCACGCCCAGCGTGGCCACGGTGTTGGCGTCGGAGCCTCCGCCCAGCAGCGGCGCCTCGCCATCGCCGAGGCCAACCGCGCGCGCGTGCACCGCGTAGGCGTCCTTGAGCGCCGCGCTGGCCTCGGTGCGCACGAGCGGCAGGCGACTGACCCCGCCGCTGAGCGAGATCCGGGTGCCCGGGACCTCGGCGGCCGCCTGCGCGGCCGCGATGTGCAGCGACGCCATCACCGCGTCGGCGGCGTCGGGGGTCAGGAAGCGCAGGTCGACGCCGCACTCGGCCGCCGCGGGCACCGTGTTCTTGCTGGTGCCGCCGCTGACCTTGCCGACGTTGATGGTGACACCGCGCGGGTAGTCGGTCAGGCGCTGCGCCAGATCGATGAAGCGGGCCAGCGCCCAGATGGCGTTGGCGCCGTCGGCGTGGCCGTTGCCGGCGTGCGCGGCGCGACCCTCGGCGCGGGCCACCACCCCGCCGGTGCCCTTGCGCTGCGTGATGATGAGATCGCCGCGGCGGCCCGACTCGAAGACCAGCGCGGCGCGTGCCCCGGCCGCGGCCTCCAGCAGCACGGCCCGCCCGTCGGGGCTGCCGACCTCCTCGTCGGCCACCGAGACCAGGCGCAGCGGCAGCGCGCCCAGGCGCCCGGCGCGGGACAGCGCGCCCAGCGCGAACGCCATCACGACCAGGCCGCCCTTCATGTCGAGCACGCCGGGGCCGTACGCGAAGTCGCCCTCGCTGCGATAGCCCTCGAAGGTCCCGGGCGGGAACACGGTGTCATGGTGGCCGATGAGCAGCGTCGGTGCGCCCGGCGCCGCGGTGGCATAGCTGAGGTGCTCGGCGCGCCCGCTGGCCCCGACGCGCGGGCCGCCGCCGAGCTCGGGCGCCAGCGCGCGCAGGGCGACGTCGAGGCGGCGCGCCACCGCGGTGCAGCCCGCGGGGTTGTCGCTGAACGAGTTCACGTCGACCAGCTCCGCGAGCAGCGTCTCCATCGCCGGGCGCTGCGCCCGCAGCCAGTCCAGCCAGGCCGCCATGCAGACACCCTATGCCATTCCCCCGCAGGCATGAAGGGGTATGCTGGACCTGGGGAGGCGCACATGAGGCGTTGCGGGAGCGTCGTCGCGATCGGGCTGCTGGTGCTGCTGGGCGCGCATGCCGGGGCGCAGAAGCCACCGGCGCCACCGAACAAGAAGGCGGTGCAGGCGCTGCTCAAGCCGCTGCACAAGGTGGTGCGGGTGTCGAAGGTCATCGGCGACGCCGGGGGCGGCCGCTGGGTCGTGCTGTACACCTCGCACAAGGAGGGCAAGCGCAAGGCCAGCGCGACCTTCTGGGTCGGCCTGGTCAGCGCGGCGCCCGACGGCACGCTGGCGCTGGGCGGCACGCTGGCGCTGCCCACCGAGATGGAGCCCTTCGAGGAGGTCGAGCCCATCAAGTGGGGCACCTCGGCGTTCAAGGACCACGACGGCGACGGCAAGCCCGAGCTCTACGTCGTGTACGGCTACAACAACGAGCCGCAGCCCGCGGTCGGCGACACCTACTACCGCGCCATGGCGCTGCTCAACGTCGACGGCGCGGCGCCGACCATCGCGCTGGCCCTGACGCTGGACGAGTCGCCCGAGGCCGACACCACGCCCGAGATCATCTCCAAGCTGAGCTTCGCCAAGCTGGCCCCCGGCAAGCCGGCCGAGGCGACGCTGACCACCACCATCGCCGACTATGACGAGGGCAGCGGCGAGCGCGCCCCGGGCAAGCCGAAGAAGACGCTGTACCGCCACGACCCGAGCAAGGACGTCTGGCTCGCGCAGAAGTGATATCTTCCCGCGCGCATGAAGAGGTTCAAGGCCGCCGTCATCGGGGGCAGCGGGTATGGCGGCGCCGAGCTCATCCGGCGCTTGCTCCTGCACCCTGACATCGAGCTCGTCCGCGTGGCGTCCGTCGACTTCGTCGGCGAGCCGCTGTCGGCCGCGCACCCCAACCTGGAGGGCCGGACCGCGCTGCGCTTCGAGAAGCTGAGCGCGACGGAGGCCGCCGCCGGCTGCGACGTCGTGCTGCTGGCGCTGCCACACAAGGTCACCGCCGAGAAGGTGGCCGAGCTGTGGCCGACCGGGGTGCGCATCCTGGATCTGTCGGGCGACTTCCGGCTCAAGGACGCCGCGGTCTACGAGAAGTGGTACGGCGCGCGCCACCCGGCGCCGGAGCTGCTGGCCGAGGCGGTGTATGGCCTGCCCGAGGTCAACCGCGAGGCCATCCGGCGCGCGCGGCTGGTGGCGTCGCCGGGCTGCTTCGCGACCACCATCGAGCTCGGCCTGTTGCCGCTGGCGCGCGCGGGGCTGCTGGGGGGCGAGGTCGACACCGTGGCCATCACCGGGTCGTCGGGCTCCGGGGTGGCGCCGCAGGCGGGCACGCATCACCCGGTGCGCGCCGGCAACCTGCGCACCTACAAGCCGCTGTCGCACCAGCATGTGCCCGAGATCGAGGCCACCCTGGCGGCGGTGGGGGCGCCGATCGCGCTGCGCTTCGTGCCGGTGTCGGCGCCGCTGGTGCGCGGGATCTTCGCGACCTCGTTCGTGCACGTCGACGCCGCGGTGACGCCGGCCGAGGTCGCGGCGGCGTTCACCAGCAGCTACCAGGGCGAGCCCTTCGTGCGCATGCCGGTGAAGCGGATGCCCGAGGTGGTGGCGGTGGCGGGGTCGAACCACGCCGAGGTCGGCTACGCGGTGGGCGAGCCGGTCGATGGCCGGCGTGTGGTGACCTGCCTGTCGGCGACCGACAACCTCATCAAGGGCGGCGCGGGCCAGGGCATCCAGTCACTCAACCTGATGCTGGGGCTGGACGAGCGGCTGACGCTGGAGGATCCGGGGTCGTGGCCGTAGACGCCGGAAGCGGACCTCCAGTCGGTCGCCCCGTGACCGGCCCGAAGATCGTCGTCAAGCTGGGCGGCGAGGTCGTGGGTGCCGCGGCCGAGCTGGCCATCCTCGCGGCCGACCTGGCCGAGCTGGCGCGCGGTGGGGCGCACATCGCGATCGTGCATGGCGGCGGCGCCCAGGCCAGCGAGCTGTCGCGGCGCCTCGGCCTGGAGCCGCGCCTGCTGGGCGGGCGGCGCGTCACCGACGAGGCCACCCTGGACGTCATGAAGATGGTGCTGGCCGGCAAGCTGAACGTCGACCTGTGCGGTGCGCTGATCGCGGCCGGAGCCCGCCCGGTCGGGCTGCATGGCGCGTCGGGGCCGCTGATCCGCGCCCACAAGCGCCCGCCGCGCGCCATCTCGGGCGCCGGCCCCGAGCTGGTCGACCTCGGCCACGTCGGCGACGTCGACGGCTTCGACCTGGCGCTGCTGGAGACGCTGTGGAGCGGCGGCTGGCTGCCGGTGATCGCGACCCTGGGGGCCGACCCGACCACGGGCGCGGCCTACAACATCAATGGTGACCTGGTCGGCAACCAGCTGGCCGCCGCGCTGCGCGCCGACAAGCTCCTGCTGGTGACCAGCACCGCCGGCGTGCTGGCCGACGTCAAGGATCCGGCGTCGCGGATCGCGCACCTGAGCGCGGCCGAGGCGCGCGCCGCCATCGCCGACGGGCGCATCTCGGGCGGCATGATCCCCAAGCTCGAGGAGTCGCTGGCCACGCTGGAGAGCGGCGTCGGCGAGATCCAGATCCTGGGTCGCCTGGGCCGGGGCGATCTGGTGCGCGCGGTGCACGCGCCGGGCGTGGTCGGCACCGCGCTGTCGCGGACATGACATGACATGACGACGCTGGGGGCGACGCGGCTGTGCGACCTCGGGCTGACCATCGCGGGCAGCCCGCTGGAGCCGGTGCTGGCGCGCCTGGACGGCGAGCTGGCCGCGGCCGGGGTGCAGGTGCGGCCGCATCATTACCTCAGCGACGAGTGGGGCGTGCCGTTCGGCAGCATCTCGCTGGGCATCCCGTTCTACCTGGCGCGCGCGGACCTGCTGGCTCATCACGCGGCGCGGGGCGGCTTCGTCGAGGGCGGCAGCCCCGCGGAGCTGCTGCGCTACCTGCGCCACGAGGTCGCGCACGTGGTCAACTATGCCTACCGGCTGTATGACCGGCCCGAGTGGGTGCAGCACTTCGGGGCCATCACGCAGCCCTACGTCGAGGACTACCGGCCGCAGCCATTTTCGCGGCGGTTCGTGCGCCACCTGCCGGGCTGGTACGCGCAGATGCACCCTGACGAGGACTGGGCCGAGACCTTCGCGGTGTGGCTGACGCCGCGGAGCGAGGTCACCGACTGGCGCCGCGACTATGCCGGCTGGGCGGCGCTGGCCAAGCTGGAGTATGTCGATCAGCTGATGGCGGAGCTGGCCGGAAGGCAGCCGCTGGTGACGCTGGTGGACGACGACGAGGCGGTGGGGACGCTGGAGTACACGGTGGACGAGTACTACGAGGACGATGACGGGGAGGACGAGGCGGAGGGGGAGGATCAGGACGAGGCGGAGGGGGAGGATGAGGACGAGGCGGAGGGGGCGGACGAGGACGAGGCGGAGGGGGCGGACGAGGGTGAAGACGAGGACGAGTTGCCCGCCGGGGTGGATGGCAATCTGAGGGCGGTGTTCGAGGATGCTGGCAGCCACGAGTCGGCGTCGCAGGCGGCGCGGCTCCCCGCGGGCGAGCTGATCCGGCGCCTGGGCCCGGCCCTGATGGCCGACGTCTACCGCTGGACCGGCCACTTCCCGGAGCGCACCCGCGATCTGGTCGACCACCTGGCAGAGCGCGCCGATGCGCTGGCGCAGGTCTACCCGGCCGATGCCGAGACCCGGGCCGTCACGGCGGTGACCACGCTGGTCACTGCGCTGGCCATGAACCATGTGCTCAAGGGGCGATATTCCCCCTGAATGTACGGAAGAACGGGCGCCGCGGCCGCGTATCGCCCGGCATGCGAAAGCTGCACCTCGTCTCCACCTCGGCGCTGGCCTTGGCGCTGGCCATTCCCCTGGCAGCCCGGGTCCCCGCGGCCCACGCCTGCGGCAACGACGCCGAGCATCAGATGCCGCTGCCGATGCCCGACCCCATCCGTGAGGTCATCAACGGCGAGGTCTACACCCACACCCGGGCCTGGGACGAGAGCCGCATCACCGAGATGCGCGCCGCCATCAACACCGTCAAGACGCTGGTGACCTCGCACCCGGGCCAGGCCTGGATGCACTGGGACAACCTGGCGCTGTCGCTGATCCGTACCGGCCAGGCCGCCGAGGCGCTCGCGGTGCTCGACGACAAGGACCGCTATCTCGCCAGCGTGCAGCTCGACGACGGCGCGCTGCGCATGGCCAAGGTGTGGAGCCACGGCAACCGCGGCACCGCCTGGCTGGCGCTGGGTGACGAGGCCAATGCGCTGGCATCGTTCGAGGCCGCCGTCGCCGCCGACCCCGAGGCCCACGGCGGCCGCGAGTGGGCGCACATCCTGCTCATGCGCTACGAGCTCAACGTCGAGCGCTACCCTGCCCTGGCCTCGGCCGACTTCCTGGGCGTCAAGTACCGCGCCACCGGCGAGGGCCGCGTCACCGCGGCGCGCGAGCTGGCCGAGACGCTGGCCGACCTGGTCAGCAACGGCAGCCGGCCCGAGGACGATCGCTGGATCTACTTCGCGCTCGGGCGCGCGCTCGAGGCCGGTGAGCGCAAGGGCGACGCCTCGTTCGCCTACCGGCGCGCCGAGGTGCTGGGCCATCCCCACGCCGGCGCCGCGCTCGACGCGCTGGGCGCCGCCGGCTCGTCGCGCGAGGTCGCCGACGGCTTCTGGGAGCGCGGCCAGCAGGAGGTCCGCCGCCGCCAGGCCGTCGAGGTCGCCAGCCTGACCAAGGTCGCGACCCGGACCAAGCGCCGGAAGTAGCCCCAGAGAAGCGCAGCTTCCAGGAGGCTGTTCCGTCGCGTTCCCGTTCCGCCTACGTCCCGCGCGCCGAGATCTCCGCCACGAACGCCCCCAGCAGGTTCTCGGCGACCCGGCGCCGGTAGCGCGCGGTCGAGCGCACGTCATCGATGGGCGCGATCTCCGCCGACAGCGTCGCCGTCGCCCCCGCCAGCGCACCGGCCAGCTCGGCCAGGCTGAGGCCGCGCAGCGCCGCCTCGGTGCGGGCGCACGGCAGCACCACCGGGGCCACGCCGCCGAGCGCGATCCCGACGTCGCCGAGCCGCCCCGCCGCCAGCGTCGCCACGCCCGCGAAGCACACCTTGGAGATGGCCTGGGCGCGCCGCGGCCCGACCTTGCGATAGAAGTGCACCCGCCCCGCCGCGCGCGCCAGGCGCACCCGCGTGATGAGCTCGCCGGGCTGCATCACCGTGGTCTTGTACCCGGTGTGGAAGCTGCGATAGCGCACCCAGCGCCGGCCCGCGACGGACGCCAGCTCGAGCTCGGCGTCGTAGGCCAGCAGCGCCGGCGGGGTGTCGGCCGCCGGGGAGGCGTTGGCGATGTTGCCGCCGATGGTGCCGCGGTTCTGGATCGCCGGACCGCCGGTCTCGGCGCCGGCGCGCCCCAGCAGCGGCAGCTCGTCGCGCAGCAGGGCGTGCTCCTGGACCTCGCTGAAGGTGGTCAGGGCGCCCAGGGTGACGCTGCCCGGCGCGACCTCGATGCCGCGCAGCTCGTGAAGGCCCCAGAGATCGAGCAGGCGCTTCCAGGGCAGCTTCCCCGCCGCCAGCAGCACCATCACGTCGGTGCCGCCCGCCAGCGGGCGCAGCCCGGGCTCCGCCGCCAGCCGGGCCAGCGCGTCGCCGAGATCGCGCGGCCGCACCAGCTCGAAGTCCTCCACCCGCGAGCGCATCAGCCCGGCTCCAGTGCGCGCACCACGGCCTCGAAGATCTTCATGTAGCCGGTGCAGCGACACAGGTTGCCGGCCAGCGCGGTGCGCACGTCGGCCTCGCTTGGCCTTGACACCTTGTCAAGCAAAGCGGTCGCTGCCATCAGCATTCCCGGCGTGCAGATGCCGCACTGCGCGCCGCCATACTGGAGGAACGCCTGCTGCACCTTGGACAGCGTGGCGGCATCCGGCGCCAGCCCCTCCACGGTGCGCACCCTGGCGCCCGCGCACTGCCCCACCGGCACCAGACAGCTGACCACCAGGCGGCCATCGACCTCGACCGCGCAGGCGCCACACTCGCCCTCGCCGCAGCCCTCCTTGGCGCCGTGCAGCCCGAGATCGTCGCGCACCACGTCGAGCAGCCGCTTCATCGGGTGCACCTCGACGCTGCAGGCGCGACCATTGACGGTGAACTCGAGCTTGCTCATGCGGCACCCGCCGCGCTGGCGCCTTCGCCTTCGCCTTCGCCTTCGACGGCCTCCATGATGACCTCGGGCGTGGCCGGGATGCGCCGGATGCTGACCCCGAGGGCGTCCTCGATGGCGTTCAGGATCGCCGGCGCCGGCCCGTCCATGGGCAGCTCGCCGATCCCCTTGGCCCCGAACGGCCCGTACGGATAGGGCGACTCGGCGAACAGCACCCGGATGGGCGGGATGTCCTCCGAGGTCGGCATGATGTAGTCGGTCATGCGGTTGTTCGACATCACGCCGTCTCGCCACACCACGTTCTCGTACAGCGCCCAGCCGATGCCCTGGGCCACGCCGCCCTCGATCTGGCCGGCGGCCAGCACGGGATGGATCACGCGTCCGACCTCCTGCGCGGCCACGAAGTCGAGCACGCGCGCCTCGTAGGTCAGCATGTCGACCTCGACCTCGGCGACATAGACGCCCCACGAGTAGGCGCCATAGGCGTCGCCACGGAAGGCGACCTCGTCCCACTTCACGTAGGGCGGCGCCTCGTACTGCGCCAGCGCGCGCAGCGGGCCGACCGAGGCCAGGTGCTGGCGCACCGCCGCGCGCAGGTCGCCGCCGCCGTCCGAGCCGGCACCTGGCAGCAGCCCGGCCGCGACCAGCCGCGCGCGCAGCGTGTGCGCCGCGCTCTCGACCAGCTTGCCGACGATGGTGCAGGTGCGCGACGCCACCGTGGGCCCGCTGTTGGGCACGTCGCGGGTGTCGGGCGTGGCGACCTCGACGTCGTCCATGTCGACGCCGAGCGCATCGGCCGCGATCTGCGCGAACACGGTCTGGGTGCCCTGCCCGATCTCGGTGCTCGAGGCCAGCACGCGCACCCGGCCGTCGGCCCTGCCCTCGACGCCGACCACCGAGGCCAGGTACTTCTCGCCCGAGCCGGTGAAGCCGGTGCCGTGCAGGAAGGTCGCCAGCCCCAGGCCGCGCCGGCGCAGCGGCGCCCCGCTGCGCGCGCGCTCGGCGGCGATGTCGGCCCGCTTGCGCTCCCAGTCGGCCCGGGCCAGCGCGCTGTCCAGCAGCGCGCCGAGGTCGATGTCGTCGCGCACCAGCTGCCCGGTGGCCAGCTCGCCGCCCTTGGTCACGAAGTTCTTGCGCCGCAGCGCCTCGGGCGTGAGGCCCAGCTTGTGCGCGACCTCGTCGAGGTGGCGCTCCAGCGCGAAGATGCTCTGCGGCGCGCCGAAGCCGCGGAATGCGCCGTGCGGCGGCGTGCTGGTGGCCATGGCCCGCCCGCGCACGCGCACGTTGGCGACGCTGTAAGGGCCCGCCCGCGTGGATCGCGCCGCGCGACAGCACCACCGGCGACAGCGTCAGGTAGGCGCCGCCGTCCATGATGCAGTCGAGGTCGTAGGCGGTGAGCGTGCCGTCGTTCTTCACCCCCGCGCGCACCGTCATGACCGCCGGGTGGCGCTTGGTGGTGGCCGCGATGTCTTCCTCGCGGTCGTACATGATCTTGACCGGCCGCCCGCTCTTCCACGCCAGCAGCGCCGCATGGCCGCCGATCATCGACGGGTACTCCTCCTTGCCGCCGAAGCCGCCGCCGGTCTCGAGCTGCACCACGCGGGCGCGCTCGGCCGGGACGCCGAAGCACTTCATGAGGCCCTTCTGCACATAGTAGGGGCACTGCATCGAGCCCCACACCGTCACGACGTCGCCGTTCTCGATGGCGCCGATCATGCCGTTGTTCTCGATGTACAGCTGCTCCTGCGCGCCGGTCTCGTAGACGCCCTCGCTGATCACCTCGGCGGCGGCGAAGGCGGCGGCGACGTCGCCCTTGTCGATGCCGTAGCTCTTGATGACGTTGTCTTCGCCGTAGACCACGGTGCGCGCGGCCAGGGCGTCGTCCAGCGTCAGCACCGCGGGCAGCGGCTCGACCTCGAGGCGGATGGCGCGACGCGCCGGCTCCAGCGCGTGCGGGTCGGGGTGCGCGAGCAGGACCACCGGCTCCTCGCGGTGGGCGATGATGTCGCCGATGCCAACCAGCGCGGGCTGATCGTGCTCGACGATCAGCGCCACGGTGTTGACGCCGCCGGCGGTCGCGATATCCGCCGCGGTGACCACCACATACTCGTCCCAGCGCACCTCGGGGCCGAAATGGATGGCGCGCAGCCGCCCGCGCGCCACCTGCGAGCGCACGGTGGCACCGTGCAGCATCCCCGGCATGGTGACATCACCCACATAGCGCGCCTGGCCGCGCAGCTTGGCGTCGGCCTCGCGACGCGGAACGCTGCGCCCAACGGCTTTTCCCGTCATGGCGCGCGAGGGTAGCATTGACGCCCTGAATCAGCTTCCGCATAATCGCCGTGGGAGGGCGGGGCCAGCGCGCAGGTCGAGACACCCGAGGAGGAGCCCCTGGATCCACGCAGCGCAGCACCCCCGGCTCCACCCCGCGTCCTCGTGGTGACCGACCGCCCGGTGGTCCCGCCACACCCGCTGGCCGCGCTGCTGGCGCCCGCGGGGCTCGAGGGCGTGATGGTGCCCGACCCCAAGCGCCCGGGCTCGATCGAGTCCTGGCTGGGGCACCAGCTCGCCCCCCGCGCGGTGGTCATCGAGATCATCATCGACAGCCAGGCGGCGGCCGCCTTCTCGGCGCGCGTGCGCGCCTTCAGCGCCGACATCCCGATGGTGATCGTGTCGCGCATGACAGCGGCCAGCCTGCAGAGCCTGCGCGCCGATGTGTACCTGTCGCCCGAGCAGGCCCAGGCCACGCTGGCGCGCACGGTGCGCGACCTCATCGGCATGATGGCGCACGGCGGCGGAGTCGGGTCGCCGCGCGCCGCCAGCGTGCCGCCGTCGCAGCAGCAGGCGCCGGTGGCGCAGGGGCTGGCCGCGCAGTCGCAGCAGTCGCAGCAGCCGCCGCGGCAGTCGCCGCCGTCGCAGCCACAGCCGCCCCCGCCGCGCGCCGCGTCGATCGCGCCCGGCCCGACCGCGCAGCTGCGCGCCGGCTCGCTGCCCGTCAACCTGCGCCTCGACAGCTGGGACCAGTATGTCGTCCTCTACACCGGCAACCTGAGCCGCGGCGGCATGTTCGTGCGCATGGCCGAGCCGCCCCCGGTGGGCAGCCCGGTGCACCTGCGCATCGCGCTGCCCGGTGGTGACATCGTCGAGCTGCCCGGCGAGGTCTCGCACGTGGTCAAGACCGCCGGCGCGGCCACCGCCAGCGGCGGCCAGCGCCCCGGCATCGGCATCAAGCTCGACCCCTTCTCGGCCGAGCGCCAGGCCCAGCTGAGCGGCTTTCTGGCCCGCGTGAACGCGCCGGCCGGGCTGCCCTCGGCGACCGGCACCGGCTCGCAGCAGGCCCTGGGCCAGGGCGTACCCACCGCGGTGGCGGCGCACGGTTCGGGGGGCGCGCAGCAGGCGCCGCCGCCCGCCACCAGCAGCGAGCTGGCGCGCACGCTGGCCTCACGATTGGCCGAGCTGCGCCGGCAGGACGCCTTCACGGCGCTCGGGCTGCCGCGTGACACCGACGTCGACGGCGTGCGCAAGACCTTCCTCACCATGGCCAAGGTCTGGCACCCCAGCCGCTTCGCGCTGGAGCCCGACGAGGTGCGCGAGCTGGTCGCCGACATCTTCATCGTGCTGCGCCGCGCCCACGACACCCTGTCCGACGAGGGCCGCATCGTGGCCTACCGCCAGCGCCTCGACAACCCGGGCAACGCCTATGGCACGCGCAGCGGCGGCCAGACCGTGCCGCGCGCGCAGGCCACCCCGACCACGCCGCCACCCAACCTGGCGCCGCGCACGGACGGTGCCGGCCAGGGCCGCGCGCCGCTGCCCATGGGCGTGCACATCAGCGGCGCCGGCGGTGCCCCGCTGACCAACCCGCAGGGCCGCACCATCCCGGCCAGCGGCGCCCCGACCACCGGCACCCAGGGCCGCACCGTGCCGCCCACCGGCGCCCCGACCACCGGCACCCAGGGCCGCACCATCCCGGCCAGCGGCGCCCCGACCACCGGCACCCAGGGCCGCACCATCCCGCCCGCGGGCCCGCCATCCCCGACGCCGAGCACCGGCGCGCGCACCCTGGCCCCGGTGCCCACGCTCGACGAGGCCGATCTGTTCGCTGGCGTCGAGGTCGACCTCGGCGAGGCCGGCGGCGGCACCGGCGGCAACCTGCTGCCGGCGGACCGCGAGATCAGCGAAGGCATGGCGCTGCTCAAGGCGGGCAACAACGCCTCGGCGCGCACCGCCTTCGAGCGCGGCCTGCAGCACGATGGTCAGAACCGCGAGCTACGCGCGCTGCACGCGGTCGCGCGCGGGCGCGAGGCCATGGCGGCGGGGCAGCTCGAGCAGGCGACCCAGCTGCTGCAGAGCGCGGTGTCGATGTACCCGAGCTGCGTCCCCGCGCTGGAGAGCCTGCGCCAGCTCAACGACGTCAAGTCCAAGCAGAAGCGCAGCCTGCTCGAGCGGCTGCTCGATCGGCGTGGTGGTGGAGGGGGCTCGTGAGCGCGCCGATCATTGGCATCGATCTCGGTACCACCAACTCGTGCGTCGCCATCCTGGAGAACGGCGTCGCCAAGGTGCTGACCAACGCGGTCGGGGATCGCACCACGCCCTCGATGCTGGCGCTGCGCGACGACGGCAAGCTGGTGGTCGGCGCGGTGGCCCGGCGCCAGGCGGTGTCGAACCCGACGCGCACGCTGTTCGGGGTCAAGCGGCTGATCGGCCGGCGCCACGACGCCCCCGAGGTCACCGAGATGACCGGGGTGGTGCCCTTCCCCATCGTGCGCGGCCCCAACGGCGACGCCTGGGTGCGCCTGGGGGACAAGCTGCTCAGCCCGTCGGAGGTCTCGGCCCACGTGCTCGGCGATCTGCGCGCCACCGCCGAGACCTACCTCGGCGTGAAGGTCACCCAGGCCATCATCACGGTGCCGGCCTACTTCGACGACGCCCAGCGCCAGGCCACCCGCGACGCCGGGCGCATCGCCGGCCTCGAGGTGCGCGCCATCATCAACGAGCCGACCGCGGCGGCGCTGGCCTATGGCGTCCACAAGGAGGGCGCGCCCAGCCTGATCGCGGTGTTCGATCTCGGCGGCGGCACCTTCGACATCTCGATCCTGCGCATCGAGGACGGCGTCTTCGAGGTCCTGGCCACCAGCGGCGACACCCTGCTCGGCGGCGACGACTTCGACCGCGTGCTGGCGGTCGCGCTGCGCAAGGAGGCCGAGGCCGCCCACGGCGCGCCCATCACCGATCCGGTCGCGCTGCAGCGCCTGGTCGACGCCGCCGAGCGTGCCAAGCGCGAGCTGTCGGCGCTGACCAGCACCGAGGTGCAGCTGCCCTTCCTGGCCACCGGCGGCACCCAGGGTCAGGGGCCCGCCGCGCTGTCCTTCCAGCGCACCGTGACCCGGGCCTGGCTGGAGGAGCTGACCGCGCCGCTGCTGGAGCGGCTGGAGGCGCCGTGCATGCGCGCGCTGGCCGACTGCCGCATGGAGGCCGACCGCATCGATCACGTGGTGCTGGTCGGCGGCATGACGCGCATGCCGGCGGTCGAGGCGCGCGCCGCGGCCATCTTCGGCAAGCGCCCGGTCAAGGGCGTCAACCCCGACGAGATCGTCGCCATCGGCGCCGCCACCCAGAGCGCCATCATGCAGGGCCAGATGGGCGACGTGGTGCTGCTCGACGTGGCCTCGCACTCGATCGGGGTCAAGGTCGCGGGCGGGCGCTTCTCGACCATCATCGCGCGCAACTCGATGGTGCCCGCGCGCGAGACCAAGGTCTTCACCACCACCAGCGACGGCCAGGACTTCGTGTCGATCGAGGTCTACCAGGGCGAGGAGCCGATGGCGGCCAAGAACCGCCTGCTGGGCAAGTTCATCCTGGGTGATCTGCCGCACGCGCCGGCGGGCAAGGTCAAGGTCGAGGTGCAGTTCACGCTGGATTGTGACGGGATCGTGCGCGTCGAGGCGCGCGACGTCGCCAGCGGCAAGGCGACCTCGAAGAAGATCCTGGCCTCCTCGGGGCTGAGCCCGGACGAGGTCGATCGGCTGGCCAAGGGCTACGTGCTGGGGACCTGACCCGGGGCTGCACGGAAAGAACCGCTGTTACTCCCCCGTATGTTCCCGTTGGCGGTCACTTTGAGACCGACGTACACTGAACCCCCATGCATCTCCGCTCGCCGCGCGTAGGGCAGCTCTCCACCTTGCTTGTTCTGGCGCTCGGTAGCGCCGCTCTGGCTGCTCCGCCGGCTCCCAAGCCGGCGCCGCGCCCGGCGGCAGCCAAGGCCACACCCGAGAAGATGCCGGATGACATCTTTCCGCTGGCCAAGATCCGGCCCGGGATGAAGGGCTACGGCCTGACCGTCTTCAAGGGCACCAAGCCGGAGCGCTTCGACTTCGAGGTCATCGGCATCCTGAGCAAGTTCCTGCCCGATCAGGACGTGGTGCTGGTGCGCTCCGACGATCCCAAGCTGGCCCTGTCGGGCTTCGCGCAGGGCATGTCGGGCAGCCCGATGATGATCGAGGGCAAGAACGCCGGCGCCTTCGCCTACGCCTTCCGCTTCAGCAAGGAGTCGATCGGCGCCTTCACGCCCATCGAGACCATGATCAAGCAGGGCCGCACCCCGCCGCGCGGGCCCAACCTGACCGCGCTGGCGTCGCGTGACGAGTGGAAGCAGCACGGCCTGGACAGCTTCATCGCCGGCCGCGATCGCGCCGCCAGCGCCAGCGAGCGCGACCAGGCCTGGGCGGTGCGCGCCCCGCTGCCCCCGGTGCCCACGGCGCCGCGCGGGCCCGATCAGCGCCTGGAGCGCGCCAGCGTGCCGCTCAGCGTGGCGGGCTTCTCGCCCAAGGCGCTGGCCGAGGCGACGCGGATGTTCTCGCCGCTGGGCCTCGAGCCGATGACCGGCGGCGGCGGCAGCGCGCCCGACGAGGGCCCAACGGCGTTCGAGGCCGGCGGCTCGATCGGCGTGCAGCTGGTGCGCGGCGACATGAGCGCGGTGGGCACCGGCACCGTGACCTATGTCGACGGCAAGAGCCGCGTGCTGGGCTTCGGCCACTCGATGTTCCAGATGGGCGAGATCTACGTGCCGGTGGTGACCGCGACCATCCACGCCTTCATGGCGTCGTCGATGATCTCCTTCAAGCTGTCGACCCCGAACCGCGAGGTCGGCACCCTGGTGCAGGACCGCCAGGCCATGATCGCGGCGCTGACCGACCGCAAGACCGACATGATCCCGGTCGATGTGCGCATCACCGGCGCCGGGCCGCAGCCGGTCGACTGGCACACCGAGGTGGTGCGCCATCGCTTCCTGACCCCGACCTTCGTGATGATGTCGGTGTTCTCGGCCATCGGCGTGCACGCCACCGACGTGGCGGCGCAGACCATCACCATGAAGTCGACGCTGGTGCTGGACGGCTTCGCGCCGCTGACGTTCACCGACTATGCCTTCGCGCCCGACGGCGTGTCGGGCGGGTCGATCGGCGCCGCGCGCGCGCTGCGCATCCTGACCCCGCTGCTGTTCAACCCCTACGCGCCGGTCACCATCAAGAGCGTCAAGGTCGACGTCGACGTCGCCTACAAGAGCGACTACATCGAGATCGATCAGATCAGCATCGACGAGGCCGAGGTCACCGCGGGCAAGCCCACGGTGGCGAGGGTCACCGTGCTGCCCTACGGCGGCGCGCGCTACGACATCCCGATCACCTTCACGGTGCCCAAGCGGCTGGCCGGGCAGATCGTGCGCATCGAGGTCGCGCAGGGTGACATCGTGCGCCCCGAGATGGCGCCGCCGGAGAACCTGCCCGAGCTGATCGAGGTCCTGCGCAAGGGCACCTACCCGGGCAACGCCATGGTGCTGACGGTGTGGAACCCCGACGAGGGTGTGACCCTGAAGGGCAAGGTCATCGCCGACCTGCCTGATTCGGTGATCGACAGCTTGAAGCCGGGCACCAGCACGCGCCGCGCGGAGCCGTTCCGTTCGGCGGCACGCGTGGTGGTGCCGACCGGCAAGGTGATCGATGGGCGCATCGACCTCAGCGTGAAGGTCAAGCCGCTAGATAGCGACGAGGAGACCAAGTGAAGCGACTGGTTGGAGTGATGGCTGGTGCGGCGGTGGCCGCGCTGGCGGTGCCGGCGTTCGCGGTGACGACCAAGACCTGGACGGTGACCAGCTTCCGCGACTTCGACGACGGCGAGGCCAAGGGTGTGCTGATCGGGCCGCAGGGTGATGCCCAGGCGGGCATCGGCACCAAGCGCACCGATCTGGGCGCGCCGCTGGCGATGTCGAGCCTGGCCATCGGCAAGCGCGTCCTCATCGGCAGCGGTGACGAGGGCGCGGTGCTGTCGTACGAGGCCGGCAAGGTCAAGCCGCTGGCCAAGCTGGACGGCGTCACCCTGGTGGCCACGCTGGCGCTGTCGCCCGACGGCAAGACGGTGTGGGCGGGCGGCACCCCGGGCGGTGGCGTGTTCGCCATCGAGCTGGCCACCGGCAAGCCGCGCAAGCTGACCACGCTGGAGGGTGGCGACCATGTGTGGGCCATCGTGCCGTCGGCGGATGGCAAGACGCTGTGGGTCGGCACCGGCCCGGACGGCAAGCTGTTCAGCGTCGATGTCGCCAGCGGCAAGTCCAAGGTGCTGTGGGACAGCGGCAAGAAGCACCTCTTGTCGGTGCTCGAGGACGCCGGCGGGCTGCTGGTGGGGGCGTCGGACGACGCCGAGCTGTACCGGGTCGACGTCAAGACCGGGGCGGCGCGCGCGGTGGCCGACTTCTCGGGGCAGGAGATCAAGGCCATCGCGGTGCGCGACAAGGTGATCTACCTGGTGGTCAACGAGTTCCAGGGCTCGCCCTCGGGCACGGTGACCGGGCCGGCCAAGCCGACCGGGATCAAGCCCAAGGGTGGCGACAGCTCGTCGGGGTCGAGCGTGCCGCGGCCCGGCGAGCGGCGCGGCAAGGGCTCGCTGTGGCGCATCGATCCGGATGGCCGGATCGACCAGCTGCACGCGCTGAGCGACAGCTACTTCACCTCGCTGTACGTGGCCAAGAACGGCGACGTCTTCGCGGCCTCGGGCGGCGCCGGCAAGGTCTACCTCATCAAGGACAGCGACCGCAGCGTGCTGACGGCGTTCGACGTCGATGAGCGCCAGGTCCTGACCATGGCGGGCGCGCCGGGTGGCGAGGCGCCGCTGCTGCTGGGCACCGGCGACACCGGCGCGGTCTACGAGGTCGGCGGCGCGCGCGCGGACGCGGTGTACACCTCGAAGGTGTTCGAGGGTGAGGCGCTGACGCGCTGGGGTGGCGTGCGCTTCTCGTCGAGCGGGCCGGCGCCCGCGCTGGAGACGCGCAGTGGCAACACCGCGTCGCCCGACAAGACCTGGTCGTCGTGGAGCAAGCTGGCCGCGGTGCGGCCGGCGCCCGGCGGCGCCTCGCTGGGCAAGGTCGCCAGCCCGCCGGGCCGCTACCTGCAGTGGCGCACCAAGCTGGCGGGCGGCACCGTGCTGCGCGACATGACGGTGTACCTCCTGCCGCAGAACCAGCGCACGCGGGTGTTGGAGATCAGCGCGGGCGACGAGCCGGGGGCGAAGAAGCCGTCGGTGACCACGCAGACCGGGACCACCAAGTCGCGCTCGCCGGTGACCAAGCTGAAGTGGAAGGTGGACAGCGGCGACGACGACGAGGTGACCTACAAGCTGGAGTACCGGATCGAGGGTGACGCCGCCTGGCGCGAGCTGCAGACCAACACCGGCACCGAGCCGTTCACGCGCACCGACTTCGACTGGAACACCGAGCTGATGCCCGACGGCATGTACGAGCTGCGCGTGACGGCGTCGGATGCGCGCTCGAACCCGCCCGAGCTGGCGCTGGAGCACAGCCTGATCTCGCGCCCGTTCCTGGTCGACAACCAGAAGCCCGAGGTCGCCGGGCTGGTGTTCAAGGCCGGCGTGGTGACCGGTCGGGTGCGCGACAGCTTCTCGCGCGTGGACGAGATCGCGTACAGCGTCGATGGCGGCGACTGGACGGTGGCGTTCCCCGACGATGGCGTGTTCGACGACGTGGCCGAGACCATGACGCTGCGCCTGGGCAAGCTGGCCGCCGGGCTGCACACCATCGCGGTGCGCGGGGCCGACGAGGCCGACAACGTGGGCGTGGCGACGCTCAGCTTCCGCACGCCGTAGGCGCGCGGAAGCCGTCCGGATTCGCCCGGATCGCCCACGCTCCTCCCCTCCCCCCGATGTCCGCCCCTCCTCACCTCATCCAGCTCGACGTCGGCCTGCTCGCCAACTTCGTCACCCTGATCGGCGCTGACGACGGCGCTTGCGCCGTGGTCGACCCCGCCTTCGAGGTCGACCGCGTCCTGGCCGAGGTGCGCCGCCGCGGCTGGCGCGTCGTCGCCATCCTGGTCACCCACACCCACGAGGACCACATCGAGGGCGTCGCCGCCTGCGCCGCCGCCGCGGCCGCGGCCGGGGCCGGGGCCGACATCCCGGTCCACGTCGGCGCCGCCGAGGCCGCCGCCCTGCGCCGCCACGCCCCCGCCGCCCGCATCATCGAGGTCCACGGCGGCGAGACCATCGCCATCGGCACCGCCGAGGTGCGCGCCCTCGCCACCCCCGGCCACACCCTCGCCGGCATGACCTGGCTCGGCGACGGATTCGCCTGCACCGGCGACGTCCTCTTCGTCGGTAGCTGCGGCCGCAGCGACCTCGAACCCGGCGGCGACCCGCGCGCGCTGTGGCGCTCGCTGCAGCTGCTCGCGACCCTGCCCGAGGAGACCCGGATCTACCCCGGCCACGACTACGGCCCCACCCCGACCTCCACCATCGCCTGGGAGCTCCTGCACAACCCCTGCTTCAGGCAGCCCGACGAGGCCAGCTTCACCCGCTGGCAGCGCCTCCGCGAGGCGTCTGGCAGCTGAGGTCGCGGTGCTCGTGCTCGCGCTACTTCACCTTGCTCGCGACCTTGTCCCTGGCCTTGCCGACCTTCTTCTTGCCGGGCAGCGGGAACGACACGCAGGCCTCCAGGGCGCTGCCGTCGGGGCGGGTGGCGCACATCTTGAAAAAGTCGTTCATGACCTCGACGGTCACGTAGTGGTACTCGACCGCGAAGGCCTTGGCGGCGTCGCGGCAGTTCTTGAAGCCGGGGCGGCCGCAGCTGGCGCGGTACAGCGGCGCCCCTGCCCCGCCAGTCACCACGTACTGCATCTGGCCGATGGAGCCGCGCTCGTAGGTGTGATCGTGGCCCGAGAAGAAGGCCGCCGTCCCGGCGCGCTGCAGCAGCGGGACGTACTTCTCCAGCGCGATCTCGTTGCCGCCGTGCGGGCCGCGTGACACCGGGCCGTGGTGCGCGACCGCGAAGATGGCGCGCGGCTTCTTCTTCTTGGCCGCCGCCAGGTCGTCCGCCAGCCAGGCCAGCTGCAGCTCGGAGTCGTAGTAGTTCGAGTCCAGGAAGATGAAGTGCAGGTCGGCCACGTCGAAGCTGTAGTAGACCGCGTAGGGATCGCCGCTGCGCGCGGGCTGCGCGAACAGCTCGCGGTAGCGCGGGATGGCCACCGCGCCGGCGCCCCACTCGTGGTTGCCCAGCGCGGGGTACATCGGCACGCTGCGCGTCAGCGGCGTGATGATCTGGAAGGTCTTCTGCCAGTCGCCCTCGTCGTGGCCGCGCGCCACCATGTCGCCGGTGGTGACGAAGAAGTCGGCCCCGAACGCCGCCACGCCCGCGATGACCTGGGTGTGCACCGCCGGCCCGCCACGCACGTCGCCATAGACCGCGAAGCGGATCGGCTCGCCCGGTTTCGGCGGCGCGTGGAACTGGATGTCCTCGGTCTCGGCCACCACGCGCCCGCCCACCAGCACCGCGGCGCGATAGTAGGTCTCCTCGCCGAGGCCGGTCAGCTCGAACTCGTGGTGCTTGCCGGGGCCGGTGCGCAGCCGCGCCAGCGTGGTGCCACCGGGCGCCGCGCCGTAGCGCACCTCCATGGTCGCGGGCAGGTCGGTCTCGGCCGTCACCACCGCGCGGCCCGGCTCGACCAGCAGCAGGAACGGCCCCACCAGGATGCGCGGCGCGTCGCTCGCGAGCAGCTCGAGATCCAGCAGCAGCGGCCGGTCCTCGTGCGGCCTGACCTCCAGCGCCAGCACGTTGCCCTTGTCCTTGAGCAGCCAGGGCACGATCGGGATGGCGATGGTCTCCCACTCCGGCCCGTGCGCCGCGGTCGCCCCGGCGTCCCCGGGGCCGTTCGCGGTCAGCAGGCGCTGCGCGATCTGGACCCCGTTCAGGAACACCACGATGCCGTCCTGGTAGCGCACCTTCAGCGTCAGCACACGCAGCCCGGCCAGCCCCGGCACGTCGAAGCGCCGGCGCAGCTTCAGCGCCGCCACCCGCACGTCATCACGCCCGCCCAGCGGCGTGCCACACCCGGTGCACGGCATGCCCGGCCCGATGGCCACGAACGGCGCCGCCCCCGGGCCCTGCCAGTCGCCGCCCTCGGCGCGCGCCCACGACGGCGTGCGCCCCCCGGCCGCGCTGCCGGCCGACGACGCCGCCGTGCTCGCCGCCAGGACCACCGTGCGCCCCAGGGGATCGGTGCTCGGCAGCGTAGGCAGCTCGAGGGCGTCATACTGCCAGCCCTCGGCCCCCGGTGGCACCAGCTGGACCTCACGCGCCTCGGCGCTGGCGCCCAGCGCGGCCAGCACGACCACGCCGATCAGCCGGCCATGGCCCGCGCGCGCTGGTTTCATCCTCATGGAGGAAGTATCGCCGCTCCGGGCGGCTCGGCAACATCTTGATGTGCGCCCCGCGGCTTGACGGCGCCCCCGCTGCACGCGATGGTGGCCCCGTGACGCGCCAGGTCTACTACCCCAAGCGGCTGCCCGAGGCGGTGGCCGGCCAGGTCGGCTTCGCTCCCGCGGTGCGCGCCGGCGACTGGCTGTTCGTGTCGGGCCTGTCGGGCGTCTTCGTCGAGGACGACAAGCTTGCCATCCCGGAGACCGCCGCCGCCCAGGCGACCTCGATCCTGGTACACCTGCGCGACCTGCTCGAGGCCGCCGGCGGCAGCCTCGACGACGTGGTCGACCTCACCATCCTGCTGCGCCCCGACGTCACCGACGCCCAGGTCATGGAGATCGGCAAGGCCCTGGGCGCCGGCTTCAAGCCCAAGAGCCACGCCGACACCTGGCTGCGCACCGCCCTGGTGGGGCCCAGCCAGCAGATCTTGCAGGTCAAGGCCGTCGCGCACCTGCCCCGCTGACGGGCGACGTCACTTCGCCTTGGTCTTGCCTCGCTCGAGCACCCAGGCGAACTCGGCCTCGCGCACCGGGACCACCGAGATGCGCGACTTCCTGACCAGCGCCATCTCCGCCAGCGCGGGCTCGGCCTTGATGTCCGCCAGCCCGACCGGCTGCACCAGCGGGTAGGCCGGCACGAAGTCGACCGCGCTCCAGTCCTCGCCCGCGGGCGCGGTCGGATCGGGGTAGGCCTCGGCGGCGACGCGGGCCACGCCGACGATCTCCTTGCCTTCGCTGGAGTGATAGAAGAAGGCCAGGTCGCCGACCTTCATGGCGCGCAGGTTGTTGCGCGCCTCGAAGTTGCGCACGCCATCCCAGCGCGTGCGCTTGTCGGCGTTGAACTGGGTCCAGGAGTACTTGAAGGGTTCGGACTTGATGAGCCACTTCATGGCGCTGGCTAGCCTACACGTTTGGCGGGCTGCAAGCCCGACAAGCGTGTGGCTAACCCAGCGCCGTGAAGTGTCCGGTTCCGTCAGTGCACCGTCGGCGGCCGCGGCCGCGTGCGCAGCACGTTCGCCGGCGCGCTGTCGCCCAAGAGCTGCTGCAGCACCCGCGCGCGCTTGCCCAGCTCCGCGCGCAGGAAGTTCGACATCACGCTGCGCCCGTTGGCGAAGCGGCGCTCGGTCAGGTGCACGAAGTCGGTCCCGGTCTCGCTGCGATGGCAGCCCGCGCAGGTGTTGGCGTTCAGCGCGCGCTCGAGCTCGAACAGGTCGGTCGGCAGCGTCAGGCGCCGCTCCGGCACCGCCAGGCTGCTGCCGCCCAGGAACTGCGTCGGCACGCTGGCGGTCCCCAGCGCGACCGCGACCTGGTTGGCGCGCAGCCACGCCAGAAGCTCCGGCGACATCACCGGCGAGTTGGCCACCGTGCTGGGCAGAAGCTCGTTGCCGGCCAGCTCGAACTCGCGCAGCTCCCAGTCGGAGCGGCCGGGCTGGCCCATCATCAGCTCGTTGGTGCGCAGCTGGTTCAGCCGCGCGGGCTGGAACAGCTGGTCGGTCAGCAGGCCCAGCTTCTGGGCGAACTCGGGGCTGCCCGTGGGCAGGTTCGACAGCGCCACCCACTGGCGGCCCCAGGTGCGGCAGCCCTGGCCATCATCGGGCACCCCGAACTCCATGATCAGCGTCATGCGGCGCGTCGGATCGAACGCGCCCAGGTCGCTGGCGAACACCAGCCGCGCCTCACCGCAGTTGCCCGCCGACACCAGGTCGAGCCGGTTCATGATGGCCACCGGCCGGAAGCGCAGCTGATCCAGCGGCGAGTTCCCGGTGAACTGCACCAGGTTCGGACGCCCCGCCACCTGCTGGCCATTGATGGTGGTCGTGCTGCTCATGGTGGCCAGCATGCGGCTGAACATCGGGCGCGGATCCTGGCCGCCCGCGAACTGCGTCATCACGTTGAGGAAGCCGTAGCGCGGCTGATCGAGCACCGCGGGATCCAGCACCACCAGGCTGCGCTCGGGCACCAGCGCGCCGGCCAGCTCCTGGCACCCGATGAAGGCCTGCGCGGGGACGCACGGCACCGGCGGCGGCGGCGCGCCCGGATCGTACGGGCTGCCAGGCTGCGGCGTCGAGTTGACCGGCGCGCCGGGCGGCGGCACGCACACCGCCTGGAAGCGCGGCACGCAGCCGGCCTGCGCGCTGCAGCGGGCCTCGTCCAGCGCGCTGCAGCCAGCCACCGGCACGCATGACGGCGCGCAGGCCTCGCCGGGCGGGCAGTCCAGCGCGTCCTGGCACTGGAAGCCGGGCGCACAATCGCCGTCGCCGCGGCAGCTGCGCGGGCGCGGATCGTTCTGGCAGCTGGTGAAGAAGCCGTTGACGCTGGTCTCCTCGTCGCACGACATGTACGGCGGGCAGTAGCTGTTGACGCCGCTCGGGCGGCAGTCACGACGGCTCAGGCAGCCGTGCTCGTCGAGGCCGTTGCAGGGCTGCACCGCGGCGGTGCCGCAGCGCGCGCCGTCCCACTGGCAGTCGCTGCGCGACAGGCAGCTGTCCTGCGGCAAAAGCTGGCACGCGCGCGCCTGGCAGCGCGGCGGTTCGCCGGGCGCCAGGCAGCTGGTCAGGTTGCACGCCAGCATCGGCGGCGCGCCGGGGTCGCTGCCGAAGCCCTGCTGGAACGGGGTCTCGCAGCTGCACGAGGCGACCACCAGCTCGCAGCGGCGGTCGCTGGAGCAGCGCCCGGGGTCGAGCTGGTCACAGTCGAACCCGCGCGCCACCGGCGAGCAGCCCTGGTACACGCCGGTGGGCGGCTGTGGCGGCGGCGGGCCGGCGTCGCGCACCGGGAAGCTGCCGCCATCGCGCGGCATGCCGCCATCGGGGATGAACTGGAACGGCTGACCCGCATCGACGAAGCCGATGTCGGTGCCGCCGAAGCCGGGCTGCCCGAAGCTGCCGGTCTCCATCACGGGCTGACAGCGCGGGTCGGCGCTGCACGCCTCCTCACCCAGGCCGGCGCACGGGTTGTCGCAGCTGGCCCAGGCCTCGGTGGCAAAGTAGTCATTGCTGCCGCGGACGACCGGCAAGCACTCCCCGCTGCCGGGATCGCGCCGGAACAGCATGTCGCCTTGCCTCGGCTCGCGCTCGAAGCTGGTACAACCCGACACGGCGGTCAGCCCTAGCATCAGGGCCATCCCGACGAACCCCACGTGCTGCCTTGCGATCTTCATCACTTCCTCCAGCGAGGGTGGCTCTGTCGCTTAGTCGCAGCTCGTGGCCCGAACGAAAAAAAAGCCGACGGCAGGGGCTGGCAATCCGTAATCCGTGTCATTTTTTCGATCGGCCAGCCGTGCGGAGACTAATCACAGGACCGATGGCCAGGACCGCTCTCATCTACTGTGTGCTCGCCGCCGCGCTGCTCGCCCTGCCTGCCCGGGCCGACGCCGGCAGCTTCCGCATCGCCGTCAGCGGCAGCCTGCCCTTCAGCCAGGACGAGCTGGCCCAGGTGGTCGGCGCGCGCGTCGAGCTGAGCCAGGACAGCAGCGCCACCGTGATCGAGATCGCCGGCTCGCCGGGGCGGGTCGCGGTCAGCCTGCTCGGACGCCAGCGCGTCGTCGACCTCGGGGCCCAGCGTGGCTCGCGCGCGGCGCGCCTGGTCGCGCTGGTGGTCAGCGACCTCATGCTGGAGGCCGCCGTGCTGCCCTCGGGCGACGACCTGCACGGCTTCGACGAGACGCCCGCCGCGGACGACGGCGCCGTCTCCACCGATGATGGTGCCGTCAGCTCCGACGACCCCGACGAGCTCGACGAGCCCATCCCGGGCGCGCCCCGCCCCGCCGCACGCCCGCGCCCGCGCAGCCCGGCTGGCGTCGCACCGGCAGCCGCCCCTGCGCCCGCCCCTGCCGCGGCGTCCGCGCGCACCCGCGCCGCAGCACCCGGCCCGCGCCGCAGCCCCCGGCCCACACCCCCGCGCCGTCGCCCGTCCGCCGACGCCGCCATGCCGATGGACGACGACGGCACGGTCTCCACCGTGAGCGCGCGCAGCAGCGGCGCCAGCGCGCCGTCACGCTTCCAGCTCAGCATGGTCCCCGGCCTCGGCATCGGCACCGACGACAGCGGCCTCATCACCGAACAGTTCGCCGTCGGCCTCAGCGGTCCGCTGCTGCGCCGGCGCTTCCTCATCGAGGTCGCCGCGCTGCTGGTGCCGACCGCGCGGGTGCCCAGCGGCGACGGCATCTCGATGAGCGAGCAGTCGATGCGCGTCGGCTATGGCGATCGCCACGGCGTGTTCTCGGCCTTCATCGGGCCGCACTTCAGCATCTACCAGCTCGACGGCGCGCGCGACTCCAGCCGGGTCGGCTTCGGTGGGCGCCTGCTGGCCACGCCGCGCCTGGTCGGCTCGCTGCGCCTGGCCATCTCGGGCTCGCTGGACTACTACTTCAACCGCCTGCACGTGCTGATCGGCGGCCAGGAGGCCTTCAGCACCCCGCGCCTCAACCTGCAGCTCGGGCTCGGGCTGGCGTGGAACCTGTGATGACGCTGGCGCTGCCGCTGCCATGGGGATGGAGCGATCTCGGCGTCAGCCTGGTGCGTGCGTTGCCGTCGGGTGACGACCGCGCCGCCGCGCGCGACGTCGACCAGCGCCTGGCCGCGCGCGCCGGCGCCGGGGATCGGCGCGCCTTCGACGAGCTGTACCGGCGCCACGCCGACTGGGTGTATCGCCGCCTGACCCGCCTCATCGGCCCGCGCCCGGAGCGCGAGGATCTGATGCAGCACGTCTTCCTGGAGGCCTACCGCGCGCTGCCCGGCTTCCGCGGCGAGGCGGCATTCTCGACCTTCCTGTACCGCATCGTCGTCAACGTGGCCTACGATCACCTGCGCCGGCGCCGCCCGCAGCAGGTGTCGTGGGATGAACTCGAGGGTGGCGAGCTCGGCGAGCTGGGTGACCTGTGCGCGCCCGGGGCCTCGCCCGAGGTCGCGGCACGCGAGCGCCAGCAGCTCGAGCGCGTGCTGAGCTGTCTCAATCGCATCAAGCCCAAGAAGCGGATCGCGTTCGTGCTGCGCGTGGTGGAGGGGCTCTCGCTGGAGGAGATCGCCGAGGTGGTGGGCGCCAACGCGCCCGCGGTCGGGCAGCGCGTCAAGCACGCTCACCGCGAGGTCTGCGCCATGCTCGAACGTCTGACCCGAAGGGAGACCCCCTGATGACGCTGCGCTGCCCCGAGCTCGAGGCCGAGCTGCTCGGCGTCGACGACGCCAGCTCCGACGCAGGCGCGGGCGCCGGCGCCAGCCTGCGTGCCGCGCATCAGGCCACCTGTGCGGTGTGCCAGCGCGGGCTGGCCGTGAGCGCCCACGTGCGCGACACGCTCGAGAACGCCGAGACGCCGCTGGATGACGTCACCCGCGCCCGGGTGGCCGGCCGCCTGGCCGCGCTCCTGGACGCCGAGGCCGACGCCGAGGGCGCCGGGCTGACGGTGCGCGGGCGCGGCCGCCGCTTCGGTGGCATTGGTGGCGGACGCTGGCTGTGGCCGGCGCTGGTGGGCACCGCGGCCATCGCGGCCGCCGCCGCGGCCTGGGTCGCGCGCGAGCGTGGCGCCGCCAGCCCCGCGGTGAGCGCGCGCGCGGGCGGGCCGGGGAGCCGGACGCCGTCGCCCAGCCCGACAGCTTCCCCGGTCGTCGCCAGCGGGGTGCTGACGCCGTACTACCTCGCCGGTGACGCCGCCGCGCTGGTCGATCTGCTGGGACGGCCGCAGATCGCGCTGGCCGTGCCGCCCAACGCGCGCATGCGCGTCGCGGTCGGCGGCCGCGCCCGGGTGACCCTGATCGGCCCCGCGCGCCTGGCCGTCGAGCAGGTCAGCGGCCAGCGCATCCGGCTGGCCCTGACCACCGGCACCCTGCTCGGCGACTATGACCACAGCGCGGGCGGCAGCCTGGAGATCCGCTCCCCCGGCGCGCTGACCACCATCGTCGGCACCCTGTTCGCGGTCGAGGCCAGCGCCGGCGGCAGTCGTGTCTCGGTCGCGCACGGGCGCGTCTCGGTGCTGGCGCATGGGCGCACCAGCGAGGTCGCGCCGCAGCGCACGCTGGAGCCCGACGGTGCCGCGGCCGAGATCGCGCGCAGCGTCGCCAGCGCGCTGGCCGAGCACGAGGCCAGCCCGCCGGCGCCGCGCGGCGAGTGGGGCACCATCGCGCTGTCGGGTGCGCCCGCGTTGCCCGGCGTCGCCGTCTTCCTGGGTGAGCACCAGCTCGGCGAGGCCCCGCTGTGGGCGCTGGCCCCGGTGGGTGACGCCACCGTCGAGGTGCGCGCCCCGGGTCGCGCCGCGGTGGCGCTGCACACGACGGTGCGCGCGCGGCAGGCGTCCACGCTGGCGTTCGCGCTGCCGGACAGCAGCGCGGCGGGGACGGGGGCGACGTCGACCGCGGCTTCGCCGAGGCCTGCCGCGACGCCGGGCCCGGTGGCGTCACCCGCACCGGCGTCTGCGACCGGCGCCGGCGCCGGCGGAGACGGATCTGCATCGCGAAGCGATGAGGATCCGGCCGAGACCACCTACGCCCGCGCCGAGGCCGCCATGCGTGACAACGATCTGGTGGCCGCTCGCGCCACGCTGCTCGAGCTCATCCGGCGCTTCCCGCGCGACCCGCTGGCGGCGGCGGCGCGCTACGATCTCGCGCGGCTCGCCTTCCGCGCCGGTGATCACGCCGAGGCGGCGCGCCAGCTCGACGCCCTCGGCAGCGCGCGCCCATCGGCCACCATCGCCGAGATGGCCAGCTACCTGCGCTGCCGCGTCGCGCTGCAGGCCGGCCACAGCGCCGACGCCACGCGCTGCCTGACCAGCTTCCGCAGCGACCACCCGTCGTCACCGCACGACGCCGAGGCGCTCGCGCTGCTGGCCGAGCTGGCGCGCGCCGACTGCGCGCGGGCGCGCCCGCTGCTGGTCGAGTACCTCGAGCGCTACCCCAGCGGCCCGTTCGCCTCCGAGGCCATCCGTCGCGAGGCCCGATGCGCCAACTGATGCGCGTGCGGCTGCGTCGCCTGCGCGGCTGGCTCGGCGTGCTGGTCGCCGCGCTCGGCTTCCTGGTGATGACGAGCTGCTACTCGGACAGCGTCGATGTCTGCCCCACCTGCACACCACTGTGCGATCCACGCATCCAGCTGTGCGAACCCAGCTTCGACGCCGGGGTCTTCTTCCCTGACGCCAGCTTCGTCGTCGACGCCGCGCAGCCGCCCCGCGACGCCGCCCGCGACTCCTCCGCCCTCGACGCCACCACCGACTGAACGGCCCGCACCTCCGTCATTCCCAGTCGCCTGTTGCCTGCCCTGAAAACACCGGCCTAACTCGCTGATTTCTCTGGTGGGCGATCGCGCGTCCTCGGCGGGTTGCTGGCGCTAGTTCACGGTCACGGTCAAGGGG
>JBGASF010000087.1:0-33596 GCA_044229835.1 Polyangia bacterium | reverse complement strand
GCACCGCAGGCGTATGCGCCGCCGCCCGCTGCCGCCGCGATCCCGGCGCCGTTCGCGGCCGCCGCGCCGCCGCCCCGCGCTGCGGCCCCGCGTCCCGCTGCCCCGGCCCACGCCGCGGTCTCGGGCGCGTCGGCGTTCGCGGCTCGCGCGCCGATGAACACCGAAGGTGTCGAGGACTCGACCAGCGCGCGCGCGGTCGAGGTCGCGGCCATGTTCGAGGACCAGGTCCACGACGTCGCCCACCTGACCAACCCGCAGAGCGGCAAGATCAGCGGCATGACCAAGGGCATCGGCATCGGTGCCGTGCTGGCCCTCATCATCACCGTGATCTGCTTCCAGCAGGCGCTCTCGGTCGCCATCCGCGACAAGCACGCCTACAACAAGCACACCGACGGCGATCCGACCAACCCGGATCCCGCCCTGCGCGTGCCGCAGCCGGGCAACACCTTCGAGCACGAGGAGGTCCCGGTCGCGGTCGAGTTCGGCTTCGTGGTCGGCTTCGCGCTGACGGTCGCGCTGGCGTGGTCGTTCGCGTCGCGCTCGCGCGAGGAGAAGCGCCCGTCGGAGTTCCGTCTCGGCGAGGGCGATCACGTCGAGTTCAACATCGCCTCCAGCATGGTCGGCAACATGCCGGCGTTCCCGCTGGTGCGCTCGACCGGGACCGACTGGACCTTCAACTTCATGCGCAACTGGGGCGGCGACGTCACCGTCGATGGCCGCACCGAGACGCTGGAGCAGGTCGCGGCCTCGGGTCGCGCCACCGGCTCGTCGGCGGCGCCCGGCGCCTACGAGATGCAGATCCCGCTCAACGCGCGCATCAAGGTCGACATCGGGGAGAACACCTTCCTGGTCAACTCGGTGCCGCCGCCGCGTCGTCACCCGGTGTCGATGCTGGCCACGCTGGACACCCGCTTCTTCGCGTACCTCGGCGCCTCGGCGGTCGGCGCCGCCGGCGTGCTGATGCTGCTGTGGGCCATCCCCCCGGAGGAGTCGAACACCTTCGTCGAGAACCCGCCCAAGCTGAGCACCTCGGCGACCCTGGAGAACAAGGCCAACGAGGCGGTCGAGCAGCCCGAGGAAGAGGAGCCCAACAAGGACGATGGCAAGGAGTCGGGTGGTACCGGCACCAAGACCATGGGTCCCGAGGGCAAGATGGGCAAGAAGGACTACAAGGGCGTGGACGGCCGCTACAACATCATGGACCGTGGCGCCGACAAGGGCCTGGGCATGCAGAAGGCGGCCGAGCGCGGCGCCAACTCCGGTATCGTCGGCGCCCTGGCGCGCATGGAAGGCGACGCCTTCGGTCACATCACCGGCCAGCTGCCGTTCTCGTCGGGCTTCGGTGATCGCGACATCCAGGGCGGTCTGACTGGCGACAGCTTCGGCGAGGCCTCGGGCGGCTGGGGCACCGGCGTCTCGGGCGAGGGCTGGGGCGGCGGCGGCACTGGCCGCGGCACCATCGGTCTCGGCAACTACGGCACCCTGGGCTGGGGCAAGGGCACCGGCACCGGCTTCGGCACTGGTTCGGGCTCGGGCTCGGGTCGCGGCCACACCAAGCGCCGTCCGGCCGTGAACCTGGGTCAGGCGGAGGGCGTCGGCGACCTCGACAAGGAGATGATTCGCCGCGAAATCCGCAAGAACAAGAGCAAGTTCGAGTACTGCTACGAGAAGCAGCTGCTGGCCAAGCCGAACCTGGAGGGCACCGTGTCCACCCAGTTCGCCATCCTGGGCACCGGCTCGGTCCGTGGCGCTCGCGCCAACGGCGTCGATCCCTCGGTGTCGAGCTGCGTGGCGCAGGTCCTGGGCGGCATCCAGTTCCCGAAGCCCACCGGCGGCGGCGTCGTGAACGTCAGCTACCCGTTCACGTTCCGCCAGGCCGGCGAATAGCCCGGCGAGCACGGCAAGTCGTGTGACAGTCCGGGGCGCGCACTTCGCAAGGGGTGCGCGCCTCTGGTTTTTCGGATCTGGCGCCAAGCAAGGTGGTTGATGTGAAACTCAGCGCACGAAACGTTGTGCTGACCCCTTGAAATCGATAATATCCGGCCGGCCGGGCCCACATGTGCACCGGCAGCCGCGCACCACGACTCCAGGGAGCCATCGTCGATGCCTACTCGCCACGCTGTTCAGTCCGGCCTCCTCATCGTCACGCTCATGCTGGGGTTTGGTGGCTGTGGACAGCTGACATGTGACTCCGAGCTGAAGGCCTCGCGCGCGGCCAACAACCGCGCCATCGGCCTGCAGAAGCAGGGGCAGTACGAGGCCGCGGAGAAGGAGTTCCGCAACGCCATGGCGCTCAAGCCGTCGAACCACAAGGCGGCCTACAACCTCGGCGTGCTGTTCGAGTCGCAGGGCAAGTGGGAGCAGGCCAAAGAGGCCTACAACGAGGCTCTCAAGCGCAACGACAAGAACCCGATGTACTTCTACGACGCCGGCCACGCCTACCTCGAGTGGGCCTGCCCGGAGCAGAAGGAGGGCGGGCGTTCGTGCAGCACGCCGCCCGACGAGGCCATCAAGAACCTGGAGCGCGCGGTCAAGATGCGCGACTCGCTGTTCAAGGGCTGGTACTACCTCGGCGTCGCGCACGAGCTGAAGGACGAGCCGCGCGAGGCCGCCATCGCCTACACCAAGTCGGCGCGCGCCAACGGCCGCTTCCTGGAGCCGTTCATCGATCTCACCAAGCTGTACCTGGCGTGGGACAAGTGGGACGAGGCGCAGCGCATCGCCACCGCGGCGCTGTCGGTGCCCGAGAACCGGGCCCAGCGCACCAACGCCACCATGCTGTACTTCCTGCAGGGGCGCGCCAGCGAGTTCCTGAACCAGAACGAGAAGGCGCTCGAGGCCTACAACAACGCGGTGCAGACCGACGAGGGCAACGTCAATGCGACGTTCCACCTCGGCGTGCTGTACGCCAAGCTGGGCAACAAGGCGCAGGCCAAGGAGTGGCTGGAGAAGGCCATCAAGAAGGGGGGCGGCAACGCCAACCTGGTGGCCACCGCCAACTCGATTCTGTATCAGCAGATCAAGTAGTAGGGCTCGCCAAGGTTGCATCTGGCGATGGGGGTCGCCAGCGGCGCGAAGCCTCGAAATCGGCCGTGTGTGGAGTGCCCCTTGGTGGCGCTTCCCTTGGCTGGTTTCGCTGTGTTATAACCTCGGCTCGCCGGTTTTCCCAATCCCCTTGAGAGGATAGAGGGTTCGTCCCATGGAACTGCGCACCGACATCAAGCGGCGCCTGCGGGGATCTCGTGACTGGACGGCAGTCATCGAGGAGCTGGAGCGTGAGCTGGAGCTGGTCGAAGGGGCCGAGGACAAGTCGGAACAGCTGTTCGAGCTCGGTCAGGCGTGTGAAGAGATCGTGCCGGATCGAGATCGTGCCCTGGCCATGTTCCAGAAGGCCTGGAAGCTGAACCCGGCCAACATCAAGGCGCTGTCACGCGCGCGGGCGATCTATCGCGAGATGGGCCGCCTCGAGATGGTGGCCAAGCTGGGCGAGCTCGAGCTGAAGACCAATCCGGACGCGTCGCGCGCGGCGGATCTGCACGCCATGGTCGGCGAGGCGCTGCTCGATCTGGGGCAGAAAGACAAGGCGATCGAGCATCTCGCCCAGGCCGCCAAGGCGCTGCCGGGCAGCGTGACGGTGGTCGAGGGGCTGGCGGCGGCGCGCTATGGCGAGGACTGGCTGGCCGAGGTCGAGGAGATCTCGCAGCAGGCCGCGGCGTCGGACACCACCACGGCGGCGCGGCTGTACCTGCGCGCCGCGCGCATCCTGCACTTCGAGGTGCCCGAGGATCCCGCCTACGAGAGCACGCTGCGCCGGGTGCTGAGCTTCGATCCGCAGCATGAACAGGCCAATTCGCTGCTCGAGGCGCTGCTGGCCAACCAGCAGCGCTTCCAGGATCTGGCCGATCTGCACGACAAGCGCGCCTATGCGGCGGCGGATGACTCGGATCGCGCCGAGCTGTACCGGCGCTTCGCGACGGCGTGGACCTACCGCTTCAAGGATCGGGATCGCGGCGCGGCGTTCACCGCCAAGGCGCTCAGCGCGGCGTTCGACAACGGCGCGGTGCTGCGCGGCCAGGTCGCGGCGTTCCAGTTCCTGCGCGACTCCATGGGCCCCAAGGGCGAGTGGGCGCCGCTGGTCAAGCTCACCGACGCGGCGATCAAGAACCGCGGCCTGGGTGAGGACGAGAAGCTGTATGCGGGCACGCTCGGCGGCGCCATCGCGTGGAAGCAGCTCAATGACGTGGAGCGGGCCGCGGCCTACTTCGGCGAGGTCGCCAAGATCGATCCCGAGAATCCGTTCGTGAAGGAGTTCAACGCCTCGGTGGGGGCGCTGCCCCAGACCCCGGCGTCGAGCGGCGAGATGAAGGCCGTGGACGGTGCCGGCGAGACCAAGCCGGCCGCGGCGCCGCTGTCGTCGGCCCCGATGTCGACCACGGCGCCGGTGCAGGCGATGCCCAGCGCGGTGACGGCCCCGATGGCGGCGCCTCCGCCGGCACCTCCGCCCGTGGCGCCCGCGGCACCCGCGGCGGCGGCAGCTGCGCCCGCGCCGGCTGCCCCTGCGGCGGCGGCGCCTGCGGCGGCTGCGCCCGCGCCTGCCAAGCCGGCGGCGGCGGGGCCGACCAGCCAGGACGACACCCTGCCCACGCTGTCGTCGATCAACGAGACCCACAGCGACGCCACCAAGGCGGCGATGGACGCGGCCACCGCGGCCGAGTCGGCAGGTGGACCGCCTGACAAGGCGATCGACGCCTGGCGCAAGGCGATCGCGACGGCGCCGACCCAGCGCGGCCCGCGCCGCGAGCTGGCGCGCGTGCTGCGCAAGGCCGAGCGCTGGAACGTGCTGGTCGATGCGCTGCGCGAGGAGATCGACAAGACCGCCAGCCCCGACGACAAGGTCGCGCTGCTCAGCGAGCAGGCCGACATCTACAAGAACAGGCTCAAGCAGGACTCCGGCTACCTGAACGCGCTCAACGCCATCCTGGCGCTGCGCCCGGGCAGCCTGCCGGTGCTCGACCAGCTGGCGGCGCAGTACGAGGCCATGAAGCGCTGGCCGGATCTCGTCAGCACGCTGCAGAAGCGCGTCGCGGCGACCATGGACGCGCGCGAGAAGGTGCAGCTCCTGCTGCGCGTGGCCGCGCTGTTCCAGGAGAAGTTCTCCAACCAGACCGAGGCCATCAAGACCTACGAGTCGGCGCTCGAGCTGGATCCCGAGAACGGCGCCGCGGTCGAGTACCTCAAGGCGGCGTACGAGAAGCGGCGCGACTGGGAGAAGCTGATCGCGCTCAAGAAGCGCGAGATCGAGCGCGTGCAGGACACCGCGCAGCGCACCCAGCTGCTGGTCGACATCGCCAAGCTGGCCTCCGACAAGCTGAAGAAGCCGTCGGTGTCGATCGATCTGTGGAGCGCCGTGCTGGCCGCCGACGGCGACCACCTGGAGGCGCTGACCGAGCTCGAGAAGCTGTACGAGCGCGAGAAGCAGTGGGATCCGCTGGCCGAGGTGGTGTCGACCCTGGCGCGCCTGGCGCCCGACACCGCCAAGCGCGTGGCCCAGCTGCAGAAGCTCGGCATCCTGTACTCGGAGAAGATCAACGACAACGACCGGGCCATCCGGGCCTGGCGTGCGCTGCTCGAGGTCGAGGGCGAGAACCGTCGCGCCCAGGACGCCCTGAAGAAGCTGTACCTGACCCAGAAGTCGTGGACCGAGCTGGAAGAGTTCTACGCCGCGCAGAACAAGCTGGAAGAGTACGTGCGCGTGCTCGAGCGCCAGGTCGAGACCGAGGACGACGCCACCAAGCTGACGCTGTCGGTGCGCATCGGCGAGCTGTACCGCGACAAGCTCAACAAGCCCGACCGCGCCGCGCGCGCGTTCGAGAAGGTGCTGACGCTGGACGCCCAGCACCTGGGCGCCGCCGAGGCGCTGATCCCGCTGTACGAGCAGGCCAAGGATCAGAAGAAGCTGGCCCAGGTCCTGGAGGTCCAGCTCGGCCACACCAAGGACAAGGCGCAGCGGCAGGATCGCCTGCGCCGCCTGGCCGACCTGGTCGAGAAGCAGCTCAAGGACAAGGGCGTCGCCTACAGCTGGTACCTCAAGGCGCTGGACGAGGACGAGTACGCCGACTGGGCCCGCACCGAGGCCGAGCGCCTGGCGCAGGAGACCGGCGGCTGGACCGAGCTGGTGGCGGCCTACGAGACCGCGATCGGCAAGCTGTCGCGCGGCAACAAGCAGGGCTCGATCGAGGCCCTGCCGCTGATGAGCGTGGTCGCGCGCGTGTACGAGGAGGAGCTGGGCGAGAAGGACAAGGCGCTGGCGATGAACCAGCGCATCCTCGGCCTGGACGCGCAGAACTCGGCGGCGGTCAACGCGCTGGAGCGCCTGTACCTGGGCTTCGGGCGCCACGAGGAGCTGCTCGAGATCTACCGGCGCAAGCTGGAGATGGTGCTGGATCCCGAGGAGCAGAAGGGCATCCGCTACCAGCTGGCGCGGGTGTACGAGGACGCCATCGGCGACGCGCCCAAGGCGGCGCAGGCGTACCGCGACATCCTGGAGGCCTACGGCGACGACGCCCCCGGGCTGAAGGCGCTGGATCGGCTGTATGGCCAGGCCGGGCAGCACAAGGAGCTGGCCGACGTCATCGTGCGCCAGCTCGCGCTGGTGGCCAGCGACGACGACAAGACGGTGGTCGACCTGAAGTACCGCCTCGGGCAGCTGCGCGAGCAGCACCTGGGTGACGTGCCGGGCGCCATCGACGCCTACCGCGACATCCTCGATCTCGACAAGGAGCACGAGGGCGCGCGCGTGGCGCTGGAGAAGCGCCTCTCCGAGACCGATCACCAGCTGACGGCGTCGGCCATCCTCCAGCCGATCTACCAGCACCTGGGCGAGTGGAAGAAGCTGGTCGGCCTGTACGAGATCGAGCTGACCCGCGAGACCAGCGCGCTGGGCCGCGTCGAGCTCTTGACCAAGATCGGCGAGATCAACGCCGAGAAGCTGGGCGATCCCGAGGAGGCTTTCCAGGGCTTCGCGCGCACCTTCCGCGAGGATCCCTCGAACGACAAGGCGCGCGCCGAGCTGGCGCGGCTGTCGGCCCTGATCGACGACGGCTGGGAGCGCGTGGTCAAGCTGTACGAGTCGGCGGCGGGCAATGCCCAGCTGTCGCCCGCGCTGCAGCATGAGCTCTGCATGAAGGTCGCGGAGATCTACGATCTGCGGCTGGAAAAGCCCGAAAAGGCGGTCGAGTTCTACCGCCGCGCGCAGCAACTCGAGCCCGACGACGCCACCGCGCTGGAGGCGCTCGACAAGCTGTACACGCGCGACTCGCGCTGGCAGGAGCTGGTCGACGTCTACAAGAAGAAGATCGAGCTGGCCAAGGATCCCGACACCCGCCTCGAGCTGTACAAGAAGCTCGCGACGCTGTGGGAGGAGATGCTCGGCAACGTCGACGAGGCGGTCGCGACCTACAAGGAAGTGCTGGCCCAGGAGCCGACCAACATCGGCGCCCTGAAGGCGCAGGATCGCCTGCTCGAGACCCAGAAGTCGTGGACCGAGCTGGCCGACAACCTGGCGCGCCAGCTGCAGCTGACCGACGACAAGCCCGAGACCGTGGGCCTGCTGGTGCGGCTGGCGAGCCTGCGCGAGAGCAAGCTGTCGGAGGTCGCCGCGGCCATCGACACCTATCGCCAGGCGCTGGAGCTGGATCCCGAGAACGAGGTCGCCCTGAGCGCGCTGGAGCGCCTCATCAAGCAGCCCGAGCACGAGCAGGCCATCGCCAACATCCTGGAGCCGATCTACCGGGTCCAGGACGACTGGAAGAAGCAGGTCGGCGTCTACGAGATCATGGTGCGCCACGCGCTGGATCCGGCGCGCAAGATCGAGCTTCTGCATCGCATCGCGGAGCTGTACGAGGTCGGCGGCGACGACGGCCAGAGCGCCTTCGGGACCTACGACCGCGCCCTGCGCGAGGACCCGGGCAGCCCCGACACCCAGCAGAAGCTGGAGCGGCTGGCGCGCGAGCTGGAGCGCTTCCCCGACCTCGTCAAGCTGTACGACGACGTGCAGAAGCCGCTGCTCGACAACGATCTGCGCGTCGCGCTGCTGACCAAGGTGGCCCAGCTGCAGGAGCTGCAGCTGCAGGACGACGAGGCCGCGGTGGGCAGCTACCGGCGCGTGCTCGAGGTCGATCCGCGCAACCTGCCGGCGGCCAACGCCATCGAGCAGGTGCACTCGCGCAACGCCGACTACGGGCGGTTGGTCGAGGCCCTGCTGCTCAAGTCGGAGATCGTCGAGGGCATCGACGAGAAGAAGGCGCTGGCCTTCAAGGCGGCGCAGACCTTCGAGGACGTGCTGGAGTCGCCCGATCGCGCCATCGGCGTGTATCGCCACATCCTGGAGTGGGACGACGCCGACGCCACCGCGATGGAGGCCCTCGAGCGCCTGTACATCCGGCTGGAGCGCTGGCAGGACCTCAAGGACATCTACGCCAAGAAGGCGGAGCTGGCCAAGGATCCCCAGGACAAGAAGCAGATGCTGTACGTCCTCGGTCAGGTCTATGACCGCGAGCTGGGCGACGTCAGCAAGGCCATCGAGACCTACCAGGGCATCCTCGACATCGATCCCGAGGACGTCACCGCGGTGCAGGCGCTGGATCGGCTGTACCAGGCCGCCGGGCGCTGGTTCGACCTGCTGTCGATCCTCGACCGCGAGGTCGAGCTGGCGGGTGGTTCGGCCGAGATCGTCGCGCTGAAGTTCCGCATCGGTCAGCTGTGGGAGCGCGAGCTCAAGGAGCTGAGCCGGTCGATCGAGGCCTATCGCGAGGCCCTGACCATGGACCCCGGGCACGAGCCGACGCTGGCCGCCCTGGATGGCCTGGTGCATCGCGAGGGCGAGCCGGTCGCGGCGGCCCTGGTGCTGGAGCCGGTCTACGAGCAGGCCGCGGAGTTCGAGAAGCTGATCGACCTCCTGGAGGTCCAGGCCAAGCACGCCGAGGATCCGCTGCGCCGGGTCGAGCTGCTGCACCGCATCGGCGAGCTGTACGAGCGCCGCCTGGAGAAGCACGCCGAGGCGTTTGGTGCGTTTGGTCGGGCGCTGCGCGAGGATCCCGCCAACGAGCGCACCCTGGCCGAGGTCGAGCGGCTGGCCGATGCGACGCGGGCCTGGGACAAGCTGTCGGGGCTGTACGAGGCCGAGATCACGCGCACCATGGATCAGGCGCGCCAGGTCGACCTCCTGCAGCGCGTGGCCCGCGTGTACGAGGAGGAGCTGGGCCAGCCCGAGAAGGCGATCACCACGCTGCGCCGCGTGCTCGATGTCGATACCGAGAACCGGGCGGCGATCTACAAGCTGGACCGGCTGTACGAGGGCCAGGGCCGCTTCGCCGAGCTGGCGGAGATCCTGCGCCGCGAGGTTGGCCTCGGGGCCACGGAAGACGAGCAGATCGGGACGCAGTTCCGCCTCGGCCAGACCTACGAGCTGCAGCTCAAGGATCTGGGTTCGGCGATCCAGGTCTATCGCGAGATCCTGGCCGCGCGGCCCGACCATGGGCCGACGCTGACGTCACTCGAGATGATCTTCGCGGAGGGCCAGTTCCAGCGCGAAATCGCGCAGATCCTGGAGCCGCTGTACCGCGTCGCCGAGCAGTGGGAGAAGCTGTCGGCGATCTACGAGGTCGAGCTCGAGAAGCTGACCGAGCCGACCGAGCGCCAGCAGATGTACCAGCGCCTGGCCGAGATCTCGGAGCAGAAGCTGCTCGACGAGGTGCGTGCCTTCCAGTGGTGGGGGCGCGCCTTCGGCGAGGATCCGCGCGCGGAGCTGGCGGGCGAAGAGGTCGAGCGCCTGGCCAAGAGCACCGGGTCGTGGGCCGAGCTGGTCGGCGTCTATGGCGACGTGCTGGCGCGGGTGCAGGATCCGCAGGTGCAGCGCATCGTGCTGCTCAAGGTCGCGCGCGTGCACGATCTCGAGCTGCGTGACGCGCAGCGGGCCGAAGAGGCCTACCTGCGCGTGCTGCAGATCGACGAGAAGGACACCGAGGCGCTGGCCGCCCTCGACAAGATCTACGAGGCCGCGGGCATGTTCCCCGAGCTGGCGGAGATCCTGCGCCGGCGCGTGGGCGTCACCATGGACAGCGAGGAGCTGACCTCGCTGCACTTCCGGCTCGGACGCCTGTACACCGAGGCGCTCGACCAGCCCGACGAGGCGGTCGCGGCGTACTCGACCATCCTCGACGGTGACTCGCGCAACGCCAAGGCCCTGGAGGCCCTGGAGCGCGTGTACTTCAAGCGCGAGGAGTTCCAGAAGCTGTACGGCGTGTACGAGAAGATGGTCGACATCGCCGTCGGCGACGAGCAGCTGGCCGATGTCTACGCGCACATGGCGCGCATCGCGTCGGAGGCGCTGCAGAAGGACGACGAGGCGCAGGACCTGTGGAACCGGGTCATCGATCTGCGCGGCGAGGATCCCACCGCGCTGGTCGCGCTGGCCGACATCTACGAGCGGCGCGAGCAGTGGCGCGAGCTGGTCGACATCCTGGAGCGCACGGTGCGCATCGCGAGCGATCGCGAGAAGGCGCCGCTGCACAAGCGCCTGGGGCGGATCTGGGCCACCAAGCTGGGCCGCGAGCGCAACGCCATCGAGGCCTGGTCCAAGGCGCTCGAGCTGGAGCCGGGCGATCTCGAGAGCCTGCGCGCGATGTGCCAGCTGTACCGGTCGACGCAGGCCTGGGAAGAGCTGTCCACCATGCTGCGTCGGCTCATCGACGTCGGCGTGACGCAGCTCGAGGACGACGAGCTGCAGGGGCTGTACGCCCAGCTCGGCGAGCTCGAGGGCGACGTGCTGATGCGGCCCAACGAGGCCGTCGAGGCCTGGCGCCGCGTGCTGCAGCTGGATCCCGGCGATCACAAGGCGCTGGGGGCCCTGGAGGCCATCTTCTCGCGCGAGGCGCGCTGGGAGGACCTCATCGAGGTCCTCGAGAAGAAGTCGGTGGTGCTGGACGACCAGAAGGCGCGCATCGACGTGCTCTTGCAGGCCGGCGCGACCTACGAGGAGAAGCTCAGCGACAAGCAGTCGGCCGCGCAGATGTACGAGCGCGTGCGCGGCATGGACGCGGCCAACATCACGGCCAGCGCCCAGCTCGAGGCCATCTACCGCGAGCAGTACAACTGGCAGAAGCTGAACGAGGTCCTGCTGGAGCGGGTCGAGAACACGCCCGACGTCGAGCAGCGCATCACCACGCTGCAGAACGTGGCCAAGATCTTCGAGGAGGAGATCGGCGACCAGGAGAGCGCCTTCGTCGTCCTGCAGGCCGCCTTCAAGGAGGACTACTCCAACGAGGCGACCTCGCGCGAGCTGGAGCGGCTGGCGACCACGGCGAACAAGTGGTCGGACCTGCTGGCGGACTACACCCAGGTCGTGCAGGGGCTGACCGACACCAAGGCCAAGGCGGATCTGTGGGTCAAGATCGGCCGCTGGTACGGCGACAACCTGCACCATGTCGACTACGCGGTCGCCTCGGTGCAGCAGGCCCTGGCGCTCGACGGCAACCACGTCGGCGCGCTGGCGGCGATGGCCGACTTCCATCGCAAGCGCGGCGCCTGGGACGAGCTGACCGACACGCTGCGCCACCACGCCAGCGTCGAGCCGGACCCGAAGAAGCGCACCGAGCTGTACCTCAACCTGGCCGAGCTGCTGGAAGTCCAGATGGGCGACCCCGGCCAGGCCATCGGGGCCTACAACTCGGCGGTCGATGCCGACCCCGAGGCGCCGTCGCAGGACGCGCTGGTGGCGCTGGATCGGCTGTACCGGCGCCAGATGCAGTGGCCGGACCTCATCCGGGTGCTGGAGCGGCGCGCCGGCCTGAGCCAGGAGCCCGACGAGCAGGTCAAGTTCAAGCTCGAGATCGCGAACCTGTACGACTCGTACCTGGATGACTCGGCGCACGCCATCGCGGCCTACCGCGACGTCGTCACCATCGACTCACGCAACCTGGCGGCCCTGCGCGCGCTGGAGTCGCTGTACGAGAAGACCGGCCAGTCCGAGGCCTACCTCGACGTGCTGGAGAACCAGCTCGACGCCAGCGGGACCGACGCCGAGCGCATCAGCCTGTACCAGCGCATGGCCATCGCGTGGGAGGAGCGCTTCAACAAGGCCGACCGCGCGTGGGAGTGCCTGGAGAAGGTGCTCGTCCTCGACGAGCGCTCGCAGGGGACGTATCGCGAGCTGGAGCGCCTGTACCGCCAGGAGCGTCGCTGGGAGTCGCTGGTCGACACCTACCGGCGCCACGTGGCGGCCACCGGTGACCCCGCGGTGCGCGTCGAGCTGTACGCCTCGATGGGCCAGGTCTACGAGGACGAGCTCAAGGAGTACGACCGCGCCATCGACGAGTACAACAACGTGCTGTCGTTCGACGGCGACGACCACAACGCGCTGGCGGCGCTGGGTCGGCTGTACGAGAAGATCGAGGCCTGGGACCGCGCCATCGAGATCGAGTCGCGCCTGGTCGAGATCACCGACGACGGGCGCACCCGCGTCGATCTGAACTTCCGCATCGGCAAGATCCTGGAGGAGCGCCAGCAGGACGCCGAGGCGGCCGAGCAGCGCTACGTGACCGCGCTGTCGCTGGACCCCGCGCACGTGCCGTCGATGCAGGCCCTGACGGAGATGTACAAGAAGCGCGGCGACTGGATGAAGGCCGCCAACATGATGGTGCGCGCCGAGGCGCACGCCGGAAATCCGCTGGAGAAGATCAAGCTGCTGGCCGAGGCCGGCGACATCTTCCACAAGAAGCTGCACGACGAGGGCCGCGCCATCGAGAGCTTCGCGCGCGTCATCGAGCTGGATCCCGAGCACGTGGGCGCCGGCGAGCCGCTGGCCGAGATGTACTTCGCCGAGGGGCGCTATCAGGAGCTCGAGCCCATCCTCGACATGCTCATCCGCAAGGCGGGCAAGAAGTCGAACAACGAGCTGCACGCGCTGTACTTCCGCCAGGCGCGCACCACCGACGAGCTGGGCAAGGGCGAGAAGTCGCTCAAGTACTACAAGCAGGCGTACGACATCGACTCGACGCACCTGCCGACGCTGCTCGGGCGCGCGAACCTCCTCTACAAGCAGCAGGACTGGGACAACGCCGGGAAGATCTACCAGACCATCCTGGTCCAGCACCGCGACGCGCAGAAGCCGCACGAGGTCGTCGAGATCTACCACCGCCTCGGTGTGGTCCGGCTGAAGCTGGGTGAGCGCAAGAAGGCGCTCAACATGTTCGAGAAGGCGCTCGAGATCGATGCGGGCCACCGGGCCACGCTGCTGCAGATCATCGAGCTGCAGGCGCAGCAGAACGACTGGGAAGCCGTCATCCACGCCAAGCGCGCCATGCTGGCGGGCGCGACCGAGGACGAGAAGTTCAAGTTCCTCGACGAGATCGGCGACCTGTACCAGGAGAAGCTGCAGAACGCGCAGAAGTCGATCGCGGCCTACCAGGAGGCCCTGGAGGCGCGGCCGGGAGACTTCCCGACCCTGCACAAGCTGCTGGAGCAGTTCGGCAACACCAAGCAGTGGAAGAAGGTCGTCGAGGTCGCCGCCAAGCTGGCCGAGCTGGAGCGTGACCCGGTCCGCCGCGGCAAGTACCTGTACACCGCGGGTGCGGTCAGCCGTGACGAGCTCAAGGCGCTGGATGAGGCCATCGAGTTCTTCAACCAGGCGCTCGACAACTACTTCGAGAAGACCGACGCCCTGACGCCGACGGCGATGCAGCAGTACCTGAAGGCGTTCGAGGCCATCGACAAGGTGGCCACGCAGAAGAAGGACTGGAAGACGCTGGAGCGCAACTACCGGCGCATGATCAAGCGTCTGCCGCCGCAGGGGCAGGATCAGCTGAAGACCCTGCTGCTGCACAACCTCGGCGAGATCTACCGGACGCGTCTGCGCGAGTTCAACGCCGCGATCGCGGCGTTCGAGATGGCGCAGGGGCTGGATCCGGAGAACAAGGGGCGCTCGGAGATCCTGGCCGAGCTGTACCTGGTCGGCGGGCCGGAGCACGCGGAGAAGGCCGTCGCGCAGCACATGGCGATGATCCGCAAGGAGCCGCTGGCCAAGATCGACAGCTACAAGGTGCTGTTCAAGATCTACATGGACAACCACCAGTTCGATAAGGCCTGGTGCATGTCGGCGGCGCTGACGTTCCTGAACCGCGCCGATCCGCAAGAGCAGCAGATGTACGAGCAGTACCGCACCAAGGGGCTGGCCAAGGCCAAGCAGCGCCTGACCGACGACGCGTGGCGCAACATCTTCCACCCGTCGCAGGACCGCTACGTCGGCAACATCCTGGGCACGGTCTGGAACGCGATCGCGCTGATCAAGGCGCGCCCGCACAAGGACTACGGCCTGCGTCGCAAGGACAAGCTGGACGTGGCGGCGCACCAGTCGCTGTTCGCGAAGATCTTCAACTACGTGAACCAGGTGCTGAACGTCCCGCAGCCGGAGCTGTACCTCGATCCGACCAAGCCGATGACCATGGCGCTGGCGCTGACCGAGGAGAAGAAGCAGCTCATCCCGTCGTTCGTGGTCGGCAGCGAGCTGATGACGGGGCGGCCGGACGGCGAGATCGCCTTCGCGGTGGCGTCCAAGCTCTGCTACATGCGGCCGGAGCACTTCCTCAAGCTGGCCATCACCACCAACGCCGAGATCAAGGTGGCGTTCCTGTCGGCGCTCAAGCTGGTGGTGCCGAACTTCCCGATCAAGCCGCAGGACGAGCCGACGGTGCAGCAGTACCTCGGCGTGATGAGGCAGTACGTGCCGCCGCAGATGATGGAGCAGCTGCACCTCATGGTGCAGCGCTTCCTGCAGACCAAGGCCGAGGTCGACCTCAACAAGTGGGGCACCGCGGTCGAGCTGACGACGCACCGGCTGGGCTTCATCCTGTGCGGCGATCTGGCGACGGCGGCCAAGATGATCTCGACCGAGCCGGCCACCGTGGGTGGTCTGCAGCCGAAGGAGAAGATCGTCGAGCTCATCATGTACGCGATCAGCGATCAGTACTTCGAGGTGCGTCGCCACCTCGGCATGGCCATCGCGTAGTTCGTCGCGCAGGGTTCGGTTCGAGATGAAGCGTGAAGACGAGGCCCCGCCGGCGGGTCAGCCAGACAAGCTGACGGTTGGCGGGGCTGTTCTGCTTGCGCTGATCGCGATCAGCGGGTTCATGACGGTCGGCCTGCTGGCCGAGATGCTGAAGAAGGACGGTCTGGCCGATCCGGTCACGGCAGCGGTGGCATTCGCGCTGGCGCCGCTGGTCGCGCTGTTCGTGGCGCTGGTGCGCTATGCGCCTGACAAGGGGACCGCGCCGGCGCTGGGGCTGACCCCGGCGCCGCGCGTGGTGCCGGTCGTGCTGGCCACGGTGGCGGGGCTGGCCGCAGGACTGCCCGTGAACGACCTCATCTTGCGCATGCTCGAGCTGTTTCCAGTCAAGCTGGAGCCAGCAGAGGCCGCGGCCCTCGCGGATGCGAGCGCGTTCAGCGACGCCGTGCTGCTGGGCACCTACATCCTGCTGATTCCGATCACACACGAGCTGCTGTACCGGGGGTTCATGTTGCCCCGGCTGGTCCCGCGCCTGAAGCTGTGGGGGGCCATCGGAACCGTGGCCCTGCTGCACACCGGCGAGCTCTTCATGAGTCCGCGCTATCTGCCGTCGATCTTCACGCTGGCGGTGCTGGCCGGGATCGCGGCCACGGCAGGCGGCGTGTGGGCAGCGATCGCGCTCCATGTGAGCGCCCAGGGTTCGCCCTTCCTCGCCAGAGAGCTGGGCCTCACGGTGGCTGGCGAGGGGAGCAAGGGCGAGGTCGTGCACCTCGCGCCCCCGCTGATGGTGGGCTGCGGAGTGGTCGTGCTGGTCGCGGTGGTGCTGATGCTGACGGTGGGGCGGCGGCGGGCGGTGGCGTGAGAGTCGGGGTCGATAGCGGGGGCACGTTCACGGATGTGATCGCGGTGGGGGCGGATGGGGTGGTGCGGGTGCTCAAGCTGCCGTCGCGGGCGGAGGCGCCGGATCAGGCGGTCCTGGAAGGGGTCTCGGGGGTGGCGGGGGCGCAGGGGGTGCGCGAGGTGGTGCACTCGACGACGGTGGCGACCAATGCGCTGCTGGAGCGGCGCGGCGGGCCGACCGTGCTGGTGACCACGGCCGGGTTCGAGGATGTGCTGGTGCTGGGGCGGCAGGCGCGCGCGGAGCTGTATGCGCTGGCGCCCGAGCAGCCGGCGCCGCTGGTGGCGGACGGGGCGCGTCTCGGGCTGGTGGAGCGGCTGGGGCCGGGCGGGGTGGTGTGGCGCGAGCTGGATGAGGCGTCGCTGGCCAGTGTGGTGGCGGCGGTGCTGGCGGCGGTGCCGGCGCCGCGGTCGGTGGCGGTGGCGCTGCTGCATGCCTATGCGGACGGCGCGCATGAGCGGCGGGTCGAGGCGGCGCTGCGGGCGGCGGGGTACGCCGGGCCGGTGTCGCTGTCGTCGCGCGTGCTGCCCGAGCATCGCGAGTACGAGCGCACGTCGACCACGGTGGTGGATGCCTATGTGGCGCCGGTGGTGGGGGCGTACGTGGCGCGGCTCGACGCCGGGGTGCGGGCGGCGGGGGCGCGGCTGTCGGTGATGCTGTCGTCGGGTGGCGTGGCGCGGGCGGAGGATGCCGGGGCGGTGCCGGCGCGGACGGCGCTGTCGGGGCCGGCGGCGGGCGTGGTCGGCGCGCGGGTGGCGGCGGCGCGGGCGGGGCTGGACCGGATCCTGACCTTCGACATGGGTGGCACGTCGACCGACGTGGCGCTGGTGGATGGCGAGGTGGCGACCACGCGGGACACCGTGATCGGCGGCGCGGCCATCGCGCTGCCGATGGTCGATGTGCATACGGTGGGCGCGGGTGGCGGGTCGCTGGCGGGGCTGGATGGCGGCGGGGCGCTGGTGGTCGGGCCGGAGAGTGCGGGGGCTGCACCGGGGCCGGCGTGTTACGGGCGGGGTGGCCTGCGCGCGACGGTGACCGATGCGCATGTGGTGCTGGGGCGGCTGGCGGGCGGCCTGGCGGGTGGTGCGGTGCCGCTGGATGAGGCGGCGGCGCGGGCGGCGGTGGCGCGGCTGGGCGAGCAACTTGGTGGTGAGGCGAGTCCAGAGCGGGTGGCGGCGGCCATCCTGGCGGTCGCCGATGCGGTGATGGCGCGCGCGCTGCGCAAGATCTCGGTCGAGCGTGGGCGTGACCCGCGCGACTTCACGTTGCTGGCGTTCGGCGGGGCAGGGGCGCTGCACGCCTGCGCGCTGGCGGACGAGCTGCTGATCCCGCGTGTCCTGGTCCCTGCCGGGCCGGGCCTGCTGTGCGCCTATGGCGCGCTGGCGGCGCCGGTGCAGCGTGACCTGGCACGCTCGCTGATGCAGACGGTGCCCGCGGGCGCGGTCCTCGATGTGGACAACTTGACAACATTGTTCGAGGAGATGGAAGCCGAAGTATCACGTGCGCTCGACGCCGAGCAGGTGGAGCCGCTGCGCCGCCGGCTGACCCGGGTGGCCGAGCTGCGCTACCAGGGCCAGTCGCACGAGCTCGCGGTGCACGCCACCGCCGGCGCCGACCTGGCCGCCGCCTTCACCGCGGCCCACCAGGCGCGCTTCGGCTTCACCCTGCCGCGCGCCATCGAGCTCATCGCGCTGCGCGTGATCGCGCGCAGTCTGTCCGCGCCGCCACCCTTGCCGGTGCCGCCGCCCGAGACCGGCGACCCCGTGCTGAGCCGCCGCCCGGTCGGTTTCGGCGCCACGATGCTCGACACCCCGATCATCGCGCGCGCTCGCCTCGCCGTCGGCGCGGTCGTCACAGGCCCCGCGGTCATCGTCGAGTACAGCTCGACGACGCTGGTTCCTCCCGGCTGGCGCGCCACCGTCATCGCCGACGCCGGCCTCTTCCTGGAGCGCGCTCGCTAGTTGCTCGAGCGCTGCAGGTAGCGCGCGCCCTTGCCCGGATCGACCAGCGGATTGCGGTCGTCGGAGAAGAAGTCGCCCAGCACGCGGCACGCGAAGCGCGCCGGCGGGGTGCGCTCGCAGCGCGGGGTCAGCAGCGCCAGGGCGCGCGCCACGTCGTTGCCCAGCGGGCCGCCGGTCAGCAGATGCTGGCCGAGATCCGCGCACGCCGCCTCGTCGCCGCCGTCACAGCGCGCGGTCAGCCGGGCGTCCTCGGCCAGGTTGGCGTCGGCGCGCTTCAGGTGGTCGCAGCTCGGGGCGTCGCCCCGCGCGCAGCCGCTGGCGAACAGCGCGCGCGCCGCCGGCAGCCTGAACATGGCCAGCTGCTGCGCCAGATAGCCGCAGCGCACGGCCTCCAGCTGGCAGGCGCGGCCGTGGAACAGCGCGGCCTGGTCGAGGTCGCTCTGCACGCGCCAGCTCTTGCCCTCGGCCAGATACGCCATGCCGAGCTGGCTGCACGCCATGGCATGGCCGGGTCCGCACATGGCGCTCAGCATGGTCTTGCCGTGCGCCTCCGCGGCGCCGCCGCGGTCGATCAGCTTGCCGGCCGCCTTCAGGCAGCCATCGTCGCTGCCCGCCAGCTGACAGCCGCGCTGGAAGGCCGCGATGGCCTCGTCGAGGTCCTGCTTGCCGGTGCCGTCCAGCGCCAGGTCGTCACCGAGGAGCATGCAGCCGCGCGGGCGCCCAGCGGCGCACGACTTGCGCATCAGCCGGAGGCCATCGTCCACATGGCCCGGCGTCTTCGCGTTCAGGAACAGCGCATCGCCGACGCTGGCGCAGGCATCCTGGTCGCCGTTGTCACAGGCGGTCTCGCGGTGCGACTGCTCCGCGACCTCGCGGTTGTGCTCGTCGTAGAAGGTGTCGCGATACAGGCCGCCCTTGCACGCTGCCAGCGCCGCCACCCCCACGCACGCGAGCGCCAGTCGCCCGCGGCCTAGCTTCACGGCGCCTTCCGGAAGAAGCCCCCGCGCAGCAGGCTGCCGCGCCCGGTGCCCCACAGGATGCAGTTCGCGCTGCTGCCAGGCACCGTGTACGCCAGCGCCAGCGGCATGCCGTCGGCGCCGTCCTTCAGGTTGACCACGATCTCCAGCGTGCCGTCGCCGTTGACGTCGGCCACCGTGGGCACCGCCATCGAGCCGCGCTTGGGCAGCGTGATCTTGTGCTGCAGCGCCCCGCGCGCGTCGACCACGAACAGCGCCGACACGTTCATCGCCGTCGAGTAGGTCGCGAACACCACCTCGGGCACGCCGTCACCCGACAGATCGGCCAGCGCGACGCCGCCGGTCAGCACGTTGTTCGCCGTGGTGTAGGTGTACGACCAGCGCTCGACCTTGTCGGCGCCGACCAGGTGGATCTTGCCGTCGAAGCCCGCGAACACCATGTCGAGGCCGGGCGTCTGCGGATCCAGATCGCCGATCGACACCTGGTTGGTGGCGGCCACGATGTTCTCGCCGTCGAAGTCCCACAGCCCGGCCAGGTACTGCGGCACGTGCAGCGGCGTCGTCCACGCCGCCGGCCGGGTGCCATCCGGGTTCAGCACCCACAGCCCGACGCCACGCAGCCGGTCGGTCTGCGCCGCGTTCTGCACCGAGCCCAGCGCGATGAGCTCGTTCTTGCCGTCACCGTCGAGGTCCGCGATGGCCGGCGCGGTGTTGGTGAAGTGGGCCTGGTTGGCGGTGGCCTCGTCGTTGGCGTAGCCCTGCTGCGCCAGCGCATAGTCGTGCAGGAAGCGCACGCCGAGCACCTTGGTCCGCATGCGAAAGATTGCCGCGGCGTCGAAGGCCACGCCGCTGCCCTTGTGCCAGGACATGTACGCATTGTCCTGGCCGGTCAGGATGTCCCAGCTGGCGTCGTCGTCGATCGGCCCCACGGCGACGTTCTGGTCGTAGCCGCCGGTCACATAGCAGGCCATGTCACAGCCGCTGCGCCCCGTCGTGTTGGGCGGAAAGCCAGCCTGGGTCGAGCCGTCGCCGCGATACACCTTGATGATGTCGCGCACCGTGCCGGCCAGCGGGTTGTTGGTCACCGCGACGATCTCCAGGCGGCCATCGGCGTCGACGTCGCCGGCCGCGAGGCTACGCACCTCGTCGCGCCAGCTGACCGGGAAGCCGGGCGACACCGCGCCCGCCGCGGTCAGCATGTAGATCTTCTCGCGCGCAGCGAACACCACCTCGAGGTTCGCGTCACCCACGAAGTCGGCCACGATCGGCGAGGCCCAGATCCGCCCGGTGACGTCGAAGCCCCACTTCACGGTGCCGTCGGGGCGAAACGTGAGCAGCCGCCCGGCGCGCGCGATGACGACCTCGTTCATGCCGTCACGATCGAGATCGGCCACCGCGGGCGAGGCCAGCCAGCCCTCGTGGTAGCGCTCCTTCAGCGACGCCATCATGGTCGGCAGCTGGGTCGCGCTGCTGCCGCCGCCGCTGGCCGCCGCGCAGGCCGCCGCTGGCAACGGCTTCGGCGTGCCGTCGACCATGTCGTCGTCACCGCCGCCGCCATCGGGTCCACCGCCCGCGCCGCCACCACACCCGAGCCCCACCAGGGCCAGCGCCCCGAGGGCCAGCCCGAACCGCTGTAGCGACTTCATGGCTCCAGTGTACCGGGACTTCTAGCGCCCCGGCGTGGTGACGGTGCTCTCGGGTTCGACGGCGGCGCCGGCCGCGGCGGCCTCGGGCGCATAGGGCCGTGGCGGGGTCCCTGCGCCCAGGGCCCCGACCGCCATGCGCATCAACTCGCGGGCGGCGCGCGCCGAGGCCATCCGGTTGCCGGCCTCCTTGGCCAGCATCATGTCGCACACCAGCGACAGATCGACCGGGACGTCGGGCTGCACCTCGCGCAGCGGCCGGTGCGGCTCGCCCAGCACCGCGACCAGGACGTCGGTGTTGGTCGACCCGATGAAGGGCGGCACGCCCGCCAGCATGCGGTACATGACGCTGCCGAGCGAGAACAGGTCGGACGCCGGCCCCAGCGACTGCGACCCGCGCGCCTGCTCGGGCGACATGTAGCGCGGTGTGCCGATGACCACGCCGGTGTTGGTCAGGCGCAACCCGGGGTCTTCGCCCTGCAGCTTGGAGATGCCGAAATCCAGCACCTTGATGCTGACCGGGTCGGCGACCAGGAAGATGTTGTCGGGCTTGAGGTCACGATGGACGATCCCGCGTGCGTGCGCGGCCTCGAGCGCGTCGAGCACCCCGCTCAGGATCCACACCGTCTCGGCGACCGGCAGGCGGCGCTCGCGGTCCAGGCGCTTGCCGAGCGTCTCGCCGACCAGGTACTCCATCACGAAGTAGGGCGCACCCTGCCGGGTCTGGCCGAGATCCAGCACATCCACGATCCCCGGGTGACCGATCGACGCGCTGGCTCGCGCCTCCTGGCGAAAGCGCGCCAGCATGGTGGCGTCGCCGGCCTTCTGCGGGTGCAGGAGCTTCAGCGCGACCACGCGCCCGAGCTGGCTGTCCTCGGCCCGGTAGACCAGCCCCATGCCGCCGCGCCCGACCAGCTCGAGCAGGCGATAACGACCCTCCAGCATGGCGCCTGGGGGCAGCGTGATGACCCCCATGTCGTCGGGAGGCAAGCCGCGTCGGTCCACGCCCGGAGGGTACTTCAGATCGCGCGAGCTCGCCGGGATTGCCAGCGATTGCCGCGCGCTCAGAAGCTGAAGGGCACGAAGGTCGCGTACATGTCGAGGGTCTGGAATACCGGGTGGGCGTTGTCGACGTCGACCAGGCGGCCGCACAGGGTGGCCTCCAGCTTGCCGTCGCTGCGGCGGGCGATGTGGAACTCGCCGCTGAAGCTGCGGCCGACGGCGGTGTCGTTGGGTACGCAGCCCGAGCTGTTGCACTTCCACTGCAGGCTCTTGCGCAGCATGTTGTTGTCGGCGCTGAGATCGAACTGGCGCGGCAGGGTGCCCCAGCCGCCCTCGGCGAGCAGGGTCAGCTCGATGGCGAACTCCTCGCCGGTGGCGCCGGGGCGGTCGTGGCGGAAGCGCAGCTTGACGCCGTCGCAGCAGCCCAGCGCCTGCGCCTCGGCCTCGATGGTGACCGGGTAGGTGGTGCCATCCATGGTCAGGCGCGGCGAGGCGCCGAAGCCGCACAGGGGCAGCTGGGCGTCGACGTTGCTGCCGTCGAAGGCGGGGCTGCCGGTGGCATCGACCACGCGCACGTCGGGGATGACGGCGCCTGCGTCGATCACCGGGTCGTCGCCGTCGTTCAGGTCGCAGCCGGCAACCATGCTGACCAGCGCGACCTGGACCGCGACCAGGATCAGGGCCAGCAACACAGAGACCAGTCCGCGCAACATGGGACGTTGTTCAGCAATCGGCATGCCCACCCCTGCCCACCTGTAACCCATCGAAACCCCTCGCCCGTGGTGCCAGCACCCATCAGATTTTCGGCGCTTTTTCAGCTGATCTTGGAGATCTCACCAGCCATCAGCTTGGCCTTGGAGAAGCCGAGGTCGGAGCGCGGGTCGCCCCAGCCGCCGCCGCCCGGGGTCAGCACCCGGATGATGTCGCCCGCCGCCGCCGCGAAGGTCGTCTTCGAGGCCAGCTGGACCGCGGTGCCATCGATCGGCGCGTGCCAGTCTTCGCCAGGTGCGCCGGGCTCGCCGCCGCCGAGGCCATAGGGCTGGAAGCGGCGCCGGTCGGCCAGCAGCGACACCGTCGCGGGTGCGGTCAGCTCGAGCTCGCGGATGACGCCGTCGCCGCCGCGCCGCCCCTTGGAGCCCTGGCCGCCCGAGCCGGCGCGCACGGCATAGCGCCGCACCCGCAGCGGCAGCGCGTGCTCGAGCTCCTCGATGGGCGTGTTGCGCGTGTTGGTCATGTGGGTCTGCACCGCGCGCGCGCCGGGGCCGGCCGCCGACGCGCCGGCGCCACCCGGGATGGTCTCGTAATAGGCCCAGTCGCCGGCCTCGCTGCCCAGGGCGAGGTTCGACATCGAGCCCGCGCTGGCGGCCGGGATGCGCTGCGGGATGGCGCGCGCCAGGGCGCCCAGCACGACATCGACGATGCGCTGCGAGGTCTCGACGTTGCCGCCCGCGACCGGGGCGGGGTAGTCGGCGGCGACCACGCTGGCGGCCGGGCACTCGAGGTCGATGGGCTCGAGCAGGCCGTCGTTGGTCGGCGCGCCGCGCGGCAAGAGCAGCCGAAAACAGTACAGAACGGCCGCCACCGTGACCGCGAACGGTGCGTTCACCGGGCCCGCCACCATCGGCGACGAGTCGCTGAAGTCGACCGACACGGTGTCGCCGCGCTTGGTCACGACGACGCGGATGACGATGCCCTCCGACCCGAACTCGGCCAGCGCCGCCGGCCCCTGCGGCGTCACGCCGTCGTCATCCAGCGCATCCGCGAAGGCCCAGCGCCCGTCGGGCAGCTCGCGCAGCGCCGCGCGCATCAGCCGCGCCGCATAGGCCCGCAGCGCCGCCCCACGCGCCGCCACCACGTCGTCACCATGACGGTCGCCGAGCTCGAGCAGCCGCCGCGCCCCCAGCTCGCAGGCCGCGCGCTGCGCCGCCAGGTCACCGATGCGCTCGTCCAGCGCGCGCATGCCGCCCAGCAGCGCCCGCGTCGCCGGATCGTCGGCCGCCAGCCGCTCCGGCAGCGGCGTCGGCGGGATGCGCACGCCCTCCTCCTCAATCGTGCGCGCCACGCCCATCGACCCCGGCGCCGCGCCACCGACATCGGCATGATGCGCCCGACAAGCCACATATCCCAGCACCCGTCCCTCCGACCCCGTGCCCGTGCCCGTGCCCGTGCCCGTGCCCGTGCCGGGCTCTCCCCCTCCCCGTCCTCCCCGCCGCACCGGCAGCACCAGCGTCAGATCCGGCAAATGCGTACCACCCGCATACGGGTCGTTCAGCAACACCGCCCCCGCCGGCGGCCCCTCTGCAATCGCCGCCCGCACCGCCAGCCCGATCGACCCCAGGTGCACCGGGATGTGCGCCGCCTGCGCCACCAGCTGCCCCAGCTCGTCGAACAGCGCACACGACGAGTCGCGACGCTCGCGGATGTTCGGCGACAGCGCGGCGCGCTCGAGCAGCGCGCCCATCTCCTCGGCGATGGCCGCCAGCCGGTGCTCCCAGACCTGGAGGTCGGCGGCCTCCTCCGGGGTCAACGCTGCGGCCAGCCGCCGGGCGGGATGTTGCCGCTGGGGATGGGCGCGGTCGGGCTGCTCGGGCTGTTCGCGACCGGCGCGGCGCCGTGCGGCTTGGTCGACTCACGCGCCCACTGCTGCCCGGCCCCCGGCTCCTTGACGCCGGTGACACTGTAGATGCGCAGCTCCTGGGCCTTGCCCTTCACGCGCTGCGGCGGCAGCTCGGTGGCCTCGATGTGGTCCTTGATCTTCTGGTACGTGAAGTCCGACACGATGACCTGGTCGACCTGGGCCACGTTGCACAGGCGCGAGGCCGTGTTCACCGGGTCGCCGATCGCGGTGTACTGCATGGTGCGCGACGAGCCCAGCGCGCCGGTCACGACCGGGCCGGTGTTGATGCCGATGCCGATGTGGATGGGCGCCTGGTTCTCGCTCTTGCGGGTGCGGTTGAACTCCTTCAGGGCGTGCTGCATCTCCAGCGCGCACTTGACGGCGTTCAGCGGCCCATCGGGCTGATCGACCGGGGCGCCGAACAGCGCGACGATCTCGTCACCGACGAACTTGTCCAGGGTGCCCTGGTACTTGAACAGGATGTCGACCATGACCTCGAAGTACTCGTTCAGGAGCAGCAAGATCTCCTGCGCGGGCCGCGACTCCGACATCGAGGTGAAGCCGCGGATATCCGAGAACAGCATGGTGACTTCGCGCAGCTCGCCGCCCTGGTCGAGGCGCAGGTTGCCGGCGATGAACTGATCGACCAGGTTCGGCGACAGCAGGCGCTGCAGCTGCGCGCGCGACCGCGCCTCGGTCTCGATCTTCTTGGCCAGCCGCGCGTTCTGGATGGCGACCGAGGCCTGACCGGCGATGCCGGTGAAGATCTGCAGATCCTTCTCGGTGAAGGCGTTGGTCGCGATGTGCGAATCCAGGTGCATCGCGCCGACGAGCTCATCGCCCCACAGCAGGGGCACCGTCATGGTCGAGCGGATCTGCTGCATGATGATCGAGTGCGCCGCCGAGAAGCGTGAGTCCATCGTCGCATCGGACGACAGCACGGCCGCCTTCTCCTTCAGCACCTCGGCCAGGATCGACTTCGACAGCACGATGCTGTCCTTCTTGCCGTCCTTCTGCTTGACGTACTTGGGCACCAGCTCGCCGGGCTTGCCGGCGTCGACCAGCAGGATGACGCCGCGGTCGGCGCCCAGCAGCTCGAAGGCCTTGTCGAGGATCTTGGGCAGCAGCTTCTCGATGTCGATCTCGAGGCCGATGGTCCGCGCCAGCTCGTGCGCGATGCGCAACTTCTCGTAGTCGCGGCGCAGCTGGTCGACGTCGAAGATCTCCTTCTCGGGAAGGAAGTCCTTGCCGGGCGCGATGCGCTGCCGGATGTGGCTCTCGGTCAGGCCGGGGGCGATCGTGACGCGCTGCAGCGCCTGCTCTTCGGGCTGGGTATCGACGTAGAGGAGGCGGGTCGATCCCAGGGCGATCTCGTCGCCGTCGGCGAGCAGATGTTCGCCCACGCGGTCGCCGCGGATGTACGTCCCGTTCAGCGATCCCAGGTCACGCAGCAGGAAGCGGCCGTCGGGCCTGCGGTGGATCTGCGCGTGTTCCTTGGAGATGATCCGATCCAGGATCTGGATGGTGTTGTCAGGATGCCGCCCGATCGAATTGAACGTGGCAAGCTCGAATTCCTGGCGGTCTTCACTGCTGATCAGGATGAGCTTCGCCATGGGGTCGGGGCCGAGCCACTCCAGATTATGTGTGAAAGGCCCGCAAGTAAACCCTATTTCGCCAGCTGCATGGCGGCCCCCACGGCGGCTGCGGCGGCCAGCACCCAGGTTGGGTTGACCTTGGTGAGGACGAGGACGGCGCCCGCCGCGGCGCCGATGGCGCGCTGGGGCCAGGTGAGGAGGGCATCGTGTGCAAGGAAGATGCACGCGGACGCCATCAGCCCGAGCGCGGCGGCGTTGACGCCATCGAGGAAGCCGCTCATCGAGCGCGAGCTGCGCAGGCGCGGGATCAGGGGGGCGCTGGCCGCGACGAAGATGAAGGAGGGGACGAAGATGGCCGCGGTGGCGAGGACGGCGCCAGGCCAGCCGCCGAGGACGAAGCCGATGAAGGTGGCGGTGGTGAACACCGGCCCAGGCGTGACCTGCCCGATGGCCACGGCGTCGAGCAGCTGGGATTCGGTCAGCCAGTGGCGGGCGAGCACGAGCTCGCGACGCAGGAACGCGATGAGGACATAGCCCGAGCCATAGAGGATGGAGCCGATCTTGGCGAAGACCCATGTCAGGCCGGTGAGGGTGACGGGGTCGATGGAGAGGGTCGCGGTGGCTGCGGGTGGTTTCGGGGGGGCGAGGGAGCGGATGATGCCGAGCGCGCCGGCGCCGAAGAGGAGGAGGAGTTCAGAGGTGCCCGCGAGCGCACAGCCCGCGGCGCCGACCGCTGCGGCGATGGTGAACGGCGTGCGGAGGGTGGGGCGGCCGAGGCGGTAGATCACCGCGATGATGAGCGCGAGGATGGCGGGTTTCAGCCCCGCGAGGACGCCGGTGGCGGCCGGGACGGTGCCGTAGCGGACGTAGGCCAGCGCGAAGGCGAGCGTGATGATGGCGGCCGGCAAGATGAAGCATGTGCCTGCGACGAGCAGCCCGGGCCAGCCAGCGCGCTTGTGGCCCAGGTGGATGGCGAGTTCGGTCGAGTTCGGCCCTGGGATGAGGTTTGTGGCCCCGAGGAGGTCGGTGAACTCCTGCGCGGTGACCCAGCCGCGGCGACGCACGATCTCGTCCTGCATCAGCGCGATGTGCGCAGCCGGCCCGCCGAACGCGGTGGCGCCCAGCTTGAAGAACACCCACGCGACCTCGCCCAGCGGCGACACGCGGCGAGAGTAGGCCAGAAACGTGATGGATCAGCAGCAAAATGGCGCTGATCGCGGCGGAGATCACTGCCCAGGCGCGGCGACAGGGCTACCGTTGAGCTTGGCATGAGGTTGCTCGCACTCGCGCTGGTTGTCGCTCTCGTGGGTGCTGGCTGTGCCGTCTACCCACAGGATCGGCGTCGAAATCTGACCATCGCGGCCACCTCGGCGGTCCTCGGGGCCGGGCTGATGGTGGGCAGTAGCCAGATCGGCAGCTGTGACGACATGGAGCGGCAGTGCGACGACCCCCGTGTCGGGCTGGTGATCGCACCCCTCGGTGCGGTGGCGTTGATCGTCGCGACCGGCTTCCTGGCGGCGTCCGTGGGACCTGGCGCCGCCGGGTCGAAGCCGACCGACGTGGCCAGCGCCCGCGCCATCGAGGACGTCCTCGCCTGGAGCAAGTAGCCGCGCGTCAGCCGCGCGCTTCGAGGACCACCGGGCGGCCGCGGCTGGGCGACAGCGTGATGCCGCGGCGCTTGATGGTGGCGCGCTCGCCATGGCGGCTGAGGCGCGCGCGCTGCACCACGGTGCCGAGGACGATCTTCATCTCGAACATCGCGAACGCCATGCCCAGGCAGCGCCGCGCGCCGCCGCCGAACGGCAGCCACGCATAGGGATCGACCTTGGTGCCGAGGAAGCGCTCGGGCCGGAACGCGGTCGGCTCGGGGTAGACGTCGGGGTTCATGTGCGTGAGGCGAATGCTGGGGCACACGAAGGTGCCGACCGGCAGGTCGAAGCCCGCGACCTCGAACGGCGCCTGTGTCTTGCGCGCGACCATGGGCACCACCGGGTGGATGCGCAGCACCTCGCGGATGGTGGCCTCGAGGTACGGCAGCCGCGGCAGATCCGCCGCCGTGATGGCGCGCCTCCCGAGCACGGCCGGGTGTTCCAGCAGCAGATCGAACGCCCACGACAGCGAGGTCGCCGTGGTCTCGTGCCCCGCCACCAGCAGCGTGATGAGCTCGTCGTGCAGCTCCTCGTCGGTCATCGGCTGGCCGCCCTCGTCGCGCGCCTCGATGAGCATGCCCAGCACCGAGCTGTCATTCGCGACCGGGTGCGCGCGCCGCCGGCGAATCTCGCCGAGCAGCGCGTTGTCGACGCGCTTCTTGAGCCGCGACAGCGGCGCCCACGGCAGCAGCTTGTTGGGATCGATCTTGAACAGCGCCGGCACCATGCGCCAGGGCGTATCCGTGGCCGCGTCGATGTACGTCGCGAGCAGGTTCGCGAACTCGGTCGCCCCGCGCGGGTCACTGATGCCGAACACCGTGCGCACGATGACCGCCAGCGTGATGTCCTGCATGCGCCGCTGGATCGGAAACGAGCGATGCAGCGGCCACCGCGCCAGCGACGCCTCGGTCGCCTCGCGCATGGCATCCGCATACGCCGTCATGCGCTCACCATGAAACGGCGGCATCAGCAGCTTGCGCTCCCGCGCGTGCGCCGGCCCATCGAGCAGCAGGATGGAGCGCGACCCGACAAAGGACCGCAGCAGCTCGTTGGCCTGCCCCGCGTACAGGACGTCCGGGTCCCCGGTGAACACCTGGCGCACCGCCTCGGGCGTCGCGACCAGCACCATGTCCCCCAGCCCCGCCAGCGACAGCGAGAAAATCGGCCCGAATTCCCGCACGGTCCGCTCCAGCAGCCAGAGCGGCTGCCCCACCCAGAGCGCGGTCTGCACCACCCTCGGCAAGCGACTTCCAGCCGGCAACCCCATGTGAAAGATTGTATCCCGCGCTTGACAGACGACGCAGCCCGTTCTATGGATCCCCCTCGTAACCACGAGCGAACGTGGCGGAATTGGTAGACGCGCAGGATTCAGGTTCCTGTGGGGTAACTCCTGTGAGAGTTCGAGTCTCTCCGTTCGCACCAGCTACTTAGGTCCACTTCAGCCGGCCCTGCCGGCAACAGCTCCTGCGGTGTTGCCAGGCTGTTGCCCAACCGCCAGGTCATCGAGCGCTGCCACGGCGTCCCGCTTGGCGCTCGGCCCCAGGTGGGCATAGCGCAGCGTCGTCGTGATGGAGGCGTGTCCCAGAACTTCCTGGGCCTCCTTGACGCTGCGACCTGCCTGGAGCAGCTGACTGGCGCAGCTGTGTCTCAGCATGCGCCACGAGACCGACCTCAGCCCTGCCTTCCGGGCGGCCCTGTCGAGCGCCCAGTTGGCCTTGTCGCGCGTCAGCGGTGCGCCACCACGGTCGCAGAAGACGTAGCGACCGCGAAGGTGCCGATGGGCCCGGAGCGCCTGAGCCAGCTGCGGAGACAGCTCCACGACCCGCTCGCGCTTCGTCTTGGGGCCGACCTCGCCCCGCCCATCTGACGCCGATCGGGTGACCCTGAGCGTGGCCGCCTGGAGATCGACCGACTCCCACCGCAGCGCCAGGAGCTCGCTGATGCGGAGGCCGGTCCGGAGCGCAGTCAGCAGCAGGGCATGGTCAGCGGGATCGTGAGCCGCGGCCGCGCCCAGCAGCCGCTGCGACTCGGCTGGCTGCAGGAAGTCCCACTCGGGTGGCGGGACCTCCAGCTTCCGCAGCTTGGGAGCCCGCTCCAGCAGCCCCCACTCCTCCGCCGCATGCAGCATCTTCGAGATGCACGCCATGTGCTGGTTGACGGTGCCCGGATGCAGCCCCTTGTCCCGCTGCATGGCCGCGAATGCTGCCAGCAGCCGACCGTCGATCTCGCTGAGCTTGACGTCCCCCATCGCCGGCAGGATGTGCTTCCGCAGCGTGCGCGCCTTCTGCACCTGCTCGACCGGCCGGTTGTAGGTAGCGACCCAGTTCTGGAGAAACTCGATCGAGAACTCGCGAAGCGACAGCTCCTGCCTCGTGGGGGTGGGTGGGGCGGGGGGTGCCAGGTGCTCCTGGCGCAGCCGACGCTCGAGCTGCTCGGCCCCTCTCTGCGTGTTCACCGGGGAGAACCTCCGGATCCTCTGCCGCCCTCGTCCCGGCAAGTCGATCCAGAAGTCCGCGCGCCAAACCTCGCGTCCCCGGTGCATCACCTTCAGTGCTGGCATGGTCGTCCTCCGACCGAGCCGGCACGCGCTGGTGATCGAGCCACCGCCTGATCTCGTCCGCATCGAAGCGAACGCGACCATTGACGCGAAGGTGCGGGATCTTCGCTGCGGCGACCCAAGCATAGGCCGTCGCTCGAGAGATCCCGAGCTCGCGTGCGCAGTGTGCAATCGACCAGAGCATCTCTTTCTGCAATCGGCCTGGCAAGGCTCATCGAAAAGGGCGGACGTTGTGCCCCGCCTGTGTTGTGAGTCGTCCCCAGAGCGAGAGCTGTCGGGGAAATCGCCCTGCTGCCCTCGCGGCGCGCTCCATGAGGATCGCTCGTCGACACAAACCAGCAGGCACTCCCTGCAGCCTCCGCATGACTTGCTCCAGGGGGTCGGCCACACAGAAGCGAACCGCCTCCGCCTGGGTGCATGTTGCGGCCGTCATCAGAACGGACCAGACGTTCCCGAGGATGGCCTCTTCGGCGGCTGGTGCGATGGAACCTCCTGACCCGCTCAGGGCCGTCTGAGCGAGGGTCCAATAGTCGTTGGCACGCGCCAGCTGAGCCACCTTTGAGGCGCTTGCGCCGAAGAGGATCCGTGCCTCCGCGGCTACCAGTCGGTCTACCGGGCGGTTGCTCATCCAGACGCTGGCGAGTCGAAGCAGCTCGCCTCGTCCCCTCAGCGCTTCCTGTCGATAGGTGTCCGTCCGATTAGGCCGTGGGGAGCAGGGTGTATCAAGCCCCCGCCCCCCACGACCACCGCCACCGGAATCAGCTTCGGTGGCACTGGGGAGCCCCATCGGGTGGCTCCCCTCTGGCGCCTCTTGCGGATGCATCCTGGATGGATAGGTGTGGGAAGGGAGGGAGAAGAGTGACCCTCCCTTCTGGATCCTCTCTCTCAGTCTCAGGATGAGGGATCTACGTGATCCCTTTGCCCTCACGTTGGGCGGCTGCCAGATATCGACTCGAATTCCGGAATCTCCAAAAACCTTGCTGAACCGTTGCCCAGAGGCGGCGAGCTCGAAGTGCTTCCTGCTTGGCTCCCGTGTTTCCTCACCCTGGTCCTTCAGATCGCTCGCGACTCTCTTGGCAAGGTCGATCTCGCCGATCGAAGAGAGTTCGTGGCCGAGCCATGGCGCAGGGAATCCTCGCTGGGCGGTTCGGCCACCTCTCAGCGGCACAAGGGATCGGCCATAAAGCACTGTCTTCGCGGAATTGCACTCGAGCCCGAACGGCTTGAGCTCCAGCTCGACAAGGTCCAGGAGCTGTTCAGCGATGGAGTGATCGCTCCCCACCACCAACAGGTCATCGACGTAGCGAAGCGCCAGGCTGCCTAGCTTGGCCAGGCTCGCGTCGAAGCGGACACAGGCAAGGTCCATCATTAGCGAACTTGTGGCCAAGCCCATGGGCACGCCGATGCCACTGGGTGCGTAGTGTCGGTAGATCTGACTCAGCATCTGTTGCAGGGTAGGGCTGTCGCCCAGGACGTTCGACGCAAGCACCGCCTCCCAGCGGAGGGAGGAGAACGCAGCCCTGAGATCGGAGCGCATCACCATTGCCTCATCGCGGCACCGCAACTCCAACGCGGCGCGGACGACACCCCAGCGTGCGTCGATTCCCTTGCGGCAGGTGGACACGCTCGATGGCGGCAGCACCTTGTTCCCCATGAGCGCGACCGCGCGGAGCATCACGCGGTCGCGAAGGTTGGCGATCCAGATGATGCGTTCCTTGCCGTTGTGCTTGTCAACGTGCCGCGTAGGTCGCGCGCCCCCAAGCCGAAATCGGTGCGTGTGTCGGCCCAACTCGCCGAGCGTGGCCTGGTACGTGGGACTACTTGGCCCCTGTCCGAAGACCTGGGAATGGGTAAGACCATCTGGACCGGGGGCCTGCCCGCCGCGCCTCCATACCGCCTCCATGGCCAGCTTGAGAACTCGACGAGACACTCCTCCAAGGTTCACGAACTGGTCTTTTAGATCGCGACGGACATCGGACAGTGCCGCTGTGCTGACGACGTTCATCCTCGCCTCCACGCGTTGATGATCCGCTGACCTTCTGGCACAGCATCCTTGGACGACCCCGGCAGAGAAGGAACCTGGGGTGGAATGAACGGGTTGGCGGGGAGGGGGACCATCTGGTGTCGTGTCGCTGGGCTGGCTGCGCAAGATCGGCCTGTAGGTGGAATGAACGGGTTGGCTGGGAGGGGGACCATCTGGTGCGCAAAGGGGGGCGCCGCGGCTGGCGCGGGCTGAGCCTGGAGCACCTCTGCACGAGGACTGTTCGGCTTGCTCGGCTGGGCCTTCGTCCCTACCTGCCATTGGTGCAAGAGGATGGCACCCTGAAGGGCGGCCAGTTGCTGCCCAAGTAGACCCACAACATCATCCTCGATGGTCCCTGGGTTCTGGCGCCGAAGCCTTGCCTCGGCTTGGGCCATCATTTGGAGCGCGCGGGAGACATCGGCTGGGAGCGTCTCCGGCCTGGGTGTTCCCCCCTGCCGCTGCGTCCGACCTGCAAGATCGATCTCCTTTGCGGTGCATGTTCCAGCAACGACCCTCGCGACCAGGATGGCGTGTTCGCTCGCCCCGAGTCGCTTCTCAGCCCGCCGCAGCGCCACCAACGTGGTCTCACTCGGCAACTCGGGGAATCCCGTCGCCGTGAGGTTGGTGCCGTTGCACACCGCCTTGAGAACACCTGTGCTGATCTGCGCGCAGTAGGACCACGCGGACTTCCCTGCCGCCGCGATCTTCTTGTAGGCAGCATCAGACTTGATCCCAAGGTGCTCTGTCGCGAAGGTGCGCATCGACTTGGCGCCAGTCCGCGTGTAGAGCCTGTTCCGCGCGATGTGATCGAAAATCACTGCCGCGGCCCCTGAGGATCGACCCAACTGCAGGAAGACACCAGGCGCGACCGCTACCACCTGCGCGTCGAGGTGTGCATCGCTACTCGGAACGCCACTCTGCTTGACCATGACCTACTCCTCCTCTGGATAGAGACTGCCGGGCGCAAGGTCGAGAGCTGCCTCGATCCGGCGCGCGAGATCGGGAGGCATCGGCGCCGCCGAGCGGAGCCAGGAGCTCAGCGTCGAGACGGGATGACCCAACAGGTGGGCGAGATCTAGCTGCGTCATTCCTCGCCTTGCCAGCTCGGCGCGAAGGTTCCGGAAGCTCAACTGCCGTGCGTAGTTCGTCATGTCGTCGAATCTGCGACTAAAGCGGGGGCGCACCAGGGTGGAGGACGCCCAAGATTCCGGGCGCCCAGCTCCCGGATTGGCCGCCCTTGCGGAACCAGGAGTTGTCGCCGATCCTGGGGCGATCCATGGCAAGAGCCCGCATAAAGCCCTACCCCAAGGACGACCCGATCGTCGCCCTCTACGAGAGGTGTCGAGCCCTCGCCAGAGAGGTGCTCCAGGCCGCTGTCGCCATCAGGAAGGCGAGGGCGCTTCACCGCAAGACGACTCGCGACGCGGAGAAGCTTGTCGAGAAGAAGCCGAACACCTTCTCTACGCCCGGGTTTCCAAAACAGAAGGGAGCTGGACAAATCCTGCTGTTTTCCCGACCCCCTGAACAAGGGCCACCCCCACCGTTCACGTTTGACCAAGAACGCTCGCGTCGTCTTGCCGAGAACCTGCTCGTGGATCCTGCCGATGACGCGCTCT
>JBGASF010000086.1:0-34396 GCA_044229835.1 Polyangia bacterium | reverse complement strand
ACCGCGACCACCACCACCACCGCCGCCACTCCCAGCGCCAGCACCACCCCCAGCCTGCGCCTGCGCTTCGCCCGCAGCCCGACCCCGGTCTCCCCCGCCGCTCCACCCAGCGTCGTCGGCACGGGCCCCGGCGCCAGCGCTGCCGTCAGCGGCACCGCCGCCGCCCCCGCCGCGCCCATCGCCGGCATCCCCGCCACCATCGTCGGCGCATCGTCGGGCGACTCCGGCACCACCCCGCCCGGCACCGACGCCGCCCGCAGCCCAGCGCCGCCGGCGCACGCCAGCATGAAGTCGTCGTACAGCTCCTTCACGCTGTGCGGCCGGTCCTCCTTGCGCTTGGCCATGGCCAGCCCGATGACCTCGGCGACCGCGGCCGGCAGCCCCGGCACCAGCTTGGTCAGCGGCTCGGGCTCGCCGTGACAGACCTGGTACAGCGCACCCACCAGCGTGGGCGCCTCGAAGGCCCGGCGCTGGCTCAGACACTCGTACAGCATCGCGCCCAGCGCGAAGACGTCGGTGCGATGATCGATCTCGCTCTGCTTGCCCTGGGCTTGCTCGGGCGACATGTAGTTCGGCGTGCCCATGATGGCGCCGGTGACCGTGGCGGTGTGCTGCGGGTCGAGCACCTTCGAGATCCCGAAATCCAGCACCTTCACGAAGTCATCACGCCCCGCGACCCGGCACAGGTACACGTTGCGCGGGTTCAGATCGCGATGAACGATGCCGTTCCTGTGCGCCACCGTCAGCGCGCTGGCGACCTGCTCCAGGAACGTCGCGGTCTCGGCCAGCGTCAGCCGCCCGCGCTGCAGCCGCGTCCACAGGTCCTCGCCCTCGAGCAGCTCGAGCACCATGTACGGCAGCCCGTCCGCCGTGTGGTTGAAGTCGAACACCTGCACGATGTGCGGATCACCCAGCGCGCTGGCGATCTCGGCCTCGCGCTGGAAGCGCTCGAAGGCGTTCTTGTTGCCCAGCACCTCCTGGTTGAGCAGCTTGACCGCGAAGCGCCGCGGCAAGCGCAGGTGCTGCGCCTCGTACACCGAGCCCATGCCGCCCTCGCCGAGCAGCCGCTCGAGGCGATACATGCCCCCGATGACCGTCCCCAGCAGCGACTGTGCGCCCGCGTACATGGTCTAGCCCCGCGCCTTCATCACGGGCACACCGGCTGCGGATTGGCGGCATAGGCGCGCACCCGCGCCGCGAAGTGGCCGTTGTCGGTCTCCGGCGTGGTCTGCCCGCCGGCGCCGGCCCCGAACGCCATCCCCGCCCCATGCGCCGCCGCGATCTCCTCGGGGTGATCGAAGAAGTAGTCGACCCGGGTGTCGCGCCAGTGCTCGCTCGTGTTGTTCAGCATCACGTTGCCGAGCGGCAGCTGCCACCACAGGTTGGGCTTGCCGGTCTGCTCGGCCAGCGCCTTGGCCCAGGTCATGGCCTGGCGATAGTTGGGCAGCGTCAGGTTCATCGGATCCCAGGTCCGGTTGTTCTGCCCGATCGACGCGTAATAGCCAGCGTCGCGATCGCTGGTCTCGATGACCACGAAGTCGCCGTCCCCCGCGCCCACCGCCAGCATGAACGTCCCCAGCTTGCGCGCCTCCGCCGCCACATCGAGCGACATGCTGGTGTTGGACAGGACATCGATCTTGGTGCCCCAGCCCGAGGCATGCAGCCCGACCAGCGCGTTGGGCGCGTACTTACGCACCATCGCGATCATGCAGCGCCCCATACCGGCGATGGTGTTTGGCTGCGCGGCGCAGTCGGTCGCGTTGGCCGACGCCACCGCCGCCGGGATGGCGGTCGGGTTCTCGTTGACCTGCTCGGCATAGCCCCAGAAGTCGGGCTCGATGTGCAGCAGCGCGCGGGTCTGCCCGATGCGCTGCAGCAGGAAGCGCCAATCGGCGTAGTAGCGCCGCATGAAGGTGGCGTCGTTGGCCTTGGTGACCTCGGCGGCGCCCTCGGCCGAGCCTCCCGCCTGCAGGATCATGTAGTAGGTGACCATCGGCAGCTGCTGCCGCGTGGCCGTCTTGTCGAGCAGCTGCTTCACATAGTCGCCGGGTGGGACCTGGTCGTACTGCCAGCAGCCCCACCAGGCGCAGCCCGGGCCGCTGTTGGCGCAGCTCGTCCCGCCCACCAGGCAGCCGCTCGCGCAAGAAGTGCACGGGCCGGCCCCGTCGGCGATACCGCCCGACAGGTACAGGTAGCGCAGATCGATGGGGATGCTGTTCGCCGTGGAGTCGGCCATCGCGCCGCCGACCAGGACATGACTCTTGCCGAGGGGTGCCAGCAGGTTGCCGGCCATGCACGCGGCCCCGCTGCCGTCGGGGCGCGGCGCGGCATCGATCACCCGCCCGGCGTCGTCCACCGGCAGGCCCCCGCTGTCGACGACCGCGGAGTCGCCGCCACCACCGCCACATCCGGCCAGCGCCGTCATGGCCGTCAGGATGTAGGCGCTGGCCCTCATCCCCGCCATGTTAGCAGAAGGTCCCGCACCCCGTCGGATGCGGGACCTCCCCGGTCATCCGCCGCGGCGGGCCATCATCGACATCAGCCCCATCATCCCGGTGAGATCGCTCGAGAGCGCGTGGATGATCAGCAGGCCACCGACGATGATCGCGGTGACCTTCACGCCGTTGGCGTGCTCCTTCTCCTTGAGGCCGGCCGAGATCAGCGCGCCGCCCAGGGCGATCTCGCCCAGGCCGACCATCAGGCCACCGATGGTGCTGATGTACTGCCAGGCCTTGCCCGGGTTGAAGAAGCCGATGATGGCCTTGAAGAAGACGCCGGCCAGGAGCAGGAGGATCGACAGCACCAGCAGGTTGGGCGGCAGCGTCAGCCCGTCGCCGGCCTTGAAGGCCTGCGGCTGGTAGGCAGGCGCCTGGTACTGCGGCTGCGCGGGCGCCTGTGGCTGCTGATAGCCGGGCTGGGGGGGGTATCCGGGGGGTGGCTGCTGGTACGACATCGGGGTTCCTCCGTCGGTTGGTCGAGCGCCTTGGTGCGACGGGCCGACGTTAAACCCATCGCCTCCGCCCCGCAAGCCGCTGGACGACGCCCGAATCGGATCCATCATGAGAGACCAGAAGTGAGGTGTCTCGATGGAGAAAGTGAAGGCCGGCAAGAAGCGCAAGGGCGCAATGACCGTGGCCGAGGCTGGCCGCAAGGGCGGTCTGCGCGTGCGCGATGAACGCGGCCTTGGTTACTACGAGGAGATCGGTCGCTTGGGCGGACTCAAGGTCCGCGCCTTGATCGAGGCAGGTCGCCGCGCGCTGGCCCAGGCAGCCAAGCGCGGCAAGAAGGGCCGCAAGTAAGGCGGAAAGCTAGAGGCCTGCAACCGCGCGCGCCGCGCCGATCACCGCCGGCGCGCCCGCGCGAATCGCCTGATCCGCCGCGTCCAGCAGCGGCGCCCAGTACACACCCAGGAAGATGGTCGGCACCGCCAGCACCGTCAGCGTCGCGGCGTGCACGCCGTACACCTTGATCGGGGCGGCGCCCTCGCTGGCCTTGTCGAAGAACATCACCTTGGCCAGGCGCGCGTAGTAGTACAGCGAGATCGCGCTGTTGACCACGCCGAGGATGGCCAGGAACACGTTCATCGAGGTCGGCTTCTCGAGCAGCGCGCTGAAGACCAGGAACTTGCCGGCGAAGCCCGCGAAGGGCGGCAGCCCGGTCAGCGAGAACAGGAAGATGCACAGCACCACGGCGATGAACGGGCTGCGTGTGCCCAGCCCCTTGTAGTCCTCGACGTTCTCGCCCAGGCCCGTCTCGGCCAGCGCGATGACGACCAGGAAGGCGCCGAGGTTCATGAACAGGTAGGTCACCAGGTAGAACAGGATCGACCGCGTGCCCGAGCCGCCGCCCGACAGCGCGACCAGACCCAGCAGCAGGTACCCGGCGTGCGCGATGCTCGAGTACGCGAACATGCGCTTGATGTTCTGCTGCCCCAGCGCGCTCAGGTTGCCGACCGTCATGGTGATGGCCGCCGAGGCGCCCAGGATCAGCGGCCACGGCGAGGCATCCAGCAGCGCGCCCTTGGCCAGCAGCGTCTCGGGCAGCGCGCCACCGAAGAAGCGGATCAGCATCGCGAAGCCGGCCGCCTTGGGGCCGACCGACAGGAACGCGGTCACCGGCGTGGGCGCGCCCTCGTAGACGTCGGGGCACCACATGTGGAAGGGCACCGACGCGATCTTGTAGCCGAACCCTGCCAGCACCAGCGTGACCGCCGTGATCAGCGTGGTCGGCGACGCCGCCACCGCGGCCGACGCCTTGATGCCCGCCAGCGACGTCGTCCCGGCCAGGCCATACAGCAGCGACAGCCCGAACAGCATGGCGCCCGAGGCCACGCCGCCATAGATGACGTACTTCAGCGCCGCCTCGGACGACTTGCGGTCGCGCCGCTTGAAGCCCGCCAGCACGTAGCCCATGATCGACACCAGCTCGAGGCCCAGGAAGGCCGTCAGCATGTCGGTCGCGGTGGCCATCATGAACAGGCCCAGCGTCGTGGTCAGCGTCAGCGCGAAGTACTCGCCGGCGTCGCGGTCGCCATCGGTGTGATCGATGGCGTCACGCGAGCGCATCGACATCAGCCCGACCACCGCCGTCACACCCAGGAAGAAGTACTTGAAGAAGTCGCCGAAGGCGTCGCGGGCCAAGAGGCCCCCGAAGATGGCGACGCCCCGCGGCACCTCCGACTCCGGCGTCGAGTGGTTGACCCACCACAGCACCGCGCCGGCCACCGCCAGGGTGACCAGCGCCAGCGTGCCGTGCACCTTGCGGTTGGAGACCCCGCCCTTGCGCTTGTACATGCGGTCGCCGATGAGGTCGACGACCAGGATGAGCAGGATCCCCGCGCTCAGCACCATCTCGGGCGCGTAGAACTTCAGGCTCTCCGTGTTGCTGAGCGGACCCACTTACATCCCCGCAATCACGGCCGCGCCCTTGGCCGCCGGCGCCGCGCTCTCGACGAAGGCCGCCAGGTCCTTGATGCCGTGGTTCATCATGTCGAGCGCCGGCATCGGGTAGAAGCCGAGGATCAGCACGATCACCGCCAGCGGCACCAGCATGGCCATCTCGCGGAAGGTCAGGTCGTTGTTCTTGAGCTCGTGCTCCCACTTGGGGTTGAACTTGCCCAGGTGGATGCGCTGCAGCGCCCACAGGTGGTAGGCCGCCGTGAAGATGACGCCGGTGACCGCCAGGATGGTCAGCAGCTTGTAGACGTTGAAGGCGCCCACGAAGACCAGGAACTCGGCGATGAAGCCCGACAGGCCGGGCAGGCCGAGGCTGGCCATGAAGGCGAAGCCGAACAGCGCCGCATAGCGCGGCATCACCGAGGCCACGCCGCCGAACTCGTTCACGCCACGGGTGTGGGTGCGGTCGTAGATGACGCCGACCAGGATGAACAGCATCGACGTGATGGTGCCGTGGTTGAACATCTGCATCAGCGAGCCGGCCATGCCCTGCTCGGTCAGCGCCGCCATGCCGAGCAAGCAGTAGCCCATGTGGCTGATCGACGAGTAGGCCACCAGCTTTTTCAGGTCGGTCTGCGCCATGGCGCAGAAGGCGCCATACAAGATGTTGATGACACCGAACACCGCCAGCGCGGTGCGCGCCCAGTGCGTCGCCTCGGGCAAGATGGCGAAGTTCATCCTGAACATGCCGTAGGTGCCCATCTTCAGGAGCACGCCGGCCAGGATGACCGAGATCGCGGTGGGCGCCTCGACGTGGGCGTCGGGCAGCCAGGTGTGGAACGGGAACATCGGCACCTTGATGGCGAAGCCGATGAAGATGCCGATCCAGATGAGGTGGCTGAACTTGATGCCCCACATGATCGAGGACGCGGCCTCGAAGTTGTTGAGGTAGGTCAGCTTCATGATGTTGAAGGTGTGCGCGGCGGGAGTGCCGTCCGACAGCGCCAGCGACGGCACGCCGCGCAGCACGCCCGGCTTACCCGAGGTGTAGTACAGCGCGATGATCGCGAGCAGCAGCAGCACCGAGCCGGCCAGCGTGTAGAGGAAGAACTTGATGGTCGCGTATTCCTTCCGCGGGCCGCCCCAGATGCCGATCAGGAAGTACATCGGCAGCAGCATCAGCTCCCAGAAGATGTAGAACATGAAGTAGTCCATCGCGACGAAGGTCCCCATCATCCCCGTCTCGAGGAGCAGGAACATCACGAAGTACCCCTTCACCTGCTTGTCGATGTTCCAGCTGGCGCCGACCGCGATCAGCGACACCAGCGCGGTCAGGATCACCATGGTCACGCTGAGGCCGTCGACCCCCATGAAGAACTCGACGTTGAAGGCGCGGATCCAGACGAACTGCTTCACGAACTGCAGGCCGTAGTTGCCGTTGGCCACGCCCACGGTGCGGTCGAAGTGCATGAACAGGTAGACCGCCAGGCCCATGGTCACGGCGGCGGTGCCCAGCGCGACGAAGCGGAACACGTTCTTGCTCGCCTTCGCCGGGATGAGGACGATGAGCAGCGCGCCCGCCATGGGCAGGAACACCATCAGGACCAGCAGCCAGCCCTGCATGCCGCCCTCACCCGCGCGCAGCGGGATGCCGGCGCCGTAGGCGCTGCTCTCGTGGGTGGCGTCGTTGGTGCTCTCGGGCATGGCGCGCAGGGTGGAGTCGTTGCAGATGACCTGCACCGCGCCGACGCCCTGCTTCTGGCCCGTCGCGGGGTCGAACTTGACCTTGGCGGTCAGGGTCTCGCCCGGGCCGAGGTCCTTGGCCATCGGGGCCGAGCCATCCCACTTGAAGGGCAGGTTGGTCGGGGTGCCGTCCTTCTGCTTGGTGTCGGGCCGGCCCTCGTTGAGCAGGCGGATCTCGAAGATCTTCAGCGTCGCCGTGCCGGTGTTCTTGATGGTCACGGTCTGGCTGCCGGGGCCGTCGAAGCTCAGCTTGCCGGGCGAGATGCCGAGGCGCGGCACCTTGCGCGCCTCGGAGGCGTCGGGGGCCGTCCCCGGCGCGGCTTCCGCGAACGCCGAGCGAACCGGCGCGAGGCTGGCCACGCACAGCGCGGCGAGCAGCACTTTCCTGGTCATGAAAGACGATCTCCTCGAACGCGTGGCCATCACAGCGCCACCACGGTCACGATGAACAGCAGCATCACGCCCGCCACGATGCCGAACACGTAGTTGTTGACCCGGCCGGTCTGCATGGTGCGCACGCGACGCCCCCCGGCCATCACCAGCTTGGCGACGCCGTTGACGGCACCGTCCACGCCGTACTTGTCGATCTTGCCCGACAGCCAGCCCACGCCGCGCACGAAGGCGCCCGCGGCGTTGACGATGAAGTCGACGATGTAGGTGTCGAACCAGGCCAGCACCTTGCACAGCGCCATGTAGCCGCGGATGACGGTGGCGTTGTAGATCTCGTCCACGTAGTACTTGGCGTACACGACCTTGTGCACGCCGTCGTTCTGGCGGCGCAGGCGCAGCAGCTTGTCGGCGGTCTTGCTCTCGTCCTTGTACAGCGCCATCGCGGCCCACAGGCCCAGCGCGGCGACGGTGATCGACACCATCATCAGGCCGATCTCGAGGCCCTTGTCATGGGTCAGCGCGCGGAACGGCGCCAGCGAGGTCACCGGGTTCAGCCAGCGCTCCAGCAGGGGCTCCTTGCCCGAGAAGGCCATCGGGAAGCCGAGCAGCGGACCGGCGACCAGGCACAGCGCGGCCAGCACCATCAAGATCGACGTCATCGACAGCGGCGACTCGTGGACGTGCTCCTTCATCTCGGCGGTCGGCTCGCGGCGCCAGAACGTCATGTAGTAGCTGCGCCACATGTAGAACGACGTCATGGTCGCGGCCAGGAGGCCGATGGCCCAGATGATCTTGCCGTTGATGAGGATGTTGCCGCCCGAGAAGGCCTTCCACAGGATCTCGTCCTTGGAGTAGAAGCCCGCCGCCAGCGGGAAGCCCGAGATGGCGACGCAGGCGATCCAGTAGGTCCAGCGCGTCTTCGGCATCAGGCGGCGCAGGCCGCCCATGTTGCGCATGTCCTGTGGGTCGTGCGGGTCAGGTCCCAGCCGGTTGTCTTTCGGAGGCCCGTCACCGCCGCCATGCCCCCCGTGATGTTCCAGGAAGTGCATGCCGTGGATGACCGAGCCGGAGCCCAGGAACAGGCAGGCCTTGAACAGCGCGTGGGTCAGCAGGTGGAAGGCGCCGGCCCACCAGGCGCCGACGCCGACGCCGATGAACATGAAGCCGAGCTGCGACACCGTGGAGTACGCCAGCACCTTCTTGATGTCGTACTGGAACAGGCCGATGGAGGCCGCGAACAGCGCGGTCATCACGCCGACCAGCGCGACCACCGTCATCGCCCCCGGTGTCAGCACGAACAGGAAGTTGAGCCGCGCGATCATGTACACGCCGGCGGTGACCATGGTGGCGGCGTGGATCAGCGCCGACACCGGCGTCGGACCGGCCATGGCGTCGGGCAGCCAGACGTACAGCGGCAGCTGGGCCGACTTGCCGCAGGCGCCGATGAACAGGCCCAGGCAGACGAAGAACAGGATCGGGACGCCCCACACCTTCTTCTTGGCCAGGTGCTCGGCCAGCGGGCGCTCGCCGCGGCCGTTGGTGATCGACAGCTGGCCGCGCAGCTCGTTGAACGACATGGTCGGGCCGACCACGACCGAGACCTGCTCGGCGGCGGGGCCCTTGGCCTCGGCCAGCAGGTTGAGCGGCTCGCCGGGGTGGTGCGCCGCGTGCGCCGGGTCGATCCAGGTCGCGGTGACGCCCTTGCGGGTGAAGCCGTCGACCGCGACGAACTCGCCCGACTGCGGCAGCACCGAGGGCGACGCCGCCAGCGTGACGGCGTCCTTGGGGCCGCGGGTCTCGTCGATGTACTGGCCCTTCTGCCAGTAGCCGCCGAGGCCCCAGAACAGGAAGAACAGGCCGACCACGAAGCCGAAGTCACCGATGCGGTTGACGACGAAGGCCTTCATGCCGGCCGACGCCTTCTTCTTGTCGGTGTACCAGAACCCGATCAGCAGGTACGAGCACAGCCCGACGCCCTCCCAGCCGAAGAACATCATCGCGAAGGAGTCGCCCAGCACCAGCAGGAGCATCGAGAAGATGAACAGGTTGAGGTAACAGAAGAAGCGCCAGTAGGCCTTCTCCGAGTGCATGTACCCGGTCGAGTAGATGTGAATCCCGGTGCCGACCAGGGTGATGATGAGGGTCATCATCCCGCTCAGCGGATCCATCGCGAAGGCGAAGTTGAGGTGCAGCGACCCGATGTGGATCATCGGGAAGACGTGGTCGTGCAGCATGCGGTGGCCGGCCGGCTGCTTGATCAGCATGCCGAGGAACGCATACAGGGCCACGCCCGAGGCCGCGACCATCATGGCGATGGCGATGGCGTGGTTGGCCTTCTTGCCCAGCTTGTCCTGGATCTTCTTGCCGAAGATGCCGTTGATGAAGGCCCCGATCAGCGGGAACAACGGGATCAGGTAAAGGAGGTTGATCTCCTTCGGGCGGATGAAACTGGCGTAGAGCTCTCCCACGGGTGGCGGCTCCTAGTCCTTCAGCAACGACGTCTCTTCGGCGTCGATGGTCCGGTAGTGGCGGAAGATGGCGAGCACGATGGCCAGCGCGATCGCGGCCTCGGCGGCCGCCAGCACGATGATGAAGATGGAGACGATCTGGCCGGTGATGTGGCCGTGCACGAAGTGCGAGAAGGCCGCGAAGTTCAGCGACGCCGCGTTGAGGATGAGCTCGACGCCCATCAGGATGGCGACCGCGTTGCGCCGGGTCGCGACCACGAACATGCCGGCGGCGAACAGGATGGCGGCTACCACCAGGTAGTGCGTCAGGCCAATCTGGAAGATCTTTTCCATGGCTTACAGCAGCCGCTCTGCGCCGTCGGGGGCCGGCGCGGTCGCGCCCGCGACGGGCGGCAGGGGACGGTCGCGCACGGCGCGGCGCGCGATGACCATGGCGCCGACCAGCGACATCAGGAGGACGATGGACGCGACTTCGAAGGGCAGCAGGTACTCGCGCAGGAAGGCGTCACCGATGCGCGCCGTGGTCGGCGTCGACACCGGCGTGGTCAGCACCCAGTCGGTCTTGACCGCGACGTGGGTCAGAAGGCCCAGCAGGCCGAGGGCGCCGGCGCCGCCCAGCGCCCTGGGCGCAGAGACGTTGGTCACGTTGACGGCCCCGATGCGGTTGGTCAGCAGGACCGCGAACAGGATCAGCACCAGGATGCCGCCGACATAGATGAGCAGCTGCGCGATGCCCAGGAAGTCCAGGCCGATGAACAGGTACAGGCCCGCGACCCCGCCCAGCGTCGCCATCAGCGCGAAGCCTGAATACAGGATGTTAGTGGCCAGCGCGACCCCCAGCGCTCCCGCCACCGCGAGCGTGGCGAGGCCGAAGAAGACCAGCGCCTCGGGGGTGATCATCGAGATGAAGTCCATGCCTGGGTCTCGTCCTCTCGGGGGCTCTTCTCGGGGCTGTGGGCACACACCGCTGGCGGTGAGCGCGGCAGCTTGTTACCGCGAAACCCCGTGCGATGTCCAGGGTCTTGAAGCGCTGCTTGGTGCGCTGGCGCGGTGCGGCAGCTGGGATGCAAAAGCGACGAAAAACGATGTGTTTGCACTTATTACAAATAGCAATATGATTGAACGTATGCTGGAGTTCCTGGTCACTTCGCGGACCCGACGGCGGCTGGTCGAGCTGCTGTGGTCAGGGGGCGCGGGCTCGGCGGCGGAGCTGGCCCGACGAGCGGGGTGCAACTACGCCACCGTGCACAAGGAGCTGGCCGCGATGGAGCAGCTTGGACTGGTGACCAGCCAGGGCGAGAAGGGCCAGCGGCAGTACCATGCGCGCAAGGAGCACCCTGGATACGCGCTGCTCGAGAAGCTGGTCGAGTCATCGCGGGGTCCACGGCCCCGGGCCGAGCTGAGCGGACCCGATCAGGACGTGCGGGTCCGCCTCCGTGACGCCGGGGCACCGCTGGCAGTCGAGGGCGAGGCGAAGCCGGTGTCGCTGGCCCAGACCGTCGTGGACGGGGCCGCGCTTGCGCCCCGCGATCCCAGCGTGGCGCGGACCCTGCCGGTCTTGCTCTGGCGCAACCGCGCCAAGCTGGACTGGGACGAACTCGCCGCCCAGGCGCGCACCCGTGGCGAGCGGCAACGCCTCGGCTTCTTCCTCGATCTGACCGCCGAGCTCTCGGGCGCGCAGCAGTTCAAAGACTGGGCGCGCCAGCTCCTGGACCGCCGGGTCAAGCTGGCGCGCGACTTCTTCCGCAGCGACGGCACCTCACCCCGCGCCCGGGCCCTGGCAGAGCGGCGCACTCCCGCGGTGGCCCGTCGCTGGCACTACCGCATGAACATGGACCTCGACGCCTTCGCGTCGCACTTCCGCAAGTTCACCGCCCATGAGCTACAGCGCGACTGACCTACGGCGCTTCCTCGAGGAGCTCGATCGCAACCTCACCAGGCCATGCGAGCTGGTGGTGATCGGCGGTGCGGCAGGCGCGCTGATGTACGGCGTCACCTCCGCGACCAAGGACATCGACGTCTGGAACGCGCGCTATGACAGCGACCTCGTGCAGGCCCTCGCCCTGACCAGGCAACGCCTTGGTCTGGATGTCGAACTCGCTGGAGCGCCGGTCGCACACCCGCCATACGAGTTCGAGGATCGACTGGTTCTCCTGGGCGGCTTGAGCACGCTGCAGGTGCGGATCCCCGAGCGCTATGACCTCGTTTTGCTCAAGATCGCGCGCTGTTTCGCGGGCGATCGTGCCCACATCATGGAGATGCACGCGCACGAGCCGCTCGACCTCGAGCTCCTGGTGCAGCGCTATCTGGCGGAGATGTTGACCGCGGCGACCGACCCGGACGTGCTCGACGACAAGCTGTGGATCGTGGTCGACGACCTGTTCAGGACGGAGAGCGCGGATGCCATCCATGCGCGGGTGAAGGAACGGCGGAGAGGCGGCTGACCTAGCCCGCCTGGCTGTGGCCGGTGCCGGTGGGGGCGTGCTCGGCGACCGCGAGCTCCTCGGCCTGGCCGATCCAGTCGCGGCCGAGGGCGGCCTTGACGGCGGGGTTCGAGAACTCGTGCGGGCCGCGGACCACGGTGGGGATGACGTCGTAGTTGTGGTGCAGCGGCGGGGTGGCGGCGTGGGTCCACTCCAGGGTGCCGACCTGCCAGGGGTTCTGGGTCGCCTTCTCGCCGGCGAACATGCTGCGCAGGAAGTTCCACACGAAGACGACCTGGAAGGCCCCCAGGATGAAGGCCGACACGCTGGTGGCGCGGTTGAGCCAGGCCAGCCGGGCCAGGAAGCGGTACTGGAACGGATCGAACAGCCGGCGCTGCTGCCCGGCGTAGCCCGCGATCAGCATGCCGCCGAAGGTCAGCGTGATGAAGACGACCGAGCCCCAGAAGTGGAGCTTGCCCAGGCGCTCGTCGAGCTTGCGGCCGAACATCTTGGGGAACCAGAAGTACAGCGCGCCGAAGCTGGCCATGAAGGTCGCCGCCGCCATGGTGAAGTGGAAGTGGCCGACCACGTACATGGTGTCGTGCAGCACGACGTCGGTCGAGATGGTGCCCAGCAGGAGGCCGGTGAGGCCGCCGAGGCCGAACACGAACACCGTGCCCAGCGCGAACAGCATCGGCACCGTGAAGCGCAGCGAGCCGCGCCAGATGGTCGACAGCCAGTTGGCGAACAGGATGACGGCCGGGAAGCTGATGGCCAGCGTCAGCGCCTCGAAGCCGAGGCCCAGCAGCGGGCTCATCCCGGTGACGTACATGTGATGGCCGTAGACCAGCCCCGACACCGTGGTCACCGCGATCATCGCGAGCACGGTGCCGCGGTACCAGTACGCCGGCTTGCGCGCGAAGTAGGACAGGAGGTCCGACACGATCCCCCACGCCGGCAGGATCAGGATGTAGACCTCCGGGTGGCCGAAGATCCAGAACAGGTGCTGGAACAGGATGGGATCGCCCTGCCCGTGCGCGCCGGCGATGAAGAACTGCGTCCCGAACAGGCGGTCAATCAGCAGCATCAGGCCGCCGGCGCCCAGCACCGGCACGAACAGGATGTTGAGGATCGCGGTCAGCCACAGCCCCCAGATGGTCAGCGGCATGCGCATCCAGCCCATGCCGGGCGCGCGCAGGCGGATCACCGTGACCACGTAGTTGATCGACCCCATGATGGTCGCCACGCCGGTCACGAACAGCGCCGCGATCATCAAGGTCTGCCCGAGGCCGGGTGTCCCGATGTTGGTCGACAGCGGCGGATAGGTGGTCCAGCCCGCCGCCGCGCCGCCGAGCTTGGTCAGGAGCGACGCGATCACCATCAGCTGCGACAGCACGAAGGTCCAGAACGACAGCAGGTTCAGCAGCGGGAAGGCCATGTCGCGCGCGCCGATGGCCAGCGGGATGCAGAAGTTGCCGAACGCGCCGATGAGCAGCGGCGTGATGGCGAAGAAGATCATGATGAGGCCGTGGTTGGTGAACAGCTGCGGGTACACCGCGGGGGTCACCGCGCCGCCGCTGCCGCGCAGGAACAGCGCGCCCAGCACCGGCACGCGCGCGCCCGGGAAGGCCCACTGCCAGCGGATCATCATGGCCAGCGTGCCGCCGATGGCCAGGAACAGCAGGCCCGCCCACAGGAACTGCTTGGCGATGACCTTGTGATCGGTCGAGAAGATGTAGCGCCGGATGAACGACGTCGGCGCGGGGTGGATGGCCTGCTCGTGGCCGCTCACTTGCGGGCTCCCTTCTCCCACGGCCAGCCCCAGTGCGCCGCGGTGTCCTCGGCGCGCCAGCGCTGCGCCGAGTCGCGCGAGGCGTCGGCCAGCCAGCGCTCGTACTCGGCGGGCGGCAGCACCGTCAGCAGGCCGCGCATCTTGTAGTGGTTGGTGCCGCAGTGCTGGGCGCAGCCGATCTCGAACTCGCCGACCTCGCGCGCCTGCAGCCAGGCCCGCGTGATGTTGCCGGGGACGACGTCCATCTTCACGCGGAAGTTGGGCAGGTAGAAGCTGTGCAGCACGTCGACCGCGCCGAGCTGGAAGATGACCGGGGCGCCGACCGGGACGCGGATGTCGTTCAGCGTCACCACGTCGTCCTGGGTGTTCCACTTGCCGTCGGGGCCGGCGTAGCGCGCGTCCCAGGCCCACTGGTGCGCGTTGACCTCGATGCGCACCGCGTTGGGCGCCGACTCGGCGTGCGCGAAGTTCCAGAAGATCGAGTGCATGTCCTTGGTCGAGTGGAAGAACAGGTTGCCGTCCACGACCACGAAGACGATGGCGGCCATGCCCAGCGGCGCCAGCATCGAGCGCCGCTTGTCGCCATGGTCATACCTGGCGCTGTGCTTGCGGCCGTGGCGCACGCACGCGATCAGCATCCAGCCGCACATGACGAGGAACAGGATGCCGATGAAGACGAAGGTGATGTGCAGCAGCCAGTCCAGGCGGTGGCCGTGCACCGAGGCGTCGTGAGGCATCGACCAGCCATGCTCGGAGCTGGGGGCGGCGTGGCCGAGGCGGATCAGGGTCAGGGTCAGCAGGGCGCCCAGCGCGGTCAGCGCGGGCAGGCGATGGCGGAGCACGATCGTCGAGCCTCCTCGGCCCGGCAGGCAGGCCGGGGTCGAGGCACGCTACTGATCTGATCAAGGAGCGACTTGACGACGATCAAGTCGGGTGGTGAAAAAAAACGCTGGCGGGCCTGCTAGGTCGAGTGGCGCTCGCGCACGACCTGGGCCGCGGCCTTGGCGGCGTCCTCGGGCGACTTGCCGAGGCGGAGCTGGAAGATGAGGTTCATGTCGCGGGTCGACTGGGCGCCGCCCGGCTCGCACTTGAAGTACTCGCCGTCCTTGCCGGTGATCATGGCGTCGGCGTAGGCGCGGCAGGTCGGCCAGCCGCAGGCCTCGCAGTCGGTCTGCGCCAGGGCCTGGTCGTAGAGCAGGTTCTCCAGGCCCTGACGATCCTGCGCCACCGGCTTGACCAGGGCGTCGAGCTCCTTGGCGCGGGCGACGATGACCTCTTCCTTGATGACCTCCTCGAGCGCGCCGCCCTTCTTGGCGCCGCCATTCGCGAGCGCCCACTGGATGGCCAGGTGGTTGTACTCGGCGGCGCGCTGGCGCACCTCGCGGGCAATCTCGCCGCGGCGGTGGGTGTCGGAGATCTCACCCTTCTTGGGCTTGTACGGCACGATGTAGTCGCCGGGGCGGATGAAGCGGAAGGTCAGCGACTCGAAGTTGGAGGTCGCGCCCTCGAACTCGCGGGTGAAGCGGATGCACTTGGTCTGCTCGGTGTCGCCGGGCGCCATGGCGTCGGTCGGGCAGGCCTCGACGCAGATGCCGCAGTACATGCACTTGCCGAGGTCGATGTCGAAGCGGGTCATGCCGCGCACGCCGTCGAGCTTCTCGAGGTCGATGGCGATGACGTTGATCGGGCAGTCGCGCTCGCACGCCTTGCAGGCCGTGCAGATGTCCATGTCGACTTCGAGGAAGCCGCGCGACCGCTCGGGCAGCATGTCCTGCATCGGCATCGGCAGCCGATCCGGGTACTGCACCGTGGTCGGCGCCTTGAACATGTACGACAGCGTGACCGCCATGCCCTCGAGCACGCTGCGCGCGGCGTGGCGGATGGCGCCGAAGTAGCCGCGCTTGCCCGATTGGTTGGTGCCTTTTTGCTCAGCCATGGCTTTTCAGTCTGCCTCTAGGTCAACCGCAGGGTTTTCTTGGTCGACTTGTAGGTGAAGATGACGCGCGAGACGAAGAAGCCGCCCAGGCCCACGCCGAACACGGCGAACATGGCGTAGCGGACATACTCGCGGATGTTCGTCGGCGTGACCCACTGGTAGCCCGCGACCAGGATCAGGCTGGCCAGGGTGATGGGCACGAAGTACTTCCAGCACATGTTCATCATCTGATCGACGCGGAAGCGCGGCAACGTCCAGCGGATCCAGATCACGATGAAGACGAACACCAGCGACTTGAACATCATCATGGCGAAGCCCGCCGCCTGCCAGAAGAACGAGGTCTCCATGGTGTCGGGGTGCACGCCGGGGATGCGCCAGCCGCCGAAGAACACGGTGGTGGCGATGGCGCCGATGACGAACAGGTTGGTCCACTCGGTCAGGAAGAAGATCGAGAAGCGGAAGCCCGAGTACTCGGTGTTGTAGCCCGAGACCAGCTCCGACTCGGCCTCGGGGAGGTCGAACGGGGTGCGGTTACCCTCGGCCAGCGCGCTGATGAACCAGATGAAGAAGCAGGTGAAGGTCATCGGGTTGTCGAACACGAACCAGTGCCACGGCGAGCCGCCCTGGTTGGCGACCAGGGTCTGCGGCGACAGCGTGCCGGCGATGACGACGACCGACAGCATGGCCAGGCCGGCGGGCAGCTCGTAGCTGATGATCTGCGCGGCCGAGCGCATGCCGCCGAGCAGCGACCACTTCGAGTTCGACGACCAGCCGCCCATGATGATGCCGACCACGACCAGCGAGGTCACCGACATCAGGTAGAGCAGGCCGATGTCGAGGTCGGCGATGATCATCGACTGCGAGAACGGCAACACGACGAAGACCGCGAACAGCCCCATGAAGACCAGGTAGGGCGAGGCGCGGAACAGCAGCGGATCGGCGTCGGTCGGGATGACGTCTTCCTTGACGATCAGCTTGACGCCGTCGGCCAGCCACTGCAGCCAGCCCCCGGGGCCGACGCGGTTGGGACCGAAGCGCGACTGCATGCGCCCGGCGACCTTGCGCTCCCAGACGACGATCAGACCGGCGCCGGGGCCGACCGGCAGCAGCACCAGCAGGCCGGCCGCCATCAGGACGCCGGCGAGCAGGAAGCCGACCGGCAGCTCGGCGGGCGCGCCGAAGGTGCCCAGCGGCACCGTCACGGTGGCGGCGCCGCGCTGGGCCTCGACATAGACCTGGGCCTCGTCGGCGTTGCGCCACACCGCGGCCAGATCGGCCACCGAGCGCACGTCCTTGGTGCCCTCGCCGGGCTCGCACGGGACCGCGGGATCCATCGGGCTGGGCTTGCTGCCGCAGACGCGGACGATGACGTCGCCCTTCTTGAGGCCCGCGGCGGCCAGCTTGCCGGCCTTGCGGGTGTAGGCCTCGGCGGTGTGACGATCGATGTAGCGGCTGCCACCCGACACCTTCATGAACAGCTCGGCGTCGAAGCCCAGCACGCGCGCCTCGTCGAAGGCCACGATGTTGTCGAGGGTGCCCTGGCAGATGAAGTCCTTGTGCGGCTTGCCCTCGCCGTCGACCGGCAGCGGCGGCGGGTTCTTGGCGTCGTTGACCCAGCCCTGCTGGTAGTTGCCGCAGTCGTAGCGGCCCATGAACTCCTGGCCGTCGAAGGCCTGGCGCAGGTCGGCCACGGTGATGCCGATGGGCTTCTTGCTCTGCTTGTCGCGCGCCATGTACAGGCGCGCGCCCAGGTAGTCGGTGAACTTGCCCTCGCGGCCCGGCAGCACGCGCAGGCCGCCGATCTCGACGCCGTCCTCGACCAGGTTGTAGGCCGACTGGCGCAGCGACAGCGGGAAGAAGTTGAGGCGGGTGTACAGCGGCTTGGCGACCACCTTGCGCGGAGCGTCGCCGGCCAGCTCGACCGAGACCTGGCCCTGGAAGCGGCGATGGCCGCCCAGGCGCTCCTCCAGCTCGTCGACGTTGACCAGGACGCGGTCGCCGGCGGCGCCGCGGCCGTAGACCTCGAGCTTGCGGGTCTCCCAGCCGTCCTTCTCGGGCACGCGCCAGCGGCCGTTCAGGACCACGACGTACTCCAGCCCGGGGCGCGAGGCCGCGGCCTCGACCACCATGGTGCCGTGACGCTCCAGGGTGATGGGGCGGACATCGCGCACCTTGTCCCGGAAGTCCTGGTTCTTCTGGTTGCAGCCGACCAGCGTGCCGGTGGCCGCGAGGGTGGTGGCGAGGGTGAGGGCGAGCGAACCAGCGCGCATCAGCGATCGATCTCCGGCGCGACGACGTCGAGCGAGGCGATGAGCGCGACCAGGTCGGCGACCATCAGCCCCTTCGACTTCTCGCGGATGACCTGCATGGCGTTGAAGGAACCGGTGCGGAAACGGGCGCGGAAGGCGTTGGCCGAGCCATCGCCGACCACGTAGCAGCTCATCTCGCCACGGGCGGCCTCGACGCGCGCCATGGCATCACCCTTGGGCTTGAGCTTCTTGGGGTGGATCCAGAACTCGCCCTTGGGGGTCTTCTCGATCTCGTCGAGCGCCTGGCGCGTGATCTTGACCGACTCGCGCCACTCCTCGACGCGGCACCAGAAGCGATCCCAGGAGTCGCCGACGGCGCCCATCTGGCCGCTGCCGATGGGCACGTTGAACTTGCACTGCGAGTACAGCGAGTAGGGCTGGTCGCGGCGCAGATCGTAGTCGATGCCCGAGGCGCGCAGGTTGGGGCCACCGAGGCCATAGGCGATGGCGTCCGGTCCGGAGATGGGCGCCATGTTGGCCAGGCGCGCCACGAAGATGTCGTTGTTGGTGATGAGCCGGTTGAACTCGTCGATGGTGGGCTCGAAGTGATCGAGGAAGCGCAGCACCTTGTCGCGCCAGCCCTCGGGCATGTCCCAGCCCACACCGCCGACGCGGTGATAGTTGTAGGTCAGGCGGTTGCCGCACAGCATCTCGAGCAGATCGTTGATGTACTCGCGCTCGCGCAGGGCGTAGGGGAACGGGGTGATGGCGCCGATGTCCATCGCCATCGCGCCCAGCGCGATGCAGTGCGACGAGATGCGATCCAGCTCGTCCGAGATGATGCGCAGCCACTCGCCGCGGGGCGGCACCTCGAGGCCGGCCAGCTTCTCGACCGCGGCGGCCCAGGCGTGGTTGGCGGTCATCGCGCAGACGTAGTCGACGCGATCGGTGTAGGGCATGAAGCCCTCGTAGGTGCACTTCTCGGCGATGTGCTCGATGGCGCGGTGCAGGTAGCCGACGTCGGGCTCGGCCGACGACATGATCTCGCCGTCGGTCTTGACGATGAAGCGGATGACGCCGTGCGTGGACGGGTGCTGGGGACCCATGTTGAGGGTCATCTCCTCGCCCGAATCCGCGTAGTTGATGATGAGCTCCGACATCAGTCGTTGGTCTCCTCGGGCGCGCTGGCCTTGCGGCCACCGGGCACGTTGGGATCGGTCGACACCTGCACGTGGGCCTTGTCGTAGACCGACAGCATCTCCAGCGGCGAGTAGCGCGAGGTCGGCATGTCGCGATACATCTCCGCCTCCTTGTAGTCCTTGCGCATGGGGTGGCCGGCCCAGTCATCGGGCATCAGCAGGCGGCGCAGATCGGGGTGGCCGGTGTAGATGATGCCGAGCAGGTCGTACTGCTCGCGCTCGTTCCAGTCGGCGGTGATCCAGACCCCGACCACCGACGGCACCTCGGGCTTGTCGCGCGGCAGATCGACCTTGACCACGATCTGGTGGCGCAGCGGGTACGAGAACAGGTGGTAGACCGACTGCAGGGTCTTCTCCTTGATGTAGTCCACCCCGGTGACACACATCAGGAAGTCCATGCGCAGCTCGGCGTCGTCGCGCAGGAAGGTCATGACCTCGAGCAGGCGCTCGGCCTTGCACTTGAACTCGTTGTCGCGGTTGATGAAGCCCTTGTTGGTCTTGTCGTTGCCGACCACGGCCGGCTTGTAGTCGTAGACGGCGTCGCCGAACTGCGCGGCCACGCGGTCGAAGATCGCGCGCGGATCCATCAGGCGGCCTCCTTGGGGGCCGTGACGGGCTCGGCGCGGCTGGCACCAGGTACCGGCTCGCGGTTGTCCTCGTGCACGATCTGCTTGAGCCACTCGAGGTCGCCCTTGATCCACACATAGGCCAGGCCGACGATCAGGATGACCACGAAGACCGCCAGCTCGGCGAAGGCCAGGGCGCCCTCGCCGGAGCGCACGAAGCTCTTGAAGACGCGGGCGACCGGCCAGGTGAAGGCGACCTCGACGTCGAAGATCAGGAACACCAGCGCGACGATGTAGAAGCGCGGGTTGAAGTTGAACCAGGCCTGTCCGATGGGGACCTCGCCGCACTCGTAGATCATGTTCTTGTTGTGATCTGGAGTGGACGGGCGCAGCAGCTTGCCCAGGGTCAGGGTGACCAGCAGGAAGCCGACCGCCAGGCTCAGGAAGACCAGGATGTTGGCGAGTTCGAAGCGCATGAAAGTCCTCGGTGGACGCGCGTTGGATGGACCCGTAGCAGGGCGATTTGCGCTGCGTAGTCGTATCGGCCCGTGCGAGAAACGTCAAGCGGAATGGCGGGTTGGGCGGGGGCGGACATTTCACAGCGGCGGCGCCCAGGAGTATGATTGTTCCGCTGACCAAATCGTTGGTTTGGAGGTCGCCTATGTCCCGGATGCGCCACTGGCTTGGCCTGCTCGCGGTTGCCTCGTTGCTGACGTCTGCGGTTGGCTGTGGAGACGACGACCCCGGTGGCTCGATGGACGCCGCGGTCGATGGCGCGGTGACCGGGGACGACGGCGGCGGCGGCGACGCCACGGTGGACAGCGGCAACACCACGGCGTGCGGGACCCTGGGTCAGGCCTGCTGCGCCTCGGCGCCGGCCTGCTCGGCGGGTGCCTGCATCGGGGGTATGTGCACGGACTGTGGCGGCGCGGGGCAGACCTGCTGCGCCGGGCGGCAGTGTACCGGGTCGAACGTGTGTGTCGGCCCCGGCAGCGGCACCTGCGCGCGCTGCGGCGGCGCCGGCGAGGCCTGCTGCTCGTCGAACAGCTGCAGCGGGGGCGGCTGCTGCATCGCCGAGATCTGTACCGGCAGCGGCAACAGCTGCCCGGTCATCGGCGGCACCTGCGCCAACGGCTCGTGCGGCACCTGCGGCGCGACCGGTCAGGCCTGCTGCGCCGGCATGACCTGCACCGGGGCGGGCGCGACCTGCTCGGGCGGTCAGTGCGTGGCCTGTGGCGGCGCTGGTCAGCCCTGCTGTGGTGGTGACTCGTGCAGCGGCGCCGGCCTGGTGTGCGGCGGCGGCGGGCTGTGCCAGACCTGCGGCGGCCCCGGCGAGCCGTGCTGCCCCGGCCAGATGTGCGGCGGCGGCGCGTGCTGTGACCCGGCCGGCGGCGCCGGTGGGCGCTGCATCGCGTCGGGCTCGATGTGCAGCGGCGGCGCGCAGTGCACCAGCGGTCGCTGCGCGGTGTGTGGCGCGCCGGGCCAGGCCTGCTGCGCGGGCAACACCTGTGGCGGCGGCGGCTGCTGCAGCGGCGGCTCGTGCGTGGCCTCGGGCAACGGCGCCCCGGCGACCTCGGGCATGGTGTGCTCGAACGGCGGCTTCGTGGCCTGCGGTGGCAGCGACCAGGCCTGCTGTCAGACCAACACCTGCGGCGCCGCCGGCTGCTGCGTCAACAACCGCTGTCGCATGAGCGGCGCGGTGTGCAGCGCCCAGGTCGCGCAGGTCACCTGCATGGCGGGCAGCTGCAGCAGCGGCCCCGGCGGCTTCAGCTGCGGCGGCATGGGCCAGGCCTGCTGCCAGACCGCGGTCGTCGGCGGTTCCAGCTTCTGCACCTCGAGCGGGCTGGTGTGCAGCGGCGGCGGCATCGGCGGCAACGCGCAGTGTGTGGCCTGCGGCGGCCCCGGACAGCCGTGCTGCGCCGGCAACCAGTGCAGCGGCGGAGGCTGCTGCGATCAGCGCGGCAACCTGCCTGCGCAGTGTGTCGGCGCCGGCACCATGTGCTCCGGCAACCAGGGCATGTGCAGCGGCGGCGGCTGCAACGGCGGCACCTGCGGCAAGGCCGGCCAGCCCTGCTGCGAGAGCGGGGTGTCGTGCACCGATCTCTACACCCAGTGCGTGACCCAGGGCGGCCCCGCGACCTGCCGCTCCTGCGGCGGCAGCGGCCAGCCCTGCTGCGTCAGCGGCAACACCGCCAGCTGCGCCCCGCCCTTCGTGTGCGGCGGCGGCGGCACGCGCACCTGCTCGCTGCCCACCCCGTAGCAAACCCACGCCCCAACATCACGGTCACGGTCACCGTCACGGTCACGGAACACGGAACACGGAACACGGGACACGTGTCTCGTGTCTCGTGTCTCGTGGGCCGTGGGCCGTGGGCCGTGACCGTGACCGTGACCGTGGGGATGGCCCCCCCTCGTGCTCGTGCTCGCCCTCCCCACCCGGTCCCCCTGGTGTACCGTCCGGCATGACCACCGAACGGCCGGTTCCGCGCTTCTTCCTCTTCCTGATGGCCATCGCGATGCTCCTGGTCGGGGCCGTCTTCCTGCCCCTGGCCAGCGAGCTCCTGATCGCGTGCGTGCTGGCCAGCGTGCTGTGGCCGCTCAGGCAATGGCTGACCCGCAAGCTGCGCGGGCGCCGCAGCATCGCGGCCGGGGTCCTCACCACCGGGGTCGTGCTGGTGCTGCTCGGGCCCATCGCGGCGGCGGCGACCTACATCATCCGCGACGGCAGCGACGGCGTCGCCTTCGTGTACCAGACCGCGCACGGCAAGGAGGCCGCCAAGCTGATCGCCGAGCTGCCGGCCTCGGCGCGCAACGTGGTCGAGGATGCCATCGACCGGCTGCCGCGTGATCTCGGCGAGGCCATCGGCCAGCTGGGCGATCGTGGCACCAAGGCGGCGGCGGCGCTGGGCGCGGCCGGCGTCGGCGCCACCCTGATGATCGTGGCGCTGTTCTTCCTGCTGCACAGCGGCGATCAGCTGGTGACCTGGCTCGACAGCGTGTCGCCGCTGCCGCGCGGCAGCACGCGCGAGCTGCTCGGCATGTTCGGCCGGGTGTCCTACGCCGTGCTGGTGTCGGCCGTCGTGACCGCCGCGGTGCAGGCAGCGGCGGCGCTGGTGGGCTACTTCATCGCGCGGGTGCCCAACCCGTTCTTCTTCGCCACCGTGACCTTCTTCGTCGCCTTCGTGCCCGCCATCGGCGCGGCCAGCGTGTGCCTGGTCGCGGCGGCGCTGCTGCTGGCGACCGGACACCCCTACCCTGCGCTGTTCCTGGCCATCTGGGGCATCGTGGTGGTCGGCCTGGTCGACAACGTGATCAAGCCGCTGCTCATCAAGCGCGGCATGGAGATCCACGGCGGCGTGGTGTTCTTCTCGCTGCTCGGCGGGCTGGCGGCGTTCGGCGCCATCGGCCTCCTGGTCGGGCCGCTGGCGGTGGCCTTCTTCCTGGCGCTGCTGCGCATGTACCACCGCGACTTCACGCCGGGCGAGAGCCGGCTGCCCGAGGTGCCCGGGCTGCGCGAGGCGGCGGTGTCCACGCCAGCGCCGGACTCAGCGGGCGGGCAGACTGCCTGACACCAGGTACTGCTCGGGCAGCTCGTCCTCGTCATCACCCGCGATGTGCGCGACCAGGCCCGCCTTGCCGAGCTCGGCCGCCACGGCCTCGGCCGCCAGTCGCATCTTCGGCGGCGGCCCCATGGTGCTCTGCTTGGTGAAGTCGACCACCAGCACGAAGCCACCCGGGCGCAGCGCGCGCGCCAGCTTGCGCGCATAGGCGACGCGGTCCTCGATGTGGTGCCAGGTGTCGACGATGAGGATGCGGTCGACCGAACCATCCGGCAGCCCGGGATCGTCGAGCGCGGCCAGGCGGACATCGACGTTGCCGAGCTTGGCGTCGATCACGCGGTGCCGCATGTGCTCGACGAGGTTGGGCTCGACATCGAGCGCGATGACCTGCGCCGCCGCGGCCGCCAGGTGGGGCAGGAAGTAGCCCGTGCCGGCGCCGAGGTCGACCACGGTCATGCCGGGCTCCAGCGCCAGCGCGGCCACGACCTCACCCGGCTTCTGCCAGCCGTCGCGCGCCGGATCGTCGAACACCTTGGCCCAGCGCTCGGCGTCGTCGAAGCGGTGCGGCATGTCGCCGCCGTGACCGTGGCCGTGGCCGTGGTGGCCCGCGCCGGAGTGATCATGCTTCCCCACGCCGCCACCACCACCGCAGCCTGCGGCCGCCATCAGCACTGTCAGGGCCATCACACGCCTCATCCTCATCTCGCGACCCGCGTCCATTCCGCCTTCGAGCGCGCCACGCAGTCCTCGATGGCCAGCCCCGCGAAGTAGTTCCCGGTCAGCGCCAGGCGGGTGCCGGCGAGGCCGCGATCGAGCTCCGCCACCACGGCGTCGTGGCCCAGCGCCGGCGACGGCAGCGTGGTGCTGCGCGTGTGCACCACCTCGAGCGCCTCGGGCGCGACGCCGAGCACCCGCGTGATGCAGGCCAGGCGCTCGTCCTGGCTGTGGCCGGGGCGAAAGTGGAACGCGAAGGCGCGCCGCGCGGGATCGGGCAGCGGATCGCGCGTCACCGCCGACCAGAAGATGTCGGCCGCGGGCACGATGAAGGCCAGCTCTGGCAAGGCCACCGCGCTGCGCGGGACCACCACCCCGACGCTGTCGACCTCGACCGTGGCGATGCGCGCCAGCGGCGCCGCGAGCGCGGGGAACCCCGGGGCCAGGAGGCGCGTCGCCGCCGCCGGCCCGACCGCCAGCGCGACCGTGCGCGCCGCCAGGCGTTGCCCATCGGCCAGCTCGACCTCATAGCCACCGCCGTCCGCCTCGGCCTGCGGGCGCAGCGCGCTGACCGCGGCGCCGGTGCGGGTCTCGACCAGGCCGGCCAGCTTGTCGACCACGCTGCCCAGGCCACCGTCGAAGCTGAAGGTCTTGATGACGTCCTTGCGCCGGGTGCGCTTCTTGAACAGCGAGCCCGCCCCGCTGGCCGGGAAGTCATCGACCGCCTGCGAGGGCACCGCCGACAGGAAGGGCGCCAGCACGCGCTGGTAGTTGTCGGCCCCGACCAGCCGCGAGAAGTGCGCCCGCGTGGTCAGCCCGGGCCGCTTGCGCGAGAACACCGCGCGCAGCAGCGACCCCGCCAGCTGCCACCAGCTGAACTGGCGGAACACCGACAGCGGGCCCATGGTGGTCAGGCGGCCGTCGCGCAGCAGCGCGAAGCGCTTGCGCGCCTCGCCGCGCGGGCGGATCAGCGCGCCCAGCCCGGTGGCGTCGACGATCTCGAGCAGCGCCTGGTACGAGTTGTAGCAGGTGTGCGCGCCGAGCTCGTACCAGTAGGCCGCGCTGCCGGCATCCACGCGGCGACTGTCGAGGCAGCCTCCGGCGCGCGGCGCCGCCTCCAGCACCAGGGCGCGCTGCCCGGCGCGCGTGGCGTGCCAGGCGAACGACAGCCCGGCGATGCCTCCGCCGATGACGATGACGTCGCGCTGCTCCACGCGCTGGGTGTTAGCAGAATCCCGGCGGCCGCGCGAGGCCCGCCCTATACTCGCGCCATGCGCGCTGGCTGGCTGGTGGTGATGATGCTGGTGGGAAGCGCGGCGGCGGACGCCAGCGTGATCGCCATCAAGAAGGTGGTCGCCACCTCGGAGCGCAAGGGCGAGGACGGCCGCGACGTCGCACGCTACGCCTTCGACGGCATCGACTACCCCGGGGTGTACACCTCGTGGTGCACCGCCGACGGCGAGGGCCAGGGCAGCGAGCTGACCGTGACCTTCATGGCCGACGAGCTCATCGACGGCATCTCGATCGACGTCGGCGCCGGCGCCGAGGTGCGCGCGCTCGACGTGGTGTCGGGCGACCAGGTCTGGCGCGCGGTGCCGGTCAAGGGCCGCGCCGACGCCAAGCTGGGCGTCACCACGCGCAGCCTGACGGTGCGCCTGGCCGAGGTGGCGTCGTCCAAGCAGGCCGCCTGCCTGAGCCAGATCACCCTGGAGCGCGACGGGCTGTCGCTGGTCTCGGTGCTCGGCGTGCCGGCCAAGGCGGTGACCCCGGCGGTCCTCGGCAAGGCGGTGCTCGGGCTCAGCGCCGCGGCCCAGCGCTGCAAGGCCGGCGCGCTCGGCAAGCTGAGCGCCTTCCCGGTCGGCTACGACTACATCGGCGGCGGCGACCAGACCGCGCACGGCCAGCACAAGTCGGCCGGCGTGCTGGCGCGCTACTGCAAGGGGCGCGGCCTCGGCACCGTGGCGGCCACCACCGCCGACGAGGCCATCGACGCGCTGCACACCGCGGCGGGCACGGCCGAGGTGCGGGTCGAGGTCGCCGATGGCCGGGTCTGGCTGCTGCGCTGGCGCCGCGGGCGCTGGCTGCTGGCCGCGCTCGAGGGGCTGGTCCGACCCGAAAAGGACTGAAAGTTCGCGCCCGGTCGTCCGTATATCCCGCGACCCCCGAGTGGGTGGAGGCGGAGCCATGCGGAATCGAGTCATGTTCGTGGTCGCGGCGCTGGTGGGCGGTGTGCTGATCAACTGCAGCACCTCGATGAAGATGGGCGGTGACGGTGGCGTGCCCGACGCCGGGGCGCAGGCCTGCTGCACCGCCGGCGCCACCTTCACCAAGCTGGCCGAGGGTGCGCTGACCGCGACCACGCGCGACACCGGCCCCATCGCGGTGGGGGCCTATCGCGAGGTGGTGCTGTACACGCGGCGCAGCGGGGTCAACTCGACCAGCACCTCGTGTCGCATCCAGCGCCCGCAGTTCCGCCCCGACGCCGACACCCCGTTCGGCGACACCGGCCCCGACGTCACCCTGACCGAGGGTGGGCGCATCCAGGTCAACGGCAGCGACATGCTGCTGTCGGTCGACTTCGTGGCCGGCGGGACCTGCTCCAACGTGACCATCGACTGGGTGGTCGCCGGGGTGCGCTGAGCCGGCGACGTGGGGTAGCATGGCGCGCATGAGCGCTGCGCCGCCCCCTTCGACCGACTGGCGCGAGGAGATCGCGCCCGACGAGGACGACCGCTTCACCCGCCACGCCGAGACGCTGCGCGAGATCCAGCGCAGCAACGACAAGCGCTCCGGCAAGGGCCGCGGCCTGCATCGCAAGGGCCACGTCGGCGTCGAGGGCAGCTTCGAGATCGTGGCGGGGTTGCCCGAGGAGCTGCGCGTCGGGCTGGCTGCCGAGCCGACGACGTATCGCGCCCTGGTGCGCTTCTCCAATGGCGGCCCGGTGCACCAGGGCGACGGCAAGCCCGACATCCGCGGCATCGCCATCAAGCTGCTGGGCGTGCCGGGCAAGAAGATCATCGCCGGCATGGAAGACGCGGTGACCCAGGATCTGCTGGCCATCCACATGGCCTACGGGCCGTTTCGCGGCCCCGACGAGTTCGTCGGCTTCGTGCAGGCGGCGCGCTCGCCGGCGCTGGCGCTGCCGCGGCTGATCGCGCGCTTCGGCTTCGGCGGCGCCTTCAAGATGCTGCGCGAGTTCTTGAAGGGCGTCGGCAAGCCGCCCGCGACGCTGGCCACGATGACCTTCTTCAGCGGGCTGCCGCTGCGCTGGGGCGAGTACGCCGCCAAGTTCGTGCTGCAGCCGGTGCCGGGCGCGAGCGACGCCGCGGCGGACGGCAAGGGCGACGACCGGCTGCGCGCGGACCTGGGCGCGCGCCTGGCCAGGGCGCCGATGGCGTGGGACTTCTGTGTGCAGCTGTACCGCGACGCCGAGCGCACGCCGATCGAGGACGCGCGCGTGGAGTGGAAGCAGGACGTGGCCCCGCTGGTCAAGGTCGCGCGCCTGACCATCCCGGTGCAGGACGTCACCAGCGCGCGCGGCGTGGCGATGACGAAGTGGCTGGAGCAGCTGTCGTTCGACCCCTGGCACGCCCTGGAGGAGCACCGCCCGCTGGGCGCCCTGATGCGCGCGCGCAACCAGGCCTACCGCCTGAGCACCATGGAGCGCGGCGCCGCCGGCGAACCCGCGGCCGACAGCCAGCCGCCCGGGGTGTGACGTGGGCGAACCGCCCGAGCAGCCTGCGCCGCCCAAGCTCGAGATCTCGCGGGCGCTGCGCGAGCGCAGCAAGGGCTTCGTCAAGCTCGACCGGCGGGGAGCGGTCGTGCCGGCCTGGCGTCAGCTCCTGCTTGCGGTGCTGATCGCGGTCGCGGCCCTGCTGTACTTCTGGCGCATCGAGGGCCAGTCGCCCTGGCGCACTGCGCTCTGGATGGTGGGCATCGGAGCGGTCGTCTGGGTGGTCCAGAGACGCAACCCGATCAGCCGATCGGCGCTGCTGATCCAGCAGCGGCGCTTCACCGAAGCAGAGGCGCTGCTCGCCACGGTCAAGGGCCCGCCCAGGCAACTGGCGCTCGTGGCCATGAACCGCGCCGGCATCTCCTGGCACCAGGGCAAGACAGAGGAGGAGCTGCGCCACCGCGAGGAGGCCGAGCGCCTGCACGTGCACCTGTCCAGTCAGCACCGGGCCATGAACCAGCTGGGCCTCGTCGGCTGTCTGACGCGGGTGGGGCGTCTCGATGAGGCGCGGGCGCTGCTGGGGCCGCCGCCGAAGGGCGACTACATGCTGCTCGGCTGGTGGCAAGCCGAGCTGCTGCTCGCGATGGCGGAGGGCTCCCACACGCTGAGCCGGGCCGAGCTGGAGCGACGCCTGGACGCGGCGCGACAGCTGCGCGTCCCCGGGCCGTTGCTGGAGCAGCTGGCGTGGGCCTTTCACGAGCTCGGCGACAGCGAGCGGGCGTGGAAGCTGCTGCGCGAGGCGGCGCCGCACCGCGACCCTCACCTGCCGCGCAACGACGTCCTCGGCCGCTGGGTGGATCAGCACGCGGCGGCGGCCGGGCTGCAGGCGCCGTATCGCTAGAATGTTGACGGCATGACAACATTGTTGAAGCGGTTGCGGGCCGAGCTGGTGGAGGTCGCGGACCCGGGCCGGGCGCCGGCGATGCAGGCGTACATGAAGTCGGAGATGCCGTTTCATGGCGTGGCGTCGGCGCTGCTCAAGGCGACCTGCAAGCGGGTGTTCGCGGGCCTCGCGCTGGCGGACGCCGCGAGCTGGCGTGGCGAGGTGCTGGGGCTGTGGCGCGGGGCGCGCTTTCGCGAGGAGCGCTATGCGGCCATCCAGCTCAGCGGCGACCGGCGCGCGCGGGCCTGGCAGACGCCGGCGACGCTGCCGATGTACCGCGAGCTGATCGTGACCGGGGCGTGGTGGGACTTCGTCGACGAGGTGGCGGCGCGGCGCATCGGGCCGCTGCTGGTGGGCTTCCCGGACAAGCTGCGGCCGCTGCTGCTGAGGTGGAGCCGCGGGGCGGACATCTGGCTTCGGCGCACGTCGATCATCTGCCAGCTGCACGTGGGCGCGGCGTGCGACCTCGAGCTGCTGTACGCGTGCATCGAGCCGTCGCTGGCCTCCAAGGAGTTCTTCCTGCGCAAGGCCATCGGCTGGGCGCTCAGGCAGCTGGCGTACAAGCAGCCCGACGAGGTCCGGCGCTATGTGCGCGCGCACCGCGGCGAGCTGTCGGGGCTGTCGCAGCGCGAGGCGCTCAAGCACCTGGGCCCGCTGTGAAGCTGGTGGAGCTGGGCGCCGAGGACCTGGAGGCGCTGGTGGCGCTGCCGGCGTCGGTGGGCTGGCAGGACAGCGTGGCCGACTGGCGCACGCTGCTGGCATGCGCACGCGTGTTCGGCCATCGCGATGACGCGGGGGCGCTGGTCAGCTGCGGCGCGCTGGTCGATCACGGCGGCGTGGCGTTCGTGGCCAAGATGGTGGTGCGGCCCGAGCTGCACGGGCGCGGCCTCGGGCGCGCGGTGCTGGAGCAGGTCATGAGCGTGGCGCGGCCGGGTGCGCTGCTGGCGCTGGTGGCGACCGCGATGGGGGCACCGGTGTATGCGCGCGCGGGGTTCGTCGAGACCGGGCGCGTGAACAAGCTGCTGGCGCCGGGCGCGACCGGGCTGAGCGAGCTGGATGCGCGCGGGGTGGAGCTACTGGGCGCGGCGGATGTGCAGGCGGTGCTGGAGCTCGACCGCGAGATCTTCGGCGCCGAGCGCGCGCGCATGCTGCGGGCGCGGATCGCCCAGGCCCGCGAGGGCCGCGTGCTGCGCGAGGGCGGGCGGGTGGTCGGCTTCGGGCTGGCCATCGAGCAGCACGGGCTGACCGTGGTCGGCCCGGTGCTGGCGCCGGATGTGGCGGGTGCGACGGCGCTGGTCGCGGCGCTGGCGCGCGGCGCGCCGGCGGCGCTGCGCATCGACATCCCCGATCGAGCGGGTGCCCAGCAGGCGCTGGCCGCCTGGCTGGGCGAGCGCGGCTTCGTGCGGGTCGATCATCCTGCGGCGATGTCGCTCGGCGGCGTGGCGCTGCCGGGTGCCCGCGAGCGGCTGTTCGCGCTGGCGGCGCAGGCGTTCGGGTAGCAACGCCCAGCAGCCCGCCTCGTGCTCGTGCTCGTGCTCGTGCTCGTGCTCGTGTGCGCGCGGCCTCCGTGGCGTCTCCCCACAGACACACACATCAGGCAGCCCGGCCAGATTCGCGCACTTGGCGCTGGCATCGCAGCTGCTTTGTAGATCTGGCGAACGGGAGCCGAGGCTCCCAGGAGGTTCGTCATGGGTCGCATCAAGTCGTCGCGCTGGGGTCGTCTCGCACTGTGGGCCGGGCTGGGGATCGCGCTGCTGCCGGGCTGCCGGCGTCCGCGCGCGCGCCACGAGCAGCAGCCGCGAGCCAGCGCACCCGCACCCGCCCGCGACATCGCGCCGGCGCCGAGCCCGAGCATCACGCCGGTCGTCGCGCCGTCGCCCAGCCCGGTCGCCAGCGCGGACACCAAGGTCGGCTCCCCCGAGGCCGAGCCTGGCCCCGCGCGTCCGGTCGGCCGCGAGGCGGTCGCCAAGCCGCTGACCATCCAGGATCACCTGCGCGCCGGTCGCGAGCTCATCGCCAAGGCGCAGCCCGACGCCGCGCGCGCCGCCTTCGAGGCCGCGCACGAGCTCGCGCCCAGCAGCGCACAGCCGCTGATCGAGCTGGCGCGCCTCGACCTGGCCGCGCACCGCCTGGGCGACGCCGAGATGCGCGCCGAGGCCGCGGTCGAGGAGCAGCCGTCGTCGTCGGCGGCGTGGAACACGCTGGGTCGCGTGCGCCTGGCGCAGGACGATCTGCCCGGCGCCGAGCTGGCCTTCATGCGCGCCGCCGAGGAGAACCCCGGCAACCTGTACGCCTGGAACAACCTCGGCCTGACCCTGATCCTGTCGGAGCGCTTCGCCGACGCCGCCGCCGCGCTGGAGCAGGCCACCCAGGCCGACGGCCCCGAGCCGTACATGTGGAACAACCTCGGCGTGGCCTACGAGCGCCTGGGCCGCCTCGAGGAGGCCCGCGCCGCCTACGGCAACGGCGCCAGCGCCGGCAGCGAGCCGTCGCGGCTGTCGCTGGCGCGCCTGGAGGGCGTGCGCACGCTGGAGGTCAGCAGCAAGCCGCCGGCCACGCTGACCGAGTAGGCCGCGTCCGACTTCTTGTCACCCTGTCCACATGATGACCGTTCCATCCCCCACCTTTTCGCGCACTGCAGCGACCTCGACGTCCGGGCGCCGGCCCTCGTCGAGGTCGCGTCGCAGCGCCGCCAGCCCGGCCGCCAGCACCTCGGGCGCCTCGCGCTCCAGCTTCTCGAAGTAGCTGGTCTGCGCGCGCGCCGCCGGCTCGAGCAGCCGCTCCGGGGTGCGACACATCGCCGCCAGCGAGCCATCGCTGCCGTCCGAGAACAGCAGCGGCAGCACGCGCGCGCCCGGCAGCTCGGCCAGCACCTCGGCCAGCGGACCATGCCAGTCCTCGACCCAGGCCCGCGTGCTGGGGAAGTAGTCGAACACCCAGTGCGCGCCGAGGTTCTCGCGCGTGTACAGCATCAGCGCGCCGCGCCCACCAGGTCGCAGCACGCGCCGCATCTCGCGCAGCATGGCGCGCCAGTCGGGCAGAAGGTGCAGCATCGAGATCGACAGCACCACGTCGGCGGCGCCGGTCGCCACCGGCAGCGCGGTGGCGTCGGCCCGCGCACACGACAGCCCCTTGGCCCGCGCCCGCGCCAGCATCGCCGGCGCACGATCGATCACCAGCGGCGCAAAGCCTCGCTGGCGCAGCGCCGCCGCATAGTTGCCGGTGCCGCCGCCGACATCGACCAGGCGCGGCCCCGGCGCACCCGCGACCGCCTGCTCGAGCAGCGCGACCAGATCCGGGCTGGCGGCGCGCGTGCGATCGTAGCGCGCCGCCTGCTCGGCATAGTCGTGGCGGGTGGCCGCCACGGTCAGGCCGGGACGGTCAGCCGCGCCTTGCGCTCGCCGTGGTACTCGATGAGCTTCTGGTTGGCGGTGACGATGCCGCCCAGCTGGTCGGCCACCGCGGCGATGTCGCGCCCGCGCACCGCCACATAGGCGTGACCGTCGGAGAGGTCGGTGTAGACCCGGTTGCCGATGCAGCCCAGCGACATGGTGGCGCCGCGCGCGACCGCGGCCGGGATGGCCATGCAGGTGGGGCGGCCCATCGGCGCCAGCCCCGAGCTGACGCCGGCGAAGGCGGCGGCCTCGTTGAGGCGCATGGCGGCCGACGCCGTCAGCGCGAACATGACCACGTCGGGCGGCAGCGGCGCCTCGCCCAGGCGGGCGTAGACCACGGCGGCCGGCGGGGTCTCCCAGCGCGGGATGCCGGGCACCTCCTCCATCTTGAGGTACCCGATCTGGGTCATCAGGCCGAGCACGTCGCCGAGCTCGGCGGCGCGCTCGGGGGGCAGATCGATCTGGTGCGTGTAGCTGCCCACCGGGCAGTTGAAGTGATCGGCGGGCACCGTGTAGAAGGCGCTCTTCCCGGCCGGAGCGGTCGCGGCCATGCTCCAGAACGAGCAGCCCGAGGGCACCTGGCCCATGAAGCGGCGCACTCCGGTGGGGGCGGCGCCGAGCAGCGAGATGGCGATGGGGGCGCGGTCGAGGTGGAGCAGGTCGGTGAAGCGCCGCTCCAGGGCGGCGTAGTCGGTGGTCATGGCGGGCACCCTACCACCCCTGCTCTGCGCCGTGGGCCCAGGGCCCGAAACTGTGTTTGTTGCCCCCGCTGTCTCGCGTGTCCTACACTTGACCACATGCTGGATCATCATGCGTGGTTGGACCCGAGGCGGGTGGCGCCCCGGGTCGAGATCGAGGCCCTGTGCAACGAGATCGCCGACGGCGACGAGCGGCCCGGCTTCGTGATCGACCTGTCGGGCAGCGGGATGCGCATCGAGCGGCCCTTCGTGAAGCGCGGGCTGGCCCCGCTGGGCGCGCTGCAGCTCGAGATCGAGCTGCCCGGGATCGACGAGATCATCTGGGCGCGAGCCCAGGTGTGCTTCGATCGCGTGCGCCCCGGCATGGACGGCAAGCTGACGCGGACCACCGGCGTGCGGGTGGCGGCGGCGGCGACCCGCGACCTCAAGCTCTTGCGCGACTATGTGCTCGAGCTGCGCCGGGCGCGGCGCGCGCGCGAGGCGCTGGAGCGCGCGGTGTTCGCGGTCAACGAGGCCGCGCTGTACCTGCATTAGAGCGTCGAACCGCGAACCTCCCGTGAGCGGGAGGCGCTGACGTGACGTAGAGTGGGCGCGTGATCGCGCTGCCCATCGATGCCTTGCTGCCGGAGATCACGGCGGCGCTGGCGCGCGCGGGCACGCTGGTGATCGAGGCGCCGCCGGGCGCGGGCAAGACCACGCGGGTGCCGCGCGCGCTGCTCGATGCCGGGGTGGCGGAGCGTGGCGAGATCTGGGTGCTGGAGCCGCGCCGGCTGGCCACGCGGCTGGCCGCGCAGCGGGTCGCCGAGGAGCTGGGCGAGCCGCTGGGGCAGCGCGTGGGCTACCAGGTGCGCTTCGACGAGGTGTCGTCGGCGGCGACCCGGGTGCGCTTCGTGACCGAGGGCGTGCTGACGCGACGGCTGCTCGGCGATCCCGAGCTGCGCGGCGTCGCGGCGGTGCTGCTCGACGAGGTCCACGAGCGCCACCTGGCGACCGATCTGGCGCTGGCGCTGCTGGTGCGGCTGCGCGCGCGCCGGCCCGAGCTGCAGCTGGTCGCGATGTCGGCCACGCTGGACGCCGCGCCGCTGGCGGCGCTGCTGGGCGGACCGGTGCTGCGCAGCGAGGGCCGGCCCTTCGAGGTCGCCATCGAGTATGACGAGGCCCAGGGGCGCGGGCGCCAGGATGACCTGCCGCTGGAGCGCCAGGTCGCGGCGGCGCTGCGCAAGGTGGCGCCGGGCGACGACGGTCACGTGCTGGTGTTCCTGCCCGGTGCGGCCGAGATCCGGCGCGCGCGCGAGGCCTGCGCCGAGATCGCGGCGCGGCACGGGCTGGAGGTGCACGCGCTGCATGGCGAGCTGCCCGCCGCGGAGCAGGATCGCGCGGTGCGACCGGGGCCGCGCAAGCTGGTGCTGGCCACCAACGTGGCCGAGACCTCGGTGACCATCCCGGGCGTCAGCGTGGTCATCGACAGCGGGCTGCACCGGGTCGCGGCGCACTCGCCGTGGACCGGACTGCCCGAGCGGCGGGTGGCCAAGATCTCGCGCGCGGCGGCGACGCAGCGGGCGGGACGCGCGGGGCGCACCCGGGCCGGGCGCTGCGTGCGCCTGTATGCGCGGCTGGATCTGGAGGCGCGGCCGGAGCACGACGCGCCCGAGATCCGGCGCGTCGATCTGACCGAGCTGGTGCTGGCGCTGCGCGGGGCGGGGGTGCGCGGCCCGGGGCTGGAGGAGGTGCGCTTCCTGGAGGCGCCCCCGG